>NZ_JANUDZ010000008.1:0-264978 GCF_024809935.1 Serratia sp. BIGb0163
TGTGGAGTGCCCACACAGATTGTCTGATAAATTGTTAAAGAGCAGTGAGTTAGCCGCCGTAGCTTGCTATCTCGAGGTGGCGTATATTACGCTTTTCACCCGAAGAGTCAAGCGTTTATTTCGCTTTTCTCTTTCCGACTGGGCGACTTGGTTCTCGTTAGAGGAGTCGTTGTTCCCGGTCAGTGGGGGCGCATTATAGGGAGTTCTCAGAAGGCCGCAACCCCTAAATGCAAAAAACTTTTCAAGCGCGGATTATTTCAACAAAGCGCTGCACAAGTCAGCGTTTTCGTCACTTTTTCCGGTAAACAGCCACAAAAGCTGGCGATCCGTAGAGTAAAATAAGAGTAACAATGTCAGTTAAGGACTCGCAGCCATGCAATTTAATGCTCAACAACAGGCCGCCCAACGCAATCTTTCTTATCTACTTGCAGAAAAACTCGGCCAACAAATTCTGGCAGGCGATTATCAGGCCGGCAGCATCCTGCCCGGAGAGATGGAACTGGGCGAACAATTCGGCGTTAGCCGCACGGCGGTACGCGAAGCGGTGAAGATGCTGGCAGCCAAAGGCATGTTATTGCCCCGACCACGCATTGGGACCCGGGTGATGCCGCAAAGCCAGTGGAACTTTCTCGATCAGGATTTGCTGACCTGGTGGATGACCAAGGAAAACTTCGATCAGGTCATGCAGCACTTCCTTATATTGCGCACCTCTCTGGAACCTCAGGCCTGCTCGCTGGCGGCGGCCAATGCCAGCCATCAGCAAACCGCACGACTGGCTGAACTGATGGCAGAAATGCGCGCCCTGCATATCCAGTTCGACCGAGAGCACTGGATCCAGGTGGATACCCAATTCCACCAGCTCATCTATGAAGCCAGCGGCAACCCATTTCTGACCTCATTTGCCAATCTGTTCAGTTCGGTATATCAAAGTTACTTCCGCGCCATCACCGGCAACGAAGTGATTAAGCTCCAGCACCACCAGGCCATCGTCGATGCGATACTCGCCGGTGACAGCGCGGAGGCATTAGCCGCCTGCCAGATTTTGCTCAGAGAGAAAGACTAACGCCCCCTACTTATATATAGAAGAAGATGAAAGGGACGAAGACGACAGTTAACCGGGACTCACAATGACCAAATCCGCGCGCAGTATGGCAGGACTACCCTGGATCGCCGCCATGGCGTTCTTTATGCAGGCACTGGATGCCACCATCCTCAATACGGCGTTGCCAGCGATAGCTCAAAGTCTTGAGCGCTCGCCGTTGGCGATGCAGTCGGCGGTTATCAGCTATACCCTGACGGTAGCGATGCTGATCCCGGTCAGCGGCTGGCTGGCGGATCGCTTCGGTACCCGCCGGGTGTTTATCATCGCCGTTTCTCTGTTTACTCTCGGTTCGCTGCTGTGTGCGCTTTCTCCGACGTTAAGCCTGTTGGTAACTTCACGAGTCATTCAGGGTGTCGGCGGTGCGATGATGATGCCGGTGGCGCGCCTGGCTCTGCTGCGCGCCTACCCACGCAGCGAGCTGTTACCGGTGCTGAACTTCGTGACCATGCCGGGGCTGGTTGGGCCGATTATGGGGCCAATGCTGGGCGGTTGGCTGGTGACCTACGCCACCTGGCACTGGATTTTCCTTATCAATATCCCGATTGGCCTGCTCGGCATCTTCTATGCGCGTAAATATATGCCGGACTTTACCACCCCCAAGCGCCGCTTCGACTTCATTGGCTTTATGCTGTTTGGCCTGAGCCTGGTGTTGGTTTCTACCGGGCTGGAACTGTTTGGTGAGCAGGTGCTGGCCAGCTATATCTCATTGGGCATTCTGCTCAGCGGCGTGGTGATGCTGTTCGGCTATATCGCCCATGCCCGCAGGCATCCTCAACCGCTGATTGGCCTGGACCTGTTCCAGACCCGAACCTTCTCGGTGGGGATTGCCGGTAACGTCGCCTCACGGCTGGGCACCGGCTGTGTACCCTTCCTGATGCCACTGATGTTGCAGGTGGGTTTCGGTTACTCGGCGATTATTGCCGGTTGCATGATGGCACCGACCGCGGTCGGATCATTGATGGCGAAATCCACCGTCACTCAGGTGCTGCGCTGGTTCGGTTATCGTAAAACGCTGGTCGGCATCACCGTCATTATTGGCGTGCTGATTGCTCAGTTCGCGCTGCAAAGCCCAGGAATGCCGCTGTGGTTGATGATCCTGCCGTTGTTCGTGCTGGGGATGGCGATGTCTACGCAATTCACCGCCATGAATACCATCAGCCTGGCAGATTTGAATGACGCCAACGCCAGCTCCGGCAATAGCGTGCTGGCAGTAACTCAACAGCTTTCCATCAGCTTCGGGGTGGCGATCAGCGCGGCGGTACTGCGTTTCTATCAAACCATGTCGCTGGGGACCATGGTCGATCACTTCCACTACACCTTTATTACCATGGGGATTGTCACCGTGGCCTCGGCGTTTGTGTTTATGTTACTGAGAAGAAAGGACGGCCGTAACCTGATCAGCGGCCAGGACCCGAAGAAACCGGTTAAAACCGCGGGTTAACGGTAACCGACCGAAGCACGCTCCACCAGCTCAGGGGTCAACACCAGAACCTGGGCTTCGCGGTCCGGGTTCTGCAGGCGGTTAATCAGCGTATCAATCGCCAACTCCCCCAGTGAATCTTTCGGTTGGTGAATAGTACTTAACGGTGGGGCCAGATATTTGGCCAGCTCTATATCATCGTAGCCCATCACCGCCATGTCTTGCGGCACCGACAATCCGGCTTGATACAGCGCCTGATAGGCACCTACGGCTACCGCATCGTTACCGGCGAATACCGCATGCGGGGGTTCAGCCAGCGCCAGCAGTTGCTTCATGGCATCCACGCCGCCTTCAAATTCAAAATCGCAGTGCACTTCGTACCCCGGCAAGACTGCCAATCCGGCGCGCTGCATGGCGCGACGGTAGCCTTCCAGCCTATGACGTGCGGTAGTTTTATCCTGTGGGCCGGCGATGCAGGCAATCTTGCGATACCCACGGGCGATCAGGTGATCGGTCGCCATCTCACCGCCCAGCAGCGAGTTGTCCTGAATGATATCGTTGGCCCCTTCGAACGGCGCCCAATCCATCATGACGATCGGCAACGAAGGATAGCGGCTCAGCGCGTCCTGCGATGGCCGATGATTTTCGGTGCACATTAATAGCAAGCCATCGACGCGTTTTTGCAACAGCGTCTCCATGTTGCGATTCATGCGTGCGGCATCTTCTTCGGTATTGCACAGGATCAGACTGTAGCCACGCTCATAGCAACTGCGCTCAACGCCGCGCACGACTTCGGCATAAAACGGGTTATTGCTGGAGGTAACCAGCATACCGATGGTACGCGTCTGGTTTAGTTTGAGGCTGCGCGCCAGTGCAGAAGGCGCATAGTTCAGTTGTTCAACGGCCGCCATGACTTTGGCCCGCACGCTGTCGCTGACAAAGCGATTGTCATTAATGACGTGCGAGACCGTCGAGGTTGAAACGCCCGCCAGGCGGGCGACGTCTTTCATGGTGGCCAAGGGGATTACTCCTGCTGCCGCAAGAAGATGTCGATCTCTTCGCGCCAGGGTACGGAAGGCTGAGCACCTGGACGGGTCACCGCAATGGCCGCCGCCGCATGGGCAAAGCGTACCGCATCCGCCATGGTTTTGCCTTCCAGCAGCGCCGTGACCAGCGCCCCGTTGAAGGTATCGCCAGCTGCTATGGTGTCTACGGCTTTAACCCTGAAGCCGGGCACCAGCTTACCCTTGCCGTTTTCACTCAGCCAAACGCCACGGCTGCCGAGGGTGATGATCACAGTGGCAATGCCTTTATCATGCAAAGCCTGTGCGGCACGCGCGGCATCATCATCATTATTGACCGCAATACCGGTCAGGCGCTGGGCTTCGGTTTCGTTTGGCGTAATCATATCGATCATTGCCAATAATTCGTCCGGCAGTTCACGTGCCGGCGCAGGATTGAGGATCACCTGAGTCTGATGCTGTTTCGCCAGGCCGGCGGCGGCGATAACCGTCTCCAGCGGCGACTCGAGCTGCATCAACAACGCGTCGGCATCAATCACTTTTTGCTGATAGCGAGCCAGATAGTCAGGAGTCACTGCCGCATTGGCGCCGGCATCAATGCCGATCACGTTCTCGCCTTCAGCATTAACAAAAATCAGCGCTACGCCGGTCGTGTTTTCGGCAATCGCCTCTATCGGTTGGGTATCAATGCGATCGGTAGCCAGTTGCTGACGAATGCGTTCGCCGATGTCATCAGCGCCCACGCAGGCGATAAAAGCGATATCCGCGCCGCTGCGCCCTGCCGCCACCGCCTGGTTGGCGCCTTTGCCGCCAAACGCCACTTTATACTGCTTCCCGATCACCGTTTCACCCGGACGGGGAAACTGCTCAATATTGAGGATATGGTCGGCATTGATACTGCCCAAAACCACCAGCTTACCTGTTGCCATCGCATTGATTCCTGAATTGTGCGCCATCATAAACGCTCCGTTTTGATGGCGCTGGTGCTACAGAGTGTTATTTAGTGACCAGTTTCAGATCAACCGGGATAGTGGCCGGCACTTTTTCGCCTTTCAACACTTTATCCGCCGTTTCCACACCAATCACGCCGATCTGATCCGGGCGCTGCGCCACGGTCGCAGCCAGTTTGCCGCCTTCAACCGCTTTCACGCCGTCAGCGGTGCCGTCGAAGCCTACCACGACCACGTCGGTTTTACCGGCGGTTTGCAACGCACGCAGTGCACCCAGCGCCATTTCATCATTCTGGGCAAATACCGCCTGTACGTCCGGGTGAGCGGTCAGCAGGTTCTGCATCACGTTCAGGCCCTTGGTACGGTCAAAGTCTGCCGGCTGGCTGGCCAGCAGTTTGAATTTGTTCTGATCCAGCGACTGTTTAAAGCCTTCGCCACGTTCACGGGCGGCGGAGGTACCGGCGATCCCTTCCAGCTGGATCACTTTAGCGTCCGTACCCACTTTTTTAGCGATAAAGTCACCGGCCATTTTACCGCCGACGCGGTTATCAGAAGCGATATGGCTGACCACTTCACCTTTGCTCGCCACACGGTCCAGGGTAATGACCGGGATCTTGGCCTGGTTGGCCATCTTGATGGCGTTGCCGACCGCATCGGAGTCGGTTGGGTTAATCAGCAGCAACTTGGGCGCCTGCACCATCAGATCCTGTACGTTCGCCAGTTCTTTCGCCGGGTTATTTTGCGAGTCCAGCACCACCAGGTTGTAACCCAGCTTATTGGCTTCCTGCTGTGCGCCCTCTTTCATTGACACAAAGAACGGGTTATTCAGGGTAGAAACCACCAGCGCGATGGTGTCTTTAGCCAGCGCGTTAGCACTAAGGGTGGCGCTCAGCGCGAAGGCTGAAGCCAGAATTGCCAATTTTTTCATTTTCATCATCGTGATTCCTGTAGGGGGAGGTTATTTGTTGCTTTTGTTCTCTACCAGAACCGCCAGCAGTATCACCACTGCCTTCACGATCATTTGGTAGTAGGAAGAAACACCCAGTAAATTCAGACCGTTGTTCAGGAAGCCAAGGATCAGTGCCCCGATCAACGTACCAACAATACGGCCCTTGCCACCGGCCAGGCTGGTACCACCCAGCACCACCGCGGCAATGGCGTCCAACTCATAGCCGGTACCGGCGGTTGGCTGCGCGGAAGACAGGCGTGCCACTTCGATCACCCCCGCCAACGCCGCCAGCAGTCCACAAAGCGAATAAACGATAATCTTCACTTTATCGACGCTGATGCCGGACAGGCGGGTCGCCGCTTCGTTACCACCCAGAGCATAAATATAACGGCCCAGACGAGTATGGTGCAGCATGTACCAGGCGGCGATAAACACGATCGCCATAATCCAGATTGGCGTGGGAATGCCCAGCGGACGGCCGATGCCGAACCAGCCGAAGGTATCGGCCACGTCGGTAAAGCCGGTATTCACCGGGCTGCCGTTGGTGTACACCATGGTGACGCCGCGCAACAACAGCATCATCACCAGAGTGGCGATAAACGCCTGCACCTTGCCTTTGGCCACGATCACCCCGGTACAGGCGCCGACTGCCGCCCCCAATGCCAGCGCTGCCGCCACGGCCACCACCGCGTTAACTTCAAAACCGACGATCGACGCCGCCACCGCACCGGTCAGCGCCAGCAGCGATCCCACCGACAGATCGATGCCGGAAGTGAGGATCACCAAGGTCATCCCCACCGCCATAATGGCGTTCACCGAGGTTTGCTGCAGAATATTGAACAGGTTGTTTACGGTGAAGAAATTCGGGCTCATTGAAGAGACCACGGCGATCAGCACCAGCAGAGCAATCAGTGATTTTTGCTCTAACAGCCACTCTTTACTGAACCAGCGTTTTGCCGCACTCTGGGAACTCATATCTGATTACTCCTGCTTTACGCCGTATTGCTTGCCAACGGCCGCAGCCATCAACGCTTCCTGGGTGGCCTGTTCAATCGGGAATTCACCGCTGAGATGTCCTTCGTGCATCACCAGGATGCGGTCGCTCATGCCCAGCACCTCCGGCATTTCCGAAGACACCAGAATGATGCTCAGCCCTTCCTGCTTGAACTGGTTGATTAACTGATAGATTTCTTTTTTTGCACCGACGTCGACACCGCGCGTCGGCTCATCGAGGATCAGCACCTTTGGCCGCGTCATCAGGCCACGGGCGATCGCCACTTTCTGTTGGTTGCCGCCGGAGAGCAGGCCAATCGGCTGTTCCATCGACGGCGTCTTGATATTGAACAAACGGATGAAGTCACCCACGGCCTGTTGCTCTTCTGCCTGTTTCAGGCTGCCACCGGCACGGCTGAAATAGCGCAGTGCGGTCAGCGACATGTTTTCCTTCACCGACATCCCCAGCACCAGGCCATCGCGCTTGCGGTCTTCGGATATATACACAATGCCGTTCGCCAGACCGTCCTGTGGAGAATGGGTCACCACCGGGCGGCCATCGAGGCTGACGGTACCGGATTTGCGCGGTGCGGCACCGTAGAGAATTTTCATCAGCTCGGTACGCCCGGCGCCCATCAGCCCGGCGACGCCAAGGATTTCGCCCCGGTACAGGGTAAAGCTGACGTCATCCACTCCCGGACCGGAAACCTGGCTGACCTCCAGCCGTTTTTCGCCGCGCGGCAGATTCAGGCGTGGGTACTGTTCTTCCAGCTTGCGGCCGACCATCATTTCTATCAGCGAATCTTCCTGCAGCTCGCTGACCGGACGCTCGGCAATAAACTGCCCGTCACGAAACACCGTGACGTCATCGCAAATTTCAAAAATCTCTTTCAGCCGGTGCGAAATATAAACAATGCCGCGCCCTTCGGCCTTCAGTTCGTTGATCACTTTAAATAAAGAGGCGGTTTCAGTGTCGGTTAGCGCATCGGTCGGTTCATCCATAATGATTACTTTGGATTCGAAGCTCAGCACCTTGGCGATTTCCACCATCTGCTGATCGCCGATCGACAGCTCGCCCACCAGCCGGTGGCTGCTGTAACTCAGGTTTAACCGCGCCAACAGCTTGTCGGCTTCGGCATACATGCGCTTCCAGTCGATGCGGCCAATACGGTTCACAAATTCGCGCCCGAGGAAGATGTTTTCCGCGATCGTCAACTGCGGGATCAAGTTCAGTTCCTGATGGATAATGCCAATACCCGCTTCTTGCGAATCCTTTGGCCCAGTGAATGCCACCTCTTTACCGAGAAAATACTGACTGCCGGCGTCTTTGTTATAAATACCGGTCAGCACTTTCATCATGGTGGATTTCCCGGCACCGTTTTCCCCCACCAGCGCCATCACCTTGCCGGGATAAACGCTGAGTGCGGCGCCGGAAAGCGCCTTCACGCCGGGAAAGGCTTTATCGATCCCTTTCAGTTGCAGTAAAGGTTGCATAAATGCCTCAGAAAGTTACGCCGGCGCAGAGGATGACATTCGCATACGGCGAACATTCCCCGCTGCGGATCACTGCCCGGCTATGTTCAGTTTGCGCTTTGAACGCACTGTGGCTGATATAGCTCACGCTGATGGTATTGCCCTGGTGTTGGCCAAGTTCGGTCAGTTGAGCCAACAACGCACGATGGAGCTGCGGATTTTGTTTAACTATCTCTTCCGCCAGAATGGCGCTCTCTACCTGCATTTCCTGCGTCACTACCCCGAGCACCTGCAAAAACGTCGGTACACCCTGGGTCAGCGCCAGATCGATACGCTGCGCTGCCGCCGGAATAGGCAACCCCGCATCACAGATGACGATCTGGTCGGTATGGCCGAGGCGGGAAACCACGGCAGAAACATCAGCATTCAGCAGCACGCCTTTTTTCATTTTTTCTTCTCACTCCACCAGCGAAACGTTTCGCTTGTGTCTGGAGTTTAAAAAAACGCCAACAGAAGGCAACCGGGACAGTGCAGAAATGTGATCGCTATCGAAACGTTTCGCTGGTGTTACCGAGAACATAGTTACCGAGAACATAAACAGAAAGGGCCCAGCGGTTGCTGAGCCCTTGAGGGGGAAGTTAAATCTCGACCTGGGTTCCCAGCTCGATCACCCTATTAGGTGGGATCTCAAACTGGTCCGGCGCACGCAGCGCGTTTCGGCTCAGTGCGATAAACAGCTTGCCGCGCAGGAACAGGTACCACGGCCGCTTGGTCAGGATTAACGACTCATGCGACATAAAGAACGAGGTTTCCGTCATCCGACACGGCAACCCTTCCAGCCCACAGCGGTGGAACACTTCCTCCACGTTCGGCGTTTCACGCCAGCCGTAGCTGGCCACCACCCGCCAGAAGGTTGGCGAAAGTTGTTCGATGGTCACCCGCCGCACGTTGTGGACGTAAGGAGCATCTTCAGTGCGCAGCGTCAACAGCACCACTCGTTCATGCAGCACCTTATTGTGTTTAAGGTTATGCAGCAGCGCAAAAGGGATCACGTTGATGGCACGCGACATAAAGACAGCAGTCCCGGGCACCCGTACCGGCGGTGATTTTTCCAGCGAGGCGATCATTGCCTCGAGGGAGTTGCCATGTTCATGCATGCGGCGCAACAGGCGGAAACGCTCGCTCTTCCAGGTGGTCATGATGATGAACATCACCAGTGCCAGCAGCAACGGCAGCCAACCGCCAGAGAACAGCTTCAGGGCGTTGGCGGAGAACATCGGCACATCGATAATCAGCAAGATAACCAGAATGCCAACGGCGAAGAAGCGGTTCCAGTGCCAATTTTTGATCGCCACCGAGGTCACCAGAATACTGGTCAATACCATGGTGCCGGTCACAGCAATACCGTATGCCGCCGCCAGATTGCTGGAATGTTCGAAACCAATAATCACCAGCACGACCGCGATATACAGCGTCCAGTTGATCACCGGGATGTAGATTTGACCGGATTCCATCTCCGAAGTATGGATGATGCGCATCGGTGACAGGTAACCCAGACGCACCGCCTGGCGGGTCAGCGAGAACACGCCGGAGATCACCGCCTGCGAGGCGATAACCGTAGCCAGCGTAGCCAGAATCAACAGCGGGATCAGCGCCCAGTCCGGTGCCAGCAGGAAGAACGGGTTTTTAATTGCCTCAGGATTTTTCAGCAGCAAGGCACCCTGGCCGAAATAATTCAGCACCAGCGAAGGCAGCACCACGGTGAACCAGGCCAGACGAATAGGGAATTTGCCAAAGTGACCCATGTCGGCGTACAGCGCCTCAACGCCGGTGATCGACAGCACTACCGCACCCAGCGCAAAGAACGAAACCTTCTTATATTCGATAAAGAAGTTCAGCGCCCATTTCGGGTTCAGCGCCTGCAGCACCTCCGGGTTGGCCATGATGCTACGAGCCCCCAGCACCGCCAGAACGATAAACCACAGCAGCATGACCGGCGCAAACAGCTTGCCGACGCTGCCGGTACCGTGCTTTTGGATGGCGAACAACAGGGTCAATACCAGAATCGACAGCGGGACTATATAGCCATCAAGCGACGGCGCGGCAATTTCCAAACCTTCTATCGCCGACATCACCGATATCGCCGGGGTGATCACCACCTCGCCATAGAAGAAGCTGCCGCCAATCAGACCCAGGATCACCAATATGGACGTTGTCCGCGCCGAAGTATGGCGCCCGGCCAGCGACATCAGCGTCAGTATCCCCCCTTCACCGGCGTTATCCGCCCGCATGACGTAGGTGAGGTACTTGAGGGAAACAATGATGATTAACATCCAGAAGATCAGTGAAAGAAAACCGAAAACCACGTCTGGACGAACATCGAAGCCGTAATGGCCGGAGAAACACTCTCGGAGAGTATAGAGAGGGCTGGTGCCGATATCACCGTAAACCACCCCAATTGCCGCCAGGGTTACCGCCGATAAGGACTGTTTATGCTCTGTGCTCATAATTCGTTTCTTTATTAGAACATCCGTTAGCGATGCATCCGCATCAGCCAGAGATACGGGCTCTAAGATCCGTTACGCCCACTAAAAGGCGCACAGTATGCACGATTTATACTGCTTGCCTATCCTTATATCAGAGCTTAAAAATAAACAAAATGTGAACCAGCCACCCTTTTGATAATAGAAAGATTTTACTAATCAACAAGCTATACCATTAAAAATAATGGTGGTTTATCATCGGATTATCCACCAAGATTGGCTAACCCTCGGACAACACGACAATAATATGGCGTCATCATCACTTCTTGCAGAACGGATTTCCCGCCTCAGCAGCGCGCTGGAGAGCGGTCTTTATGAACGGCAGGAAGCCATTCGCCTGTGTTTGCTGGCGGCGCTCAGCGGTGAAAGCGTGTTTCTGCTTGGCCCACCGGGCATCGCCAAAAGCCTGATTGCCCGTCGGCTAAAATTCGCCTTTCGCAGCGCGCGCTCGTTTGAATACCTGATGACGCGCTTCTCAACGCCGGAAGAAGTGTTCGGCCCATTGTCGATCCAGGCGTTAAAGGACGAAGGCCGCTACCAACGTCTGACCACCGGCTACCTGCCCGAAGCGGAAATCGTGTTTCTGGATGAGATCTGGAAGGCCGGCCCGGCGATCCTCAATACCCTGCTGACGGCGATTAACGAACGCCGCTTCCGTAACGGTAATAACGAAGAACCCATCCCACTGCGGCTGCTGGTCACCGCCTCCAACGAACTGCCGGAAGCCGACAACAGTCTGGAAGCCTTGTATGACCGCATGTTGATACGCCTGTGGTTGGATAAAGTGCAGGACAAACAGAATTTCCGCTCACTGCTGGTCAGCCGCCAGAACGAGAATGAAAACCCGGTGCCCGAAGCACTGAGTATCAGTGACGAGGAATATCACCAGTGGCAAGCGCAGATCGACAAAATCAAACTGCCTGAGAATTGCTTTGAACTGATATTCCAACTGCGCCAGCGGCTGGATGCACTGGAAAGTGCCCCTTACGTTTCCGATCGTCGCTGGAAAAAAGCGCTGCGGCTGTTGCAGGCCTGTGCTTTCTTCAGTGGTCGCGACGCCGTGGCCCCAATCGATCTGCTGCTGCTGAAAGACTGCCTGTGGCACGACCTCAGCTCGCTGAAACTGCTGCAACAGCAAGTTGAGCAGTTGCTGAACGAGTCGGCCTATCAACAGCAAACCTTGCTGATCCAACTGCAACAGATCCATACCCGCTGGCTACAGCATCAGCAACAGCAGAGCGACAGCCAGGCTATTACATTGGTAAAAAAGGGCGGCATGTTCAGCAGAAAGCCCCAGTTTGCCCTGGCCACGCCACTCGGTACCGGCAGCCTGACCCTGCTGCTGCAAAAACCGCTGCAACTGCATGATATTCAGGTCAACCATCTGAGTATTGAAAACAGCGCGCTGGAAAACTGGCTGCAAAAAGGCGGCGACGTGCGCGCCAAACTGAACGGCATTGGCTTTGCTCAGCAGATTGACCTGGAAGTGGACGAGCAACTGCATCTGACGGTACTGGACGTCAGCCGCCAGCCCTCTTTACTGGCCCAGCCCGGCAAGCAGACCAGCGGAACGCCGCAGGCAATGCTGGACGAAATGGAGCAGTTGGCGCAGCGCCTGGCAGAACAGCGTCGGTTATTCAGTCAGCATCAGCCCTGCCTGTTTACCCCTGCCGCCAGGCTGGCAAAAATTGAGGCCAGCCTGCTGCAGGTGGCGGAACAAATCAAACAGCAGCACCAGCAAATGCGCGGCCAGTAATTATGCTCAGCCTGGAAACACTCGATCTGCTGCTGGCGATCACCGAAGGTGAACTGATCGAGGAGATGATCATCGGCATGCTGGCGGCACCGCAGCTGTCGATTTTCTTCAAAAAGTTTCCGGCGATCCGCCGGGCGCTGGATCGCGACCTGCCACGCTGGAAGCTACAGCTGAAAGAACGCCTGCATGAAGCCATGGTGCCGCCCGCGCTGGCACAGGAATTCTATCGTTATCAACAGTGTCAGCTAGAGAACAACACCCAGTTCTTCCACAACCTTAACGACACCCTGGATCTACTGCGCCAACTGGTTTCTCCCTTTTATGAGCAGGCGCGCTCACTGGTGGACGCCGCCGATCTGCCCAACCATCCACTGGATGACAGCTTCCAAACCCTGTTTCTGCAGCGCTGGCGCATCAGCCTGACGCTGCAGGCCACCATGATGCATCACCAATTGCTGGAACAGGAACGCGAACAGCTGATGGCGGAGCTGCAGGAACGTCTGGCGCTGAGTGGCGCCCTGGAGCCGCTGCTGTCGGAAAACGACACCGCTGCCGGGCGGCTTTGGGATATGAGTAAAGGCCATCTGCAACGGGGTGATTACCAACGGCTGGTGGAATACGGCAATTTCTTGCAGCAGCAACCGGAACTGAAAAAGCTGGCACAGCAGCTTGGGCGCAGCTATCAGGCCAAGGCGGTGCAACAGCAGGACGCGTTGCCGGAGCCTTTCCGCGTGATGGTGCAGGTGCCGGCCACGCTGCCGGAAGAGGTCAGCGGCATTCACCAGAGCGACGATATTCTGCGCCTGCTGCCGCCCGAGTTGGTCACGCTGGGCATTGAAGAGCTGGAGTTTGAGTTTTACCGCCGCCTGCTGGAAAAACGGCTATTGAGCTATCGTCTGCAGGGCGATGTCTGGCAGGAACAGATCCATATCCGTCAGGTCACTCACCAGCAGCAGGATCAACAACCTCGCGGGCCGTTTATTGTCTGCGTGGATACCTCAGGTTCGATGGGCGGTTTCAACGAGCAGTGCGCCAAGGCTTTCTGTCTGGCGCTGTTGCGCATTGCGCTGGCGGATAACCGCCGCTGCTACATCATGCTGTTCGCCAACCAGATAGTGCATTACGAACTGACCGCCGCCAGCGGTATTGAGCAGGCGGTTCGCTTTCTCGGTCAGCATTTTCGCGGCGGCACCGATCTGGCGGCCTGCCTGAATGCCACGGTGAGCAAAATGACGGAAAGCGGCTGGTTCGACGCCGACGCGGTGATCATTTCTGACTTTATTGCCCAGCGATTGCCGGAGGAGATAATAAAGAAGGTTAAACAACTGCAGCAAAACCACCAGCAGCGCTTTCACGCAGTGGCGATGTCCAACTACGGCAAGCCCGGTATCATGCGCATCTTCGATCATATCTGGCGCTTTGATACCGGGTTAAAAAGCCGCTTAATGCGCCGCTGGCGGCGCTGAGTATTACAGCAGCCCTTCTACCGCCTCACGTACCTGAGGTGACCACACGCCGCACTGTACCTGCCCGATGTGCGACAGTTGCAGCAATAGCATCACCAGGCGCGACTGACCGATACCGCCACCGATAGTTTGTGGCATCTCGCCACGCAGCAATGACTGATGCCATTCCAGCGCCAGGCGATCTTCATCACCGGTCTGTGCCAATTGGCGTTTCAGCGCGCTGGCGTCAACGCGGATCCCCATAGAAGAAAGTTCGAAGGCGTCCTGCAGCACCGGGTTCCATACCAGGATGTCACCGTTCAGGCCGGCCAACCCTTCAGCTGCTGGGGTGGTCCAGTCATCATAATCCGGCGCACGCACATCGTGTGATTTGCCGTGTGACAATTTGCCACCAATACCGATCAGAAATACCGCGCCCAGCTCTTTGGCAATCGCCCGCTCACGGCCTTTGGCATCCAGTTCAGGGTAGCGTTGCAGCAGGGTTTCGCTGTGCACAAAATGGATTTGCTCCGGCAGGAACGGCGTTAAGCCGTATTCGCGACTCACTTCCCCTTCGGTAGCCTTAATCGCCGCATAAATACTGCGCACGGTGCTTTCGAGGTAATCCTGGCTGCGTTCGCCATCGCCCATCACCCGCTCCCAGTCCCATTGATCAACGTAGACCGAATGGATGGCGCTCAGACGATCTTCGTCCGGACGCAGTGCTTTCATATGGGTATACAGGCCTTCACCGGCGCCAAAGTCATAGCTGCCCAGCGTTTTACGCTTCCATTTGGCCAGTGAGTGCACCACTTCGAAGGTGGCGTCCGGCAGGGTTTTCACCTTTACCTGTACCGCTTTCTCGCTACCGGACAGGTTGTCCTGAGTGCCGTCACCCAGACGGCTGAGGATCGGCGCCTGTACTTCGATCAGGCCAAGCTGTTGCTCCAACTGGCGGGAGAAAAAGGATTTAACCAGGCTGATTTGTTGTTGTTTTTGAATAAACTGTTTTTTCATTGCCGTATCTCTTATAAACCTGTCTCTGTTGCCAACGATTAAGCAACAGAACGGCACCACAATTCAATATCCGCTAATCAATATTGCCTTTTCACTTTTAATCGTTCATTTTGATGCGGTAATAATTCAACAATCAGCAATTAGTGGGGGATTAAATGGCTGAAAATTATCAGATCGATAATCTCGATCGAGGCATTCTTAATGCCTTGATGGAAAACGCGCGCACGCCTTATGCCGAACTGGCGAAGAATTTTGCCGTCAGTCCCGGAACCATTCACGTGCGAGTAGAGAAGATGAAGCAGGCCGGTATCATCACCGGAGCACGGGTAGACGTGAATCCCAAACGCCTGGGCTACGACGTCTGCTGTTTTATCGGCATTATATTAAAGAGTGCCAAAGACTATCCTTCTGCACTGAAAAAGCTCGAAAGCCTGGAGGAAGTGGTCGAGGCCTATTACACCACCGGCCACTACAGCGTGTTTATCAAAGTGATGTGCCGCTCGATAGATGCGCTGCAACAAGTACTTATCAACAAGATCCAGACTATCGACGAGATCCAGTCAACTGAAACCCTGATCTCGCTGCATAACCCCATCATGCGTACCATCACTCCCTAGCCAACTATTTACTATACCCATATTATCCACAGGTAGATCCCAGCCGATTCACAGCGTACAATGCTGCCACTTTGAGAAGGTTGGGATCATTCATTTCATGGCAGACATTACTCTGATCAGTGGCAGTACGCTTGGCAGTGCCGAGTACGTAGCCGAGCACCTGGCTGAAAAGCTGGAAGCGGCAGGCTTTACTACCGAGACCCTGCACGGCCCTGAATTGGATGAACTGACCTTGTCCGGACGCTGGCTGGTGGTGTCTTCGACCCATGGCGCCGGGGATTTACCGGATAACCTGCAACCGCTGCTGGAACAAATAGAAGAACAGCTTCCTGATTTATCCCAGGTGCAGTTCGGTGCAGTCGGTTTGGGCAGCTCTGAATACGATACTTTCTGTGGTGCGATCCAACGGATCGACGATCTTCTGATTGCCCGTGGAGCGAAAAGGATCGGCGATCGGCTCGAGATCGACGTGACTGAACACGAAATTCCTGAGGATCCAGCAGAGGAATGGGTGAAAAATTGGATTAATTTACTCTAATTTGTTCAAAGATCACCCGAACGATTGTGGATAACTATGCTTAAAAGCAGGGTAAAACCGGTAGTTATCCCAATAACAACCTTAGGTCGCTTTTTGTCCTGTGCATAACATGCCATTTAGATCCCAGCTTATAAGCCATAGGATCACCGATCATTCACAGCTAACGATCCTCCTTAATTAGCTGATCTCAATCGCGAATAATCACTTATCCACAGAAGATCGCGATCCTAATAAGAGATCTAATAAAGAGATCTTTAAATAAAAAGATCTTCTTTTAATTACTCAAGGATCCTGACCACTTGGTCGATCGACTAAACTTGAGTAGAATCCACCACCCCAGGGCAAACAACGATCGTTCGCAATACGACGAGGTGCAGTTCCATGTTTTATCCAGAGCAATTTGACGTCATCATCATCGGTGGTGGCCATGCCGGTACCGAAGCCGCTATGGCCGCGGCACGTATGGGACGTCAGACTTTATTACTGACTCACAATATCGATACGCTGGGGCAAATGTCTTGCAACCCGGCGATTGGCGGTATTGGTAAAGGGCATCTGGTTAAGGAAATTGATGCACTTGGCGGCCTGATGGCCACAGCGATCGACCATGCCGGCATCCAGTTTAGGATACTAAACGCCAGCAAAGGCCCTGCGGTACGAGCCACCCGGGCTCAGGCTGACCGAGTACTGTATCGTCAAGCGGTACGTACTGCTCTGGAGAACCAGCCCAATCTGATGATCTTCCAGCAACCGGTCGAAGATCTGATCGTGGAAAACGATCGCGTTGTCGGTGCCGTGACCCAAATGGGGCTGAAATTCCGCGCCAAGGCGGTAGTACTGACCGTAGGTACCTTCCTGGACGGCAAGATCCACATTGGTCTGGAAAACTACAGCGGTGGCCGTGCCGGAGATCCGCCATCGATCTCACTGTCACAGCGACTGCGTGAATTGCCTTTGCGTGTTAACCGACTGAAAACCGGTACACCGCCGCGTATCGATGCCCGCAGCATAGATTTCAGCGTATTGGCACCTCAACACGGTGATACACCGATCCCGGTGTTCTCGTTCATGGGCAACGCTGGGCAACACCCTGAACAAATGGCGTGTTACATCACCTACACCAATGAAAAAACCCATGATGTGATCCGTAATAACCTCGATCGCAGCCCGATGTATGCCGGGATCATCGAAGGGATCGGCCCGCGTTACTGCCCGTCGATCGAAGACAAGGTGATGCGTTTTGCCGATCGTAACGCGCACCAGATCTTCCTTGAGCCGGAAGGCCTGACCAGTAATGAAATTTATCCAAACGGCATCTCCACCAGCCTGCCGTTTGACGTACAGATGCAGATCGTCCGTTCGATGGAAGGGATGCAAAATGCCCGGATCATTCGACCAGGCTATGCCATCGAGTATGATTTCTTCGATCCTCGCGATCTGAAGCCGACGCTGGAAAGCAAATTTATTCAGGGCCTGTTCTTCGCCGGCCAGATCAACGGCACCACCGGTTACGAAGAAGCTGCAGCGCAAGGCCTGTTAGCCGGCCTGAATGCCGGGCGCTACGCCAATGAAGACGAAGGCTGGTCACCACGCCGCGATCAGGCTTATCTGGGCGTGCTGGTGGACGACCTCAGCACCCTGGGCACCAAAGAGCCGTACCGCATGTTCACATCACGTGCCGAATACCGCCTGATGTTACGTGAAGACAATGCCGATCTGCGCCTGACGGAAAAAGGCCGCGAACTGGGCCTGGTGGACGATGCCCGCTGGGCACGCTTTAGCGAAAAACTCGAGCACATCGAACAGGAACGTCAGCGCCTGCGCGACATCTGGATGCACCCGCACGCCGAAAACGTCGAGCAGGTGAATGCGCTGCTGAAAGCACCGCTGTCGCGTGAAGCCAACGGTGAAGAACTGCTGCGCCGCCCGGAAATGGATTACACCCAATTGACCTCCGTCGCGGCATTTGCGCCGCCGCTGGCCGATACTCAGGCAGCCGAGCAGGTTGAGATCCAGGTAAAATACGAAGGTTATATTGCTCGCCAGCAGGAAGAGATCGAAAAACAGCAGCGCAATGAGAACACCGTGCTGCCGTTGGATCTCGATTACCAGCAGGTTTCTGGCCTGTCGAATGAAGTGATCGCCAAGTTGAATGACCACAAGCCGAATTCGATCGGCCAGGCTTCACGCATTTCTGGCATCACGCCGGCGGCGATCTCAATTCTACTGATTTGGCTGAAAAAGCAGGGGCTGCTGCGCCGCAGCGCATAAATCCTGTTTTTGGGCGGCCGTTTGATTATTTGATCGGCAAACGGCCGCTGACATCGTTTCTGGCCTGAATTATTATGGTCACCTTCTTGGGCAGCCCCTACCTGGCTTGCCGTTGTGCGCCAGTCTAAGGACTCATTGTGCAGAAAAAATTAGATTCGTTGCTCAAAGCGGCAGGCATTACGCTTCCCGATCGGCAAAAACAGCAGTTGCTGGGCTATGTCGGCATGCTGGATAAGTGGAACAAGGCGTATAACCTCACTTCGGTGCGCGATCCGCAGCAAATGCTGGTTCGCCATATTCTCGACAGCATCGTAGTCAACCCGCATCTGCAGGGTAAGCGTTTTATCGACGTGGGCACCGGTCCCGGCTTGCCAGGCATACCGCTGGCCATTGTTCGCCCCGATTCCCATTTCACCTTGCTCGACAGCCTGGGCAAGCGTGTACGCTTCCTGCGTCAGGTGCAGCATGAACTGGGTTTGACCAACGTTGAGCCGGTTCAGAGCCGCGTTGAGGAGTTTCCTGCGGAGCCGCCGTTTGACGGCGTCATCAGCCGCGCCTTCGCCTCACTGCAGGATATGCTGTCCTGGTGTCATCACTTGCCGGCAAAAGGGCAGGGGCGTTTCTACGCGCTGAAAGGAGTACGCCCAGACGAAGAGCTTACGCAGTTGCCGCCGGGCATTGAGTTGGAATCAGTCGTACGTCTGCAGGTACCGGAACTCGAAGGTGAACGTCATCTGGTTATCCTTAAGGCAAACTGAGTTTGTTTTTGATCAAGTAAGCGCTAATTAAAAGATAGTGCCCATGGTTAAAGTAAGCAGGCTAATTAATGGGTGGTTTTTTTAGTTAATTTACTTTTTATTAACACAAAAATAGCCACCAATTGGTGACAATAGGGTAATTGCAGATCGTAATAGTTTCGTTAGCAACCATAAGTGAAGGATCTTGCTTTGCTGCTAATGTTAATTAGCTGTTGGAATATTATCCCTGAAGCTGTCAATAAAAGGTTTTTAGCGGGTAGACGGATTGTTTTTGAACAGTTAACTTGTAATATTCTGATTTATAATATCTTTTTGATCGCCCGATTTGCTAAAGACGCTTTGGTTGGCCGTGGGCTATAAATCAGAAATAGGTATTATTGTGAGCAACTACACGTTTCTTGCTGTAACAC
Source organism: Serratia sp. BIGb0163 (assembly GCF_024809935.1). Lineage (NCBI taxonomy): Bacteria > Pseudomonadati > Pseudomonadota > Gammaproteobacteria > Enterobacterales > Yersiniaceae > Serratia > Serratia sp. BIGb0163. Next base: position 19,265 of record NZ_JANUDZ010000008.1, read on the forward strand.
TGGAATAATCAGACAATTAAATGAGCCCTATTATTCCGACCGTTTTCTTGTGAAAATAGCCTGAAATGGGGGAATTTAAATAATTGTTCACCTTTTCGCTACTTATCGATTGAATTCGTTGGTATGCCCCGTATAATTTGCTCGTTTTTTGCTGCTTGACTCAGAGCAGTAAAGAAAGTTTTATACGTCACTCAGCATACCTCCTCAGGGGTACGGAGAGAACAAACGTCATGTCTGTGTCCCTTTACAGCGGAAAAGTTGCTCGCAAATTGCTGTTTCTGCAGTTAATGACTTTTGTTCTGATCAGCGCTGCTTTCGGTCTGAAAAGCCTGGAATGGAGCGGTTCGGCATTGGCGGGCGGTCTCGCTGCCTGGTTGCCGAGCACCATGTTTATGCTGTTTGCCTTGCGCCATCAGGCGCAGACGCCGGCACCCGGTCGGGTTGCCTGGTCGTTCGCCATCGGCGAGGGATTAAAGGTCCTGATCACCATAGTTTTGTTGATCGTGGCGCTTGGGGTGTTTAAAGCGGCGTTTGTACCGCTTGGCCTGACCTATTTAGCGGTGTTAGTGGTGCAGATAGTGGCACCGGCCGTGATTAACAGTTACCGAACTTAACTAAAAGGGTAAGAGGCATCATGTCTGCATCTGGAGAAAATGGGACTGCAAAGGACTATATCAGCCACCATCTGAATAACCTTCAGTTGGATCTGCGTACTTTTCAGTTAGTTGAACCACACTCTGGTACCCCGACATTCTGGACGTTGAACATTGACTCATTGTTCTTCTCTGTGGTGTTGGGCGCGCTGTTCTTGTTTATCTTCAAGAAAGTAGCCAATACAGCCACCAGCGGTGTACCGGGGAAACTTCAAACTGCCGTCGAACTTATCATGGGCTTCGTCGACAGTAGCGTTCGTGATATGTATCACGGCAAGAGCAAGGTTATTGCTCCGCTGGCGCTGACCGTGTTTGTCTGGGTATTCCTGATGAACATGATGGATCTGCTGCCAATCGATCTGCTGCCGTTTATTGGCGAACATGTGTTTGGTTTGCCGGCACTGCGTGTCGTCCCTACCGCAGACGTGAGTATTACACTGTCGATGGCGTTGGGCGTATTTATCCTGATTCTGTTCTATAGCATCAAAATGAAAGGCGTTGGTGGGTTCGTTAAAGAGTTGACCATGCAGCCGTTCAACCATCCGTTATTCATTCCAATCAACCTGATTCTTGAAGGTGTCAGCCTGCTGTCCAAGCCTGTTTCACTGGGCCTGCGACTGTTCGGCAACATGTATGCGGGTGAGTTGATCTTCATCCTGATTGCCGGTTTGTTGCCGTGGTGGTCACAGTGGCTTCTGAATGTGCCTTGGGCTATTTTCCACATCCTGATCATTACGCTTCAAGCCTTTATTTTCATGGTTCTGACGATTGTCTATCTCTCGATGGCATCTGAAGAGCACTGATTTTCTTAAAACACTTGTACTTTTAAACTGAAACAAACTGGAGACTGTCATGGAAAACCTGAGTATGGATCTGCTGTACATGGCTGCCGCTGTGATGATGGGTTTAGCGGCAATCGGTGCTGCGATCGGTATCGGCATCCTGGGTGGTAAATTCTTGGAAGGCGCTGCACGTCAGCCTGACCTGATTCCTTTGCTGCGTACACAGTTCTTTATCGTTATGGGTCTGGTTGACGCCATCCCGATGATCGCTGTTGGTCTGGGTCTGTACGTGATGTTTGCTGTCGCGTAAGTAGAGAACTTCTCTACACTGAAACCACACTATTAACTTTTAAAGAGGCATTGTGCTGTGAATCTTAACGCAACAATCCTCGGCCAGGCCATCGCGTTCGTTCTGTTTGTCTGGTTCTGCATGAAGTACGTATGGCCGCCGATCATGGCAGCCATCGAGAAGCGTCAGGGAGAAATTGCTGACGGTCTCGCTTCTGCAGAACGTGCCAAAAAAGATTTGGACTTAGCGCAAGCCAATGCGACCGACCAGCTGAAAACTGCTAAAGCAGAAGCTCAGGTGATCATCGAGCAAGCAAACAAACGCAAAGCTCAGATCATGGATGAAGCGAAAGCCGAAGCCGAGCAGGAACGTAACAAAATCGTGGCGCAGGCTCAGGCTGAGATCGAAGCCGAACGTAAGCGCGCTCGTGAAGAGTTGCGTAAGCAAGTCGCGATGCTGGCAATTGCCGGCGCCGAGAAGATCATCGAACGTTCCGTGGATGAAGCTGCTAACAGCGACATCGTTGATAAACTGGTCGCTGAACTGTAAGGAGGGAGGGGCTGATGTCTGAATTTGTAACTGTAGCTCGCCCCTACGCCAAAGCAGCTTTTGACTTTGCCGTTGAGCATCAAAGCTTGGATCGCTGGCAGGATATGCTGGCGTTTGCGGCTGATGTCACTCGCAATGAACAGATTTCTGAACTGCTGGCTGGTGCTGTCGCACCGGAGACGCTGTCCAGAACGTTCATCGCGGTATGTGGCGAACAACTCGACGAACATGGCCAGAACTTTATCCGTGTAATGGCCGAAAATGGACGTTTACTGGTTCTTCCTGCGGTGCTGCAGCAGTTCATCGAACTGCGCGCTTTGCTGGAATCCACCGTCGAAGTCGAGGTGCTCTCTGCGAGCGCACTGAACGACAAACAGCTGGCTAATATTGCCGCTGCGATGGAAAAGCGTCTGTCACGCAAAGTTAAGCTGAATTGCAAAATTGACAAGTCTGTACTGGCCGGCGTAATTATCCGTGCTGGCGATATGGTGATTGATGGCAGCGTTCGCGGTCGTCTTGAACGCCTGACAGACGTCTTGCAGTCTTAAGGGGACTGGAGCATGCAACTGAATTCCACCGAAATCAGCGAACTGATCAAGCAGCGCATTGCTCAGTTCAATGTGGTGAGCGAAGCTCACAATGAAGGTACTATTGTTTCCGTCAGTGACGGGATCATCCGCGTACACGGTCTGGCCGAAGTTATGCAGGGCGAAATGATCGCACTGCCAGGCAACCGTTACGCAATCGCATTGAACCTGGAGCGCGACTCCGTAGGTGCTGTGGTTATGGGTCCGTACGCGGATCTGGCCGAAGGCATGAAGGTAAAATGTACCGGCCGTATTCTGGAAGTTCCGGTTGGCCGTGGCCTGCTGGGCCGTGTAGTTAACACCCTGGGCGCACCTATTGATGGTAAAGGCCCGGTTGATAACGACGGTTTCTCTCCGGTTGAAGCTATTGCCCCTGGTGTTATCGAGCGTCAGTCCGTAGATCAGCCGGTTCAAACTGGCTATAAATCTGTTGACGCCATGATCCCAATCGGCCGTGGCCAGCGTGAGCTGGTGATCGGTGACCGTCAGACAGGTAAAACTGCCCTGGCGATCGATGCGATCATCAACCAACGCGATTCCGGCATCAAATGTGTTTACGTGGCTATCGGCCAGAAAGCGTCCACCATCGCTAACGTGGTGCGCAAACTGGAAGAGCACGGCGCACTGGCAAACACCATCGTTGTGGTTGCTACCGCGTCTGAATCCGCTGCATTGCAATACCTGGCGCCATATGCCGGTTGTGCGATGGGTGAATACTTCCGTGACCGCGGTGAAGATGCGCTGATTGTTTATGATGACCTGTCCAAACAGGCCGTTGCATACCGTCAGATCTCCCTGCTGCTTCGTCGTCCACCAGGCCGTGAAGCTTACCCAGGCGACGTATTCTATCTCCACTCCCGTTTGCTGGAGCGTGCTGCGCGTGTTAACGCCGAATACGTTGAAGCCTTCACCAAAGGTGAAGTCAAAGGCCAAACCGGTTCACTGACTGCTCTGCCGATCATTGAAACCCAGGCGGGTGACGTTTCCGCGTTCGTTCCGACCAACGTAATCTCGATTACCGATGGTCAGATCTTCCTGGAATCCAACCTGTTTAACTCCGGTATTCGTCCGGCAGTTAACCCGGGTATCTCCGTATCCCGTGTGGGCGGTGCAGCGCAAACCAAGATCATGAAAAAACTGTCCGGTGGTATTCGTACCGCGCTGGCACAGTATCGTGAACTGGCTGCGTTCTCTCAGTTCGCTTCCGATCTGGATGATGCGACCCGCAAACAGCTGAGCCACGGTCAGAAAGTGACCGAGCTGCTGAAACAGAAACAGTATGCGCCGATGTCCGTCGCACAACAGTCTCTGGTGCTGTTTGCCGCAGAACGTGGCTTCCTGAACGACGTTGAAGTCGCGAAAGTCGTGAGCTTCGAAGCCGCGCTGGTTGCTTACGCAGACCGCGAGCATGCCGAGTTGCTGAACCACATCAACCAAACTGGCAATTTCAACGATGAGATCGAGGGCAAGCTGAAAGGCATCCTCGAGACCTTCAAGAAAACCCAGTCCTGGTAACGCTCAGCGGCCTGCAGTTGTAAAACAGCAGGCCGTCTGGCAATGAGGAGAAGCAGACATGGCCGGCGCAAAAGAGATACGTAGTAAGATCGCGAGCGTGCAAAACACGCAAAAGATCACTAAAGCGATGGAAATGGTCGCCGCCTCCAAAATGCGTAAATCGCAGGAACGCATGGCGGCCAGCCGTCCTTATGCAGAGACCATGCGCAAAGTGATTGGTCACCTTGCGTTGGGTAATCTGGAATATAAGCACCCGTACCTGGATGAGCGTGATGTTAAGCGCGTCGGGTATCTGGTGGTGTCTACTGACCGCGGTCTCTGTGGTGGCTTGAACATTAACCTGTTCAAGCGCCTGTTGGCAGAGATGAAAGGCTGGTCCGAAAAAGGTGTCGAAACAGATTTGGCACTGATTGGCTCTAAAGCGGCTTCTTTCTTTGGTTCCGTGGGCGGCAACGTGGTTGCCCAGGTCACCGGCATGGGGGATAACCCTTCCCTGTCGGAGCTGATCGGACCGGTGAAAGTGATGCTGCAAGCCTACGACGAAGGTCGTTTGGACAAGCTGTACATTGTCAGTAACAAATTTATCAATACGATGTCCCAAGAACCACAGATCGTTCAGCTGCTGCCGTTGCCGCCTGCCGAAGACGGTGAGCTGAAGAAAAAATCTTGGGATTACCTGTATGAACCCGATCCAAAAGTGCTGCTTGATACCTTGCTGCGTCGCTATGTGGAATCTCAGGTTTATCAGGGCGTCGTGGAAAACCTGGCCAGCGAGCAGGCCGCACGAATGGTAGCGATGAAAGCCGCAACCGATAACGGCGGTAGCCTGATCAAAGAGCTGCAGTTGGTATACAACAAGGCTCGTCAGGCCAGCATCACTCAGGAACTCACCGAGATCGTTTCGGGAGCCTCCGCGGTTTAAGCTAGGTTTACGAATTACGTAGAGGATTCAAGATGGCTACTGGAAAGATTATCCAGGTAATCGGCGCCGTAGTGGACGTCGAGTTCCCTCAGGATGCCGTACCAAAAGTGTACAACGCTCTTGAGGTAGAAAACGGTGCCAATAAGCTGGTGCTGGAAGTTCAGCAACAGTTGGGCGGTGGCGTGGTTCGCTGTATCGCAATGGGGACCTCTGATGGTCTGCGTCGCGGTCTGAAAGTCACTGACCTGGACCACCCAATTGAAGTACCGGTAGGTAAAGCTACCCTGGGCCGTATCATGAACGTATTGGGTGAACCAATCGACATGAAGGGCGATATCGGCGAAGAAGAACGTTGGGCGATTCACCGTCCGGCGCCAAGCTACGAAGATTTGGCCAACTCCCAGGATCTGCTGGAAACCGGTATCAAGGTAATGGACCTGATCTGCCCGTTCGCCAAGGGTGGTAAAGTCGGTCTGTTCGGTGGTGCGGGTGTTGGTAAAACCGTAAACATGATGGAGCTGATCCGTAACATCGCGATCGAGCACTCCGGTTATTCTGTGTTTGCGGGCGTGGGTGAGCGTACTCGTGAGGGTAACGACTTCTACCACGAAATGAACGACTCCAACGTACTGGATAAAGTATCCCTGGTTTACGGCCAGATGAACGAGCCACCGGGTAACCGTCTGCGCGTTGCTCTGACCGGTCTGACCATGGCGGAGAAATTCCGTGACGAAGGCCGTGACGTTCTGCTGTTCGTTGATAACATCTACCGTTATACCCTGGCCGGTACCGAAGTGTCCGCACTTCTGGGCCGTATGCCATCGGCGGTAGGTTATCAGCCAACGCTGGCGGAAGAGATGGGTGTTCTGCAAGAACGTATCACCTCTACCAAGACTGGTTCAATCACCTCCGTACAGGCCGTTTACGTCCCTGCGGATGACTTGACTGACCCGTCACCAGCCACCACCTTTGCTCACTTGGATGCAACTGTGGTACTGAGCCGTAATATCGCTTCTCTGGGTATCTACCCGGCCGTTGACCCGCTGGATTCTACCAGCCGTCAGCTGGATCCGCTGGTAGTTGGTCAGGAGCACTACGATGTAGCGCGTGGCGTGCAGTCCATTCTGCAACGCTATCAGGAACTGAAAGATATTATCGCAATCCTGGGTATGGACGAGCTGTCTGAAGAAGACAAACTGGTCGTATCCCGTGCGCGTAAAATCCAACGCTTCCTGTCTCAGCCGTTCTTCGTGGCAGAAGTCTTCACCGGTTCTCCGGGCAAGTTCGTATCGCTGAAAGACACCATTCGTGGTTTCAAAGGCATTATGGACGGCGACTATGACCACCTGCCTGAACAAGCGTTCTACATGGTTGGCACCATTGAAGAAGCAGTGGAAAAAGCCAAGAAACTGTAACGTCTTGAGAGGAGGGTGATATGGCTATGACTTACCATCTGGATGTAGTCAGCGCGGAAAAACATATGTTTTCCGGCCTGGTGCAAAAGATCCAGGTGACAGGTAGCGAAGGCGAACTGGGGATTTTCCCTGGTCATGCGCCGCTGCTGACTGCCATCAAGCCTGGCATGGTGCGTATTGTTAAACAACACGGTGAAGAAGAGTTCATCTACCTGTCCGGCGGTATCCTTGAGGTACAACCGAGCGTGGTCACCGTGCTGGCTGACACTGCTATCCGTGGAACGGACCTCGACGAAGCGAGAGCGCTGGAAGCCAAGCGTAAAGCTGAAGAACATATCAGTAGCTCTCATGGCGATGTCGACTATGCTCAGGCATCTGCAGAACTGGCGAAAGCGATCGCGAAACTGCGCGTTATCGAGCTCACCAGAAGATCGATGTAATATTTTGGCGCGTGCATAACGCAGCCAAAATTAAGAAAGCGGCCTATTGGGTCGCTTTTTTTTTGTTTTAAAATAAGCCTGATACCCCGGCAGGCATTGTGAGGTATAACCTTCAATAGAGGCTGGAAATGTCGCCGATCGCCGACAGTTATCCCCAGCGTCGGGTTACTGGATCCTTAACTTCGGCGTGCTTAGTGCCCCAAGGCCTGAGCTGGGTTCGTGCAGAGAAATATGTAGTAATATCGTCACTAAAGAGTTCTACTTTCGTCTATTAAAATGGAGTTATCAGGTTGCTTATGTCGAACAGCGCAATGAGTGTGGTGATCCTCGCCGCGGGCAAGGGAACACGCATGTATTCCGATCTTCCCAAGGTGTTACATCCGTTGGCCGGCAAGCCGATGGTGCAGCACGTCATTGATGCCGCGATGAAACTGGGCGCGAAAAACGTCCATCTGGTGTACGGCCATGGCGGCGACTTGCTGAAAAACACCCTGACCGACGGCGCACTGAACTGGGTGCTGCAGGCCGAGCAATTGGGTACCGGCCATGCCATGCAGCAAGCGGCCCCGCATTTTGCCGACGATGAAGACGTGCTGATGCTGTACGGCGACGTCCCGCTGATTTCTGTCGATACTTTGCAGCGTCTGATGGCCGCGAAGCCCCAGGGCGGCATTGGCCTGCTGACGGTGAAGCTGGCGGATCCGAGCGGTTACGGCCGTATTGTGCGTGAAAACGACCAGGTGGTGGGGATTGTTGAGCATAAAGATGCCAATGAAGCTCAGCGCCAAATCAATGAAATCAACACCGGCATCCTGGTGGCCAACGGCCGCGATCTCAAGCGCTGGTTGGGAATGTTGAACAACGACAACGCACAGGGTGAATTCTACATCACCGATATCATTGCGCTGGCCCATGCCGACGGCAAGAAAATTGAAGCCGTGCATCCGTCACGCCTGAGTGAAGTGGAAGGCGTGAATAACCGTCTGCAACTGTCGCGACTTGAGCGTATCTACCAGGCAGAACAGTCTGAAAAATTACTGTTGGCCGGCGTAATGCTGCTGGATCCGGCGCGTTTTGACCTGCGTGGGGAACTTGTGCACGGCCGCGACATCTCTATTGATGCCAACGTGATTATTGAAGGCACGGTCAAGCTCGGGGATAGAGTGAAAATCGGTGCCGGCTGCGTGTTGAAAAACTGCGTGATCGGCGATGACTGCGAAATCAGCCCGTACAGCGTGCTGGAAGATGCCGTGCTGGCAGCGGAATGCACCGTGGGTCCCTTTGCCCGCCTGCGTCCAGGCGCTGAGCTGGCGGTGGGTGCCCATGTCGGCAACTTCGTCGAAATGAAAAAGGCGCGTTTGGGCAAAGGTTCTAAAGCGGGCCATCTAAGCTACCTGGGCGACGCCGAGATTGGCGACGATGTGAATATTGGTGCCGGTACCATCACCTGTAACTATGATGGCGCCAATAAGCATAAAACCATTATCGGCGACGGCGTGTTTGTCGGTTCCGACACCCAGCTGGTGGCGCCAGTGTCTGTCGGCAAAGGTTCGACCATCGCCGCAGGCACTACGGTGACCCGTGATATCGGCGAAGACGAACTGGTGCTGAGCCGCGTCAAGCAGGTGCATATCCAGGGCTGGCAGCGTCCGGTCAAGAAGAAGTAACAACTTAGACTCCCTCTCCTTTTGGGAGAGGGCCGGGGTGAGGGGGCTGACGGCTCCTCACTCTGTTTTGCCCTGTGCTTTGGTGCAGAGTGCAGGGCAAAACATAATAATCCCCATTCTCTACAGGCTCGGGGACGCACGGTAAAAACCGGCAAAATCAGGTCAAGGCATCGAAAGCGCCCCGAAAGGCGTTTAATTAGGAATACAACTGATGTGTGGAATTGTAGGCGCAGTAGCGCAACGTGATATTGCAGAGATTCTGTTGGAAGGGTTACGCCGCCTTGAGTACCGTGGCTACGACTCCGCCGGTTTGGCGGTGGTGGATGCCGAAGGCAACGTCAACCGTTTACGCCGCGTGGGCAAGGTTAACAAACTGACCGAAGCCGCTGAACAACATGAATTGCATGGGGGCACCGGTATTGCTCACACCCGCTGGGCAACGCACGGTGAACCTACCGAAGCTAACGCGCACCCGCATGTTTCTGATTACATTACTGTGGTGCATAACGGCATCATCGAAAACCACGAACCGCTGCGTGAACTGCTGATCGAACGCGGTTATCACTTCAGCTCTGAAACCGACACCGAGGTGATTGCTCACCTGGTGCATTGGGAACAGCGCCAGGGGGGCACCTTGCTGGAAGTGGTTCAGCGTGTGATCCCTCAGTTGCGTGGCGCATACGGCACCGTGGTGATGGACAGCCGCGACCCTAGCGTGCTGGTGGCTGCGCGCTCCGGCAGCCCGCTGGTTATCGGCCGTGGCGTGGGTGAAAACTTCCTGGCTTCCGATCAACTGGCATTGTTGCCGGTAACCCGTCGCTTTATCTTCCTGGAAGAAGGTGACGTGGTGGAGATGACTCGCCGCACCGTCAACATTTTCGATAAGCAGGGCAACGCCGTTGAGCGTCCTGAAATCGAATCCCAGGTGCAGTACGACGCCGGTGACAAAGGTGCTTACCGTCACTACATGCAAAAAGAGATCTACGAACAGCCACTGGCGCTGAAGAACACCCTGGAAGGGCGTTTCAGCCAGGGCAAAATCAACCTGAGCGAGCTGGGCCCGCGTGCCGATGAACTGTTGGCGAAGGTGCAGCACGTGCAAATCATTGCCTGTGGGACGTCTTACCACTCCGGCATGGTTGCCCGCTATTGGTTCGAATCGCTGGCCGGCGTGCCTTGCGACGTGGAAATCGCGTCAGAATTCCGCTATCGCAAATCTGCCGTGCGTCCGGGCAGCCTGATCATTACCTTGTCGCAGTCCGGTGAAACTGCCGATACGCTGGCGGCACTGCGCCTGTCGAAGGAGCTGGGTTACCTCGGTTCACTGGCGGTGTGCAACGTGGCCGGTTCTTCACTGGTGCGTGAATCCGATCTGGCGCTGATGACCAAGGCCGGTACCGAAATCGGTGTCGCCTCCACCAAGGCCTTTACCACCCAGCTTGCGGTGCTGTTGATGCTGGTGGCACGTTTGGGCCGACTGAAAGGTATGGCGGAAAGCGTTGAGCATGAAATCGTGCACGGCCTGCAGGCATTGCCGGCGCGTATCGAACAGATGCTGTCGCTGGACAAAAACATTGAAGCGCTGGCGGAAGGCTTCTCCGACAAGCATCACGCGCTGTTCCTTGGCCGTGGCGATCAGTACCCGATCGCGATGGAAGGTGCGCTGAAGCTCAAAGAGATCTCCTATATTCACGCGGAAGCCTATGCGGCCGGTGAGTTGAAACACGGCCCGCTGGCGTTGATCGATGCCGATATGCCGGTGATCGTGGTGGCGCCGAACAATGAACTGTTGGAAAAGCTGAAGTCCAACATTGAAGAAGTGCGCGCGCGCGGCGGCCAGCTGTACGTGTTCGCCGATCAGGATGCCGGTTTCGTCAGCAGCGAGGGTATGACTATCATCCCGTTGCCGCACGTCGAAGAAATCGTGGCCCCGATCTTCTACACCGTGCCGTTGCAGTTGCTGTCTTACCACGTGGCGCTGATCAAAGGCACCGACGTTGACCAGCCGCGTAACCTGGCGAAGTCTGTCACGGTAGAGTAACTCGCTGCTGTTAACCTCTAAAAGCCGGCCACTGTGCCGGCTTTTTCATGATTGGATCAAATATGACAATGGTGCGACAGCAGGGATAAAAGTTGTCATATTCAAGCGGATAGGTGAGGTGGAACGGGTTTTTTCATTGATTAATTACTGAGTGTTTTATTCTTTAACTGACTGATTTTAAATGAGTAGATAGCACAGCGCCCTCACTGTAATATAACTGTCATATTTCGTACATTTAACTGTCACCAAACTGTCCTATTTTCCCTCCTGCAGCAATACTTACTCAAAACGACCTAGATCGATTTTTGAATACCCCATTAGGAGTGATTATGAAACTGATGCGTACCACCGTCGCCAGTATTGTGGCAGCGACTTTCTCCCTGACCGCCGTGTCCGCGTTCGCTGCTGCTAGCCTGACCGGTGCAGGTGCGACATTCCCCGCTCCGGTTTATGCCAAGTGGGCAGATTCTTATCAGAAAGAAACCGGCAACAAAGTTAACTATCAGGGCATCGGCTCTTCTGGTGGCGTGAAGCAAATCATCGCCAACACCGTTGACTTTGGTGCTTCCGATGCGCCTTTGAGTGACGAAAAACTGGCTGCTGATGGCCTGTTCCAGTTCCCTACCGTGATCGGTGGCGTGGTGCTGGCAGTAAACATCCCGGGCATCAAATCCGGTGAGCTGACCCTGGACGGTAAAACTCTGGGCGATATCTATCTGGGTAACGTGAAAAAATGGAACGACCCGGCGATCACCAAGCTCAACCCAGGCGTTAAGCTACCGGATCAGAACATCGCCGTTGTGCGTCGTGCTGATGGTTCAGGCACCTCGTTCGTGTTCACCAGCTACCTGTCTAAAGCCAACGCGCAGTGGAAAGAGAAAATCGGCGCAGGCTCTACCGTTAACTGGCCAACCGGTCTGGGCGGCAAGGGTAACGACGGTATCGCAGCCTTCGTACAGCGTCTGCCAGGTTCTATCGGCTACGTTGAATACGCTTACGCCAAGCAGAACAACCTGGCTTACACCAAGCTGATTTCTGCCGATGGCAAAGCGGTTAGCCCGACGGAAGAGAGCTTCAGCGCCGCTGCCAAAGGCGTGGACTGGAGCAAGACCTTCGCACAGGACCTGACTGACCAGAAAGGCGACAACGCCTGGCCAATCACTTCCACCACCTTCATCCTGGTGCACAAAGAGCAGAAAAACCCGGCTCAGGGCACCGAAGTCCTGAAGTTCTTTGACTGGGCGTACAAAACGGGCGCCAAGCAGGCTAATGACCTGGATTACGCCACTCTGCCGAATGAAGTGATCGAGCAGGTGCGTGCAGCATGGAAAACCAACGTAAAAGACAGTTCCGGTAAAGCGCTGTACTAACAACGCAGGGGCGCGTGATTCGGCGCGCCCCACTCAGTTTTTCAGGGCCTGACCCATGTTGGGCCTGCCAGGGTTAAAACAGAGAGTGATCTATGGCTGAGTACAAGCCGACCATGAAAGCACCGAGTAAAAATGGTGACGTCATCTTCAGCGCGCTGGTCAAACTGGCAGCGCTGATTACCCTATTGTTGCTGGGCGGCATTATTGTTTCGCTGATCTTCGCCTCCTGGCCGAGCATCCAGAAATTCGGTTTCTCCTTCCTGTGGACCAAAGAGTGGGACGCGCCTGCCGAACAGTTCGGTGCGCTGGTGCCGATTTACGGCACCGTAGTGACCTCGTTGATCGCACTGATTATCGCCGTCCCCGTCAGCTTTGGTATTGCCCTGTTCCTGACCGAGCTGGCGCCAAACTGGCTGCGCCGCCCACTGGGGATCGCCATTGAGCTGCTGGCGGCAATCCCAAGTATCGTTTACGGCATGTGGGGCCTGTTCGTGTTTGCTCCGCTGTTTGCCGAATATTTCCAGACTCCGGTTGGCGACGTGCTGTCCGGCATTCCGATTGTCGGTGAGCTGTTCTCTGGCCCGGCGTTCGGTATCGGTATTCTGGCTGCCGGGGTGATCCTGGCGATTATGATTATTCCTTACATCGCCGCCGTGATGCGCGATGTATTCGAACAGACCCCGGTGATGATGAAAGAGTCGGCCTATGGCATCGGCTGCACCACCTGGGAAGTGATCTGGCGTATCGTGCTGCCGTTTACCAAGAATGGCGTGATTGGCGGTGTAATGCTGGGGTTGGGCCGCGCGCTGGGGGAAACCATGGCGGTGACCTTTATCATCGGTAACACCTACCAGCTCGACAGCGCCTCACTGTATATGCCGGGCAACAGTATTACCTCTGCGCTGGCCAACGAATTCGCCGAAGCGGAATCGGGCGTGCATACCGCCGCGTTGATGGAGCTGGGCCTGATCCTGTTTGTTATCACCTTTATCGTCCTGGCGCTGTCGAAGTTGATGGTCATGCGTCTGGCCAAGAAGGAGGGACGCTAACGTGGCGACTATGGAAATGCAAAACAACCTGGCGCTGTTGGAAAGCCGTCGCAAAATGCAGGCCTGGCGCCGTCAGAAAAACCGCCTGGCACTGTTCTTGTCGATGGCGACCATGGCGTTTGGCCTGTTCTGGCTGGTGTGGATCCTGTTTTCCACCGTGACCAAAGGCATCGACGGCATGTCGCTGGCGCTGTTCACCGAAATGACGCCGCCGCCGAACACTGCGGGTGGCGGCCTGGCTAACGCCATCGCCGGTAGCGGGCTGTTGATCATGTGGGCGACGGTATTCGGTACGCCGCTGGGCATAATGGCCGGTATTTACCTGGCGGAATACGGCCGTAAATCCTGGCTGGCGGAAGTCATCCGCTTTATTAACGACATCCTGTTATCGGCACCGTCGATCGTCGTGGGCCTGTTCGTCTACACCATCGTGGTGGCGAAGATGCAGCACTTCTCCGGTTGGGCCGGGATAATCGCACTGGCGCTGTTACAGGTGCCGATCGTGATTCGAACCACTGAAAATATGCTGAAACTGGTGCCGGATACGCTGCGTGAGGCGGCTTACGCGCTGGGTACACCGAAATGGCGCATGATTTCCGCCATTACGCTGAAAGCCTCGGTCTCCGGCATTATCACCGGTGTGCTGCTGGCAATTGCGCGTATCGCCGGGGAAACCGCACCGCTGCTGTTTACCTCGCTGTCGAATCAGTTCTGGAGCACCGACCTGATGCAGCCGATCGCCAACCTGCCGGTGACCATTTTCAAATTCGCCATGAGCCCGTTCGCCGAATGGCAAGAGCTGGCCTGGGCCGGGGTGCTGTTGATTACCCTGTGTGTACTGGTACTGAATATCTTGGCGCGCGTAGTTTTCGCCAAGCAAAAGCATTCATAAAATTTTGAGCGCGGCCCTGGCGGCGCTGATGAAAAGAGAGAAGTCTTGATGAGTATGGTTAACGACGCTTCCAGCAGCAAAATTCAGGTACGCGATCTGAACTTCTACTATGGCAAATTCCATGCGCTGAAAAACATCACGCTGGATATCGCCAAGAACAAGGTTACCGCGTTTATCGGCCCATCCGGTTGTGGCAAATCAACCCTGCTGCGCACTTTCAACAAGATGTATCAGTTATACCCTGAGCAGCGTGCAGAAGGCGGCATCCTGCTGGATGGGCAGAACATTCTGACCGACAACTCGGATATCGCCCTGCTGCGTGCCAAGGTCGGCATGGTGTTCCAGAAGCCGACGCCGTTCCCGATGTCGATTTACGACAATATCGCCTTCGGTGTACGTCTGTTTGAAAAGCTGTCGCGTGCCGACATGGATGAGCGCGTGCAGTGGGCTTTGACCAAGGCCGCGCTGTGGAACGAAACCAAGGACAAGCTGCACCAGAGCGGTTACAGCCTGTCCGGTGGCCAGCAGCAGCGCCTGTGCATCGCCCGCGGCATCGCTATTCGTCCGGACGTCTTGTTGCTCGATGAGCCCTGCTCGGCGCTGGATCCGATTTCCACCGGTAAAATTGAAGAGCTGATCAGCGAACTGAAGTCTGACTACACCGTGGTGATAGTCACCCACAACATGCAGCAGGCCGCACGTTGCTCTGACTCCACGGCATTTATGTATCTGGGCGAACTGATCGAGTTCAGTGATACTGATACCCTGTTCACCGCGCCACAGAAAAAACAGACCGAAGACTACATCACTGGCCGTTATGGTTGATAGGATGCATCATGGATAACCTGAATTTAAATAAACACATTTCCGGCCAGTTCAACGCAGAACTTGAGCACATCCGCACCCAGGTGTTGACCATGGGCGGGCTGGTGGAGCAGCAATTGACCGACGCCATTACCGCTATGCACAACCAGGACGGTGAGTTGGCCAAGCGGGTGATCGAAGGCGACGCCAAGGTCAATATGATGGAAGTGGCGATCGACGAGGCCTGCGTGCGCATCATTGCCAAACGCCAGCCGACCGCCAGCGACCTGCGCCTGGTGATGGCGATCATCAAAACCATCTCCGAGCTGGAGCGTATCGGCGACGTGGCGGACAAAATCTGCCGCACCGCGCTGGAAAAGTTCTCGCACCAGCACCAGCCACTGTTGGTCAGCCTGGAGTCGCTGGGCCGCCATACCGTGCAGATGCTGCATGACGTGCTGGACGCCTTCGCGCGTATGGATCTGGATGAAGCGATCCGAATTTACCGCGAAGACAGGAAGGTCGATCAGGAATATGAAGGCATCGTGCGTCAGTTGATGACTTACATGATGGAAGACACTCGCACCATTCCCAGCGTGCTGACTGCGTTGTTCTGCGCCCGTTCAATCGAGCGTATCGGCGACCGTTGCCAGAACATCTGCGAATTTATCTTCTATTTCGTGAAAGGCCAGGACTTCCGTCATATTGGTGGTGATGCGCTGGAAAAACTGTTGTCCTCCGACGGTAAAGACGAGGAAAAAGAGTAATATCCCCTCGAGTCAGCTCTTAAAAGGCGCAGAAAACTGCGCCTTTATGCCGTTTAAAACCCCTAAAGACAAAATGGTTATAAATATAGCTTTTTATATTATTTCCTGACCTAAGTGGGTCTTGCTAGCGTAGCAGCCAGCAGGACATCAACCCCTTAGGAGCAACTCATGAAACATCGCGTTTTGGCCTTAACTTTGTTAGCCAGCCTGACCAGCCTCGCCACCGGTGCCGCGCACGCGGACAAACTCGACGACATCAAGAAAGCCGGCGTAGTGCGTATCGCGGTGTTCGACAGCAATCCCCCGTTCGGTTATATCGATCCGCAAAGCAAAAAGCTGGTGGGTTATGACGTTGATGTGGCCGATGCGATCGGCAAGGCGCTGGGGGTGAAGGTGGAGCTGCGTGCCACTAACCCGGCCAACCGCATTCCTTTGCTGGTGTCGAAAAAGGTCGATTTGATCGCCGCCAACTTCACCATTACTGACGAGCGCGCCAAGGAAGTGAACTTCAGCGTGCCGTACTTTGCTACCGGCCAGAAATTTATCGCCCATAAAGGCGTGCTGAAAACCCCGGAAGACATCAAAAAACTGCGTATCGGCGCGGACAAAGGCACGGTGCAGGAAATTACCCTGCGTGAACATTACCCAACGGCCAAAGTGATCTCTTACGACGACACTCCGCTGGCGTTCGTCGCCCTGCGTAACGGCAACGTGCAGGCGATCACTCAGGATGATGCCAAGCTGGTGGGCCTGCTCGGCAATCTGCCGGCGGCACAAAAGGCAGATTTCGAGATCTCGCCGTTCAGCATTACCAAAGAATACCAGGGGGTTGGCATTCCTAAAGGCGAAGATCGCCTGACCGCCAGCGTTAACGACACGCTGATCAAGCTGGAAAAAGACGGTGAAGCGGCGAAGATCTACGATCGCTGGTTTGGCCCGGAAACCAAAACCGCGCAGCCACGCGGCGACTTCAAAATCGCGCCTTTGGATCAACAGCCGAAGGCCTGATTTTCACGGGCTGAAATATGTTTGGAGGGGCGCAGCTTGCTGCGCCCCTGACGCATTTTGCAAGACAAGGATTGACCATGAATCTGGACTGGCTGCTGGCGCCGGAGTATCTGAGCTGGCTGTGGCGGGGTTTCCTGCTGACGCTGTGGCTTTCCGCCTGCGCGAGCCTGGCCGCCACGCTGTTGGGGTTTTTACTGACCGCGATGCGTGACAGCCGCCTGTGGGCACTGCGTTGGCTGGCGGTGGGTTACAGTTCGTTGTTTCGCAATACGCCGTTGCTGGTACAGCTGTTCTTCTGGTATTTCGCCGCCGGGCAGATCCTGCCGTCCGCCGCCATGCAGTGGCTGAATACTTCACATCAAATCGGCCCGCTTGAGTGGCCGTCGTTTGAATTTCTCGCCGGTTTTTTCGGTCTGACGCTGTACTCCAGTGCCTTTATCGCCGAAGAGATCCGTTCCGGCATCCGTGGTGTCGCCGGTGGGCAAAAATATGCGGCTAACGCGCTGGGATTAACCGGCTGGCAGGCGATGCGCTACGTGGTGCTGCCGCAGGCGCTGAAAATCGCCATGCCGCCGCTGCTGGGCCAGTACATGAACGTGATAAAAAACTCCTCGCTGACCATGGCGATCGGCGTTGCCGAACTGTCCTATGCTTCGCGTCAGGTGGAAACCGAGACGCTGCGCACCTTCCAGGCGTTTGGCGTGGCGACGGTGCTGTACATCGCCATCATTGCCCTGTTGGAAGGCTGGGGTATGTGGCGACAGCAGCGTAAACCGCTGAGAGGGCATTAAGATGGATTTCAGCGTCATTTACGATAATCTGGGTTATCTGCTGTGGGGCACCTGGCCGGACGGCCCGCTGGGCGGCGCAGCGCTGACGTTGGCGATCAGCCTGATGGCCGGTGTGGCTTCGGCCATTATCGGCACGCTGTTGGGGGTGGCACTGGCGATGTCACGCGGCGTAGCGGCCGGGTTACTGGCCATGCTGCTGGGGTTTTTCCGCGCCATTCCGGTGATCATGCTGATTTTCTGGACCTATTTCCTGTTACCGATCGTTTTTGGCGTGGATATTCCGGAAATCACCACCGTGGTTTGCGCCCTGGCGCTGATCGCCTCGGCCTATCTGGCTCACGCGGTGAAGGCGGGGATCATCGCTATCGGCCCCGGCCAGTGGCAGGCGGGTTTGTCTCTGGGATTGACCCGTTGGCAAACGCTGCGAATGATCGTGCTGCCGCAGGCGCTGCGCATGATGGTGCCTTCGTTTATCAACCAGTGGATTTCGTTGATCAAGGACACTTCGCTGGCCTATATCGTCGGCGTCGGTGAGCTGACGTTCCTGGCGACCCAGGTCAACAACCGCAGCATGGTGTACCCGATGGAAGTCTTCCTGTTTATCGCCCTGGTGTACTTTGTGTTTTGTCTGGCGCTGGATCTGCTGGCCAATGCGGTCAACCGCCGCTTTAGCCCGCAGACCCGGGCGTTGAAACGCTCATGGCGCTGGTGGCGCAATAAGCCGCCGTTGCCGGCTAGCTAGTCAACTGCCAGCCGCGTTCACGCCACA
Organism: Serratia sp. BIGb0163; assembly: GCF_024809935.1. Taxonomy (NCBI): domain Bacteria; kingdom Pseudomonadati; phylum Pseudomonadota; class Gammaproteobacteria; order Enterobacterales; family Yersiniaceae; genus Serratia; species Serratia sp. BIGb0163. The sequence continues at coordinate 37,575 of NZ_JANUDZ010000008.1, forward strand.
GCGCAGGTAATTGCGCCAAATCGTCGAATGCGGTGACCAGCGGATGGTCGATCGGTTGGTTGTGCGGATCGGCGCAGAAGTAAAATACCGGGATCCCGGCGGCGATCCCCGCCTGCGCACCGGCAGCGGAGTCGTCCACCAGGATGCAACGCTCCACCGGCACCCGCATTTTTTCGGCGGCGTGAAACACGATCGCCGGGTCCGGTTTCCAGCGCTGAATGTCATAGCCGCTGAACAACCGGTCATCAAAATAGTGCAGCATGTCGGTCAGGCCGAGCGAGTGCTGCATTTTGCTGACCGGGCCGTTAGACACGGTACACATTGGTACTGTCACCTGCGCCAGCAGCTCGCGCGCACCGGCAATCTGCCGCAGTTCGCTGTCAAACAGACGGGCCACTTCCTGACGGTATAAAGGCTCCAGCTCTTCCTTCGGCAAGGCGACGCCGTGCTCCGCATTAACCTGTTCGATAATCTCGTACAGCTTTACCCCTTTGTACTTCCTGAATACCTCATCCAGCGAAAGGTGAATGCCATAGTGGGCAAACATGTGCACATAGGCTTTGCTGCACAGCACTTCGCTGTCCACCAGCGTGCCGTCGCAATCAAACAAAATACAGTCAATTTGGTTCATCAGGGGCCGTGTCCTTCGGTTATGCGGTGATAATGCCACTTTAACCGCATCAGGCAGGATTGCGACCCCAGAATCACGGATTGCCGATCAATCTCAGGAAATACAATCTGTTGAAGCTTTTAGCCGTAAAGACGGCGAAAAAAAGCTGTGAGCGGCGTCAAAACCCTGACTTTTTGTTATAGGATAGCCGGCGACGGTCCATTCCCTTCTTCGGAATTTCTGAAAATGAACAAACAAGTCACTGGCCTTGACGTTGAGCAAGGCTTGCTTGGGCGCGTGTTTAAGCTCAAGCAACATGGCACCACGGCGCGTACGGAAACGATTGCCGGTATTACTACCTTCCTGACCATGGTGTATATCGTGTTCGTTAACCCTCAAATTCTGGGTGCGGCGGGCATGGATACGCAGGCGGTGTTCGTAACCACCTGCCTGATTGCCGCTTTCGGCAGTATTTTTATGGGCCTGCTGGCGAATCTGCCGGTGGCGCTGGCGCCGGCTATGGGTCTCAATGCGTTCTTCGCCTTTGTGGTCGTGGGCGCAATGGGCATTTCATGGCAGGTCGGCATGGGAGCCATCTTCTGGGGCGCGGTCGGTTTGTTACTGCTGACCATTTTCCGCGTCCGCTACTGGATGATTGCCAATATTCCCATGAGCCTGCGGGTGGGGATCACCAGCGGTATCGGCCTGTTTATCGGCATGATGGGGCTGAAAAATGCCGGTATCGTGGTGGCGAACCCGGATACGCTGGTGACCATCGGCAGTCTGACCTCGCATAACGTGCTGCTGGGTGCGCTGGGCTTCTTTATTATTGCCGTGCTGTCCTCACGTAATTTCCATGCGGCGGTGCTGGTTTCCATCGTGGTAACCACCCTGATCGGCTGGGCGCTGGGCGATGTGAAATACGGCGGCGTGTTCTCCATGCCTCCGAACATTACTTCGGTGGTGGGTCAGGTTGATTTGGCGGGGGCGCTGAACATTGGCCTGGCGGGGGTGATTTTCTCCTTTATGTTGGTGAATCTGTTCGACTCCTCCGGCACTTTGATTGGCGTGACCGATAAGGCGGGTCTGACCGACGCGACGGGTAAATTCCCGCGCATGAAGCAGGCGCTGTACGTGGACAGCATCAGTTCGGTGGCCGGTTCGTTTGTCGGCACCTCTTCCGTTACCGCCTACATTGAAAGTTCCGCCGGGGTTTCCGTCGGCGGCCGTACCGGTCTGACCGCGGTGGTTACCGGTATTCTGTTCCTGTTGGTGATTTTCCTGTCGCCATTGGCAGGCATGGTTCCGGCTTATGCGGCTGCCGGTGCGTTGATCTACGTGGGCGTGCTGATGACATCCAGCCTGGCGCGAGTGAAGTGGGATGACCTGACCGAAGCCGTTCCGGCGTTTGTGACCGCGGTGATGATGCCGTTCAGTTTCTCAATTACCGAAGGTATCGCGCTCGGCTTTATTTCTTACTGCGTAATGAAGTTGGGTACCGGCCGCTGGCGTGAAATCAGCCCATGCGTGGTAGTGGTAGCGCTGCTGTTTGTGCTGAAGATTGTTTTTGTCGACGGTCACTGATACGAAAGAACAGGGCCGACATTTGTCGGCCCTGTAGTCTTAGGCGCCCGGCGTTGCATCGGGTGCCTGATGCAACATCCACTGCAACGGCCGTTTAAAACGCGCCCGCCAGCCGCCGTCGGGGCTCTCGCCCTGGGCAAAATGCAAAACCTTCACCTGATTATTCTCACCGAACAGATTGGCAAAGTGCATTGCCAGTGCCTGATCGCTGAAGTTTTGCCGTTCGTAGTAGGCCACCACCAGCCGCTTATGGGTCGCCAGCGATTGCTGTGCCTGTTTGATCCCGCCATTTGGGGCAATCAGCAGCGCACCGGCATAAAGTTGCGGGTATTTGGCCAACAGATTGGCAGCATGCAGCGCCCCCTGTCCGCGGGCGGCAAGGTAGATTTTCTGCGGATTGAGCTTTAATTCTTCGGTGGATGGCTGCAGAACCCGCTGGATCGCGCTCTGGGTGCTTTCGTCACTGTAATTTGACCAGCGGAAACTGTTTTCCGACAGCATCTGGGTGCCGTTGATCTCTATATAGGCGACGCCAATCTCACTAAAAAACAAGCGTTCTTCCGGTGTGATACCGGCGCTTTTGCCATAGGTGTGCAGGTAGACCACCGTTGGCCAGCCTCCGGGCGGCGGTGGGCCGTCAGGAATGGCATAGCTGGCTTTGCCTTCGAACCAATGAGCATGTTGCAGATAACGGGCTTTGGTTGCCGCCAGAATCGACTGGTAGGTACTGCCGTGTTGGATATTGTTGAAGGCGTCGTCCTCCAGCAGATTGTAGTAATACCATAACCCGCGATCGGCACTCAGTTGCAGATAGCGCTCTGCCAGTTCGGTCTGGCCCTTTTCCGCTGAGGAAGCCGCCAGTTGATAAGGTGCCCATATGTTACGGCCGTCTTCACGCATCAGCGTCAGATACAACGACATGGCTGCGATCTTTTTATCTTCCTGGCTCTGGGTGGTGCGTGGCAGTTGGGTGCTGAGTGGGCTATGTACCGGTAGCTCGATCGGCTCTTCTCCGGCGGGATAACGCATTTCTGTGGCTAATAGTGGTCTGGTGGTGAAAGCCAGTAAGATGGCTAAAATAAAAAAATACATAATTTTATGACTTTAATTTTAATGGGTTGGTAGTAACTCTCTGATTGAAATGACGCCTTCAATCGAATTTTTTATGAAGGCGTCAAAAAAGACATTTATTTCAGACGGCGAATATAATCGCTGAAGGCGGACAGTTGCCCGGTCAGGAAATCCAGCGTTCCCTGGTCAATGAGTTCCTCAGCCTGCGCATCCACTTTGTTCTGGATCACGCCGCCCATAAACTCCGGCTTATTCATCACCATCGCATCGAGGAACACCAGGATCTGGCGCAGATGATACTGGCAGCGCGCGCCGCCAATCGGCCCCATGGAACTGGTTTGGATCGCCACCGGTTTACCGGCTAACGGCTGATTCGGCAGGCGGGACAGCCAATCGATGGCATTTTTTAACCCACCGGGTACCGAATAGTTATATTCCGGGGTCACGATGATCACACCGTCGGCCTGGCGGATTTGCTCGGCAATGGCTTCCACCGAGGCGGGGAAGCCCTCTTCTTGTTGTACATCGGCATCGTACAGCGGGATATCACGGATAGAGGGAAGTGCTTCGATGGTGACACCCTGTGGCGCGAGGCCTGGCAGGGCGCGGGCGACCATCGCGTTGTAAGAGCCTTTACGCAGGCTGCCGAGCAGAGTGACGATTTTTAATGCTTGGTCTGACATGGTGATTCTCCCTTTCGAATGAACAGATTCAGCTTGGAACACCCAAAGATAGTAGGGCAAGAAGGGCGGGGAGAATAGATGATTACTGAATAATTGGCTGACTTTGCAGTTTTATGCAGAAATTTATCCGTTAAAGAAAGTTTTATCTTACAGATTAGCCATAAATCGTCGATGTCAGCGGTGGAGCGCCAGACTGGTTAATTTCACAAAGCGGGTAGAGAGCGCAGGGGCTCGCGGGGAGATTTCGCCGTGCTTGTGCAGGCCTTTACCCGCTTCGTATTGCCAGCAGATTAAGCGCTCCAGGTTGGGTTCACGTGCGCAAGCCCAACTCAGGTATTCGTCGGCATCGCTCATCACATGAACCTGGGGGGTGATGCTGGAGCGCAAATGGCCGGAAAAAGGGTGCAGCAGCAGCGTCGATTGTCCACTGTTACCCAGGCCGGAAAGCTTCAGCACGCTCTGGCGAATACTCCACAGTTGGGTTTCCGCCTCCAGCCGGTCGTACTGTGCGCTGATCCAGGCGTTTTCTGCCGGCGTTTGGTATTGGTGTTGCAGCTCTCTATGTTGCCCGGCACGGGCACGCATGACTTCAATATCCAGGCCTACCTTGCCTTCCTGGCTGAGCAAAACCCCCACCGTATCGCTGGCATAGGCCAGGCTGAAATCGGGCAGGTGATTATCGACGAAACAGGGGCGTCCGGTGGGGGTGGTGGCGAGAGCCGGCAATGTCGACAAGCCATAAAGATAAAACATCATTTCTGCGAGCAGGATGCGCCCCTGCAGGAAGCGCTGGCGGCGTTTAACGGAAAAAGCAGCGGTTGCAGCAACGACCTCGGCGGATAATCTCCGGGTATCCAGTGCGGTGGATGTGGGGATCCATCGGGCAAAATGACATGCCATTATTCACTCCGTGACAGAGGGGGCGCTGAAAACGCTGGGGAGTTAGATTAAGCATAAGTCGAGGATTTATCATTAAAAAACAGTATGCGTTTTATCCTATTTATCTGGATAAGCAATATCATTGTCCGGAGGAGCATCACTCCACCATTGGATCATCGATGCGTTCGGCGTCAGATCAAAATGGGGTTTGCCGAGCAGATGATTGAGGATGCGGGCCGAGCGCCAGGCCATCAGGCTGAGTCCCCCTTCTGCGCTGCCGTGGCTATGTATTCCGGCATTCACCGCATAAATACGATTCTGTTCAGGCCCCTGCCACTCAAGGTTAAAATCCGGCTGTAGCGGCAAGCGCTGTTTGTTGTCGAAAGGAATGCGTGACAGCAGCGGCTTTAGGCAGGACGGCAGCGAAGGGCGGTAACCTGTCGCTAAAATGACGACGTCGGCGTGAAACCCTTCCTGGCGGTTTTCCAAACCGTGGCGGGTGCGTAATTGATAGCCTTTGTCCGTCGGTTCGATCGCCAGCAGCGTACGGTGTGGTAAAAGACGGACATTACGCGGCTGGTGCATTACGTCGAAACGCATGTACAACTCGCGGTACAGCGTACGCAGCGTATGATTACTGATGCCGTCTGCAGGTAACTTCTGAGCCTTGATTTCGCGTTCGCGGATTTCCTGCGGCAGCGTATAAAAATAATCGACGTATTCCGGGGTGAAATATTCATTGGTGAAGGCGGACTCGTCCAGCGGTTGGAAGTTAGGCCGGCGGGAAATCCAGTCCAGCTGTGCGGCTTCTCCCCAATGGCCGCGTAGCGCGTTCAGGAAAATATCTGCACCACTTTGGCCTCCCCCGACAACGGTTACTCGCTTACCGGTCAGATCCGGGTTGCGAATGGCAATTTCTGCGGCATGCAGGCAGTTTTCGCCCAGTGCAGGGTAAAACTCCTCCGGCAGCCAGGGGTCGTGGCCGGTACCCAGGCAGATATTCTTTGCCCACAAAGTCTGGTTGATGGTGCGGACTTCGAACAGCTGCTTGTCATCGTCAAAATCAATACTTTCAACCGACTGTGAAAACTGTAGCCCATCTAATCTATCGCAGGCCCAACTCAGGTAGTCGGAGAACTCTTCACGGCTGATAATTTGCTGTTCGGTGATCAAAAATCGATAGATTTTTTTCTGCTCGACCAGGTAATTGATAAAGGAGAATTGGCTACGGGGTGTTACCGCCGTAACCAGGTCCTGCAGTACATAGGTCTGCATATAGGCGGAGGGCAGCAGCATGCCGGGGTGCCAGCGGAAGCTGGCGTTTCGATCGAGAAAGGTGTAATTGAGGACGCCACTTTCATAGGCCAGCGCGGCCAGACTGAGGTTGAAGGGGCCAAGGCCGACACCCAGTAAATCCAGTGGTTCATTCATTTTTTCTTATCTCTCCCGCCAAAAATCGCTGAGATAAGCTTAGGTGATTTTTGGCAAGCCAGGGGAGATAGCGATTGTTGTTCAGTGGTAGGGCGGTAAAAACTAATGTGCTTATTAGCGTTTTATTCCAGAACGAAAGTGTCCCCCGTCGCCGGCGATATCATCTCCGGTAACCACAGCTGCCCCCATGCGCCGGTACAATGGCATCCCATGAGCTTATCGGGTTTTTGCTGATTCAGAAATTGCCTGACCTGCCATATCAGGCGCGGTGAGGCGCAGCGCAGGTGGAAACCGCCGATCAACGCATGGATCTTATTGACCCCGGTGATCTTTTGGCAGTGGCGCACGATGTTAATGATCCCGCGATGCCCGCAGCCGGTAATAATCACCAGCCCGCGATCGGACTTATAAATCAGCACGCCTTCGTCGATAACGTAATCCACAGCCTCAGTTTTTCCGCCGATCACGCCATAGGCCTTCGGCTCGGCCACCGCGATCTCCCCTGACCACATAAAGCGTTCGCTGATATGCAGTGGCTCACGGCTGTATTCCATACGATGGCGGGAGTAATCGATATCCAGCGATAATTTTTTGATTTTCCGGCTATGGCCAAGCAGTTTTACCGCCGAATAGCGTTCATCGGCTATTTGCGGATGGCAAATGATGCGGCTGTTTTCGGGTAACCAGGGGACGCCGCCGCAGTGGTCATAATGGCCGTGTGACAGTACGGTAGCGGTTAGCCCTGACAGGTCAATGCCCATCAGTTCTGCGTTATGCAGGAAACTGCCATCGGGGCCGGTATCGAACAAAATCGAGTCCGTTTCATCCTGAATCAACAGGCTGAGTCCGGCTTTCACCCGCAGCGATTTGTCCGCGCCGGTGGCGCGGCGGTTTTCCAGTAACACTCTGAGCGTTAATGCCATGCCTGTTCTTTCCTTAGAAGGATGAGGGTTTACTTGCCGATACAGAAGCTGGAGAAGATGCGCCCCAGCAGGTCATCGGAGGTAAATTCGCCGGTAATTTCACTCAGCGCTTGCTGCGCCAGGCGCAATTCCTCGGCCAGCAGCTCCCCCGCGTAAGCGCTCACTAACTGTTCTTTGCCCTCGACCAGATGCTGGGCCGCTTGCTCAAGCGCCTGCAGATGGCGACGGCGCGCCAGGAAGCCACCTTCCATATTGCTGGTGAAGCCCATGCTCTGCTTCAGGTGGTCGCGCAGCAGATCTATGCCTTCGCCGGTACGCGCCGACAGGCGAATAAGTGAGTGACCATTTACTTCTGTCATGCCCAGCGTTTCACCGGTGATGTCGGCTTTATTGCGCACCACGGTGATTGGCAAGCGGTGCGGCAGACGTGCCATAAACTCTGGCCAAATCTCTGCCGGCTCGGTGGCCGCGGTGGTGGTGCCATCGACCATAAACAGCACGCGATCCGCCTGTTCGATCTCGTTCCATGCACGTTCGATACCGATGCGCTCAACTTCGTCGCTGGCTTCACGCAGACCGGCAGTGTCGATGATGTGCAATGGCATGCCGTCGATGTGAATATGTTCGCGCAAAACGTCGCGGGTGGTGCCGGCAATATCGGTAACAATCGCCGCCTCGCGGCCGGCCAATGCGTTCAGCAGGCTGGATTTGCCGGCGTTTGGCCGCCCGGCGATCACCACCTTCATCCCTTCACGCAGCAGGCTGCCCTGGCGCGCTTCGGCACGTACGCTGTCCAGATCGGCCATAACGCCGTTGAGCTGCGCTTCGATTTTACCGTCAGACAGGAAGTCGATTTCCTCATCGGGGAAGTCGATGGCCGCTTCCACATAGATCCGCAGGTGAGTAAGTGCTTCCACAAGCTGGTGGATGCGGGTGGAAAAAGCCCCCTGCAGCGAGTTCATGGCTGAACGTGCCGCCTGCTCGGAACTGGCATCGATCAGGTCGGCAATCGCCTCGGCCTGCGCCAGATCCAGCTTGTCGTTGAGGAATGCGCGTTCGGAAAACTCGCCGGGCCGCGCGATACGCATGCCTGGCAGCGCCAACACGCGTTTGAGCAGCAGATCGAGGATCACCGGCCCGCCGTGGCCTTGCAGCTCCAGCACGTCTTCGCCGGTAAACGAATTAGGGCCTGGGAACCACAGTGCGATGCCCTGATCCAGGGTGGCACCTGCGGCATCCCGGAATGGCAGGTAATCGGCGTAACGCGGCTTGGGTAGCTTGCCGAGCAGGGCCTGGGCGACATCTTTGGCGCCACGGCCGGAAATACGCAGAATGCCGACGCCGCCGCGTCCCGGCGGGGTGGCTTGGGCTACGATGGTATCGGTGGTGCTCATAGTGGTTCTCTTCTCTGACAATTCAATATGCAAAAAGGCGGTCTAATGACCGCCTCTTGGTGTTACTGCAAGGGTTCAGCGCGCCGAACCCCTACAATACGCTTAGGTTTTTTTCTTGTCGCGGCTGTGTAAACCACGTTTTTCCAAGCCGCGGTAAATCAACTGCTGCTGGAGGATGGTCACCAGGTTACTGACGATGTAGTACAGCACCAGACCGGACGGGAACCACAGGAAGAACACTGTGAAGATCACCGGCATGAAGGTCATGATTTTCTGCTGCATCGGATCAGTCACGGTGGTCGGCGACATCTTCTGAATGAAGAACATCGTCACGCCCATCAGGATTGGCAAGATGTAGTACGGGTCTTGCGCCGACAGGTCGTGGATCCACAGAGCGAACGGCGCATGGCGCAGCTCAACCGAGCCCATCAACATGTAGTACAGCGCCAGGAAGATTGGCATCTGGATAACCAGCGGCAGACAACCCCCCAACGGATTCACTTTCTCAGACTTGTACAGCGCCATCATTTCCTGACTCATGCGCTGTTTGTCATCACCGATACGCTCACGCATCGCCTGCAGTTTTGGCTGCAGCATGCGCATTTTCGCCATCGAGGTGTACTGCGCTTTGGTCAGCGGGTACATGATGCCGCGCACGATGAAGGTGATGATGATAATTGAGAAGCCCCAGTTACCGATAAAGCCGTGGATGAACTTCAGCAGTTTGAACAGCGGTTGGGAGATGAACCACAACCAACCGTAATCCACGGTCAGGTCCAGATGCGGCGCCAGTTGGGCCATCTGATCCTGCAGTTCCGGGCCTACCCACAGGGTGGCGTTCAGTTGCTGCTGCGCACCAGGCTGCACCACTACCGGAGTAGATTTGAAGCCGATGGTAGACAGGTTGTCGCCAGGCTTGGCGGTATAGAAGGTATTGCTACCCTGAGTTGCCGGTACCCACGCGGTGGCGAAGTATTGTTGCAGCATTGCAACCCAACCGCCCTGGGTGGTGACACTCAGGTTCTCGTCCTTATCGAACGCATACTTCTGATATTTGTCATCGCTGGAAGAGTAAGCCGCGCCACGGAAGGTGTGCAGGGCAAAGTTGTTGCTGCCGGTGTCACGGTGCTTAGGCAGCTCGGTGGTCTGCTTCAGTTGGCCGAACAGGGTCAGTTCCAGCGGAGTGGTGCTCTTGTTGTCGACGTTGTAGTCAACGGCAACCGCGTAATGATTGCGTTTGAGCACGAAAGTTTTGGTGTAGATAGCGCCATCTTTACCGGTAAAGGTCAGCGGGATGCGCAACTCTTCCTGGCCTTCCGGCAGGGTATAGCTGTCCTGCGCCGCCTGGAACAGAGGACGTTCGCCATTTGCCGGGTTATCCGGGCCGTTTCTGCCGGTCAGGCCGCTTTGCGCCTGATAAACAAATGCCGGTGTGGTTTCCAGCAGCTGGAATGGCGTCGATGAACCCAGAGTGTCAGGGTAGGCCAACAGTTTAGCCTGCTCGATATCACCACCACGGGTGTTGATGGTCAGCGACAGCACGTCAGTGTTTACGGTAATCAGTTTACCTTGGCCACTGGCTGGAACTGCTGAGCTTGCGGCATCACCGGTAGCTGGGTTCGAAGTCTGTTGCGTGGTCTGCGCGACTGGTTGCGGAGCATTGTCCGTTTGCCAGGCTTGCCAGATCATGAAAGACACGAACAGCAGAGCGATGAGGAGAAGATTGCGTTGCGAATCCATCGTTAGTGTTCTCTGTTATCGTCGGGTTTCGGCGGCACGGGATCATCGCCACCTGGGTTCAAGGGGTGGCATTTTAATACGCGTTTCAATGCTAACCAACTGCCTTTTATCATGCCAAACCTGCTTAATGCCTCAATTGCGTAATGAGAGCATGTCGGCTGGAAGCGACAACGAGGCCCAAGCAGCGGACTGATGACGAGCTGGTAAGCCCGCACCAGCCCGATCAGGATGCGGGAGCCTGGCGACAGTGGCGACGCCATAATTTTTCCAAAGCTTCCGTCAGTGCACGGTTATCCAAATCCGCTATCCCTTTTTTGGCCACCACGACAAAATCCATCGCCGGTAACTCGTGCTGACGTAAACGGAAGCTTTCGCGGGTTAGGCGTTTGATCCGGTTGCGTTCATGCGCGCGTTTGACGTGTTTTTTGGCGACGGTAAGACCGATGCGGGGATGCCCCAGCTGGTTCAGGCGGCCGAGGATGGTGATTTGCGGCGTGCCAGCCCGTTGTGGCTGCTGGAAGACGAAAGTGAAGTGAGTGGGAGTTAACAAACGTAACTCCCTGGGAAAAGCGAGCTTAACCACTCAGCGGGTTAGCTTTTATTACTTAGAAACAGTCAGACGAGAACGGCCTTTCGCACGACGGCGGGCCAGAACTTGACGACCATTTTTGGTGGCCATACGAGCACGGAAACCGTGGCTACGGTTACGCTTCAATACGGACGGTTGGAAAGTGCGTTTCATGGCGATTTCTACCTAAACTTAAAATAATTACTGATCAGTAAACGCGTTTGGCTATTCGGCGTGAAGACGACCGACGCCTCAATCGCAATATATAAAGAGGCGGGATTGTAATAATTGTACAGTCCTGAGTCAATTCACATTGCGCTAGCCTACCTGGTTGTCTGCCAATTCGGAGTAAAATCCGGTCTTGGCCCGTGGTCACCGCAGAATCCTGTCCGGTTAATGACACACCATTTAGGAACCAGGTACACACGTAGGGCGAAGATTATACGGACTCGGGGGTAAATCGCAAGGATCCCGATGCGATCCTTGGGGGCAAAGCAAAGGATCGGGCGTGGATAACAGGGTATAACCGGTTGACAATGTAAAAAATACCTTTCCGCAGGCGGGTTTTTGCCTGCAATTTGGCGAGGCTGGCGAAAAGATCGCCGCAGGCCGGGGCCTGTGGATAAAATGGATCTAATCTGTGATGAAGAGGAGGATCTCTTGCGCGGATTGCGCTATGATCCGTCATTCCGATCGCGATCTCTCAAGCGGGGATCGTGAGGGACATAAACCGTGAAAGGCGGTTCGCATCCCCCACAGGCAAACAGCCGATGCCGGGTATGTGTCAAAAATCATGAGTTATAAAAAATTAGCCTGATTCTTTTCTTTTATTGATCTTGTTCGAGTGGAGTCCGCCGTGTCACTTTCGCTTTGGCAGCAGTGTCTTGCCCGATTGCAGGATGAGTTACCTGCCACAGAATTTAGTATGTGGATACGCCCATTGCAGGCGGAACTGAGTGACAACACCCTGGCGCTTTATGCGCCCAATCGTTTTGTGCTGGATTGGGTTCGCGATAAATACTTAAACAATATCAATGGTCTGTTGAATGATTTCTGCGGTACGGATGCCCCATTGCTGCGTTTTGAAGTGGGCAGTAAGCCCCTCTCCCAAATCATCAGCCAGACCGTTACTGCCAGCGTCAGTGCACCCAGCGCGCCAATAGTGCGGGTTGCCGCGCCGTCCCGCCCAAGCTGGGACAACGCAGCGCCGCAGCCTGAACTTTCTTACCGCTCCAACGTTAACCCAAAGCATACCTTTGATAACTTTGTTGAGGGTAAATCCAACCAGTTGGCGCGTGCGGCGGCCCGTCAGGTGGCGGATAACCCGGGTGGTGCCTATAACCCGTTGTTCCTTTATGGCGGCACCGGCCTGGGTAAAACTCACCTGTTGCACGCGGTGGGTAACGGCATCATGGCACGCAAGGCCAACGCCAAAGTGGTCTATATGCACTCGGAACGCTTTGTGCAGGACATGGTCAAAGCCTTGCAGAACAATGCCATTGAAGAATTTAAGCGTTATTACCGTTCGGTCGATGCGCTGCTGATCGATGACATCCAGTTTTTTGCCAATAAAGAGCGTTCGCAGGAAGAGTTCTTCCATACCTTTAACGCCCTGTTGGAAGGCAATCAGCAGATTATCCTGACCTCGGACCGTTATCCGAAAGAGATTAACGGCGTGGAAGATCGTCTGAAATCCCGCTTCGGTTGGGGGCTGACGGTCGCGATTGAACCGCCGGAGCTGGAAACCCGCGTAGCGATCCTGATGAAAAAGGCCGACGAGAATAATATCCGTCTGCCGGGCGAAGTGGCGTTCTTTATCGCCAAGCGCCTGCGTTCCAACGTGCGTGAGCTCGAAGGGGCGTTGAACCGCGTGATCGCCAACGCAAACTTTACCGGCCGTGCCATTACCATTGATTTCGTACGTGAAGCGCTGCGCGATCTGCTGGCATTGCAGGAAAAGCTGGTCACCATCGATAATATTCAAAAGACGGTGGCGGAATACTATAAAATTAAAATCGCTGATTTGTTGTCCAAGCGGCGCTCGCGTTCCGTTGCCCGTCCCCGCCAAATGGCGATGGCGTTGGCAAAAGAGCTCACCAACCACAGCCTGCCAGAAATCGGCGATGCGTTTGGTGGCCGCGACCATACCACGGTGTTGCACGCCTGCCGGAAGATCGAGCAGTTGCGTGAGGAAAGTCACGACATCAAAGAAGATTTCTCCAATTTAATCAGAACATTATCTTCCTAGCGCTATGAAATTTATCGTTGAACGTGAGCATCTGCTAAAACCACTGCAACAGGTGAGCAGCCCGCTGGGCGGCCGCCCAACGCTGCCAATTCTGGGTAACCTGCTGTTGCAGGTGACGGAAGGCTGCCTGCTGTTGACCGGCACCGATCTGGAGATGGAGATGGTGGCACGCGTTGCCCTGTCCCAACCTCATGAAGCGGGCGCGACTACCGTCCCCGCGCGTAAATTATTTGATATCTGCCGTGGCTTGCCCGAAGGGGCCGAGATCACTGTGACGCTGGAAGGCGAGCGTATGCTGGTGCGTTCCGGCCGCAGTCGCTTCTCTCTTTCTACGTTGCCGGCGGTGGATTTCCCGAACCTGGACGACTGGCAGAGCGAAGTTGAATTTTCTCTGCCACAGGCGACCCTTAAGCGCCTGATCGAAGCCACGCAGTTCTCGATGGCTCATCAGGACGTGCGCTACTACTTAAACGGCATGCTGTTCGAAACCGAAGGTGAAGAACTGCGTACCGTGGCGACCGATGGCCACCGCCTGGCGGTGTGCTCGATGCCGATCGGTCAGCAATTGCCGTCGCATTCGGTGATCGTGCCGCGTAAAGGCGTGATGGAGCTGGTGCGTTTGCTGGACGGTGGCGATACGCTGCTGCAACTGCAGATCGGCAGTAACAACATTCGCGCCCACGTCGGTGACTTTATCTTCACCTCCAAGCTGGTTGATGGCCGTTTCCCTGACTATCGTCGCGTCTTGCCGAAGAACCCGGACAAAACGCTGGAAGCCGGCTGCGATCTGCTCAAGCAGGCGTTTGCTCGTGCGGCCATTTTGTCGAACGAGAAGTTCCGCGGCGTGCGGCTGTATGTCAGCCAAAACCAGCTTAAGATCACCGCCAACAACCCGGAACAGGAAGAGGCGGAAGAGATCCTCGATGTCAGCTACGACGGCACCGAGATGGAAATTGGTTTCAACGTCAGCTACGTGCTGGACGTATTGAACGCGCTCAAGTGTGAAGATGTGCGCCTGCTGCTGACCGACTCGGTTTCCAGCGTGCAGATCGAAGACGGTGCCAGTAAGTCTGCTGCCTACGTCGTCATGCCAATGCGGTTGTAGTTCATACCCGTCGTCTTTCAAGCTGCAGCGTTGTTGGCTGCACTAGCTGCAACTTGAAATCCATAGGGTATATAAGGTTGAATAACTTACCGTCATGGGTAAAGAGATTGCATGGCTCTGACGCGTTTACTGATTAAAGATTTCCGTAATATAGAAGCTGCCGATTTGGCGCTGGCGCCGGGATTCAACTTTCTGGTGGGTGCCAATGGCAGCGGAAAGACCAGCGTGCTTGAGGCGGTTTACACCCTTGGGCACGGGCGGGCGTTTCGCAGCCTGCAGGCCGGGCGGGTGATCCGCCACGACCAGCCGGAATTTATTTTGCACGGCCGTATTGACGGTGCAGAGCGTGAAATATCCGTAGGATTAAGCAAGAGCCGTCAGGGGGACAGCAAGGTACGCATCGATGGCAGCGACGGCCACAAAGTGGCTGAACTGGCGCAGTTATTGCCGATGCAACTGATTACCCCCGAAGGTTTTACCCTGCTAAACGGTGGGCCGAAATTTCGGCGTGCCTTCCTGGACTGGGGCTGTTTTCATAACGAACCCGGTTTTTTCACCGCCTGGAGCAACCTGAAACGGTTACTGAAGCAGCGCAATGCCGCGCTGCGCCAGGTCAGTCGCTATGCGCAGATCCGCGCCTGGGATCAGGAACTGATCCCCTTGGCCGAGCGTATCAGCGAGTGGCGGGCAGCTTACAGCGACGCGATTGCCGCGGATATTACCGCGACATGCGCGCAGTTTTTGCCCGAATTTGCCCTGAGTTTCTCTTTCCAGCGTGGCTGGGACAAAGAGAGCGACTACGGAGAGCTGCTGGAGCGCCAGTTTGAGCGTGACAGGGCGTTAACCTATACCGCGGTGGGGCCGCATAAGGCGGACTTTCGCATTCGTGCCGACGGCACGCCGGTAGAGGATTTGTTATCGCGCGGTCAGCTTAAACTGCTGATGTGCGCGTTGCGCTTAGCGCAGGGTGAGTTTCTCACCCGGCAGAGCGGGCGGCGTTGCCTGTATCTGATTGATGATTTTGCCTCCGAGCTGGACACCGGCCGTCGCCGGTTGCTGGCCGATCGCCTGAAAGCCACCCAGGCCCAGGTCTTTGTCAGTGCGGTAAGCGCTGAACAAGTGACCGATATGGCCGGTGAAAAGGGCAAGATGTTCCGCGTGGAACAAGGTAAAATAGAGGTTCAACCACAGGACTAAAATGAGCGAGAAACGTTGATGTCGAATTCTTATGACTCCTCAAGTATCAAGGTATTAAAAGGGCTGGACGCGGTGCGTAAGCGCCCGGGCATGTATATCGGCGACACCGATGATGGCACCGGTCTGCACCACATGGTATTCGAGGTTGTGGACAACGCTATCGACGAAGCACTCGCTGGCCACTGTAGTGACATCCAGGTGACCATCCATGCCGATAACTCCGTTTCGGTACAGGATGACGGCCGTGGTATCCCGACCGGTATTCACGAAGAGGAAGGGGTTTCTGCGGCGCAGGTGATCATGACCGTGCTGCATGCCGGCGGCAAATTTGATGACAACTCCTACAAGGTATCCGGCGGTCTGCACGGCGTGGGCGTTTCTGTTGTTAACGCCTTGTCCGAGAAGCTGGAACTGGTTATCCGTCGCGAAGGCAAGGTGCACGAACAGACCTACGCCATGGGCGAGCCACAGGCGCCGCTGAAAGTGGTCGGTGAAACCGATCAGACCGGCACCACGGTGCGTTTCTGGCCGAGCTATGAAACCTTCACCAATAATGTCGAATTTGAGTACGATATTCTGGCCAAGCGCCTGCGCGAACTCTCATTCCTGAACTCGGGCGTGTCTATCCGCCTGAAAGACAAACGCACCGACAAAGAAGACCACTTCCACTACGAAGGCGGTATCAAGGCGTTTGTTGAGTACCTGAACAAGAACAAAACCCCGATCCATCCAAACGTGTTCTATTTCTCGACCATGAAAGATGACATCGGTGTGGAAGTGGCGCTGCAGTGGAACGACGGTTTCCAGGAAAATATCTACTGCTTCACCAACAACATCCCACAGCGTGATGGGGGTACCCACCTGGTCGGTTTCCGTACCGCGATGACCCGTACCCTGAACAGCTACATGGATAAAGAAGGCTACAGCAAAAAAGCCAAAATCAGCGCCACCGGTGACGATGCGCGTGAAGGCCTGATTGCCGTGGTTTCGGTGAAAGTGCCGGATCCGAAGTTCTCTTCTCAGACCAAAGACAAGCTGGTTTCTTCCGAGGTGAAAACCGCGGTTGAAACGCTGATGAATGAAAAGCTGGTCGATTATCTGATGGAAAACCCGGGCGACGCGAAAATCGTCGTCGGCAAAATCATCGATGCGGCGCGTGCTCGTGAAGCGGCGCGTAAAGCGCGTGAAATGACCCGTCGTAAAGGCGCATTGGATCTGGCCGGCCTGCCGGGCAAACTGGCTGACTGTCAGGAACGCGATCCGGCGCTGTCCGAACTGTACCTGGTGGAAGGGGACTCTGCGGGCGGCTCTGCCAAGCAGGGGCGTAACCGTAAGAACCAGGCAATCTTGCCGTTGAAAGGTAAAATCCTCAACGTTGAGAAAGCACGCTTCGACAAGATGCTGTCTTCGCAGGAAGTGGCGACGCTGATCACTGCACTGGGCTGCGGCATTGGCCGCGATGAGTACAACCCGGACAAACTGCGTTACCACAGCATCATTATCATGACCGATGCCGACGTCGATGGCTCGCACATCCGTACGCTGCTGTTGACCTTCTTCTACCGTCAGATGCCGGAAATCATTGAGCGCGGCCACGTGTTCATTGCTCAGCCGCCGCTGTACAAGGTGAAAAAAGGCAAGCAGGAACAGTATATCAAAGATGACGAAGCGATGGATCAGTACCAAATCTCTATCGCAATGGACGGCGCAACCCTGCACACCAACGCCAGCGCACCAGCACTTGCCGGTGAGCCATTGGAAAAACTGGTTGCCGAGCACTACAGCGTGCAGAAGCTGATCGGTCGTATGGAGCGCCGCTACCCGCGTGCACTGCTGAACAACCTGATTTACCAGCCAACTTTGGCAGAGGGCGATCTGAGCGATCAGGCCAAGGTTAAAACCTGGATTGATTCGCTGGTGAAACTGCTGAACGACAAAGAGCAGCATGGCAGCAGCTATGACTCGGTGATCTTTGAGAACCGTGAGCGCCAGATGTTTGAGCCGGTACTGCGCATCCGTACCCACGGTGTGGATACCGACTACGCGCTGGACTTCGACTTCATCCACGGCGGCGAATATCGCAAGATCTGCGTGCTGGGTGAGAAACTGCGCGGCCTGATCGAAGAAGATGCCTTCATCGAACGTGGTGAGCGTCGTCAACCCGTTGAAAGCTTCGAACAGGCATTGGAGTGGCTGGTGAAAGAGTCACGCCGTGGGCTGGCAGTACAGCGTTATAAAGGTCTGGGTGAAATGAACCCAGAGCAGCTGTGGGAAACCACCATGGATCCGGAAAGCCGCCGCATGCTGCGCGTGACCGTGAAGGACGCCATTGCTGCTGACCAACTGTTCACCACCCTGATGGGTGATGCGGTTGAGCCTCGTCGTGCCTTTATCGAAGAAAATGCCCTGAAAGCGGCAAACATCGATATCTAACGCATTGATGGCTGTAAAAATCCGCGCCGGGCGACCCGCGCGGATTTTTTTACGCCTTTTTTGGCGCTGACATTACGGGCTGAAACGCGTTAGCATGGGGCAAAACCACTGGGAGAGGCTCGAATGGCTATTGAACTGATTGCGATTGATATGGACGGCACGCTGCTTAACCCGCAGCACCAGATTACGCCGGCGGTAAAGCAGGCGATCACCGAGGCACGCCGCAAAGGGGTGCATGTGGTGCTGGCCACCGGGCGGCCTTACGTCGGCGTGCAGGATTATCTGCGTCAGTTGGACATTCAGGGGCCCGGTGATTTCTGTATTACCTATAATGGCGCGCTGGTGTTGAAGGCAGTAGATGGTGAATGCATCCTGCAGGAAACATTGGGTTTTGAGGATTACCTGCACTTCGAGAAGATGGCTCGCGAGTTTGGCGTCCATTTCCAGGCGTTTGATTTCGATACCCTGTATACCCCGAACAAGGATATCGGCAAATACACCGTGCATGAGTCTGAGATGACCGGTATTCCGCTGAAATACCGCAGCGTGGAAGAGATGGATCCTTCGATTCGTTTCCCTAAAGTGATGATGATCGACGAGCCTGAGCTGTTGGATCGCGCTATCGCTCGCATCCCGGCAGAAACGCGGGAACGTTACACCATCCTGAAAAGCGCGCCTTATTACCTGGAAATCTTGCACCAGAAAGTGGATAAGGGGGCTGGGGTGAAAATGCTGGCCGATCATCTCGGTATTGCGCGTGAAAACGTGATGACGTTGGGCGATCAGGCCAATGACACTGCGATGATTGAGTATGCCGGGTTAGGCGTGGCGATGGGCAATGCTATCCCGGAACTGAAAGCGGTAGCGCAGTTTGTTACCAGCACCAATACCGAAGACGGTGTAGCCCGCGCCATCGAGAAGTTTGTGCTGAATGCCTGATGGTTTTGGCATCACAGGGGCGCCACCGCGCCCCTGAAAGCAGGCTATAACCGCGCTAAAATACGCTTCACAATCTGTCAGCTCTGTATCGCCGGCCCGATCGAAACTGCCGTTTGTTAATGATTTTCATCGGCGATCGCTTTGAGGTATTTCTCCAGCACAATGTTTTTCCCGCACAGCACCACCGCCACTTTTTTGCCCTGAAATTCCGGCGCCAGTTTGATGGCGGCGGCTAAGGCTACCCCGGCTGCGCCTTCGATAATCCAGCGATCGCTGGCGGCAATCTGACGCATGGCCTGCTTGATCTCAGTTTCACTGACCAATACTTTACGATCGATCACCTGCTGACACAGTGGGAAGGTGATCGCACCCGGCTCAACGCCGCCGGCGGTGCCATCTGACAGCGTGTCCTGCTCTTCGACTGGATAAATATGACCGGCCTGCAGAGCACTGTACATGCTGGTGGAGTTTTCTGGCCAGCAGGCAATAATCTGCGTTTTCGGCGATAATTGCTGCAAAACGGTACCAATTCCTGAAATATAGCCACCACCACCCACGGCGATAAATACTGCATCCAAATCCGCTTGCTGCTCGACCAACTCCATGCCGCAGGTGCCCTGACCGGCGATCACCTGCTCGTCGTTATAGGGAGAGACATACACCTTGCCCTGTTCCTGCGCCGCTTTTTCCCCCGCCTGTTCCGCTTTCAGGGCATCTCCCGGTACCGTCACCACTTCGCTGCCCAACGCGCGGATGGTTTCCAGTTTGATCGCTGCCGCTGTTTCCGGGGCATATACCGTCACGCTGACTCCCGTCAGTTTGCCTGCCAGCGCCATCGCCTGACCGTGATTACCGCTGGAAGCCGCGATTACCCCGCGTTGACGTTGCTCGTCATTTAACAACCGCAGCTTGTTGCTGGCGCCGCGAAACTTAAAAGAGCCGGTAGGTTGCAGGTGATCGCATTTCAGATACAGCTCGCAACCCAACTGCTGTGACAGCAGTACGCTGCGTTCCAGCGGGGTCACGCGAACCTGCGGACGCAATTGCTGATGGGCGGAAACAATCGCGTCAAATAACTGACTCATACAGACTCCTTGATATTTTTCAGGTAGTTATAGACGGTGGCGCGGCCGATGCCGAGGATCTTGGCGACGTAGCCGGCGGCATTTTTTCCTTTGAAAGCGCCCTGGTGATACAGCGCCTCCACCAGTGCTCGCCGTCCTGCGCCGTTAAGTGCGCTGAGCGTCTGCTGGCGTTGTTGCAACCATTGATAAATGAAGGTGTTAATGCGCTCCTGCCAGTCGTCCTGGAACAACACATCCGGCTGCGGCTGCAAGGCGTTGCCCGCCAGAAAGATATCCAGCGCGGCTTTAGCGCTTTCCAGCACGGTGATATCAAGATTGATGCACATCAGCCCGATGGGATTGCCGCTGTCATCGCGCAGGACCGCGCTGATAGACCGCAGTTGGCTGCCATCCCAATTGCGCTTCAGGTAGGGGCCAATCACCTGTAAATCGGGTTCATCCTGTAACTCGCTCAGGTTGGAACTTTCGCCCAGCTCACGCTGCGATCGGTTATTGGTGATGTAAACCAGCGTCTGGCTGGCCAAATCATGAAGTGCCACTTCGGCGTAAGGGGCAAACAACAGCGTAATGGCATCGGCGATGGCGTGGTAGCGGCTCAGCATGGTGATCTTTTTTTTGGATTTAAAAATCTAATTTAGAATTAATTTTCTACTTTGTAAATCATTCCGACCCCCGGCTCGGTGTTTTTTTGTGATCTATCTTGTATTACAAGATGGATTTTCGTGCCTACAATGTACGCTAGCCTATTAAACAACCAACCGATTTTTATATTCAACAACGAGTTTTTTCTGATGACGAGATGAAAACACCACTGGATGCGTGATTTGTCAGGAACAGATCGTGCAGAAATTAATGAATTGCTCTGGGGGATGAATTATGGATTCCAGTACTTATTCCACGACAATCAAAAGGATGAATCGGCGTATTATTCCATTTATTATGCTGCTTTATCTTATTGCATATATAGACAGATCTAATATTTCCATTGCTGCATTGCAGATGAATGCCGATTTGGCGCTTAGCGCCGAGATGTATGGTATTGCCGCAGGGATTTTCTATATTTCCTACATTATTTTTGAAGTCCCCAGCAATATATTATTGAGCCGTATCGGTGCCAAGATATGGATTGCGCGCATCATGGTCACCTGGGGCATCATCGCCGCCGGTATGAGCCTGGTGCAAACGCCAACGCAACTCTATGTGATGCGTTTTTTACTCGGCGTGGCGGAGGCCGGGTTTACCCCTGGCATTATTTATTATCTTTCCTGTTGGTATCCGCGCAGTGACCGTGCGCGTGCCATGTCGATGTTTTACATCGGTGCAGCCCTGGCTTCGGTTATTGGCCTGCCGCTGTCCGGCAGCATCCTGAATATGCATGGTTTATTTGACATAGCAGGGTGGCGCTGGCTGTTCCTGCTGGAAGGTATCCCGGCGGTGTTGCTGGGCATCGTCACCTATTTTTACCTCGATGATGCGCCGCAACAGGCAAAATGGTTGGCGCCGCCGCAACGTCAGTGGCTGGTCAATAAAATGGCCGGTGAAATGGCGGAGACCGCTGGCGGACAATCACATCGCTGGAGCCAGGCGTTGACCAACCGGCGGGTTTGGGCGCTGAGCTTTATGTGGCTGTTGCAGGCGTTCGGCACCATAGGTATCACGCTATTTTTGCCTTTAATCGTCAAGGGCGTAGTCACGGAGCAAAGCTCCTTTGTTGTCAGTGTCCTTTCCGCCATTCCATTTTTCTTTGCCTGCATTTTCATGTACTTCAACGGCAGGCACTCCGATTTGACCGGTGAACGATCCCTGCATTTGGGGGGGCCGCTGATTGCCGCCGGTCTGCTGCTGCTGGCGGCGATTTATTGTCAAAATCTGGTGTTGGCCTACGGCATGTTGGTGCTTACCGTCGCGTTGAACTGGGCGATCACCCCTATTTTCTGGGCGGTAACCACCGAATCTATCGCCGGCGTGGCTGGTGCGGCGTCAATAGCCTTGATTAATGCGGTGGCCAATATTGCCGGCCTGGTCTTCCCACCGGTCATGGGGCGAATTAAAGATATTACCGGCAACTATGATATTGCGCTGATGGCCATTGCTGCGGCGTTGGTGGCTGGCGGCATTATCGGCCTGCGGCTTGGCAGGCCGCTATCAGCGGCTACAGGCGAGGTTGCACTGCAGGAGAACAACCATGGCTGAGACCATTTTGCAGGCCTCACCCTTGCCGCAAAGGTTGGTGGTGCAACTGCGTCAACATTTCCCATTGGTGGATCAGCGCGAATTGGCCCCTTTGGCGCTGGCGGCCCGAGCCGGCGAATTCACCGTCCTGCTGGTTGATGGCGAAACGGCGGTCAGTGCGGCACAAATTGCCGCTTTGCCGCAGTTAAAACTGATTGCCGTATTTGGCGTGGGTTATGAGCGGGTGGATGTGTTGGCCGCACGGGCTCAGGGTGTTCGGGTAACACATACGCCGGGGGTGTTGACCGATGACGTCGCCGATCTGGCGATTGGGTTGCTGCTGGCGACGGCCCGGCAGATTGGCGGCGCCCAACGTTTTATCGAGCGCGGCGACTGGCTGCAGGGCGGCTATCCCTGGACGCGCAAGGTTAGCGGCGCACGCCTGGGCATTCTTGGATTGGGAAGGATCGGGCGGGCGATAGCTCAGCGGGCAACCGCCTTCAATATGGCCGTCAGCTACCACTCCCGCCAACAATATGACGATTTTACCGGGCGTTTTTTTGCGACACCATTGGCACTGGCTGACCACTGCGACTTTCTGTTGGTTTGCACCAACGGAGGGGTGGCGACGCGGGCGCTGGTGGATGCACAGGTGTTAGAGGCATTGGGCGCTAACGGCATCTTAATCAACATTGCGCGGGGTTCGGTGGTGGATGAAGCGGCATTAGTAAAGGCGATTGACCAAGGGGTAATTGCCGGTGCTGGTCTGGATGTTTTTGAATGCGAACCGCAGGTTCCCGCCGGGTTGATGGGGCGGGACAATGTGGTGCTAACGCCGCATATGGCCAGTGCGACCCACAGCACGCGGCGGATGATGGCCGATCTGGTGTTCGACAACATAGCCGCTTATTTTTCCGGTCGGGCTTTGCCAACGCCGGTAGCGGAAAGCCCCAACCCGTAGTGGCATTGCCTCTGTTTCCAGCCTGTTTATCGCCCAACAACGGTGGTCTGTTTTGGTACGTCACGCAAACTTGTTGTCTGTTTTGTGATCTTAATTGTAGTACAACCAAATATATAGGTACTACAATAAGGCAGTGGTTGTTTAGGGAAGTTATCAAGATTGTGCTGCAACCGCAGGACGCCAATGGGAGACGCGGGTAAAGTAAATCCGTTATCACAGCATGGCGAACGCCACGGAGAAATCATGAACAAGCAGCAGATCGGTAAAACCGACCGCATCATTATTGAGATGGGCCAGCAGATCGTCGGCGGTAAGTATATTCCGGGGGCGGCATTACCCGCAGAAACGGAACTGTGCGAAGAGTTTGAAACTTCGCGCAATATCATCCGCGAAGTCTTGCGTGCGCTGATGTCCAAGCGGTTGGTGGAGGTGAAGCGTTATCGTGGCGCATTCGTAACGCTACGCAGCCAGTGGAATTATCTGGATACCGACGTCCTGAACTGGGTGCTGGCGCAGGATTATGATCCACGGCTGATCGCCTCGATGAGTGAGGTTCGTAACCTGGTGGAGCCAACGATTGCTCGCTGGGCGGCGGAGCGAGCCACCTCCAGCGAACTTGCGGTGATCGAAGCGGCGCTGAACGATATGAAAATCCATCACCAGGATCGCGAACGTTTTAATGAGGCCGACATCCGCTATCACGAAGCGGTGCTGGCGGCGGTACACAACCCGGTTTTGCAGCAACTTAGCGTGGCGATTAGCTCGCTGCAGCGCGCGGTATTTGAGCGCACCTACATGTCGGATGAGGACAATATGCCACGAACTCTGCGCGAGCATCAGGAATTGTATGACGCGATCCGTCATCAGGATCCGGATGCCGCAGAGCAGGCGGCACTGGCAATGATCGCCAGCTCAACCAAACGCCTAAAGGACATAACATGAGTGACAGCTTTATCGCGATTGACTGGGGTTCCACCAACCTGCGCGCCTGGCGTTACGAACAGGGCGTCTGTGTCGATAGCCTGCAGTCGCAGGCTGGTGTTACCCGCCTTGATGGCCGCACGCCGCAGCAGGTTTTCAGCGAGCTGATGGCGCGGTGGGCTGAGCCGCTGCCGGTGGTGATGGCTGGGATGGTCGGCAGCAATGCCGGCTGGCTGCAGGTGCCTTATCTGCATTGCCCAACCCGCCTGACCGAAGTTGCCCAACAGTTAACGGCGATAGAGCAGGCTTTACCTTACCGGGCCTGGGTTATTCCGGGCATCTGTATCGAACGTGAAGATAACTACAACGTCATGCGTGGTGAAGAAACCCAGTTGATTGGCGCCTATGCCGAACAGCCGGCGGCGGTTTATATCATGCCCGGTACCCACAGCAAATGGGTGCGCATGGAGGGCGACACCCTGGCGGATTTCCGCACGGTGATGACGGGCGAATTGCATCATTTGCTGCTCAGCCATTCGTTGATCGGCGTGGGGCTAAGTGAACAACGGCCTAATCCACAGGCGTTTATCAACGGATTGGAAGTCGGCATGAATGAAAGCCACATCGTGCGACGTTTATTTGAAACCCGCGCCGCTCACGTGCTTGGCAAACTGGAAAAAAGCGCCGTCAGCGACTGGCTTTCCGGCTTGTTGATCGGCAACGAGGTGGCGCAGATGCAGCGTGAATACCCGCTGCCGCCGGATGCCGCATTAACGGTGATCGGCAACCCGCAGCTTGGCGAGCGTTATGCCCAGGCACTGACTATGGCCGGGATACGCCACCAGATCCTGGATGGCGATCGGGCTTTCCAATCGGGAATAAGGAGCATTGTGCATGAGCTGGAATACTGAACTGCCGCTGATCGCCATCCTGCGCGGCATTACGCCGCAGGAGGTGGCTGATCACGTACAAACCTTGCTTGAGGCGGGGTTCGATGCGATTGAAATACCGATGAACTCGCCGGACTGGCAGCAAAGCATCGGTGATACGGTGAAGAAATTCGGCGATCGCGCCCTGATTGGTGCCGGCACCGTGCTGCAACCTGCGCAGGTGGAAGAGTTGGCCGCGCTGGGGGGGCAACTGGTGGTGACTCCCAATACCCAACCGGCGGTGATCCGCAGGGCCGTGGCGCTGGGCATGACGGTTTGCGCCGGTTGCGCCACCGCGTCAGAAGCATTCAACGCACTGGAGGCCGGGGCTCAGGCATTGAAGATTTTCCCCTCGGTCTCCTTTGGCCCGGACTATATCAAGGCGCTGAAAGCGGTGCTGCCGCCTCAGATCCCTGTTTTTGCCGTCGGCGGCATCACGCCGGAAAACTTGCATCTGTATCTGGCCGCAGGCTGCGTGGGTGCCGGGTTGGGGGGCGATCTCTATCGCGCCGGCCAATCGGTGGAACGCACCGCTCAGCAGGCTGCCGCTTTCGTTCGGGCCTATAAGGAAGCCACTCAATGAAAATAACCAAAATGACCACCTATCGGCTACCGCCGCGCTGGATGTTCCTGAAGATTGAAACCGATGAAGGCATCGTCGGTTGGGGTGAACCGGTGATTGAAGGGCGCGCACGCAGCGTGGAGGCGGCGGTGCACGAGCTGTCGGAATATGTGGTCGGCCAGGATCCGGCGCGGATTAACGATATCTGGCAAACCCTCTACCGCGGCGGTTTCTATCGCGGCGGCCCGATCCTGATGAGTGCGATCGCCGGTATTGATCAGGCGCTGTGGGATATCAAAGGCAAGGCGCTGGGCGTACCGGTTTATCAGCTATTGGGCGGTTTGGTGCGTGACAAAATCAAGGCGTATAGCTGGGTGGGCGGCGATCGTCCTTCTGACGTGATTGCCGGCATCAACAAGCTGACGGAAATCGGCTTCGATACCTTTAAACTGAACGGTTGCGAAGAGATGGGCATTATCGACAGTGCGCGCAAGGTGGATGCTGCGGTGGCGGTGGTGGCGCAGATCCGCGAAGCCTTTGGTAACCGTATCGAGTTCGGTCTGGATTTCCATGGTCGTGTCGATGCGCCGATGGCAAAAATCCTGATCAAAGAGCTGGAGCCGTACCGTCCGCTGTTTATTGAAGAGCCGGTGCTGGCGGAACAGGCAGAGTACTATCCGCGCCTGGCGGCGCAGACGCATATCCCGATTGCCGCCGGTGAACGTATGTATTCACGTTTTGATTTCAAACGGGTGCTGGCAGATGGCGGCCTGGCGATTATTCAGCCTGATCTGTCTCATGCCGGTGGCATCACCGAATGCTTCAAGATTGCCGCCATGGCGGAGACCTATGATGTGGCGCTGGCTCCGCATTGCCCACTGGGGCCGATTGCGCTGGCTGCCTGTCTGCATGTGGACTTTGTGGCGCGTAACGCGGTGTTCCAGGAGCAGAGCATGGGCATTCACTACAATCAGGGGGCCGAACTGCTGGACTACGTAGTGAATAAAGACGATTTCAAAATGACCGACGGCCACTTCTACCCACTGACTAAACCGGGCCTCGGGGTGGAAATTAACGAAGAGCTGGTGATCGAGCGCAGTAAACAAGCGACGGACTGGCGTAATCCCGTGTGGCGCTATCCGGACGGCGCAGTCGCCGAGTGGTAATTAGCCGTCATCTTTCAAACCGCAGCGTTATTACCTGCACGCACTGACCCCAGTCATGGATTGACGATGTACAGGGTAATAGCCGATAGCGTTAAGGCTAAATAAAGTAGTCCTAAATTAAAAACACCATCAATTGAATTAAATAATTCTGTTAACCCGGAAGGGGATCCCCTACTTCTCTTCCGTCTTAAAATCCGAAAAATAACGGAATAAAAATAATGGAAATAACCTTAACCTCAGCACCAAAAAGTAAACGCCGCTATTTAACGTTATTCATGATATTTGTCACCGTGGTGATCTGCTATGTCGACCGTGCCAATCTGGCGGTGGCTTCAGCGCATATTCAACAGGAGTTTGGCATCAGCAAGGCGCAGATGGGCTATATTTTCTCTGCTTTTGCCTGGACCTATACCCTGTGCCAGATCCCTGGCGGTTGGTTTCTGGATCGCGTCGGCTCAAAACTGACCTATTTTATTGCCATTATGGGCTGGTCAATTGCGACGTTGCTGCAGGGGTTCGCCAGTGGTCTGGTATCACTGATTGGCCTGCGTGCGGTGACCGGGTTGTTTGAAGCGCCGGCATTTCCCACCAATAATCGCATCGTCACCAGTTGGTTCCCCGAGCAGGAGCGGGCTTCGGCGGTGGGGTTCTATACTTCCGGTCAGTTTGTCGGGCTGGCGTTTTTGACGCCGCTATTGATCTGGGTACAAGAGATCCTCAGTTGGCACTGGGTGTTCATCATCACCGGCGGTGTCGGCATCGTCTGGGCGTTGGTGTGGCAGCGTGTTTATCAGTCGCCGCGCAACAGCAAAGGGGTGAACGACGCCGAGCTGAAATATATTCAGGACGGTGGCGGCATGGTGGATGGCGACGTCGCGTCGGAAAAGAAAAGCCGCGTAGCGCTCACCGCTGCCGACTGGAAACTGGTGTTTCACCGCAAGCTGGTGGGGGTGTATCTCGGCCAGTTCGCTATTACCTCAACGCTGTGGTTCTTCCTCACCTGGTTCCCGAATTATCTGACGCAGGAAAAGCACATTGCCGCACTGACCGCCGGTTTTATGACCACGGTGCCCTTCCTGGCGGCGTTCTGCGGCGTGTTGTTATCCGGTTTTGTTGCCGATCGCTTGCTTCGCAGCGGCCGTTCCATCGGTTTTGCGCGTAAAACGCCTATCATCTGCGGATTGCTGCTCTCTACCTGCATCATGGGGGCCAATTACACCAACGATCCGCTGTGGATTATGGTGTTGATGGCGCTGGCGTTCTTTGGCAACGGTTTCGCCTCCATTACCTGGTCGCTGGTGTCATCGCTGGCACCGACCCGGTTGATTGGCTTGACCGGTGGGGTGTTTAACTTTGTCGGCGGGCTGGGGGGGATCACAGTACCCTTGGTGGTGGGTTATCTGGCGCAGGATTATGGTTTTGCTCCCTCACTGATTTATATCGCCGTGGTGGCACTACTCGGCGCGTTGTCGTATCTGTTGTTGGTGGGTGATGTGAAACGCGTTGGCTGATCCGGTAAGATGGCGGCTCAGTGCCAGCATGCGCAGGGGAGCCGCCATGAGCCATCGGGAAAAACAGCTGACTTTTGATCCACGTGGGCATCAGTTAACCAATATTAACGTCTGGACGCCGGACAGCCAGTGGCTGGCTTACGACGTACGCCCGAGCGGCGCCTCTTTCACCGGCCTGAGTATTGAACGGGTGAACGTCGACAGCGGCGTGGTGGAAGTGGTGTACCGTGCCCAGCACGGTGCTCATGTGGGCGTGGTGACCGTCAGCCCGGACGCACCGGCCCGGTATGCTTTTATCCACGGCCCGGAGCACCCAGATAGCGTTTGGCATTACGATTTTCACCATCGTCGTGGGGTGATTGTCAGCGAACCGGATCGCGAACTGGCCATTACCCTCGATGCGATGGACATCACCGCGCCCTATACTCCCGGCGCACTACGCGGCGGCACTCACGTGCACGTTTTTAGTCCGGACGGCAGTCGCCTGAGCTTTACCTATAATGACCATGTGATGCATGAGCTGGACCCGGCGCTGGATCTGCGCAACGTGGGCGTAGCCGTGCCATTACAGGGCGTGAACCCTCCCAAGCAGCATCCGCGTGAATATGACGGCAGCCATTACTGCGTATTGGTCAGCGAGACCACGCCACAACCGCAGCCGGGCAGTGACCAAATTAATCGCGCTTATGAAGAGGGCTGGGTTGGCCAAGGCGGTTATACCCGGCCTGATGGGCGGCAACAGCGCTGGGCGCTGGCGTTTATCGGCGATACGATTTCCAGCAGCGGTGAAAAGCTGCCTGAGGTGTTTATCGTTGATCTGCCGCAGGATGATGCCGATTACGCCAAAGCCGGTGCCCGGCCGTTGCAGGGTACCCCGACCCAAATACCTGCCCCCCCGCTGGGGGTACGCCAACGTCGGCTGACCTTTACTGGCCAGCGACGTTTCCCTGGTGTGGCGACCACTCCCCGCCACTGGCTGCGCAGTTCACCCGACGGCAGTATGATTGCCTGCCTGATGAAGGATGACGCGGGCGTGGTACAGCTGTGGGTGGTCTCACCCAACGGCGGTGACCCGCGTCAGGTCACGCAGGGTGAACAGGGGATTCAATCGGCGTTCAGTTGGCATCCGCAGGGCGGTCGTATCGCGCTGGTGTGTGATAACAGCCTGATGTTATGTGAGGTAGCCAGCGGGCGGATGCAGCGTTTGACGCAGCGTACTGCGCTACCGCCTTCGGGGGACGCTATTGTGTTCTCTCCGGACGGCAGTAAAGTGGCGTTTATGCGTGAGATCGACGGGTTCAGCCAGATTTTTGTGGCCGAGGTATGAGCAACGGCGGGCGAACAGCCCGCATCAGGTTTTTTTACTGTGGGGTGGCAGCCGCCGCATGGGCTGGATCGCCGCTGGCGGCCAGATTCTGCTCTTCGCCACGCAAGATGCGCGCTCTCGGCGAGTCTGCGGTACCGTCACTGCCGGAGCGCATATAGTCGTAAGGCAGTAACACCGTGTCCATCACCGCCGAGAATGGCAGATCCAGCGCCACCAGTGGCATCATTGCCCAACTGGTATTGTCGTCCCTCAGCACGTTCATGCTGGCACGGGTACCCGGATAGTAGCCCTGATTCGGGCCGGTGTGACTCATTACGCTGGAGCAGCCGTTGGTCGCTAACAGCATGCAACTGGTTGCTATGACTCTTATCGTTTTCATTATTCCATCCTGCAGGGTGCTGTTCCCCAAAATCTGCTGATCTATAACATCTTGTGGATGTTTTAAAAGGAGCAAGAGCCCGCTCTGTGGCGGCCGTCTCAGTTTATTGTAAGGGATAAAAAAACTTTCGCTGCACTGATTATCATTTTTTTGATCATCGCCGGTTGAAATGGTGAAAGTCACCCCCATTTTCTTATCAGAAGCAAATTAAGAATTCGCCGTAAGGGAATTCTGATTATTTAGCCTGTCCATGATGGAAGGCTTAATTATTAAACCTCGCTGAAGTGCCTTAGGAGGCTGTTTTATGCGTAATTTCGATCTTTCTCCACTCTACCGTTCTGCGATTGGCTTTGACCGTTTGTTTAATGCGTTGGAGGCAGGCCAGAGCCAGGGTAATGGCGGCTATCCTCCTTATAACGTTGAGCTGGTGGATGAAAATCATTACCGCATCGCGATCGCGGTGGCAGGATTCGCCGAGCAAGAGCTCGAGATTACCACCCAGGATAACCTGTTGATTGTACGTGGCGCTCATAATAATGAGCCGGCGGAAAGAACCTACTTATATCAAGGTATTGCCGAACGTAACTTTGAACGTAAATTCCAGTTGGCCGAGCATATCCAAATTAAAGGCGCCAAACTGGAAAACGGCCTGTTGTATATCGATATGGAACGCATCGTGCCGGAAACATTAAAACCGCGCCGGATAGAAATTAAGTAATTCTTATTTCATCGGCGAAATGAACCGCTGGTGCAATGAATGTTAGTTAACTGCCTGCCGTCAGGGGGCGATTAAACCTCATCTCGCTTCATAGAAGGAGTTAATACTATGCGCAATTACGACTTATCCCCACTACTGCGTCAGTGGATCGGCTTTGACAAATTGGCCAGTTCAATGGGTGGCCAGGAGCCGCAAGGGTTCCCGCCATACAACATCGAGAAAAGCGACGATAACCACTACCGCATTTCTCTGGCGCTGGCCGGCTTCAAACAAAGCGAACTGGATATTGAAGTCGAAGGCCCACGTCTGACCGTGCGCGGTAAGCCGACACCGTCGGAAAAACAGGTGGAATATCTGCATCAGGGGTTGGTGTGCAAAGAGTTCGCACTGACCTTCACGCTGGCTGAGCATTTGCAGGTTTCCGAGGCCCAGTTTGAAAATGGCCTGCTGCATATCGATCTGGTGCGTCAGGTACCGGAAGCCCTGCAGCCACAGCGGATCGCCATCGGTACTACGCCAGGGCTGGAAGCCAAATAACCGACTGAGAAACAGTTAAATTTTCAGGGGGAAGTCCTAACGGGCTTCCCCCTTTGCTTTCTGTGGCGCAAGCCACAGTCACCCTTTTCTGCCTGTGCCAAAATCCCTGTTAATTGTGAGTCTTTAACCGCAAGCCGGTTGTTAAACTTTTGGCAAGGATGTGAGCTATGAGCGAAATCGCCCTGACCGTCAGCATGTTGGCGTTGGTGGCCGTTCTCGGGCTGTGGATGGGTAACTGGAAGATCTATGGGGTGGGGCTGGGCATTGGTGGAGTGCTGTTCGGCGGCATTATCGTTGGGCATTTCGCCCAGAGCTGGCAGCTCAATCTTAATGGCGACATGCTGCATTTCATCCAGGAATTCGGCCTGATCCTGTTCGTGTACACCATTGGTATTCAGGTCGGTCCGGGGTTTTTCTCCTCCTTGCGGGTGTCCGGGCTACGGCTCAACGGCTTCGCCATTTTACTGGTGCTGGTCGGTGGGTTGGTCGCGGCGGTGGTTCACAAGCTGTTTGCCGTGCCGTTGCCGATTATTCTTGGCGTGTTCTCCGGGGCGGTCACCAATACTCCGGCGCTCGGCGCTGGGCAGCAAATCCTTACCGATTTGGGTTCAGATCCGGCACTGGTCGATCGCATGGGTATGGGTTACGCCATGGCTTATCCGTTTGGCATCTGCGGCATTTTATTGGTGATGTGGCTGATACGCCTGTTTTTCCGCATTAATATCGAGCAAGAGGCGCAGGCGTTTGAAAGCAGCCTGGGCAACCAGCGCGAACTGCTGCATACCATGAACGTGGCGGTGCGTAACCCGAATCTGCAGGGGATGGCTATCAAAAATGTACCGCTGCTGAACGGCGAGGACATCATCTGTTCTCGCCTGAAACGCGGCGATTTGCTGATGGTGCCGGCACCGCTTGAAAAGCTGGAACTGGGCGATTATCTGCATCTGGTGGGCAAGCGCGAAAGCCTGGAAAATGCCCGGCTGGTGATTGGCGAAGAGGTCGACGTCTCGCTGTCAACGCGCGGTACAGAGCTGCAGGTGGTGAGAGCAGTGGTGACTAATGAGAAGGTGCTGGGCAGTAAAATCCGCGATCTGAACCTGAAGCAGAAATACGACGTGGTGATCTCGCGACTCAACCGTTCCGGGGTCGAGCTGGTGGCCGGCAGCAATGTGACGCTGCAATTTGGTGACATCCTCAACCTGGTGGGGCGGCCCGAATCTATCGAGGCGGTGGCGGCGATTGTCGGCAACGCCCAACAGAAGTTGCAGCAGGTGCAGATGTTGCCGGTGTTTATCGGAATCGGCCTCGGCGTGCTGTTGGGATCCATCCCGCTGTTTATACCGGGTTTCCCGGCGGCATTGCGTCTGGGGCTGGCCGGTGGCCCACTGGTGGCGGCGCTGATCCTTGGGCGTATCGGCAGCATCGGCAAGCTGTACTGGTTTATGCCGCCCAGTGCCAATCTGGCGTTGCGTGAACTGGGGATCGTGCTGTTTCTGGCGGTGGTCGGGTTGAAGTCGGGCGGTAACTTTGTCGATACGCTGATTAATGGCGAAGGGCTGGCATGGATTGGCTATGGCGCGCTGATTACTGCGATCCCTCTGTTTAGCGTGGGCGTACTGGCGCGGATGGTGGGCAAGATGAACTACCTGACGCTGTCTGGCATGCTGGCAGGGTCAATGACCGATCCGCCGGCGCTGGCCTTCGCTAACGGCCTGCACCCGACCAGCGGCGCTGCCGCGCTGTCTTACGCCACGGTTTATCCTTTGGCGATGTTCCTGCGCATCATGTCGCCGCAGTTGCTGGCGGTACTATTCTGGGCGATGTAAGACTCTGGCAATAGTGCGTCAAAGTTGATACGGCATCAGCACACCGTTACTGGTGCCGAAGTCTTTGGGATTACGTGAAATTAGCGTTCTGAAAACAATTTGCGCCGTAGCCCAGATAATGGCATCGGGTAGTTTTATTCCTCGTGAGTGACGTAGTTCAACTGCTCGCTCTGCAACCTCATCGGTGATTGGCAGCAACAAGAATTGCCCTAAAAATTGGCGGGTTTTAAGTTCGAGCGCTGACGATTGTTTTTTTGCTCCAACCATGACCTCCATCCAGGTAATGGCGCTGATTGCCGGGTGGGCATGGTATTCGGTGAGTACCTCCCTGGCCTGCGGAATGCCATTGAGATAATCGATCAGGATATTGGTATCAAATAGCACCAGTTGAGCGGTCATTAATCCCACTCCTCGCGGAGCTGATTCTCATAATCGACGCCGTCACCCAATACACCCGACCATAATCCGAAAGCATTACTTGGGTCATCCACCCGGTTTACCACCAGATAACGAGAGACTGCCTGCCGGATGATCTCAGCTCGAGGGACATGACGAATGTTCTTCAGATTGTCGAGTTGCCGCAGGTCTTCTTCAGGTAAATCAATCACTATGCGGACCATAATTAACCTTCTGAGAAAAAAGATATACGATATACGTATCATATATCTTTTCTGGTTAATTTTCAATCAATCGAGCAAGGCAGGATCATTATTCCTGGTGCGCGCGTTCGATCTCTTCCGCCAGGATTGCCACGCCACGCTCAATTTTCTCCGGATCCGGCACGTAGTTCATCCGCATGCACTGATGGGTATGCGGCCATTCATGCTCCAGCCCAGGGAAGAAATAGTGGCCGGGTACCATCAGCACGCCACGTTTTTTCAGGCGCTGGTACAGCAATTCAGTGGTAATCGGCAGATCCTTGAACCACAGCCAGAGGAAAATTGCCCCTTCCGGTTTATGGATCAGGCAGCGTTCTGGTGACAGGTAGCGGCGAATGATCTCGATAGTGTGCTCGACGCGCTGTTTGTAGAACGGACGGATCACTTCGTTGGACAGGCGCAGCAGGTCACCGCGTTCAATCATTTCCGTTGCCATCGCCGGCCCCATGCTGCCCGGTGACAGGCTAATGATGCCGTTCATGTTGGTCAGGGCGCTGATGGTCTTTTCATCGGCGATCACTATGCCGCAGCGCGAACCGGGCAGGCCGAGTTTCGACAGGCTCATGCACAGAATGATGTTCGGGTTCCACAGCGGCGTTGCGTCGCTGAAGATAATGCCGGGGAAGGGCACGCCATAGGCGTTATCGATCACCAGCGGAATATTGCGCTGCTGCGCCAACCGGTCGAGCTTCATCAGCTCTTCGTCGGTGATCACGTTGCCGGTCGGGTTGGTCGGGCGTGATACGCAGATCATGCCGATATCATCGCCGATGTTCAGGTGTTCGAAATCAACGTGATACTTGAACTGGCCTTCCGGCAGCAATTCGATGTTGGGTTTGGCCGAGACAAACAGCCCTTCGTCCAACCCGGCATCGGCATAGCCGATATATTCCGGCGCCAGCGGGAACAGTACGCGGCGGCGGCTGCCGTCGGCATAGCGGCCGGCAAACAGGTTAAACAAGTAGAAAAACGCGCTCTGACTGCCATTTGTCAGTGCAATATTCTGTGGAGAGATCTGCCAGCCCAGCTCGTCGCGCAGCAATTTGGCCAGTGCTTTCAGCAGGGCGTCTTTGCCCTGCGGGCCGTCATAGTTACACAGCGCCTCGGTCAGTTTGCCCTGGTCGAGCATGTCCTGACACAGCTGTTTGAAGTAGCTTTCCATCTCTGGAATTTGCGCCGGATTACCGCCGCCGAGCATGATGGCACCGGGGGTGCGCAGGCCTTCGTTCAGGTCATCCATTAAACGGGTAATGCCCGCGTAACGGGTAAATTTGTCGCCGAAAAGTGAAAAAGTCATAGGTGCAGCTGTATTATTTTTAGCAGGTAATTCCCCACCATACCGCCTGTCAATTTCCGACGCAATGCGGTTCATAAAACAGCCACCGGGAGTAAACTTCGCCCGATGGCCATTTCCCAGCATATCGCGCTGAATTATTGTGACCGATCGCCGACCCACACCACCATCACCTTATCGTCGCCAAGCCGACGGCTGAAGGCGTAGTATTGCGCCGTTTGTTGCGACTGCTGTTTACCCGAACCGATTGCCGGGTGGCGAGCGCGGAATTGGCCCAGCTGCTGCCAGTGCGCCAGCAGTGGGGCTTTGTCGCCCTGCAGCTCACTCCAGTTCATATCGGAACGGGTGCCCTGCAACGGGTCTGAACCGCTCGGGCCAAGCTGACGACCACTTTCATCACCGTAGTAAATTTGTACCGCGCCGGGGGCCAGCAGCAGCAGGTCGGCGGCACGCTGCTGCAGCGCCAGCGACCCTTTGGCATCACTGGCAAAGAACAGCCGGGTATCGTGCGAAGAGATGTAGCTCAACACGTTGAAATCCTGCAACTTGTCAGCCATCTGTTGATAGGTGGCGTCGATGCTGGAGAAGCAGCTCAGCGCCTGCGACGCCTGATCCTGGAAATCAAAATTGATCATCGCGTCGAAGCCGTTCTGGTAATAGTCACTTTTCATCACACCATGGCCC
The DNA here is from genome assembly GCF_024809935.1 of Serratia sp. BIGb0163. Taxonomy (NCBI): domain Bacteria; kingdom Pseudomonadati; phylum Pseudomonadota; class Gammaproteobacteria; order Enterobacterales; family Yersiniaceae; genus Serratia; species Serratia sp. BIGb0163. The sequence goes on from NZ_JANUDZ010000008.1 coordinate 73,111, forward strand.
CAGGCTTCACCGGTCATCCAGAATGGGGCGTTATCCAGTGCCTGTTGCGGATGAGCGGCTTTCCACTCGGCCAACGCCGCCGTGGCACGCTGTTTCAGCAGCGCCAGCGTCGGTTTCTCCACGTGTTTGGCAGTGTCGACGCGGAAGCCGTCAATGCCGTAATCGCGTACCCATTGGCTGAGCCAGGTAGTCAGGTAGTCGCGGGGAGTCGCTCCGGGAATTTCGTGCGCAGCGCTGTCGGGTTTATGGCGATAAAACAGCGGCAGACCGCTGGCGCCGGGCACTTCAGTTTTGATGTCCGGGAGGAAGGCCAGCGACATGGTGAGGTCGTCATAGCCCGGTGGATCGTAGTCGCCGATATCGGTGCGGATCCAGTTTTTACCCCACCAGGCGTCCCAACCGGCCTTATCGCTGAAGTTGATGTAATCGTTGAAGCTGTGCCAGTTTTGTCCTGTGCCCGGCCGCCAGTCGCCCCAGTTTTTACCCAGTGTTTTTTCGATCTCTGCACCTTTCAGATACAGCGAGCCGAACTGGAAGGTCTGCATATCCGCCAGCGTGGCGTAACCGACGTGATTCACCACCACGTCAAACAGAATGCGGATACCACGCTGGTGCGCTTGCTCGACCAGCGTGCGCAGATCTTGCTCGCTGCCCATATTGGCATCGAGCCGGGTCCAGTCCAGCGCGTAGTATCCGTGATAGGCATAATGCGGGAAGTCGCCCTTGGTGCCGCCGCCAACCCAGCCGTGGATTTGCTCCAGCGGCGAACTGATCCACAGCGCATTGACGCCGAGCTGTTGCAGATAATCGAGCTTTTGCGTCAGGCCGGCCAAATCACCGCCGTGGAAGGTGCCTATCTCCTGCATGCCGTCGCTGCGGCGGCCGTAGCTGTGGTCGTTGGCCGGGTTACCGTTTTCAAAGCGATCGGTGAGGGCGAAGTAGACCGTGGCGTTGTGCCAGTTGAACGGCGCGGCTTTCTCGCTGCTTGCCGACTCCAGCAACAGTAATCCCCCGCTGCCTGCGGCCGGTTGCAGGGTGACTTTGCCCTGGCTGACCCTGGTCGTTTGGCCAGAATAGAAATCACGTACCGTTTCACCTTCGGCAAAGGTCGCCGCCACGTCAAGAGTGACCGGCAAGCCGTCCCAGCGTGGGCAGGTGCGCGCTACCGCAGAGGCGGCGATTTCCGGTGCGGTTTTCAGGCTGAGCTGCAACGTTGGTGTACCGCTGCGGGTGTCGATGCGCACCTGATATTCGCCTGCGCGGAACAACCGCCAGTTAACCGGTGGGTTATCGCCGCAAGGTTGCAGTGACAGGGCTTGATTCAGTTTGGCCGCCGTGGTCGGCTGCCAGCACTGTTGGTTCTGGTAAATCTTCAGCGGCAGTTCGCCCTTGGCCAACGTGGCGTGGCTGGTGAACAAGCCGCTGGCGGACTCGTCAAAGGTCGGGAAGCTTTGCAGCGTCCAGCTCGCCATTGCCGCCGGTGACAGCAGCATCAACAGGGGAAGGGTCAGGCGTTTCATGGCTCTCCTTACGCGTGGCAGGAAGCGTTTTTCTTGTAGGGTAATGCCCAGTGTGACCAACGATAAAAAAATAGCCTCATCCCAACAGATAATTTTCCGGGAGGAGATGGCGGGGGGAGAGGGATGGAACGAAATGGGCGGCGGGCGCCGCCCTTCATGACTATTTCTTCAGCAGTTGTGGATTAACACAGTTTTCTTTGACCGTGCCGGTCAGGGCGGCAATCAGGTTGTCGACGGCACATTCGGCCATGCCATAGCGGGTCTCATGGGTCGCAGAACCGATATGCGGCAGTGCCACTACGTTTGGCAGCGTCAGCAGCGGAGAAGACACCGGCAGCGGTTCTTTTTCGAACACGTCCAGCCCGGCGGCATGGATGGTCCCGTTCTGCAGCGCTTCTATCAGTGCCGCTTCATCCACCACCGGGCCACGACCGGCGTTGATCAGGATGCCGCTCTTTTTCATTTTCGCCAGTTGGTCACGGCTGATCATATGGAAGGTTTCATCCGTCAGCGGCAGCGTAATGCAGATGAAATCGGATTCAGCCAATAGCGTATCCAGGTCACAGCGGCGGGCGTTAAAACGTTGCTCGGCTTCTTCGTGCGTGCGGCGGGCGTTATACAACACCGGCATGCCGAAGCCGAAGTGCGCACGTTGCGCCAGCGCCAGGCCAATTCGGCCCATCCCGAGAATGCCGATGGTTTTATGGTGCACATCGACGCCAAACCAGTCGGCCCCAATGCTGCCCTGCCACTCGCCGGCCTTTACCCGTTCGGCCACTTCCACCACCCGGCGCGCTGTCGCCAGCACCAGACTCATGATGGTATCGGCGACGGTTTCGGTCAGCACGGTAGGGGTATGCATCAGCAGCACGTTATGGGCATTAAGCGCGTCGACGTCGAAATTGTCGTAACCGACGGAAATGGTTGAGGCCGCACGCAGTTTTGGTGCCTGCTGCAGGAAAGCCTCATCAATTTTACCGCCGGAACCGATGATCCCTTCCGCCTGTTGCAACGCCTGGCGCAGCTCATCGTGGTTATCCGGGGTCAGGCCGTCGAAGGCGTGCACGGTGAAGTGCTGTTCCAGTCGTTCACGCAGGTCGGCGGGTATGTTTTTGTATAAAACGATAGAAGGCTTCATCACGAACTCCAGCAAGCTAACGATTAGGACGTTGGGGATCCAACATAACATAAAGCAAAAAGGGTGAAGGGCGCTGCGCCCGTCACCCCGGTCATTCAGGTAGATCAGGCCAGTTGTGGCTGAGCCTCGTTGCGAGCGGGTTTGACGACCAGCGTCAGCACCACCGCCGCCAGCAGGGCAATGGCCATAAACATATAAGAAGCCGCCGGGCTACCGGTTGCGCCGTTCAGGTAACCGACAAACCACGAGCCGAAGAAGGAACCCAGCGCACCCATGCTGTTGATCAGTGCCATAGCGCCACCGGCAACGTTTTTCGGCAGCATTTCAGGAATGATGGCGAAGAAAGGCCCATAAGGGGCATACATGGCGGCACCGGCAATCACCAACAGGGTGTAAGAGACCCAGAAATGGTTGGCGCCGACGGCGTAAGAGCCGAAGAAAGCCAGCGCGCCAATCAGCAACAGCGGCCAGACGAACAGCTTACGGTTTTGCATTTTGTCGGAGGCCCAGGACACCAGGATCATGGCGATAGTCGCCGCCAGGTAAGGCACCGCCGACAGCCAGCCGGCTTCCACCATACCCATCTGCATGCCGCTGCGCAGGATGGAAGGCAACCACAGCACGAAGCCATACACGCCAATACTCCAGGCAAAGTACTGTGCGCACAGCAGAATAACGTTGCGTGAACGGAAGGCTTCACCGTAGTTACGCACCGCTTTAATGCCTTTTTGTTCTTCTTCCAGCTGCTGCTGCAACGCCAGTTTTTCGCCGTCGCTCAGCCATTTGGCCTGGGCGGGTTTATCTTTGGCCAGCACCCACCAGCAGAAGGCCCAGATCACCGCCGGAATGCCTTCAAAGATGAACATTTCACGCCAGCCGTAGGCGTGGATCAGGTAGCCGGAAACCACCGACATCCACAGCACCGTGACCGGGTTGCCGAGGATCAGGAAGGTATTGGCGCGTGAGCGTTCTGATTTGGTGAACCAGTTGCTGATGTAAATCAGCATCGCCGGCATGACCGCGGCTTCCACCACGCCGAGGATAAAGCGGATAGCGGCCAGCATGGGGATATTACTGACCATGCCGGTCAGCGAGGCGCAGGCCCCCCACAGGATCAGGCACCAGAAAATCAGTTTTTTAACGCTGCGGCGTTCGGCATAGATAGCGCCGGGGATCTGGAAAAAGAAATAGCCGAGGAAAAACAGCGCGCCCAGCAGCGAGGACATGCCCTTGGTGATGCCCAGATCGTCATTAATGCCGGCGGCCGAAGCAAAGCTGAAGTTGGCGCGGTCGAGATAGGCCAGGCTGTAGGTGATAAACACGATGGGCATGATGTACCACCAGCGTTTAGCCGCGATAGTCGCTTTGTTCATGTTCAGATTCCTCAGTGTTCTCTCAACGCGTCCTGGTTGTAGGGCCAGAGGTACACGTCATGTGGAGAAGTCGGTTAACCGATTATGTTTGTTATATTTATTCAGCCAGTGCTGCGCGGGTCGGCAAGCCTTCGCTGTCGCCGATGGCCTGGATCGCCAGCGAGCCGATTTTGTTACCGCGTTGAACCGCCTGTTTCAGCGTTTTGCCTTCCAGCAGGGCGCTAAGGGTGCCGACCGCAAAACCGTCGCCTGCCCCCACGGTGTCCACTACGTTGTCGACTTTAATGGCGGCTACGGCCGCCTGGTCGCCGGCGGCGGTTTTAAACCAGGCGCCGTCCGGGCCGGTTTTGATAATCACCGCCTGTACGCCGCGCTCCAGGTAAAAATCGGCAATGCCTTCCGGCGTTGATTGGCCGGTGAGGGTTTGCCCTTCTTTCAGCCCCGGCAGCACCCAGTCGGCGGCAAATGCCAGCTTATTGAGCTGTTCGATCATCACCTGTTGGCTGGACCACAGCACCGGACGCAAATTAGGGTCGAACGAAATGGTTTTGCCCATCGCACGCATCTCACGTGCGGCATGGTGACACAGCGCCAGCGACTGACCGGACAGGGCCGCCGCTACGCCGCTCAGGTGCAGATGGCGAGCGGAACCGAAGTATTCGCGGTTGAAATCGTCCACTGAAAGATGACTGGCCGCCGAGCCTTTGCGGAAATACTCTACCTTGGGATCGGTACCATCCGTGGTTTTAGATTTGATCTGAAAACCGGTCGGATAATTGCCGTCTACCGTTACCTGCTGGGCGTTAATGCCTTCTTTTTTCAATTGTTGCAGGGCGAAGCGGCCGAAACTGTCATTGCCGACGCGGCTGACCCAGCCGACGTTCAGGCCCAGACGTGCCAGACCGATCGCCACGTTCAGTTCGGCACCGGCAATGCGTTTGGTGAAGGTTTCCACTTCCGCCATATCGCCGGTTTGGCTTGCCACGAACATGGCCATGGCTTCACCCAGGGTGACGACGTCCAATGGTGCGCTATGCGCGGCTGTCAGCGTTGTCATGATGTTTTACTCCGCGCGTAACAGGTTAACGTAGTAGCGGGTTACGTCTTCCAGACTGTCACCCTGTAATGGGAATTCAATGCCACGTGGAACATCCTGCGGCAGACGGGTTAGCAACTCACGCCATTTACCGTCACTGTCGTCCAGCGCCACGGCACGCCAGCCTTTCAGGCTATGAGTGGCGGCTTTAACGTGAACGTAGCTGACGTGGCGGGCCAGGCGCTCGGCAGCGGCGAAGGCGTCTTGCCCGACCCAGTGCCAGTTGGCCATATCGAAAGTCATGCTGACCGGCAGACGGTTATCTTCCGCCGCGTGGAAAAAGGCGTTCAGCAGTGACAGAATGCCGCAGTCCGGGGTCTGGTCATTTTCCACCACCAGGTTGACCGGATGCTGCTCCAGTGCCACTTTCAGTTCGGTAAAATCGAAGCCCGGCTGGTAATGGCCCAGGGATAATTTTAACTGGCGCGCATTCAACGTCTGGGCTTCCGCCAGCAGTGCAGGCAGATTTGGGTTCAGCGTGTGCTGCGGGGTAAACAGGGCTTCAGGTGCGGAATAAACGGCAAACAGTTGCTGCTGTTCGATGGCCTGAGCCAGAGCCGGCAGGGCCTGTAGCTCCTGAGCAGAAAACAGTTCGCGGCGAATTTCTACGCCGTCGGCACCTGCACCGGCGATGATCGGCAGTAAAGCGGCCTGGCCACCGAGCTGCTGGACGGTATCGGTGCCATAGGCGCCGGTCACTATGATAATTTCTCTGGTCATTTTTGCTCCTGAGGTGGTGTCAGTCCCACCGATACTGTTAACCACAAGTTAAATGGTACCGGTTCCAGACAAAAGCGACAGAGTGTAAAAATATGATCGCAGTCACGAACCTGAGCAAAAAATAGTCTGAATGATGCGATGTAAGGGGCGCACAGCTCGCGCCCCTGCGGGAAAGGGGAGAGATTATCGGGTGGTGGAGCCGCGCACGATCAGTTCACCGGGGAACATCTGTTCGCTGATGGGGGTATTCAGGCCCTGAATGCGTTGCACCAGTTGCTCCAGCGCGGCATGGCCCATTTGATAGGTGGGCTGTTTCAGGGTAGTGATACCCACCCCAGCCAGTTCGGCCCATTCCAGTTCGTCAAAGCCCAGCAGGCCGATATCGCTGCCCCACTGGATACCCAGCCGGCGCATGGCGCGTGCCACCTGCAGCGTCAGGGCACCATTAGCGGAAATCACCGCCTTGCGCATACCGCGATGGCGAGCGTTAAAGTCGCGGATCACGCCTTCCAGCTGCTTAACGTCGTTAAGCGGAGTTTCGGCCTGTTCAGCCAACAGTCCGGCATGTTGCGCTATGGTCTGGTTAAAGGCGTGCAGCCTTTCCAGGCGGGTATTGACCGTGCCGATTGGCTCGCTGAGAAACAAAATGGCTTCGAAACCCTGTTGCAGCAGGTGTTCCGTGGCGACGGTGGCCGCTTCGTGATTGTTGAGGCCCACCACATCGCAGGCGAAATCAGAGATTTTGCGGTCAATAAGCACCATCGGCAGCATCGATTGTTGCAGGGTCGACAGCGCCTCTTCGCGCATACCGACGGCATTGACCACGATGCCCTCTACCCGGTAACTGCTAAGCAATTGCAGGTAGTGCTGTTCCTGATTGACCTCGTTATTGGTATTACACACCAGCAGGGTAAAACCGTGTTGGCGGCAGGCCGCTTCGATACCGCGCATTACGTCCACCGAGTAGGGATTGGTGATGTCGGCGATGATCAGGCCAATCAGCCGCGTTTGGCCGCCCTTCAGGCTGCGTGCCATCTGGCTGGGCCGATAGTCGAGCTGGTGGATCGCCTGTTCGATGCGCTGTTTGAGATCGTCAGAAAGCAGGTGCTGCTCACCATTGAGATAGCGCGATACGCTGGTTTTACCCGTCTTGGCGGTTTTCGCCACATCGCTGATGGTGGCCCGCCCCGAGGCGCGAATTGCCTTAACACTGCTCACAGCCGATCTCCCCTGTGGTTAATTGCCAAGGAGACTAACACACCCGGCGCAGAGCCGGAATGCCCAATGGCGGAGCGGCGGGGGACAGGAAGTGGCGGGGCAGAGCGCCCCGCACGGGATTACTGCAGCGGGCTGAGGGTGATTTCAACGCGGCGGTTTTGCGCCTTGCCTTCCGTGGTGCTGTTGGAGGCGATTGGGTTGTCCGGACCGGCACCTGAGGTGCGGACGCGGTTGGCCGCCACACCCTGGGTGATCAGCGCGCTACCCACGCCGTCGGCACGTTGCTGCGACAGGGTCATGTTCAGCGCTCGGGAACCGGTGCTGTCGGTGTAGCCGATGATGTTAACCGCCGTTTTCGGGTATTCCTTCAACACCATGGCCACGCCGGTCAGGGTATTGGCACCCGCCGGTTTCAGGGTAGCGCTGCTGCTGTCGAAGGTGACGTTATTTGGCATGTTCAGCACGATATTGTCACCCTGACGGGTCACGCTAACGCCGGTACCTTTCATTTTGTCGCGCAGTTTGGCTTCCTGCACGTCCATGTAATAACCGGCACCGCCGCCCAGTGCTGCACCGGCAGCGGCACCAATCAGTGCGCCTTTGCCGCGGTCTTTTTTCGACGAGGACAGCATGCCGACGCCTGCGCCCAATGCCGCGCCGATCCCTGCGCCAATGCCGGATTTTCCGGCTTCAGATTCCCCGGTGTACGGGTTGGTGGTACAGGCTGACAGCGTGAGCGCAATGCTCACCGCGCCGGCAATAATCGCAATGCGTTTATTCATGTTTTTTCCTTTGTGGCATCAGAGTCTGTGTGCGTCAGTCCAATCTCGGGGACGCTAAAAAAACCGTTGGCCGCCTGGCACGCCAGGTTGCGGCGCTACTATGACGCGTATCTCCTCCGGCAGTTCCGGAAAAAAACGTGACAAATTATAAGCGGCTCACGGGCTGCGCTTGTTATCCGGTAAAACGGAGGGGAATACCATGCAGCGGATTCTGAATTGAACGCACCCCGGTGCGGAGTGCGCTGTTTTTAGCCAGAAGTGACAAGAATCAAACGCTGGCGGCCCAGTTCATGAGCAACGTATGGGCTTGAGTTTCTTCATTTAACAGGCGCTGTGTTACCTGGAAACCCTGCTTATGGTAGAACGCGCAGGCGCGCAGATTCTCCTGATACACTTCCAGGCTCAGCTGGGGATAGCGTTGTTGTACGTGCGCCATCAGCGCCTGTCCGACGCCGCGACCGTGAAACGCCTGTTCAACAAACAGCGCGCCAATGAAGCGCTGATCCAACACGCTAATGAAGCCGACGATCTCCCCCTCATGCCAATACGCCCAACTGTGCGCTCGCGGCAGGTAGTTTTCCCGTACCAGCGTTGCGCTTTCCCGCCAGTAGCTTTCCTTCACGAACGGATGGGCGGCGATGGTGCTGGGCAACCACAGGGCCATCAGCCGCGGCAGATCGGCCGGGCCGCAAGGGTGGATCGCTACGGCTTTGGGTAGCAGAGGCATCCGGTCAGATGATCGTTCACCAGCCCGCTGGCCTGCATAAAGGCATAACAGGTGGTGGATCCGATAAATTTGAAGCCGCGCTTTTTCAGCGCCTTGGACATGGCGTCCGAGCGTTCGGTTTTCGCCGGTACTTCGCTCAATTGTTGCCAACGGTTGAGCAGTGGCTTGCCGTCGACAAAGGTCCAGATAAAGCTGACGAAGTCTTCACCGGCTGCTTCCATCGCCAGATAGGCCCTGGCGTTGGCAATGATGGCCTCGATTTTGCCCCGGTGGCGGATAATGCCGCTGTCCTGCAGCAAGGTTTCCACCTCTTGTTCGCTGATGGCCGCCACCCGCTGTGGATCGAAGTTGTGGAAGGCACGACGGTAGTTTTCACGTTTCTTTAGCACGGTGATCCAGGACAGTCCGGCCTGTTGCCCTTCCAGACACAGCATTTCGAACAGTTCACGCGCATCGGTCGTCGGTGCGCCCCATTCCTTGTCGTGATACTCGAGATATAACGGATCTGCCGTCACCCAACCGCAACGTTCGTTGATCATACTGACTGTCCTTGTGCTGTGTTTATTTACAGTAAGCATCGCCCGAAGTTGCGAACTTGGCAAGCCCCTGATTGTTTTATCAACGACCGGCTTGACGTGGCGAAAAAGCCAGCAATATTTACTAGATGGCCGGTAGCCAAAAAGGCCAATGATAAAAATGTATTTTCCTTCATTTGCTTGGCTCTCAGGAGTCTGTTCATGCCTCTAAAAATAACTCGTATGCCCCGCCCGGCGGTGCTTGCAGTGGCAATATTATGCAGTATGACGACCTCAGCGCTGGCCTACGACCAACTCTATGTCTTCGGCGACAGTCTGAGCGACACCGGCAACAATGGCCGCTTTACCTACGACAGCAATAAACATCTGTTATACGACGAAGTGCTGGCGCAACGTATTGGTGCCGCGCTGGTGGCATCGGATAACGGCGGTGACAACTATGCCGCGGGCGGTGGCGTGGCGGTACCGGCGCTTAACCCGGCGGATAACACTCAGGATCAGGTGCAGAGCTACCTCAACCGGGTCAATGGCCGGGCCGATGGTGATGGGCTGTATATTCACTGGATTGGTGGCAACGACCTGGCGGCGGCGGCGTTAAATCCGACGACTGCGCCGGGTGTGGCCTACAACAGTGCGGCCGCCGCTGCAGCGCAGGTTCACTCGTTGTTAAATGCCGGTGCCGGAACGGTGATTGTCCCGACGGTGCCGAATATTGGCTCTACGCCGCAGCTGATGGAGCTGATTATCCAACAGGCGCTGACGCCGGTGCAAAACGCGGCAGTGCAGGCGGCCTACGCCACCCTGAATTCGCTGGCGACCCCGGACAATGACTCGCGAACTCAGGCCATCCACCAGGCGCTGACGGCCGCTGCGGCGCAGGGCAGTACCATCCCGCAGGTGCAGCAGGCGATTGCCGCACAGCTGATTGCCGCCTTTGACAGCCTGAGTGCTCAGGCCGGGCAACTGACCGATTTTTATAACCAGAACGAAGACCGCCTGCTGGCACTGGGCAGCGGCAATATCGTTCGGGTTGATGTCAACAAACTGTTTAGCGAGGCGATTGCCAATCCGGCGCAGTTTGGCTTTACCAATACCGCCGGTATGGCCTGCCCGCCGGGCGTTTCTTCAGCTGTGTGCAGCTCCGCCATGCCGGGTTTTGACAGCAGCCAATCCTATCTGTTTGCCGATCATTTCCACCCCAGCCCGCAGGCACATCAACTGATCGCCGATTACATTCAGGCGGTGCTGGACGGCCCGGCGCAGGTGGTGGCGCTGAATCAGGCGACGGCGGCCATGGCGCGTGACAGCCGCGCTACCCTCGACAGCCGTTTCCAACAGTTGCGCAATGGCGGCAATCCGCAAGGGGCGCTGGGCGTGTTCGGCGGTTATGCCGGACAACACTATGACTATTCAGCCAATCTGGCGGCAGGTGACGGCAACGCCACCACCCATAATCTGACGGTCGGGGTGGATTACCAGTTGACCGACGGCTGGTTAATTGGGGCGCTGATTTCCGGTTCCAATGACGATCAGCAGCCTTCCAGCCGCTACGACTATAAGGCGCGTGGCCTGCTGTTCTCGGCCTTTACCGCCCTGGACGTGTTTGAGCACGGTTGGGTGAACGCCGATCTGCATTACGCGACAATGGATTACGATGATATTCGCCGCAGCATGCAGCTAGGGTCGTTAACCCGCACCGAAACCGGCAGCACCGACGGTAAACAGTGGGGCGCAAGGGTCACCGCCGGTTATGACTTCCCCGTGACCTCCTACCTGACCACCGGGCCGATGGCGCAGTTCGCCTGGGATTACAGTAACGTCTCCGGTTACAGCGAGGACGGCAACGACAGCACCGCCATGAGGTTTAACGACCAGACCTACCATTCGCAGATTGGTGCGCTGGGCTGGCGGTTAGACAGCAATTTCGGCCTGTTTAACCCGTACGCCGAGGTGAGTTATCAGCATCAGTTTGGCGATGATGTCTATCGGGCCGGCGGCGGCCTGAAGTCCACCCAGACCTCTTTTACCCGCGACAGCGCCAATCAGGATAAAAACTGGCTGGATGTGACCCTGGGAGCGAACATGCCGCTGACCGATCAGGTGGCCGCGTTCGCCACCGTTTCGCAGACCGGCGGCCTGAGCAGCGGCGAACAGTTTATGTATAACGTCGGCGTCAGTGCGCGGTTTTGAGTGGTTGATATATCAGTAAGGGGCCCGGACATCTGGCCCATAATCAATACCGGTTGATGTGGCGGATCGCAGATATAACGGTATGTTGATGCTGGCCAATTAAACAGTGTGGGCACATCTATGATGTATGGGGGATTATTCGATTTGCTATGGATTATTTATGGCACTGAGTGGGGGGAATCAACGTTATAATGCGATAATTTTCGCTCTTTGCATGATGAAATACAGTATTTGACTGTACTTTAGTACAACTATCATTCGAGTTTAAAAAACTTTATTGTTATCTCAGAAAAACAAGACACACATAAAAAAAACTGATCCTGAATCAGGATCAGATAGCCAATTTGGCCAACACCAGGGAAACAATTTTAAATATTATTGTTTTATATATTTTGATTGTCAATTTCTTTCTTTCACCCTGTCATTTGATGGGGTGAGGAAGTTATTGGTTTTTTCCTCTGATGGCGAATCGTGTGTCTTCCTCCGTACTTGCTCGTAACTCCTCACTCCGTATGTAGTGTTTTTGTTTATTTTGTAATTAAAATTAACATGACATGTATCTGAAATTTTTTGAAGATAACCACGATATTTTCCTTTTTTACCTATCCTTTATGAGGCTAAATGGCGCTTATTAATATAAATAAATCCCAATCCGTGATTATTTATATTGTATAGATAATTTTTGTTGTCGATTTTAATAATTTAACCTGACTTTTTATCAGTTATGCCGCCAGCAATTTTTATGTTATAATTTTTATTAGCTAAGGATTTTTATTTTTTAAGGAGAGGGTTCAGTGTCAAATTCATTCTTCAATGATGAAACCATCAACACCACCATAAAAAATGATTTGGAAGGTAAACTTAGCGAGTATAGTAACGTGAAGTACGCTTATGCCATAATGAATAAAAGAAATCCGGCGAACTTTGCGATTATTTCGAACGGAACTGAATGGTTTGAATTTTATACAGAAAATAACTATCAATTTATCGACCCGGTTCTTATTACTGCTTCGCGCCGTATTACTCCGTTCTCCTGGGATGAAAATATAATGATTGATCCAGGGTTAAAATTGCCAAGAATTTTTGATATGGCTAAGAATTACAATGTAGTTAATGGCTATACATTTGTGCTGCACGATCATAATCATAATTTGGTGGTGCTTTCTATTATGATTGATAAACATTGCGACTATAATATAGAAGAAAGAATAATAGCCAACCAAGACAAACTTCAAATGCTGCTAATTACTACTCATGATAAGCTCACTGCATTTTACAAGGAAATTAATAGCCCTACCTACTTTGACAAAATGAACAATAAAGGAATATTCTCGAAGCGAGAGAATGAGATAATTTACTGGGCAAGCATGGGTAAATCCTATCAGGAGATTGCGCTCATCCTGGGGATCAAGCTCACCACAATAAAATATCATATTGGTAATGCCGTCAAAAAATTAGGCGTTACCAACGCCAAACATGCTATCAGGCTAGGCGTTGAACTACAGCTGATCAGACCCGTGCTTCCTGACACGGAAGGTTAATGGCCAGGCATCGCGGTCCGGGGTTAAGCCAGGGTGGGCCAAGTTGATGCGATCGACCAATATCTGCTGGTTGCGATCGTCAACCGGCATGTAAATCAGGTAAATTCGCTGGTTTTTCTCTGATTGCCCTTGCTCGACTACTGTAATTTCCCAACCGGATCTTTGGAAGATAATCAGCATGGGATGGCTGATGATTGCATAAATCCCTTGGTAATCATAATTTCTTGCATAATTGATCATAGATAAAAAAAGTAGTGAACTGATCGGTTCATTTTGTAATTTCATCGCCTGCACACGTCCCTTATCGATAAAAAGCCTACTGGCCTCAACAAAGTTACCTTCAGGAAGTTCTATTTTATTAAAATAGGATTTAAACGTGCCAGTAATCATATTGTTGTATTTTGTTTCTATAAATCGCAGACTGCAGACTACCATATTTTCATACATACCAAAAAGGTACGTAGTATGATTGTTATCATACTCGTCAAATTCCATATTGTTTTCGCAATTAACAATCCAGTTGAGACGGTCTTTAAATGTCCTCTTTCTTAAAGAGAATAATTCTTTAGAACGGTTATCCGACAGTAGATTGTAATCCACATCAAAGATTTCTATCATTTCTACATCTTCCATAATCGAATTTTAAATTTAATTTCGTCTTACGACAATGCTGGGGTGCGGTAGACAATCCTACCAGAGTCAAGTCGGCAAGTAAATTTTTAGCCTGTGAGGTAAATAATTGATGATTGGTTTTTATAATAAAGTGTTTCTTTTATGTGATGATTGTTATTTTAACAATCACATTTTTTTTTGCGAATCATCTCTTGGAATGTTTCACATGAGGATGTCTTTTTAAGCACGATTATTGTCGGTATGTTATCAATTCTGTGAATAATAGAAATGTTATTGTCTGCAGGTACAGAAGTTAACTTAATTCGAAAGACGCTAACCTGACGGCATCCTTGCCTCATGGTTTTGTTGTTATCGCTGCGCTGCGTGCTGAATACCTCGGTGGTGCGGCGAGCTGTCGGCCACTATCTTTCTTTCCGGCTGTAGCAGGGTCATGCACAGCATGCTGCAGAAGGACACCACGGCGGTGGCGAAGAACATCGCGCCATAACCGTGGTGTTGTGCCAGCCAGCCGCTCAGCATTGGGGCGGTGATCGAGGCAATATTGGCGATCGCCAGCGTCATGCCGCTGTAGGCACCCACCGAAGCCTTGGGCGTGACGTCGATCACCACCGACCAATACACATTATTCACCAGCGCATTCAGCGCGTTACCCAGCGTCATCAGCAGAATGATTTCGGTCGGCGTGCTCATAAAGGGGATCAGCAGGAAACAGGTGGCGGTCAGCAGCAAGGTGACTGCCGCGAACAGGTTGCGCGCCAGCCGCAGGTTGCCAAAGCGTCGTAGCAGCGCGTCGGCGATGCGGCCGCCGAGCAGAACGGTGAAACAGGCTCCGCTCCACGGGATCATCGCCACATACCACAGCGAGTGCAGATCGTAATTAAAGGTGTCTTGCAGGTATTTGGGGCCCCAGGTCACCAGCACAAAGGTGACATAGAGGAAAGAGAAGTAACCCAGGGCGTTAAACACCAGCGTGCGGTTGGTAAAGAATGCCCACCACGGCAGGCGTGGTTGCTGGCTGTCTGCGTCCTGATCGGCACTAATGGCCGCCAGTTCGACGGCGTTGACTTCAGGGTGCTCCTCCGGCGTGTCAGTGAAGAAACGGGCAAACAGCAGAATGGCGATCAGCGAGAACAGACCCAGCAGCATAAACATGCTGCGCCAGTCATCGGTCAGCAGCAGCAGCCCCACGGCCAGCGGTGCGGTCAGCAGTGACCCCACCTGAGTGCTCAGCAGGCCGATGCCCAGCGAAAACCCACGCTCCTTGCGCGGTGCCCAGTTGGCGATGGTTTTGTTCATCAGCGCATAGGCCGGACCTTCGGCAAAACCGAACATGATACGCAGCGCGGCGAAACCCATGATCGCCGACCCTCCAAACAGTGCTACCCCCAGTTCGCCCGCCCAGGCGGTGGCGATCTCCAGCAGCGACCACAGCGCCCCGGCGATCAGCCAGACCTTTTTGGTGCCGACGCGGTCGGCCAGAAAACCGCCGCACAGCGAACCGAACAAATAGCCAAAGCCGAAGTAGCCGAGTACGGCGCCCAGTTGTGCCTTGTTGAAGTTGAATTCTCGGGAGATATCGTTGGCGGCGAAGGATAGCGCACCGCGATCGACGTAGTTGATCAGCGCAATAAAGAACACCATGGCGAAAATACGGTAGCGATAGCGGCTGTCGGTTAAGGCGGTAGTCATCAGCGAACCTCCTGAAATGTTGGTTATCAGGACGCTAGCAAGGTTGGTGCCAGTCTCGGAGATCATGGAGGGCGGGGGGCCGTGGTGTATTCGCAGGGGGAAACCGTGCCATGCAGGCGCATTTGCCCCATTTCAGTGCGTAAAAACACCGCGCTTCTTTGATGATTCGCACTTGTTACCGGATTCGGGCTGTATATCTTACGGTCAACGGGTATACTGGCGCATCCCATTTAAATCCACTTGTATCGCGTGCGAATTCAACATGCAAAAGTTTGATACCAAGACCTTTCAGGGCCTGATCCTGACACTGCAGGACTATTGGGCGCGCCAGGGCTGCACCATCGTTCAACCATTGGACATGGAAGTCGGCGCGGGAACCTCACACCCGATGACGTGCCTGCGCGCACTGGGGCCGGAGCCAATGGCCACCGCCTACGTGCAGCCGTCCCGCCGCCCGACCGACGGCCGCTACGGTGAAAACCCAAACCGTCTGCAACACTATTACCAGTTCCAGGTGGTGATTAAGCCATCGCCGGACAACATTCAGGAACTGTACCTGGGCTCGTTGAAAGAGCTGGGTCTGGATCCGACCATTCACGATATCCGCTTCGTAGAAGATAACTGGGAAAACCCGACGCTTGGCGCCTGGGGCCTGGGCTGGGAAGTGTGGCTGAACGGCATGGAAGTGACGCAGTTCACTTACTTCCAGCAGGTCGGCGGCATGGAGTGCAAACCGGTAACCGGCGAGATCACCTACGGTCTGGAACGTCTGGCGATGTATATCCAGGGCGTGGACAGCGTCTACGATCTGGTGTGGAGCGACGGCCCGCTGGGTGTGACCACCTATGGCGACGTGTTCCATCAGAACGAAGTGGAGCAGTCCACTTACAACTTCGAATACGCCGACGTGGACTTCCTGTTCTCCTGCTTTGAGCAGTACGAGAAAGAAGCCCAGTCGCTGCTGGCGCTGGAGAAACCACTGCCGCTGCCGGCTTATGAACGTATTCTGAAGGCCGGCCACACCTTCAACCTGTTGGATGCGCGCAAGGCGATCTCGGTGACCGAGCGTCAGCGTTATATTCTGCGTATCCGCACGCTGACCAAAGCCGTTGCCGAGGCCTACTACGCTTCTCGCGAAGCGCTGGGCTTCCCAATGTGCAAAAAGAACAAGAGCTAAGAGGCAGCCATGACTCAACAGACTTTCCTGGTGGAAATCGGCACGGAAGAGCTGCCGCCGAAGGCTCTTCGTTCACTGGCAGAAGCTTTTGCCGCGAATTTTACCGCCGAGCTCGATAGCGCCAACCTCGAACACGGCGAAGTGAGCTGGTTTGCCGCTCCGCGCCGCCTGGCGCTGAAAGTGGCCAATTTGAGCGCTGCACAGGCCGATCGCGAAGTCGAAAAACGCGGTCCGGCCATTGCCCAGGCGTTTGACGCCGAAGGCAAGCCAAGCAAGGCGGCCGAAGGTTGGGCACGCGGTTGCGGTATTACCGTCGATCAGGCCGAACGCCTGGCGACCGACAAAGGTGAATGGCTGCTGTATCGCGCCCATGTTAAAGGCCAATCCGCGCAAGCGCTGCTGGCGGGCATGGTCAGCAATTCTCTGGCCAAGCTGCCGATCCCGAAACTGATGCGCTGGGGCGATTCCGACGTGCAGTTTGTGCGTCCGGTGCACACCGTGACGATGCTGTTGGGTGCGGAACTGATCCCGGGCACCGTGCTGGGCATCGATTCTGCCCGTACGGTTCGCGGCCACCGTTTCATGGGTGAAGCGGAATTCACTATCGACAATGCCGACCAATATCCGCAGATCCTGCTGGAGCGCGGTAAGGTGATCGCCGATTACGAAACCCGTAAGGCAATGATCAAGCGTGACGCCGAGCTGGCTGCTTCGACCATTGGCGGCAAGGCCGATCTGAGCGAAAGCCTGCTGGAAGAAGTGGCCTCGCTGGTGGAATGGCCGGTGGTGTTGACCGCCAAGTTCGAAGAGAAATTCCTGGCGGTGCCGGCGGAAGCGCTGGTGTACACCATGAAAGGCGACCAGAAGTATTTCCCGGTGTATGACGCCGCGGGCAAACTGCTGCCGAACTTTATCTTCGTGGCCAATATCGAATCCAAAGATCCGCAGCAGATTATTTCCGGTAACGAGAAGGTAGTGCGTCCGCGTCTGGCTGATGCCGAGTTCTTCTTCAACACCGATCGCAAAAAACGTCTGGAAGATAACCTGCCGCGTCTGGAAACCGTGCTGTTCCAACAGCAACTGGGCACCCTGCGCGACAAGACCGACCGTATTCAGGCGCTGGCGGGCTGGGTTGCCGGTCAGATTGGTGCTGACGTTAACCACGCTACCCGTGCGGGCCTGCTGTCGAAGTGCGATCTGATGACCAACATGGTCTTCGAATTCACCGACACCCAGGGCGTGATGGGCATGCACTACGCGCGTCATGACGGCGAAGCTGAAGACGTGGCGGTTGCGCTGAACGAACAGTACCAGCCGCGCTTTGCCGGTGATGCACTGCCGGAGTCGCTGGTGGCCTGTTCGCTGGCGATCGCCGACAAGATGGACACCCTGGCCGGTATTTTCGGCATCGGGCAACATCCGAAAGGCGATAAAGACCCGTTTGCACTGCGCCGTGCTGCGCTGGGCGTGCTGCGTATTATCGTTGAGAAAAACCTGACGCTGGATCTGCAGACCCTGACCGAAGAGGCCGTGCGCCTGTACGGCAGCAAGCTGACCAACGCCAAGGTGGTCGACGAGGTCGTCGAGTTTATGCTGGGCCGTTTCCGCGCCTGGTATCAGGAAGAAGGCCACGCGGTCGACACCATTCAGGCGGTGTTGGCACGTCGTCCGACCAAACCGGCGGACTTCGATGCGCGAGTCAAAGCGGTGACCCACTTCCGTACCCTGGAAGCGGCAGCTGCGCTGGCTGCGGCCAACAAACGCGTTTCCAATATCCTGGCCAAATCTACCGATACGCTTAATGATCGTGTACACGCCTCGGTATTGAAAGAAGCGGCTGAGATCCAACTGGCGACCCATCTGGTGGTACTGCGCGATAAGCTGGAGCCGTATTTTGCGGCAGGCAACTATCAGGATGCGCTGGTGGAGCTGGCAGACCTGCGTGAGCCGGTCGATGCGTTCTTCGACAACGTGATGGTGATGGCAGAAGACGAAGCGGTACGTGTGAACCGTCTGACGCTGCTGAGCAAGCTGCGTGAGCTGTTCCTGCAGGTCGCGGATATCTCCGTGCTGCAATAAGCGGTTCTGCTGTGAAAAGGCGCCTCAGGGCGCCTTTTTTATTGCTGTCGGCGCAGTGGGCGGTTTTGTGTCAAACCTGTTTCTTTTAACGCTGCCAATAGCTCACCGACTTGGGGGGGGACTTGGGGGCTGACTTGGGGGGTAGGGCTTGATTTCAGCGCTCTCAAATCATGTTCGACCTGGTTTCAGGTATCGCTATTACTTCCCTTTCACCGAAGAATAAGCCCCGAAAGGTGAATCGCGTATCGGATCGCACTCAGTTGATCTATTCTTATAGGCGCAGGGAGTGCAGCAAAAGGGACGGAGTCCGATGAAAAAGCAGGTTTATAACAGGAGTTATGTCACATGGCGGTAGGGATCCAGAGCAGGAATTTCGCGCGTTGGTTGGCCCCGGTATTGGCATTGTTGGTGGTCATGCAGCTGACTGCTTGCGGCGATAAAGAGCCGGAACAACGCAAGGCGTTTATTGATTACATACAGAATACGGTGATGCGCAGCGGCGCGAAAATCCCGACGCTGAGCGAAGATCAGAAACAGAAGTTCGGCAACTATGCCGGTGATTACGCTATTTTGGTCGGCTTTTCACAGCAGTTGTCCAAGTCACTGGACGCCAGCCTGACGCCGGCGTTGGATCAAATCAACCAGATCCGCACCGCACAGGACTACATGAGCAAGCGCGATTCGTTGCAACAGTCCGTTGGGGCGCTGAACCTGCTGGGGCAGCAGATCCAGTCAGCCAAGTCACAGGCGGATACCGCCCGGGCAACGTTGAAGCAACCTGACGATCTGAAAGCCGTGTATAACCAGGCCTACGACAAGATTGTCACCGGGCCGGCCAATGCGCTGATGCCGGTTATTCCTGCTACCGCCAGTTTCGTTCAGGATCTGGTGCAGGTTGGGGATTTCCTGCGTACACAGGGTAATCAGGTGAGCTTTAACAATAACGGCGTGCAATTCCGTACTTCCCAGCAGGCAACGCAGTACAACACCATGATGTCGAATCTGGTCGCCAAGCAGCAGGATTTACTGAACGCACAGAAAACCGTCTCAAGCGTCACCCAGTAATAGTGTCAATGCAGAAGCCGGTATTCCGGCTTCTGCTATTTCCCTTCAGCTGTTCCCTCCCTGTCTTTCCAATCACTTGCTCACTTCTTGCGCGTCGCTTCTGTACTACACTTCAATTAATCACCTTTTTCCGACATGTAGTTTTCTTTCATTCATCGCACTGTTATTTCCCGACGGGATGAATGCTCACAGGGAAGAACACCCCCAGGCCAGGATCCGGTAGCCATCAGCAAATAAATTGTGATTGATGTCACAATTTAAAAACAAACACGCAATATGAAAATGTGATCAAAGTCGCATTATGTCGGGATTTTAGGGCGAATTTGGCGCGTTGTATTTTTTCTACACCGATTAAATGTGATGTATATCACTATAAATGCCTATTGGATGGGGTGTTGTTGGTGATCTGCATCACAAAAAATCCGTGAAGTTCGCACGGTAAAAACAGCGTGATAGAGTCCATTTCGCATACAGCCACAACACAGCTGGATCGTAACAACAATAATCACGCGCTCTATTGTCAGCGCGTAACAATAGGGGTGTGTTTTATGTTTTCACCAGACATCAAAGTCAAAGTTCAGAACTTTGGCCGCTTCTTAAGCAACATGGTGATGCCCAACATTGGCGCATTTATCGCCTGGGGTATCATCACCGCGTTATTCATTCCTACCGGTTGGCTGCCGAACGAAACCTTAGCCAAGTTGGTTGGCCCGATGATCACTTACCTGCTGCCGCTGCTGATCGGTTTCACCGGTGGCCGTCTGGTGGGGGGCGATCGCGGCGGCGTGGTCGGTGCCATCACTACCATGGGCGTGATTGTCGGTGCAGACATGCCGATGTTCCTCGGTGCGATGATTGCCGGCCCGCTGGGCGGCTGGGCGATCAAGCATTTTGACCGCTGGGTAGACGGCAAAATCAAAAGCGGTTTTGAGATGTTGGTGAACAACTTCTCCGCCGGCATTATCGGTATGCTGCTGGCTATCCTGTCGTTTATGGCGATTGGTCCGCTGGTCGAAGGCTTGTCGCATATCCTGGCTACCGGCGTGAACATCATGGTGACCAACAACCTGTTGCCGTTGGCGTCAATCTTCGTGGAACCGGCGAAAATCCTGTTCCTCAACAACGCGATTAACCACGGTATCTTCTCACCGCTGGGTATCCAGCAGGCGACCGAAACCGGCAAATCCATCTTCTTCCTGATCGAAGCCAACCCAGGCCCGGGTTTGGGCGTGCTGATGGCCTACATGTTCTTTGGCCGCGGCAGTGCCAAGCAGTCTGCCGGTGGTGCTGCGATCATCCACTTCTTCGGTGGTATCCACGAAATCTACTTCCCGTACGTGCTGATGAACCCACGTCTGCTGTTGGCGGTGATCCTGGGTGGCATGACCGGCGTATTCACCCTGACCATGTTGCACGGCGGTCTGGTTTCTCCGGCTTCACCGGGTTCGATTCTGGCGGTGCTGGCGATGACGCCGAAGGGCGCTTATTTCGCTAACCTGGCGGCTATCGGTGCGGCCTTTGTGGTGTCGTTTGTGGTCGCGGGCTTCCTGCTGAAAACCTCAAAAGTGAAAGAAGAGGACGATCTGGAAGAGGCGACTCGCCGTATGCAAGAAATGAAGTCGCAGTCTAAAGGCGGCGCGGCGGCTCATGCAGCGGTCGATGGCGATCTGACCACGGTGCGTAAAATCATCGTTGCCTGTGATGCAGGTATGGGCTCCAGCGCGATGGGTGCCGGTGTGCTGCGCAAGAAAGTGGCAGATGCAGGCCTGAAAAATATTTCAGTGACCAATAGCGCTATCAACAGCCTGCCGGACGACGTGGATTTGGTGATCACTCACCGCGACCTGACCGAGCGAGCGATGCGGCATGCGCCTCAGGCCCAGCATATCTCGCTGACCAACTTCCTCGACAGCAAGCTGTACAGCGATCTGACCGAGCGCTTGGTGGCGGCCAATAAGACCACCGACAACCAACAGAAAGTCATCAGCACGCTGGACGACAGCTTTGAAGCGAGCGAGCAAAACTTGTTCAGACTGAGCGAAAACAACGTGTTCCTTAACCTGCAGGCCAGCGACAAAGAACAGGCGATCCGCTTCGCCGGCGAACAGTTGGTCAAGGGCGGCTACGTTGAGCCGGAATACGTTCCTGCGATGCTGGAGCGCGAGAAACTGACCTCCACCTATCTGGGCGAGTCGATCGCCGTGCCGCACGGCACCATCGAAGCCAAAGACCGGGTACTGCGCACCGGCGTGGTGTTCTGCCAATACCCGCAGGGCGTGCGTTTCGGTGATGAAGAGGACGAGGTGGCGCGGCTGGTCATCGGTATTGCCGCCCGCAATAACGAACATATCCAGGTGATCACCAGCCTGACCAATGCGTTGGATGACGACGGCGTCATCGAGCGGCTGGCGAATACCAGCAGCGTGCAGGAAGTGCTGGATCTGCTGGGCGGCAAAAAACGCGGATAACAGAATCATTTTAAGGGGTGCAGCTTGCTGCACCCTTCGACATTAGAAAGGTAGGAATATGAAAGCATTACATTTCGGTGCGGGAAATATTGGCCGTGGTTTTATCGGCAAGCTGCTGGCGGACGCGCAGGCCGAACTGACCTTTGCCGACGTCAACCAGACGGTGCTGGACCTGCTGAACAGCCGCAAAAGTTATCAGGTGCACGTGGTCGGCGAACAGGCCAGGGTCGAACAGGTCAACAACGTCAGCGCAGTGAACAGCGGCAGTGAAGAGGCGGTTGCGCTGATCGCCGAAGCGGATATCGTGACCACCGCCGTGGGTCCGCAGATCCTGGCTAAAATTGCCGGGACTATCGCCAAAGGGCTGAGCAAGCGTCACCAGCAGGGCAATAGCCAACCGCTGAACATCATCGCCTGTGAGAACATGGTGCGGGGCACCAGCCAGTTAAAACAGCACGTGTTTGATGTCCTGCCGCAGGAAGATCAGGCATGGGCCCTACAGCATGTGGGTTTCGTTGATTCGGCGGTTGACCGCATTGTACCGCCAGCGGAAGCGGGCAGCAGCGATCCGCTGGAAGTGACGGTAGAAACCTTCAGCGAGTGGATTGTCGATCAAACCCAGTTCAAGGGCCAGCCACCGGCGATTGCCGGTATGGAACTGACCGATAACCTGATGGCGTTTGTTGAGCGCAAGTTGTTCACGCTCAATACCGGCCATGCGATTACCGCCTATCTTGGGCAACAGGCCGGCTTGCAGACCATTCGCGATGCCATTCTTGACCCGAAGATCCGCCAGGTGGTGAAAGGTGCGATGGAAGAGAGCGGTGCGGTGCTGATCAAACGCTACGGTTTTGACGCCGCCAAGCACGCCGCTTACATCGACAAAATCCTCAGCCGCTTTGAAAACCCCTATCTGCAAGACGACGTGGAGCGCGTGGGCCGTCAGCCACTGCGCAAGCTGAGTGCCGGCGATCGCCTGATCAAGCCGCTGCTCGGCACGCTGGAGTACGGTCTGCCGCACGCCAACCTGATCCAGGGTATTGCCGCCGCCATGAGCTACCGCAGCGAGCAGGATCCGCAGGCCAAAGAGCTGGTGGAACTGCTGGCCAAACTGGGGCCAAAAGCGGCGCTGGCGCAAATTTCCGGCCTGCCGGCGGAAAGTGAGGTTGTAGAACAGGCGGTTGCTGTGTATAACGCCATGCAAAAGTAGATTCAATATGATGAATCTTCGGGCGCAGCAAGTTGCGCCCCTACACCCCGACTTCGGCATTGACGGCGCCACCCAGGCCATTCGAAAAGCGACGATGGAAGAAGCACAGGCATTTGAAAATAAGGTTCTGGAACGGCTGAACGCAGGCAAGACGGTGCGCAGTTTCCTGATCGCGGCGGTAGAGCTGCTGGCGGAGGCGCTGAACGTGCTGGTGGTGCAGGTGTTCCGCAAAGATGACTATGCGGTGAAGTATGCCGTCGAACCGCTATTGTCCGGCGCCGGTCCATTGGGTGAGCTGTCGGTACGCCTGAAGCTGATGTATGGGCTGGGGGTGATTTCACGTCACGAATACGAAGATGCCGAACTGCTGATGGCGATGCGCGAAGAACTGAACCACGACGGGGCGGAATACCGTTTTGTCGATGATGAAATCCTCGGGCCGTTCGGCGAACTGCATTGCGTGGCTGCACTGCCGCCGGTACCGACCTTCCTGCAGCCCGGCGAAGCGGAAGAATCGCTGATCGCCATGCAGCGTCAGCGATACCAGCAGGTGTTACGTTCCACAATGGTACTGTCGGTCACCGATCTGATCGCCGGTATCGGTGCCAAACAACCGTCCCGGCTTTCCCCGCTCGGCCGCAATTAAGCAAAAGCCGCGCGCCACTCGTCGAATAACAGCCACAGTGCCGTGGCTGCCATCAACCCCGCCATGACGCCGTTAAACAACCGCAGTTTCCAGGTTACGCGCAGCGCGTCGCGCAGCCGATCGCCCAATATCGCCCACACCAGGACGCAAGGAATGTTCAGGGCGGTGAAACCGGCAATGATCATCAGCGTATGGCCAAGGCTGGCACCTTCTCGCGGGGTGAACAGAATGGCGACGTTAATCGCCATCAGCCAGGCTTTGGGATTCACCGCCTGAAACAGCGCGCCGCTGATTAAGCGCATCGGCTGTGCCTGTTGTTTGCCGTCGGGCGAGGCTGCCCTGAATAATTTCCATGATAGCCACAGCAGGTAGGTGCAACCGATCACCGCTAACGGAAAGCGGATCATGGCGGCCGAACTCAGGATCAGCGCCAGCAGGGTGGTGGTCAGGGCCAGTTGCACCGCACAGCCGACGCTAATGCCAAACACCATCGGCAGGGTGCGACGCAGCCCAAAATTGACCCCGGACGAGGCCAGCAGCAGGTTGTTGGGGCCAGGGGTGATCGACATGACTGTGACATAACTGATAAAGGCGGAGTCCAGCATAACGGGTTCCTTTTAAGGCTAAGAAGCAAGGGAACCAGCATAAAACCTACGGGCAGATGGTGACAGAACCAAAAACCCGCTATTGTCATGGATACAGTTGTGGCAAATTCAAACTGTACCCATTACCTGGAGACAAACTGTGACCTTGCTCGATGAAATGCCGGAAACGCGCTACCAGCAGCTGGCGGATACGCTGGCAGAAGCCATACGCCGCGGCACGCTGCTACCCGGCAGCCGTTTACCTTCGGTGCGCCGCTGTGCGCAGAGCCACAGCGTCAGTATCAATACCGTGGTGGCGGCTTACCGCACGCTGGAAGATCGCGGGCTGATAGAGGCACGGCCACAGTCCGGTTTTTATGTGTGTAACACCTTACCGGCGCTGAAGGCCGCTTCACCGACCAGCAGCCGAATAGAGCCACCGGCGGATGACGTACTGGCGTTGATCGACACGGTGTTTGCCGCCCAGCAAAACCCGGCGTTCACCAATCTTTCGCTGGCCTGCCCGCAGACTTCTGATTTTTATCCCGGCGGCAAGTTGGGGCGGATGCTGTCGTCGCAGTTACGCCGTCAGCCGAATCTGATTGGCCAGTACGCGCTGCCACCCGGCAGCCTGCGGCTGCGCCAGCAAATCACCCGGCGTTCGATGGCGCTGGGCATGCTGCTGGAGCCCGGCGATATCACGCTGACTCATGGCTGCATGGAGGCGCTGCAACTGGCGCTGCGGGTGACCACCAAACCGGGTGATTGTATCGGCCTGGAATCACCGACCTATTTTTATCTGCTGCCGCTGCTGGCCAGCCTGGGGCTGAAGGCGCTTGAAATTCCTACCGATCCGCAGCACGGGCTGTCGCTGGATGCGCTGGAACTGTTGCTCAATGAGAAGCGGCTGAATGCGGTGATTGCCATGCCGACGGTACAAAACCCGCTGGGCTGCACCATGCCGCTGGCGGCGAAAAAACGGTTGGCGCGGCTGATGAACGATCACCAGGTGCCCTTGATTGAAGATGGGTTGTACGCCGAGCTGCAATTCGGCAATGCGCTGTCCCCGGCGGTAAAATCTTTCGATCGCGACGGTTGGGTGTTGTTCTGCTCCAGCTTTACCAAGACCCTGGCACCGGACTTCCGCATCGGTTGGATCAGCGGTGGCCGCTTTAACGAGGCATTGCGCAAACTGAAGGCGGTGTCGTCGATGTCCGAGTCGCAGCTGCTGTCGGAAACCCTGGCGATGTTTCTGGAAACCGGCGGCTATGATCACCATCTGCGCAACCTGCGAAAACGCTACGCCGCTCAGGTGGATGAGGCGCGGGCGCTGATTGCGCGTCACTTCCCACGTGGTACCCGGGCGACACAACCCGCGGGCGGTTTTGTATTCTGGGTGGAGTTCCCGGTCGGGGTCGACAGCGTAGCGCTATTCCATCAGATGCTGGAGGAACAGATTTGCCTGACGCCCGGCACGCTGTATTCCCCCAGTGGCCGCTATCGTAACGCGTTGCGGCTTTCCTGTTGCTACCCGTTTAATGCCCGTTACAGCCAGGCACTGGCGCGTGTCGGTGCCAAAGCCTGCGAGATGAGCGGCTTGCCGCCGGGCATTGCGCAAGACGAGTAACCACGCGCGCATTTTGCTACAATGTGGACATCATTGATTAGCGTGCCGTATCGGCACAACAGGCCAGAAACCATGAAAGAAATAGAAAAGGCAGAGATTAAGCGCCTTAGCGACCTGCTGGACGCACTCAAGCACAAAGACACCCTGATTATCCAACAGGGGAATCTTGACCTGATTGCTCAGCACACCAAAGAAAAAGAGAAGATGGCTGCGGAGATCGAGCGCCTGAAAGGCGTGCGCGTTGAGAAGCTGAGCGCTGAAGCGCAAAAGCTGAGCCAACTGCCGTTCAATCGTGAAATCACCAAGAAAGAGCAGGCGGATATGGGCACGTTGAAGAAAAACGTGCGCGGCCTGATCGTAGTGCATCCGATGACCGCACTGGGCCGTGAAATGGGCCTGAAAGTGGTCACCGGCTACGCCAGAAAAGCATTCTGATTGCCGGGGCGCCGTTGATTGTGGCGCCCGGTTTTCAAAGCTTGGTGGTGAAATACGCCTTGGTCTGATAGGGCACGGTCACAGTGTCTTTGCCCTGCAGTTCCCCTTCCTCTGCCACCAACTGCCGAATCTGTTCGATCACCTGTTCCTGCTGCTCGAGCGGCAAGGCGGCGATAAAACTGGTGGAGCGCACCCGGTTATAAATCACATCTTCTACTGCGCCCTGGTGGCCGAGCATAAACACCTGTTCCTGCAGCGGTTCTAATCCTTTGGTCGGGAAAAGTTTACGCCATTCACCGGTGTAGAAACGCGGCGCGTCGCCTTCGTGACGGTCGACAATCTGATTGAGCTTACGCACCCAGCTCACGCGCGCATCGCGCATGTTCCACACCAGGCCAAGTTTGCCTCCAGGCTTGAGGATACGTTGGATTTCGGCCAAAGCACGCGGCGTGGCAAACCAGTGGAAGGACTGCGCGCAAACCACGGCGTCGACCGACTCATCCGGCAATGGGATTGACTCCGCGGTGCCCGCCAATGTTTTCACCTGCGGCAGCGCCGCCGAGAGCTTTTCCAGCATTTGGGCCACGGGTTCGACGGCGATCACCTGCGCACCGGTTTCCAGCAGGCGCGGAGTGAACTTGCCGGTTCCGGCACCGAGATCGATCACCGTCATACCGGCGTGCAGGCCGATGGTGTCGCGTAGCCAGGTAGTTATCTCCGGCGGATAGTCCGGACGCCCTTTAACGTAACGATCGGCGTTGGCCTGGTAGCCTTCGGCTGCGGCATGGTGAATCGAATGAGACGGGGTGTTCATAACTTTGCTCCTGCCTGAATGAGGTTGCCGGAACGACCGACGCTGAACAGTATAGGCCGGTGAAAATGTTTAGCGCTGTAGTTAGCGCCAGGTTTTATTTTCAACCGGTCTATTTTAGCGGCCCAGCAGGCGGCGATTAAAGTCTTCGATCCGGCCTTCGCTGATGCGCGTCAGCATGGTTTTACTCCAGCTGGCAGACAGCCCGGCCACCGCCAACAGGCGGCGATACTGCTCTTCATCAAACGGCATATGCCAGGCGATGCCGATGGCCTCGGCGACCGAGACGTCGCTATTGCGCGTTGCCAGTTCCAGCGGACGATCGCCGCTGACCTTACCGGCGGACACTACGCGGTACAGCCAACCGCAGCGGCCGCTTTGCTGCATCAGCACCGAAATGTCGTCGATATCGAAATGGTAATTGAGCTTGAAGCAGGGAGAGCGCGGCTGGGTGACCTGGATCAGCGCTTCGCCCCAGCGGAAGATATCGCCCATAAACACGTTATGTTCGGTCAGCCCGAGGGTAGAAATATTTTCACCGAAGGCCGGCGCGCAGAACTGTTCCGCCTGCGCCGGGAACTGTTCGCGCCAGTGCTCGTAATGTTCACGGGGGTAGTGACACAGCGCGCGATCAGGCCCACCGTGATAACTTTTCTCCGCTTGTTCGTCGCCTTCCAGGCCGAGCGGAGTCAGTTTGACGATCCCATCCACCAGGCGCTTGGCGATGCCGCTGGGCCGTCCGCCTTCGTAGGGTTGGATAGTGCCGATGTAAACCTCTGGGTGATGCATATGCGCCTCCTTGTCTCGCGTCGAAGGCCCAGCATAGCCCGAGTTGGCAGCGGGGAACAATAACCCGCCCGAGAGGTTTCGGGCGGGAGAGGGTCAGAAGGTGGTCCAGTTGTCTTGCTCGGCGGTTTGGGTGGCCGGTTGTTTGCCGATCGGGGCTTTGGCCGCGACGGCTTTCGCGGCGGCAGGCACAGAATGCTCCGCCAGGCGGAATACTGAAACGCTCTGCAGCAGCATTTCTGCCTGTTCTTCCAGCGAGTCGGCGGCGGCGGCGGATTCTTCCACCAGTGCGGCGTTCTGCTGGGTGGTGTGGTCCATTTCGACAATCGCCTGGCCGATCTGGGCGATACCCCGAGTCTGTTCGTCGGAGGCCGCGGCAATTTCCGCCATGATGTCACGCACGTGGGTGACCGACAGGACGATCTGCTCCATGGTATTGCCGGTGTTTTCCACCAGTGTGGTGCCGGTTTGTACCCGGTTGACCGACTCGGCAATCAGCCCTTCGATCTCTTTTGCTGCCTGGGCACTGCGCTGCGCCAGATTGCGCACCTCGCTGGCGACCACCGAGAAGCCACGGCCCTGTTCGCCGGCACGCGCAGCTTCCACTGCCGCATTCAGCGCCAGAATGTTGGTCTGGAAGGCAATGCCGTTGATCAAGGTGGTAATTTCGGCGATCCGCTGCGAACTGCTGGAAATATCGCGCATGGTACTGACCACGCTTTCCACCAGTTTGCCGCCCTGCTGGGCCGTCTGCGAGGCATCGGTAGACAACTGATTGGCATGATGGGCGTTTTCGGCGTTTTGCTTCACCGTGGCGGTCAGTTGTTCCATGCTGGCGGCAGTTTCTTCCACTGCAGCGGCCTGCTGTTCGGTGCGTGAGGACAAATCGGTGTTACCGGCGGCAATCTCGGCGGCGGCGGTGGACACCTGGCTGACGCCCATCTGGATTTTTTCAATCATATCGCGCAGGTTCTGGCTCATGGCCGCCACGGCGTTCAATAACTGGCCCAGTTCGTCGCGGCGGGTACTGGTCTGCGCCTGACGCAGATCGCCACTGGCGATGCGTTCCGCCAGCGCCAGCGTGCTTTGCAGCGGTCGGGTTATTTGCAGCGTGATGCGCCAGGCAACCAGTAATCCGGCGATAATGGCGATCAGCGTGGTGATACCCATCTGCAACTGCGCCGAATTGATGTCGTTATGGGTTTGCGTCAGTTCGTCCTGCATAAAGGCATTAACCAGCGTGCCGACTTCTTGCGCACTGTTGCCCAGCAACTGACTGACCGCTTGTTCCTGCTGATAAGCCGGCAGGTAGGCTTCGATACGGTTTTTGTAGTCGTCTAGTGCGGTCAGCAGGGGTTGCAGCAAGGGGCGTTGAGCATCGCTGAGTCGCCGACTGAGCGCATTGGCCGCGCTGCGGGCATCGTCAATGGCCGCCACCAGCGGGGCTTCGGACTCCGCGCTCAGGCTCAGCAACAGGCCGCGAGCACCGTAGCGCACCAGGGTCAGCTTTTGGTTCAGCTGGATAAAGGCCAGTTGCAGGTCAGCATTGGTGATTTGCCGCTCCACCTGGTTCAGGCTGTCCTGCACTTCCGACATGTTCCAGCTTTGGCGTACGGCATCTTTTGCCGCCACCGCCTTTTCGAAGGCGTTTTGCTGCTGCTGGTATTGGCCAATCAGCCCGACCAAACGCTGCAGATCTTTCCGGCTCTGCGTATCCCAGTTCAGTTCTTGGCCCTGGTTGATCAGCTTGACCGCGTTTTCGATATTGGTGCGGTTATTTTTCAGGTATTCCGATTTGTAGGTTTGGCCGAATAGCGCACGGTTGTATTTGGCCTGATTGATCTCGTCGTTCAGCCGGTTGCTGAAATCGATGCGGTTGGCGCGAGATTCGATGATATTCAGATACTGGGCGCCGGTACCGGCGATGATCGCCGTCAGCAACAGCATCAGGCCAAATCCGAGGCCGAGCTTTTTACCCACGGTGAGATGAACGAACTTTCCTGCCAAGGTTTTCAATGCCGCCATAATGATTTTCCTTTCCTTCGGGCGAACGTCAATTGAACAAACCATCGGCAAAGAACGGTCAAACTTTAGC
Organism: Serratia sp. BIGb0163; assembly: GCF_024809935.1. Classification (NCBI taxonomy): domain Bacteria; kingdom Pseudomonadati; phylum Pseudomonadota; class Gammaproteobacteria; order Enterobacterales; family Yersiniaceae; genus Serratia; species Serratia sp. BIGb0163. The sequence continues at coordinate 103,257 of NZ_JANUDZ010000008.1, forward strand.
GAATTTTGGTCAAAAAAATACCCGCATCAAGCGGGTATCTTCATTTCTGGGGGCGAATTACTTCTTCGCAGCGAAGCGTGCTGCCGCTTCATCCCAGTTAACCACGTTCCAGAATGCCTTGATGTAGTCTGGACGTTTGTTTTGATATTTCAGGTAGTAAGCGTGTTCCCACACGTCCAGGCCCACGATTGGGAAGCCTGAAGCGCCGGCAACGGCTTCGCCCATCAGCGGGCTGTCCTGGTTAGCAGTAGACACTACAGCCAGTTTGTCGCCTTTCAGTACCAGCCAGGCCCAACCTGAACCGAAGCGGGTCGCTGCGGCTTTCTCGAACTCTTCCTGGAATTTCTCAACGCTGCCGAAATCACGTTCGATAGCCGCTTTCAGATCGCCACCCAGAGTGGTGCCGATTTTCAGGCCTTTCCAGAACAGGCTGTGGTTAGCGTGGCCGCCGGCGTTGTTACGCATGAAAGTGCGCTTGTCAGCAGGCACTTTATCCAGATCCTGGATCAGGTCTTCAACGCTGTATTGAGCCAGTTCTGGGTAAGCTTCCAGCACGGTGTTGGCGTTGTTAACGTAAGTCTGGTGATGTTTGGTGTGATGGATTTCCATCGTCTGCTTGTCGAAATGCGGTTCCAGTGCGTCGTAGGCGTACGGCAGGGATGGCAGTGAGTAACTCATGATCATCATCTCCAATGGTATAGGGGCGGCGCATTATGTGAGCACCGCGTAAGCAGTCGGATCATTATAGTTATTTAAATGATATTGAAAATGATTATCAATGCCCTACTTATATTGTGGTCTTTGGTTAATCCACAATGCGTTGCGGGTGAGTAAACACCGTGGCACGGCCGGGTTTGCTGAAGCCGACCAGCGTCAGGTTGCTGCGCTCGGCGATTTCCACTGCCAGTGAGGTGGCGGCAGATACCACAAACAGGATCTCGACGCCGCACATGGCGGATTTTTGCACCATTTCATAGCTGGCGCGGCTGGAAGTTAATACCGCACCCTGCTGCCAGCCCTGTTTGGCGCGTACGCCGAGCAGCTTGTCCAGGGCGACATGACGGCCCACATCTTCACACCCGCCGAGTAATTCCCCTTGTGGCGACAACCAGGCGGCGGCATGGGTGCAACCGGTCAGTTGCCCAACTTCCTGCACTTCTCGCAGTTGTTTCAATGCAGAGTCAAGATTGGTGAGGGAAAAGGTCTGGGTAAACGGCAGTGCAGGCAGCGGGCGAAAAATATCTGCCAACTGCTCGATACCGCACACGCCACAGCCGGTGCGGCCCGCCATGGCACGGCGGCGCTCTTTCAAACCGGCAAAGCGACGGCTGGAAAGCTCAATTTGCACCTCCAGTCCGTTACAAGTTTGGTTAATCTCTATACTGTAAATATCGCGCGGTGACTCGATGATGCCTTCAGACAGGGAAAAACCCAGGGCGAACGCCTCCAGATCTTTGGGGGTGCACATCATCACCACGTGAGAAATGCCGTTATAGACCAGTGCGACCGGGACTTCTTCCGCCAGCCAATCCTGCTGTGCGGTGGCGAGTTGTCCGCGTTGATACACCTGGGACCGGGTCACCCCTGTGAGCAAGGTCTCATTGATATCATTGATATGTTGGTCTGGGTTTATATTGTTCACTTAAGTGGCACCTGTTTGTAACAACCACATATACGCTGTGGTAATATTGCCGCGTAAAAACAACAGTAATTTTAGCGCTTCCCGCTTCCAGGGGGAAAGCGCCATTTGAAACAATGTGACAATCGCAAGTGAAAGGAGACCCCCATGCAGGTCAGCAGAAGGCAGTTCTTTAAGATCTGCGCTGGCGGTATGGCAGGGACGACGGTGGCTGCTCTGGGCTTTGCCCCGGAAGTGGCGTTAGCGGAAACCCGGCAGTACAAACTGCTGCGCGCCCGTGAAACCCGTAATACCTGTACGTATTGTTCCGTCGGCTGTGGGCTGTTGATGTACAGCCTTGGTGATGGCGCCAAAAACGCCAAAGAAAGCATTTTCCACATTGAAGGCGACCCGGATCACCCGGTCAACCGCGGCGCGCTTTGCCCGAAAGGCGCAGGTTTGGTCGACTTCATCCACAGTGCCAGCCGTCTCCAGTATCCGGAGTACCGCGCGCCAGGTTCCGACAAGTGGCAGCGCCTGAGCTGGGACGACGCCTTCACCCGCATCGCCAAGCTGATGAAGGAAGACCGTGACGCCAACTTCGTTAAAACTAACGAACAGGGCGTGACCGTCAACCGCTGGCTGAGCACCGGCATGCTGTGTGCCTCCGCTTCCAGTAACGAAACCGGTTATTTAACCCAAAAATTTAGTCGCGCTCTCGGCATGCTTGCCGTAGACAACCAAGCACGTGTCTGACACGGACCAACGGTAGCAAGTCTTGCTCCAACATTTGGTCGCGGTGCGATGACCAACCACTGGGTTGATATCAAGAACGCGAATCTGATTATCGTCATGGGCGGTAATGCGGCGGAAGCGCATCCGGTGGGGTTCCGCTGGGCGATGGAAGCCAAAATACACAATAAAGCCAAGCTGATCGTCATCGATCCGCGCTTTACCCGTACCGCATCGGTGGCGGATTTCTACACGCCGATCCGTTCCGGGACCGACATTGCCTTCCTGTCGGGCGTGTTGCTGTACCTGATGACCAACGACAAGATTAACCGCGAATACGTCCACGCCTATACCAACGCCAGCCTGCTGGTGCGGGAAGACTTTACCTTTGAAGACGGCCTGTTCAGCGGTTATGACGCGGAAAACCGCAAGTACGATAAAACCACCTGGAACTATCAGTTCGATGAAAACGGCTTTGCCAAGCGCGATCTGACGCTGCAGGACCCGCGTTGCGTGTGGAACCTGCTGAAACAGCACGTCAGCCGCTATACGCCGGAAGTGGTGAACAATATCTGCGGTACGCCGACCGAAGACTTCATCAAGGTCTGTGAATACATCGCCGAAACCTGCGTGGCGGATAAAACCGCGTCGTTCCTGTACGCCCTGGGCTGGACTCAGCACTCGGTTGGCTCGCAGAACATCCGCACCATGGCGATGATCCAGCTGTTGCTCGGAAACATGGGCATGGCGGGTGGCGGCGTCAACGCGTTGCGTGGCCACTCCAACATTCAGGGTCTGACCGACCTGGGCCTGCTGTCGCAGAGCCTGCCGGGCTATATGACGCTGCCGTCGGAGAAACAGACCGATATCGACACCTACCTGAAAGCCAATACGCCGAAGGCGTTGCTGCCGGGCCAGGTGAACTACTGGAGCAACTACCCGAAATTCTTCGTCAGCATGATGAAGAGCTTCTACGGCGATAAGGCGCAGAAGGACAACGGTTGGGGCTTTGACTGGTTGCCGAAGTGGGACAAAGGCTACGACGTGCTGCAGTACTTCGAGCTGATGTCGCAAGGCAAGGTCAACGGTTACTTCTGCCAGGGCTTCAACCCGGTGGCGTCGTTCCCGAACAAGAACAAGGTGGTGGCCTCACTGTCAAAACTGAAGTTCCTGGTGACCATTGATCCGCTCAATACCGAAACCTCCAACTTCTGGCAGAACCACGGCGAGTTCAACGACGTCGATCCGTCGAAGATTCAGACCGAGGTATTCCGCCTGCCGTCTAGCTGTTTCGCCGAAGAGAACGGTTCGATCGTGAACTCTGGGCGCTGGCTGCAATGGCACTGGAAAGGGGCTGATGCCCCAGGCGAGGCTAAGCACGACGGGGAAATCCTGGCGGGCATCTTCATCCGTCTGCGTGAGATGTATGCGCGTGACGGCGGTGCAGTACCGGAGCAGGTACTGAACATGACCTGGGATTACCTGACACCGGAAGATCCTGCTTCGGAAGAAGTGGCGATGGAAAGCAACGGTAAGGCGCTGGCGGACGTTCTCGACGCCGACGGCAAAGTGCTGGCGAAAAAAGGTGAGCAGCTCAGCACCTTTGCCCACCTGCGTGACGACGGCACGACGGCCAGCGGCTGTTGGATCTTCGCCGGTAGCTGGACACAGGCCGGTAACCAGATGGCGCGGCGCGATAACGCCGATCCGTCCGGCCTCGGCAATACGCTGGGTTGGGCCTGGGCCTGGCCGCTCAACCGCCGCATTCTGTATAACCGTGCTTCCGCTGACCCGCAGGGCAAGCCCTGGGATCCAAAACGTCAGTTGCTGGAATGGGACGGCACCAAGTGGGGCGGGGTGGATATCCCGGACTACAGCGCCGCCGCACCGGGCAGCGACGTGGGGCCATTCATCATGCAACCGGAAGGCATGGGCCGTCTGTTTGCCACCGATAAAATGGCCGAAGGGCCGTTCCCGGAACACTACGAGCCGTTTGAAACGCCGCTCGGTACCAACCCGCTGCACCCGAACGTGGTTTCCAACCCGGCGGCAAGGGTGTTCAAGGACGATCTGGCGGCGATGGGCACTTCCGACAAGTTCCCGTATGTCGGGACGACTTACCGGTTGACCGAGCATTTCCACTACTGGACCAAGCACGCGATACTCAACGCCATCGCGCAGCCGGAACAGTTTGTGGAGATTGGCGAGAAACTGGCGGCGAAAAAAGGCATTCAGCATGGCGATACGGTGAAGGTCAGCTCCAACCGCGGCTTTATCAAGGCCAAGGCGGTGGTGACCAAACGTATCCGCACCCTGCAGGTGAACGGCCAGGACGTCGACACCATAGGTATCCCGATCCACTGGGGTTACGAAGGGGTGGCGAAGAAAGGCTTTATTGCCAACACGCTGACGCCGTTTGTCGGTGATGCCAATACGCAAACGCCAGAGTTCAAGGCGTTCCTGGTCAACGTGGAAAAGGTGTAACGGAGACGAATTATGGCAATGCAATCTCAGGACATCATTCGTAAATCCGCCACCAATGGTTTCACGCCGGCGCCGCGCGCCCGTGACCACCAGGAGGAAGTGGCCAAACTGATCGATGTCACCACCTGTATCGGCTGCAAGGCCTGTCAGGTGGCCTGTTCCGAATGGAACGACATCCGCGATGAAATCGGCAGCAACGTCGGGGTGTACGATAACCCCGCCGATCTGACCGCCAAGTCGTGGACGGTGATGCGCTTTTCCGAGGTGGAGGAAAACGGCAAGCTGGAGTGGCTGATCCGCAAGGACGGCTGCATGCACTGCGCCGATCCGGGCTGCCTGAAGGCCTGCCCGTCGGAAGGGGCCATCATCCAGTACGCCAACGGCATCGTCGATTTCCAGTCCGAACACTGCATCGGCTGCGGTTACTGCATCGCCGGTTGCCCGTTCGATGTGCCGCGCATGAACAAGGACGACAACCGGGTGTACAAGTGCACCCTGTGTGTCGATCGGGTTGATGTCGGCCAGGAACCGGCCTGTGTGAAGACCTGTCCGACCGGGGCCATCCATTTCGGCACCAAGGACGCCATGAAGGAAATCGCCGCCGAGCGCGTCAGCGAGCTGAACACTCGTGGTTATCAGAACGCCGGTCTGTACGATCCGGCGGGCGTGGGCGGCACCCACGTGATGTATGTGCTGCACCATGCCGACAAGCCGCAGCTGTATCACGGTTTGCCGGATAACCCGACCATCAGCCCGGCAATCACGTTCTGGAAAGGCGTGTGGAAACCCCTGGCGGCCATCGGCTTTGCCGCCACCTTTGCAGCGAGCGTGTTCCACTATGTCGGCGTCGGTCCTAACCGCGTCGAAGAGGAAGACCACGACGAGCTGCACGATGAGGAGACGCGCAAATGAAGAAGGAAAAGCGTATTCAGCGCTACAGCGCGCCGGAGCGGATTAACCACTGGATTGTGGCGTTCTGCTTTGTGTTCGCCGCCATTAGCGGGCTGGGGTTCTTTTTCCCCTCCTTCAACTGGTTGATGAACATTCTCGGCACGCCGCAGTTGGCGCGTATTCTGCACCCCTTCGTTGGGGTGATTATGTTTGCGGCCTTCCTGCTGATGTTCCTGCGCTACTGGAAGCATAACCTGATTAACCGCGAAGACATCGTCTGGGCCAAAAACATCCAAAAAATCGTCATGAACGAGGAAGTGGGTGACACCGGGCGTTATAATTTCGGTCAGAAGTGCGTATTCTGGGCGGCAATCATTAGTCTGGTGCTGTTGCTGGCCAGCGGTGTGGTGATCTGGCGGCCGTACTTTGCGCCGTCCTTCCCGATACCGCTGATCCGTATCGCGTTGCTGGTGCATTCGCTGGCGGCGGTGGGGCTTATCATTGTGATTATGGTGCATATTTACGCCGCGTTGTGGGTAAAAGGCACCATTACCGCGATGGTGGAAGGCTGGGTGCCGGCGGCCTGGGCTAAAAAACATCACCCGCGTTGGTACCGAGAGGTCCGCGAGAAACAACAGGAAGACAAACCCTGATGAGCATCCGCATTGTTCCTAAAGAGCAGTTAGGGGCACAGCGTGAGAAGTCCACAACGGCGGAAACCATCCCGCCGTTACTTTTCGCGAATCTGAAAAGCCTTTACAGCCGCCGTGCTGAACGCCTGCGCAAGCTGGCGACCGACAACCCGTTGGGCGACTACCTGAACTTCGCCGCACAACTGGCCGAGGCGCAGCATCACGCGCTGCACGACAACCCGCTGACGTTGGATCTGACCGAAGCGTTGCAGCAGGGCGCAGCCAGCGGCAAACCACCGCTGGATCTGAGCGTTTTTCCGCGCAGTGAACACTGGCACAAACTGCTGGCTTCGCTGATTGCCGAGTTGCGCCCGCAGGCGCCGGAACACATTCTGGCGGTGCTGGATAACCTGGAAAAGGCCTCGTCGCACGAACTGGAATTGCTGGCCGACGCCTTGCTTAACCAGGACTTCGGCAAGATTGGCAGCGAGAAAGCGCCGTTTATCTGGGCCGCGCTGTCGCTCTATTGGGCGCAGATGGCCGGTCTTATCCCCGGCAAGGCTCGCGCTGAATATGGCGAACACCGCCAGTTCTGCCCGGTGTGCGGCAGTATTCCGGTTTCCAGCGTAGTGCATATCGGCACCGTCAGCGGCCTGCGTTATTTGCACTGCAACCTGTGCGAAAGCGAATGGCACGTAGTGCGAATCAAATGCAGCAACTGCGAGCAGACTCGTGACCTCAACTACTGGTCGCTGGACAGCGAACTGGCGGCGGTGAAGGCGGAAAGTTGCGGTGACTGCGGCACTTACCTGAAGATTTTGTATCAGGAAAAAGACCCGCAGGTTGAAGCGGTTGCCGACGATCTGGCCACGCTGGTGCTCGACGCCAAAATGGAAGATGAAGGCTTTGCCCGCAGCAGCATCAACCCGTTCCTGTTCCCGGGTTCGTAATATCTGGCCGTAAGGGCTGAATATATTCGGCCCTTATCATTTATCGGATGATTAATTTCGGACTGGGCTTCTGGCATTCGCCGGGGCGACTTGCTACGTTTACGCAATGACGCGCGAAGCGAAAGGAAAGGGACTGACGATGTTGAAGACCATTGCGAAATTTACGGCGGTTGCCGTATTGGCCATCGGACTGGCGGCCTGTGACAACAAGGACGACACCAAACCGGAAGTGCCAAAACCGGATACCAAACCGGTCGTCACGCAGCCTGCACCGCCACCGCCGGTGGTGGAGACAAAACCCGCACCGCCTCCGGGCCTGAAAGTCTCGATGCAAAAGGGCAAGATCACCTTTGAATTGCCATCGGGCTTTAGCGATCAGACCGAGAACAGCGGCATCATCAACGACAGCAAGTCCACCATTCAGCGCTTCCTGGACGGCAAATCGCGCCAGAGCACCGTTTCTTCCGAAGTGATCCCGCCTGACGACATGAAGCTCAACAGCAGCGATAAAATGCTCAAAGATCTGACGCAGAGCATGATTACCGAGCTGGCAGACCGTTATCAAAATATCCAGACCACCAAAGAAGAGAACTTCACCGTCGGTAAGCAGAAATTCCGCCGGGTGGACACCGAGCAGAGCATCAACGGGCAGAAGGTGGTGTCTACCATCATGCTGACGGTGCTCAACAAACGAGTGGTGACGCTGCAAATGCTGTCGCCGGCCAAAACGCCGGAGGCGCATCAGGCGCTGGTTCAGCAGATTATCGACACGCTGACGGTGAACTAATAACGCTGAGGTTTGCAAGCCGAGGGGAAGACTGATGAAGCTTATTGGCAGTTACACCAGCCCTTTTGTCCGCAAGATTTCCGTGATGCTGCTGGAAAAGGGCATCGCGTTCGAATTCGTTAACGATCCGCCGTATGAGCCGGGCAGTAGGGTGGTGGAGCTGAATCCGCTCGCCAAGGTTCCGGTGCTGGTGGCTGACGACGGCGGCGTCTTTTACGACTCGCGGGTGATCGCCGAATACCTTGAACTGCTGCCTGCCGCCCCGGCATTTTTACCCGCCGATCGCGCGGCAGCATTGAGCATACGTCAGGTGGAAGCCCTGGCAGATGGCGTGACCGAGGCCGCCGCCACGCTGTATCGCGAGAGCCAGCGGGCATCGGATAAACAGGACGAAAACTGGATCCTGCGCCAGCGCGCCAAGCTGACGCACGGGCTGGACGCGCTGGAAAAACTGGCGCAGGAAAAAACGTTACTGAATACCGAAGCGCTGACGCTGGCTGATATCGCCACCGGCTGCGCGTTGGGCTACCTCAATTTCCGTCGCATTATGCCCAACTGGTGTGTTGAACGACCGGCGTTAATCAAACTGGCCGAGCGGCTGTTTGCCCGCGAAAGTTTTGCCCGCACCTCGCCTCCCTGATGTCTCCCACCCCGCTGCGGCGGGGTTCTGCTTTATGCCGAGACCACTACATTAAAACCGAGCGACCATGAGCACTGAATCCCAGCATCTTTACAGCCAGTTACCCGCCATTGACCGCCTGCTGCGCGATACCGCTATCGAACCGCTGGTGGCGCAACATGGCCAGACGCTGATTAGCGAGCTACTGCGCCAACTGCAATTACAGGCGCGTGAGACCATTAAACAACATCAACGGTTGCCTGACTGGTGTGCTGACTGGCCGCAGGCGCTTGGCGTCAGGCTGGCACAACAGCAGCGCCCGTCGTTGGCACCGGTATTCAATCTAAGCGGTACCGTGTTGCACACCAATCTCGGCCGGGCTCTGCTGGCGCAACCGGCGATAGAGGCGGTGACGCGTTCGATGGGCGCGGCGGTGACGCTGGAATACGATCTCGATGGTGCCGGTCGTGGGCATCGCGATCGCGCCGTTGCGGATTTACTGTGCCAACTGACCGGCGCGGAAGACGCCTGCATCGTCAATAACAATGCGGCCGCGGTATTGCTGATGCTGGCGGCGATCGCCCCCGGCAAGCAAGTGGTGGTGTCGCGCGGTGAGCTGGTGGAAATTGGCGGCGCGTTCCGTATTCCCGACGTGATGCGTCAGGCGGGCTGCCAGTTGGTCGAAGTAGGCACCACCAACCGCACCCATCTGAAAGACTACCGTAACGCGATTAACGATCAGACCGGGTTGTTGATGAAGGTGCATACCAGCAACTACAGCATTCAGGGCTTTACCGCCGCGGTGGACGAAGCCGAACTGGCGCAGCTCGGTGCCGAACACGGCCTGCCGACCGCCACCGATCTGGGCAGCGGCTCGCTGATTGATATGGCGCAGTACGGCCTGCCGGCCGAACCTATGCCGCAGCGGCTGCTGGCTGCCGGTGTTGATCTGGTGACCTTCTCCGGTGACAAACTGTTGGGCGGCCCACAGGCCGGCATCATCGTCGGTAAAAAGGCGCTGATTGCCAGGTTGCAGCAGCATCCTTTAAAGCGCGCGCTGCGCGTCGGCAAACTGACGCTGGCGGCGCTGGAGGCCACCTTACGTCTCTATCAACAACCCGAACTGCTGGGGCAGCAGTTGCCGACGTTGCGGCTGCTGACACGTCCACAACAGGCGATGCAGGATGCCGCCGAGCGACTGTTACAGGTGCTGACGCCGCAGTTTACCGGGCATTTCCAGTTGCGTGCCGAGCCGTGCTGGTCGCAGATCGGTAGCGGTTCATTGCCGGTGGATCGGCTGCCCAGCTATGCATTGACCTTTACGCCGCAGGACGGCCGTGGCGCAACGCTGGAAGCATTGGCGGAACGCTGGCGCGCTCTGCCGCAGCCGGTGATTGGCCGGATTAACGACGGCAGGCTGTGGCTGGATCTACGCTGTCTGGAGCAGGAAGACGCATTGATTGAGGCGCTGAGCGCATGATTATCGCTACCGCCGGTCATGTCGATCATGGCAAAACCACCCTGCTGCAGGCGATCACCGGGATCAACGCCGATCGCCTGCCGGAGGAGAAACGCCGCGGCATGACCCTGGATCTGGGCTATGCCTACTGGCCGCAGCCCGATGGCCGGGTGCTGGGCTTTATCGACGTGCCCGGTCATGAAAAATTCCTCGCCAATATGCTGGCAGGCGTCGGCGGCATCGACCATGCGCTGGTGGTGGTGGCCTGTGACGACGGCGTGATGGCGCAAACCCGCGAGCACCTGGCGATACTGCGGTTGAGCGGCCGGCCGGCGCTGACGGTGGCGCTGACCAAGGCCGATCGGGTGGATGAAGCCCGCATTGAAGAAGTACGACGTCAGCTAAGTGACGAGCTGGCGCGCCAGGGTTGGCATCAGGTGCCCATGTTCGTCACTGCGACGCTACAGGCGCGGGGAATCGACGCGCTGCGCGCGCATCTGCTGGCGTTGCAGCCTGACGAACATGCGTTAACCCGTCGCTTCCGTCTGGCGGTGGATCGCGCGTTCAGCGTTAAAGGCGCGGGTCTGGTGGTGACAGGTACTGCGCTGGGTGGGCAGGTGGCGGTGGGTGACTCGCTGTGGCTGACCGGTGCCGATACCCCGGTGCGGGTACGAGGCCTGCACGCGCAGAACCAACCGGTTGAGCAGGCGCAGGCCGGGCAGCGTATCGCACTGAATATCAGTGGTGACGTCAGTAAAGAACAGGTGGCGCGCGGTGACTGGCTGCTGGCGCAAAAGCCGCTGGCCGCTGCCGAGCGCATTTTGGTCGCACTGGATGCTGACCAACCGATCAAACACTGGCAACCGCTGCATCTGCATCATGCCGCCAGCCATATCACCGGGCGAGTTTCGCTGCTCAATGAGGGGTTGGCAGAGCTGATCCTCGATCGTCCACTCTGGCTGGCGGAAAACGATCGGCTGGTGCTACGTGATATTGGCGCTCGCCAAACGCTGGGGGGCGCCAGAGTGCTGAGTTTGACCACCCCGAAGCGAGGCAAGCGTCAACCTGAGTATCTGGCCTGGCTGGCGGCGCTGGCAAAGGCCGACGATGGCCGGCAGGTGCTGGCGTTGCATCTGCCTAATGGCGCACTGGATCTGGCCGCCTTTGCCTGGGCCCGACAACTGACGGCAGGCGAACTGGCAGCATTGCTGGTGGGCCGTGAGTTGCTGATTGCCGGCGATATGGCGCTGGCGCAAGATAATGTGCAGCAGGGCCAACAGCGTCTGCTACAGGTATTGGCCGACTACCACCAACAGCATAGCGATCAGCTCGGTCTGGGGCGGGCGCGGCTGCGGCGCATGGCACTGCCTCAGCTTGCTGAGCCGCTGGTATTTATGATGATCGATCGGCTGCTGGCCGAGGGATTGATAAACAATACCCGGGGTTGGTTGCACCTGCCGGAACACGGCCTGGCGTTCAGTGCTGAAGAACTGGCCCTGTGGGAAATTATCGAGCCGCGGTTTGGCGATGAAGCCTGGTGGGTTCGCGATTTGGCGACCGAACTGGGCGAAGACGAGGCCCGGATACGGGCGACATTGCGTAAAGCGGCACAGTTGGGGCATGTCACGGCGGTAGTGGTGGATCGTTACTACTTAAGCCAACGCATTGAACAGTTCGCTGCACTGATCCGTGAGCTTGATGTGGAGCAGGGCAGCACCAATGCCGCCGATTTTCGTGACCGGCTCGGCGTGGGTCGCAAGCTGGCGATCCAGGTGCTGGAGTTCTTCGACCGCAGCGGCTTCACCCGCCGCAAGGGCAACCAGCACCTGCTGCGCGACAGTGGGTTGTATACCCGTCATACTTGAAGCTGCCTCTGTGTTGGCTGCGAGCACTCACCCCAGTCACTTACTTGAGTAAGCTCCTGGGGACTCATGCTCTTGCCGCCTTGATGCAACTCCAATTATTTTGGGTATCTTACGTTTTTTGGTTTAGGGACGAGGCGATCAGGATGAATATTAATACTTTTCTGCTAGTTGCAAAAAATAACGTAGGGACTGACAAAACTGTTCGAGAGGAAGAACAGCGACGTTTGACGCTAGAGGCACTTAATGATGTAGAACAGCTGAATATTATCAGCCATGAGGAAGTGCAAGCATGGGCGATAAATTTGGATGCTGACAAACGGAGTTGAGGGTGTTGAATCCAATGCAAACTTTACAGCACGTGAGGAGATAACCTCTCCTCACGTGCTGATCATTACAATGCGGCGTTAGGCGTCGGCGTTGCGTCGCCGCTGCGGCGTTTGCTGAGGAACAGCGCCACCAGCGCCAGCCAGCACAGGCCGCTAATCAGGTTGAACAAATTGAACAACCCGCTGCCGCCCCACACGTAGGCCACTTTCGCCAGTTCTATGCCGACGGTGAACACCATCATGCTCAGCATGCCCATGGTGGCGGAAACCGTGCCTTTGCTGACGGAGCTTGAGAACAGCGTCAGGCGGTACAGCCCGGCGTTGGCCAGCCCGATACCGTAGGCGTACAGGCTCAGACCGGCGGTCATCCACAGGTAGGCGTGGGTCGAGAACAGGGTAGCCAGCGCCGCGATCAACAGCCCCAGCATCATTGGCCCTGCACCCAGTTTGATCAGCCGTTGTACGCTGTTTTTACCGGTCAAACGCGCCAGCGTCAGGTTGCCGAGGATCAGCGCACCGAACACCGGAATTTGCAGCAGGCCGTAATCGAGCGTCGACAGCGACTCGCCGCTGATCAGGATCACCGGTGATTGGGCAATCCAGGCCAGCAGTGGCAGGCTGGCGAAGCCAATGGCCAGCGCCCCGCAGACAAAACGACGGTTGGACAGCACCTGGCGATAGTCACGCCACAGGTTGGCGGCCGAGAGTTTCTCACCCTGCAGCGACGCGGTTTCCGGCATCGCTTTCCACAGGCCATAGAAGGCAAAGGCCGCCAGCGCCGCGAACAGCACGAACATGCTCTGCCACGGCGCGACGTGGATCAGCGCAGCACCGGCCAATGGCCCGAGCAACGGGGCAATCAGCGCCACGTTGGCCATCAGCGCGGTGATTTTTATGCACACCGATTCCTCAAAAGATTCCTGTATCGTGGCGTAGCCGACCGCGCCGATAAAGCACAGGCCAATCCCCTGCAGGAAACGCATAAAGATAAATTGCTCGATGCTGGTCACCAGCAAAATCGCCAGGCAGGCGACGATAAAGAACGCCACACCCGCCAGCATCACCGGGCGACGACCACGGCGATCCGACAATGGCCCCAGCAGCCACTGCAGGAAAATACCGCCGGCCAGATAGGCGGTCATTGAGGTTGGCACCCACTCTTCCCCGGCGTTGAAATCTGCCACCACCGCCAGCATGCCAGGCTGGATCATATCGTTGGCGATATAGGTGGCGAACTCGAACAGCACCAGACAAAGAGGGAATAAAAGCGCCTGTCGACCCAAGCGAGCCGCAGGTGGTAATGTTGTTTTCATAGTTATCGTACTGAAAGTAAAGAATAAATAAGGAACTGTCAGGGCGGGGAACGCTATCTGAGCGAGTTGTTGCGGCTATTTTGCCGCCAATTGTTCACCTTGGCAATCATCAGGTGTTGTTTAAGCACATTCTGATATTGCCCGTCAGGGTTGCCACCCATACTTTCGCTGGTTAACCTCTTTATAACAAACGAAGATGACAATATTGCGGGCGACCTTTGAGTAATAAAATTGGCTGGATAGATAACCTGCGCGCGGTAGCGTGCATGATGGTGGTGATGATCCACGCCACCACCTATTACGTCACCAGCGGGGTGGCGGTGGGGGAACACAACTGGGATATCGCCAATGTGCTGAACTCGCTGTCACGCGTCTCGGTGCCGTTGTTTTTCATGATTTCCGGCTATCTGTTTTTCGGTGAGAAAAGCGCAGGTAAGAAACATTTCATCCGCATTGGTTGTTGCATCCTGTTCTACAGCACCATCGCGTTGATCTATATTGCGGCGTTCACCAAAATCGGCTTCTGGCCGTCGCTGCGCGGTATGTTACTCAAGCCGGTGTTCTATCACCTGTGGTTCTTCTATGCGATTGCGGTCATTTATTTGCTGTCGCCGCTGGTCAGCGTCAAGCCGGTATCGCGCCGCTATCTGGCCGGGGTGCTGGTGATCCTGGCGGTGATTGCCAACCCCAATACCAGCTCGCTGACCCTGGGTAACACGCACCTGCTACCGGTGAATCTGTATATCTACGGCGATACCTTCTATTACCTGTTGTATGCGTTGGCCGGACGGGCGATTGGCATGATGGACACCCAGGGGCGGGGCGTCAGTGGGCTGGCGGCGTTGGGATTTGTAGCCAGCGTGGCGTTGATTATCCACGGCACCAAAAGCCAGATGTTTATCAACGGCAACTTCGCCGATACCTATTACATTTACTGCGGCCCGCTGGTGTTTATCGCGGCGGTGTCTTTGGTTATCTGGTTTAAAAACTGCCTGCCGGAGCCGATTGGCTGGTTGGGCGTTTTTTCCCGCCATTCGCTGGCGATCTACGGTTTTCACGCCATTATCGTTAACTTTATGCGCAACCGGCACCTGGAACTGACCACTCATCCGTTACTGGATATCTTCTGGGTGTTTGGCGTGGCGCTGGCGCTTAGCCTGCTGCTGTCGATAGGCCTGCAGAAAATAGACACTCGACGGTTGGTGTCATAAGCCGATTGAGCCGCGCTGCTGGGCACGGCGCAGTTGGCGGCCGGAGGAAAATCCCGCGGCCAACGCCGCTTTCTCCAGCCCATAGCCTTGCTGCAGGCGCTGCTGCGCCACCGCCAGCCGTAATTGTTCATGGTACTCACGCACGCTGATGCCAACATGGCTGCGGAATAGCCGTGCCAGATGGCGGCTGCTGACATGGGCCTTTTCCGCCACCTGCGGTACTGACCATTCCGCTTCCGGCTCGGCAGCCATCACGTCTTGCGCCCGGTGCACCGCCGGGTGCAGATGGTTACGGTAGCGAAGCCAGGGTGAAAGCTGCGGGTCGTCGCCGGACCGGCGAAAATACACCACCATTTCCCGGGCAATCTCCATCGCCCGGCTAGCGCCGCATTGGCGATTAATCAGGTGCAACGCCAGATCGATCCCGGCGGTGATGCCGGCGCTGGTGTAAACGCTGCGGTCTTCAACAAAGATGCGGTTTTCTTTCACCTGCGCTGCCGGGGCCTGCTGGCGCATGCGTTCAATCACGTCGTGATGGGTGGTGCACTGGTAACCGTCGAGCAAACCGGCCTGTGCCGCCAGCAGGGCGCCGGAACAGACACAGACCAGCGTGATACGTTGCTGTTGCAGGTCGGGTTGCAGCGCGGCCAGCCAGCGGCGGGCCTGTTCGGCCGGCCCATTGGCGAAGAAATGTTGCGAATCACTGACGCCCGGCACCACTAAAATAGCGCCGTCTTCCAGCCGATCAGGCAGCGGCTGTAGCTGACTCAACGTCATGCCAACCGAGCAGGTAACCTGCGGCACTGGGCTGATGTAGTGCAGGCCGAACTGCCCGGCCAGGCGCAGGGTTTCGGCTGGGCCGCTAACGTCCAGCGACAGCACCTGGGGCAGCATCAGAAAGTAGACGGCCTGCTGCATGGTTACTCCTGTGAGAGTTGCGCCAGAGCCTCATCCACGCTGGCGATGCGGGCGAAGCGGTCGACCAGCACCGTCTCAGTATGCCGCTTGAGTTGTTCGGTGGTAAAGACTTCTCCATCGGGATGCTGCATCGGGAAAGTCAGCGTGGCCTCGGTCACGAAAGTCACCTGATAGCCGAGATCGGCCGCCACCCGGGTGGTGGTTTCACAGCACTGTTCGGTACGAATGCCGCAAATAATCAAATGCTTGATGTGTCGCTCCAGCAGCCAGGCATCCAGGCCGGATTCGGTCAGCGCGTTGTGCACCTGTTTGTGTACGGTGACATCGGCCTGATGGTCGAGGAACGGCAGGCGTTTTACCCAGCCGGACGCCAACGAAAATGGCCCCTCTGGCGATACATGAAATACATCAACCAGCGCTACGCCCTGCTGGCGGCAGCCTTCAATCAGCCGCGTCAGCGCCTGTTGGAAAGCGGGGAGATCCTGCTCTTGCCAGAATGGACGATGCTGAAATGATTGTTGAACATCGATGATCAATAACGCGCTATGTGACATTTTCGGCCCTCCGCCAATTAGGTATAACGCCATACTGAGCCGTTATCCTGCAAGGGAGAAGGCCAAAAACGGCCATCATGGTGGCATTAGCGGACCAGCATCAGGCTTTGCCAACCTGGCCGGCCACCAGCCGCCCTTGATGGAAGGTGGTGCGGCGCGTTGGCAGACGGGCTACCGCTTCGGCGGAGCAACTGGCGTCGATCAACACGAACTCCGCGCTGTCCCCGGCTTTGGGCCACACCCGTTGGCCTTTGTCATTCAGCGGCAGCACGCCGCCGGTGGAAATCGCCATGGCGCGCGACAGATGGAACTCGTCGGAACCCCGGTAGAGCTGGGCGTAAAGGTTGGCTTTTTCCAGAATATCGCCGGTGCCGAACGGTGACCAATGGTCAATGACGCTGTCGGTTCCGGTCATCACAAATACCCCTTTTTCACTGAGCTGCGGCAGTGGCATCATCAACCCGCCGATCGGCACCGTCGAGGCGATGGTGATTTGCTGCGCCGCCAGCCGGGTGGCGGTTTCCTCTAATTCATTCGGGTTCAGCGCGGTCAGGGCAAAGGCATGGCTGATGGTGACTTTGCCGCGTAGCGAAGGGTTCTTTTCTACGGTGGTAATCATGTAGTTGATGGCTGCCACCCCGGCCGGGCTGGTTTCGTGCAGGTGGATATCGACGCCTTTGCCGGTATCGAGCGCAATCTGGAACATGGCATCCAGCGACTGCTCCATCGCCCCGTCGACATTGGTCGGATCCAGCCCGCCAACGTATTGCACTCCCATCTGCATGGCTTCGCGCATCAAGCCGTCGACTTTGGAATGCAGCAGCCCGTGCTGCGGGAAGGCGACGATTTCACAGCTAAAATCTGCCCGGTGATTTTCCAGCGCGCGCTGCAGGTGTTCCAGGCTTTTCAGCCCGCTGACCGGATCGATATTGCAGTGGCTGCGCGCCACGGTGCTGCCTTTGGATTGCAGCAGGGCGATCAGGTTTTCTGCGCGCTGTTGCGAGGTGGGCAACAGTTTGGGGATTAATGTTTGTTCCAGCGCGATCATATCCATGATGGTTTTGCCCTGGCGTGGGCGCGGTGCCTGCCATGGGCCGCTGTAAAAGGTTTTATCCAGATGGATATGCATGTCGCGAAATGCCGGTAACAGTAACTGGCCCTGCGCCTGATAGCGCGGTACGCCAGCGGGGGCTGCGGCATCCTTCGGGTGGATGGCCGCAATCTTGCCGTCTTTGATTTCAAGCTGATAGAGCGCGGTGCGGGTGCCGATCACCGTATCGCCATCGTACTCGAAACCCTCTTCCAGCCGCACATCGCTGAGCCAGTAGTGGTTGTCGGTCAGGGTCATGGGCTGGGCCTCCGGTAAACAAGGGCTGCCAGTGGGGACGGCGGCCTGCGCCACGCCGCCGGTCAGGCCGATCACCGCACAGGCAGTGGTAATTTTGCCGGTTTGGCTGAGGAAAGCTCTGCGGCTTTGTTGTTGGTTTTTTTCCACGTTCAGTTCCTTAATCCAGAGGTGAAGTGCGTCAAAAGACAGCCACCAATTTAGGAGAGGAGCCGGCGGGTTGGCAGTGACATTTGCCACTGGCGACTATTCGATTTGGCAATAATAAGGGGGCAGGGCTAATGCCCCCACTGGTTTTACATCAGCGGCAACAAGCGAGTATAGAGTTCGCGGAAGGTGCTGCGCAGTGTGGCGTACTGCTGATGGCGCTCGGCATTAGGGGTATGCACCTGCTCCAATGCCAGCTCGGGCAGCATTTCGCCGAGTGGGCGCTGCGGGTTCAGTGCGATTTGGGCCAGCCGCGCGGCCCCCAGCGCCGGGCCGACGTCACCGCCGGTGCGGTATTCCAGCCGTTGACCACTGATGTCCGCCAGCATTTGCCGCCAGAACGGGCTACGCGCACCGCCGCCAATCAGGGTGATGCTGGTGGGCTGCAGGCCGCTGGCGTGCAGCACATCCATGCCCTCTGCCAGAGCGAAACCGACGCCTTCCAGCACCGCACGCGCCAGATCGTTCGGCCCGTGCTGATGGGTGAGGCCCCAGAATGCCCCCTTGGCGTTCGGATTGTTATGCGGCGTCCGTTCGCCGGACAGGTAGGGCAGGAACCACAGCGGAGCCGCCGCCGGGGGGGCCTGTTCGACATTGCGCAGCAGGGTGGCGACGTCTTCGACGTTAGTCAGTTTGCAAACCCAGTCCAGACAGGAGGCGGCGCTGAGGGTCACCGACATCAGGTGCCAGGTGTCGGGCAGCGCATGGCAGAAACTGTGCACCGCGCTGGCCGGGTTGCTGAGGAAGCCGTCGCTGACGGCAAAATAAACCCCTGAGGTACCGAGCGACAGCATCGCCTGCCCGGCCTGATACAGCCCGACACCGATCGCCCCGGCGGCATTATCGCCGCCACCGGCCACCACAGGTACCGGGGACATGCCCCAGCGCCGGGCCAGTTCGGTATGCGTTTGCCCGGTGACCTGATTGCCCTCGAACAGTTGCGGCATCTGCTGGCGGGTCAGGCCGCAGGCGGCCAGCATCTCGTCGCTCCAGTCGCGCTGCGCCACGTTTAGCCAGCCGGTGCCGGCAGCGTCCGACATGTCGCTGGCGAAGTCGCCGGTGATGCACCAGCGTAAATAATCTTTGGGCAACAGCACCTTATCGATGCGCTCAAACACCTGGGGTTCATGTTGTTGCACCCACAGCAGTTTAGGGGCGGTGAAGCCCGGCATCATCAGGTTACCGGTGATTTGCCGTGATTGTGGCACCGCCTGTTCCAGCGCCAGGCATTGCGCGCCGCTTCTGCCGTCATTCCACAAAATGGCCGGGCGTAGCACCTGTTGCCGTGCGTCCAACAGCGTGGCGCCGTGCATCTGGCCGCTGAGACCGATGGCCTTCACCTGTTGCAGGCTGTGCTGCTTGCCCAGCGCCAGCATGGCGCGATCGGTGGCGTGCCACCAGTCCTGCGGGGCCTGCTCTGACCATAAGGGATGAGGGCGGGAGATGGGCAGCGACTCACCGTGGCTGGCGAGCAATTGGCCCTGCTCACTGAGCAAAATGACTTTTACGCCGGACGTGCCGAGGTCGATGCCGATATACATGGAAAGATCCTTAAAGGCGCGGCGAGTGCCGCGCGGGGTCAGTTAGCCGAACAGATAGCGGTTCATCAGGTTTTCAAGCTGTTCCTGGCGGCCGCTGACGTGCTGTGGCGCCAGTGCATGTCCTTCAGCGTACTGCGCCAGCGCCTCGAGCGACAGTTTGCCCTGCAAAATTTGCTGGCCCAATTCACCATTCCAGCCGGCATAGCGTTTTGATACCTGCTGATGTAACTGACCGTCGGTCACCATTTTTGCCGCGACCTTCAGCGCCAGTGCCATGGTATCCATAGCCCCAATATGGCCATAGAACAGGTCGTATTTGTCGGTGCTTTGACGGCGTACCTTGGCATCGAAGTTCAGCCCGCCGGTGGTAAAGCCCCCGGCCTTGAGAATTTCGAACATCACCAGCGCGTTCTCTTCCACGCTGATCGGGAACTGGTCGGTATCCCAGCCCAACTGTGGGTCGCCCCGGTTGGCATCGACGGAACCAAAGATGCCGAGCGCGATGGCGGTGGCTATCTCATGGTGGAACGAGTGGCCTGCCAGCGTGGCGTGGTTGGCTTCGATATTCACCTTGATCTCTTTCTCCAGGCCAAACTGCTTGAGGAAGCCGTACACGGTGGCGACGTCGTAATCGTATTGATGCTTGGTCGGCTCCTGAGGTTTTGGCTCGATCAGCAGGGTGCCCTGGAAACCGGTTTTGTGCTTGTGCTCCACCACCATCTGCATAAAGCGGCCAATTTGCTCACGCTCCTGGCGCAGATCGGTATTCAGCAAGGTTTCATAGCCTTCGCGGCCGCCCCACAGCACGTAGTTTTCACCGCCCAGACGCTGGGTGGCGTTCATGGCGGTGAACACCTGGGTGGCGGCCCAACTGAAGACTTCCGGATCCGGGTTGGTGGCCGCACCGGCACCGTAACGCGGATGGGTAAAGCAGTTGGCGGTGCCCCACAGCAGTTTTACCCCGCTGCTGTGTTGTTTTTCTTCCAGCACGTCGGTCATGACCGCAAAGTTGTGCAGGTACTCTTTTAATGAGGCGCCTTCTGGCGAGACGTCGACGTCATGGAAGCAGTAATAGGGAACGTTCAGCTTGTGGAAAAACTCGAACGCCACGTCGGCCTTACGTTTGGCCAGCGCCAGCGCGTCGCCCGGCTGCTGCCAGGGGCGATCGAACGAGCCGACGCCGAACATGTCCGCACCGTTCCAGCAGAAGGTGTGCCAGTAGCAGGCGGCAAAGCGCAGGTGCTCCGCCATGCGCTTGCCGAGCACCAGTTCATCCGGATTGTAATGATGAAAGGCCAGCGGATTATTACTGGTGGGGCCTTCGTAGCGCACTTGCTCAAGCTGATCAAAATAAGATTGCATTATCGACTCCTGGGTAGCAATGCCCGGTTTACGGGATGGCTTTATCTTCGGAGTTTGCGACAGGCTGCTCAATTACGTTATTTCACAGTTAAATTCACAGAATTATTAAATGTGCGACAGATCTCATAATTGGTTATTAACCGCAGTTTATTTAAGGCTTAATTCACTTTTATTTGTCGACCTGCTGTTTTTCAGCGCGAAAGCATGACCGCCATCATAAAAACAACATTAAACCAAAAATCATAATTGGCCGGTAAAAATCAGTAATTGCTGAATATTAAATAACCGATAACAATCCGCTCTAAGTTGCATCACCAGTCCGTTTTAATTATTGCCCCTACCCGTTAAATAACAAAGGTATATAAGATGAAATTCAAACCTGTGTTCCTTTCGGTCTGTGCGCTGCTGGCGCTGGCGAGCCAACCGGCGCAGAGCAAAGAAGTCAAAATCGGCATGGCGATCGACGACCTGCGCCTGGAGCGCTGGCAGAAAGACCGCGACATCTTCGTCAGCAAAGCCAAAGCGCTGGGGGCGGATGTGTTTGTTCAGTCGGCCAATGGCAATGAAGAAACCCAGATGGCGCAGATTGAAAATATGATCAACCGCGGCGTCGACGTGCTGGTGATTATTCCCTACAACGGCAAGGTGTTGAGCAACGTCATCAGCGAGGCCAAGCGGGAAGGCATTAAGGTGCTGGCTTACGATCGCATGATCAATAACGCCGATATCGATTTTTACATCTCCTTTGATAATGAAAAGGTCGGTGAGCTGCAGGCGCAAAGCCTGGTGCAGCGGGTGCCGCAGGGCAATTATTTCCTGATGGGCGGCTCGCCGGTGGATAACAACGCCAAGCTGTTCCGCCAGGGACAGATGAAGGTGCTGCAACCGCTTATTGACGGCGGAAAAATCAAAGTGGTGGGCGATCAGTGGGTCGACGGATGGTTGCCGGAAAACGCATTAAAAATCATGGAAAATGCGCTGACCGCCAACAATAACAAGATTGACGCGGTAGTGGCTTCCAACGATGCCACCGCCGGCGGCGCTATCCAGGCGCTGGCCGCGCAGGGCCTGGCGGGCAAGGTGGCTATTTCCGGTCAGGATGCCGATTTGGCGGCGGTGAAGCGCATTGTCGCCGGTACCCAGACCATGACGGTGTATAAGCCAATCAGCAAACTGGCCGACGAGGCGGCGGGCATCGCGGTGCAACTGGGCAAGGGTGAACAGCCGAAGGCTAACGCCACATTAAATAACGGCAGCAAAGACGTGCCATCCTGGTTATTAACCCCTATTCCGGTTGATAAATCGAATATCGACAGCACCATTGTTGCCGACGGTTTCCATAAAAAAGCCGAGATTAATTAATTCCGCAAGCCGGTAATCCGGAGGGAATAATGCCCAGCCTATTAGAAATGAAAAATATCACCATGCAATTCGGTGCGGTCAAGGCGGTAGATAATGTCAGCCTGAAGTTAGAGGCAGGCCAGGTATTATCGCTGTGTGGTGAAAACGGTTCGGGAAAGTCCACCCTGATGAAAGTGCTGTGCGGTATATATCCGCACGGCAGTTATCAGGGAGATATTTATTTCTCTGATGATTTATTAGCGGCGAAAAATATTCGCGACACCGAGCAGAAAGGCATCGCCATCATTCATCAGGAACTGGCGCTGGTGAAGCAGATGACGGTGCTGGAAAACATGTTTCTCGGCAATGAATGGCGCCGGTACGGCGTAATGGATTATGACGCCATGTATCTGCGCTGCCGAAGGATGCTGGCGCAGGTCAAGCTGGCGGTGGATCCCAACACCCCGATCGGCGAACTGGGCCTGGGGCAGCAACAGCTGGTGGAGATTGCCAAGGCGCTGAACAAGCAGGTGCGGCTGCTGGTGCTCGATGAGCCGACAGCGTCGCTGACCGAAAGTGAAACCGCTACGCTGCTGGCGATCATCGAGGATCTGCGCGATCACGGCATCGCCTGCATTTACATTTCGCACAAGCTCAATGAGGTGAAGGCGATCTCGGATCTGATCTGCGTGATCCGCGACGGCAAGCATATCGGTACGCGCCCGGCAGCGGAAATGAGCGAGGACGATATTATCGCCATGATGGTTGGGCGCGAATTAACCGAGCTCTATCCGCAGCAACAGCATGATATCGGCGAGGTGATCCTGCAGGTGGATAATCTCACCGCCTGGCACCCGGTGAACCGTCACGTTCGTCGGGTGGACGATGTTTCTTTCACCCTGCGACGCGGCGAGATCCTCGGGGTTGCCGGGCTGGTCGGCTCCGGGCGTACCGAAACCATGCAGTGCCTGTTCGGCGTCTACCCTGGCCGTTGGCAGGGGAGCATTAGCCTCAATGGCCAGCCGGCCGTCATCAACAATTGCCGCCAGGCGATGCGATATGGCATTGCCATGGTGCCGGAAGATCGCAAGCGTGATGGCATCGTGCCGGTGATGGGCGTGGGGGCCAACATGACGTTGGCGGCGCTGAGCGACTTTAGCGGCGTGCTGACGGTGCTTGATGATGCCCGGGAACAGGCGACCATTCGTCAATCGCTGGCGCAGTTAAAAGTGAAGACTTCCTCACCCGAACTGGCGATAGCCCGGCTGAGCGGCGGTAACCAGCAGAAGGCCATACTCGCCAAATGCCTGCTTCTGAAGCCGAAAATTCTCATTCTGGATGAGCCGACGCGCGGTATCGATATCGGTGCCAAACACGAAATCTATAAGTTAATCAATCAGCTGGTCCAGCAGGGTATTTCGGTGATCGTGGTGTCTTCGGAGCTGCCTGAAGTGTTGGGATTAAGCGATCGGGTATTGGTGATGCACCAGGGGCGTATCAAGGCTTCGTTGGTCAACCAGGGTTTGACCCAGGAACAGGTGATGGAAGCCGCATTGAGGAGTGAAAAAGATGTCGAAAAACACGCAATCTGAAGCGATCGTGCCGGCAATGGTGGAGAAAAACCCCATAGTGAAACTAAAATCCATCAATTTGCAGGTGTTTGTGATGTTGGCGGCGATAGTCGTCATTATGCTGTTCTTTTCCTTTACCACCGAAGGGGCCTATCTCAGCGCGCGTAATATTTCCAACCTGCTGCGCCAGACGGCGATCACCGGCATTTTGGCGGTCGGCATGGTGTTCGTGATTGTTTCGGCAGAAATCGATCTGTCGGTCGGCTCAATGATGGGCCTGCTGGGCGGGGCGGCGGCGATTTTTGACGTCTGGCTGGGTTGGCCGCTGCCGCTGACCATCGTGGTGACGCTGCTGGCCGGCCTGCTGTTGGGGGCCTGGAACGGCTGGTGGGTGGCCTATCGCAAGGTTCCGTCGTTTATCGTTACCCTGGCTGGGATGCTGGCTTTTCGCGGCATCCTGATCGGTATTACCAATGGCACCACGGTCGCGCCGACCAGCGGGGCGATGTCGCAAATTGGCCAGAGCTATTTGCCGGACGGCCTGGGTTTTGGCATCGGTGCCGTTGGGTTGATGCTGTTTGTCGCCTGGCAGTGGCGGCGACGCAGTCGGCGTGCCCAGCTCGGTTTGCCGGTGGCGACAGCAGGCGGTGACGTCACCCGACAAAGCATTTTGGCGCTGCTGGTGCTCGGGGCTATCTATTTGCTCAATGATTACCGCGGGGTACCGACGCCGGTGCTGATCCTCACCGCACTGATGTTGGCGGGGATATTTATGGCCACCCGCACCGCTTTTGGCCGTCGGATCTACGCCATCGGCGGCAATATTGACGCTGCGCGGCTGTCGGGCGTTAACGTCGAGCGCACCAAGTTGGCGGTGTTCGCGATCAACGGCCTGATGGTGGCGATTGCCGGGTTGATCCTCAGTTCGCGCCTGGGTGCCGGTTCGCCTTCGGCGGGTAATATCGCCGAGTTGGACGCCATCGCCGCCTGCGTGATTGGCGGCACCAGCCTGGCGGGGGGCATCGGTAGCGTGGCCGGCGCGGTGATGGGCGCATTCATTATGGCGTCGCTGGATAACGGCATGAGCATGCTGGACGTGCCGACCTTCTGGCAGTACATCGTCAAGGGCGCCATTTTGCTGCTGGCGGTATGGATGGACTCCGCCACCAAGCGCCGGGCATAAAAGAATAGCGTCTGAGCTCACAGTTATGAGGTGATGCCTGCTGCTCTTGCAGATAGTTGTGCTATCCCAGACCCAGAGGGCAGTTCGTTTACCGGGGATGTGGCATGTTTGAAAAGCGCTTTCGCATTACGTTGTTGTTCAACGCCAATAAAGTGTACGACCGCCAGGTGGTTGAGGGCGTAGGTGAGTATTTACAGGCCTCACAATGTGACTGGGACATCTTTATCGAAGAGGATTTTCGCTGCCGTATCGACAACATCAAGGACTGGCTGGGCGATGGGGTGATCGCCGATTTCGACGATGGTGCCATCGAGCAACTGCTGCATAACGTCCGGGTGCCGATTGTCGGGGTGGGCGGCTCTTATCACCGTGATGAGGACTATCCGCCGGTGCACTACATTGCTACCGACAATCAGGCGCTGGTGGAGGCGGCATTCAGTCACCTGAAAGAAAAAGGCATTAATCGTTTTGCCTTCTATGGTTTGCCCAGTGAAGGCGGTAAACGCTGGGCGCAGGAGCGTGAGCATGCTTTCCGCCAGCGGGTCGCGCTGGAGCAGTATCAGGGCGTGGTATATCAGGGCATGGCCACCGCGCCGGATAACTGGCAATACGCGCAGAACCGATTGGCGGACTGGGTGCAGACCTTGCCGCAGCAGACTGGCATCATCGCGGTGACCGATGCGCGGGCGCGCCATTTGCTGCAGGTGTGCGAACATCTGGACATCGCGGTGCCGGAAAAGCTTTGCGTGATCGGTATCGACAATGAAGAACTGACGCGTTACCTGTCGCGGGTGGCGCTGTCTTCGGTAGCGCAGGGTACCCGTCAGATGGGGTATCGTGCCGCCAAACTGCTGCACCAACTGCTCGATCGCCGTGAGCTGCCGCTGCAGCGCATTCTGGTGCCGCCGGTGAAGGTGATTGAACGTCGTTCTACCGATTTCCGCTCGCTGCGCGATCCGGCGGTAATTCAGGCGATGCATTACATCCGCCATCACGCCTGCAAGGGCATCAAGGTCGAGCAGGTGCTGGACGCGATTGGCCTGTCGCGCTCCAACCTGGAAAAACGCTTCAGGGATGAAACCGGCGAAACTATCCACCATATGATCCATCAGGAAAAGCTGGATCGCGCCCGCAACCTGCTGACGGCTACCTCGTTGACCATCAACGAAATTTCACAGATGTGTGGCTACCCGTCACTGCAGTATTTTTATTCGGTGTTCAAGAAAGGTTATGACATGACGCCCAAAGATTACCGTGGGCGTTATGGCGAGGTTGGGTATTAGGGTTTGCTTGTCTAATGTAGCCTTATTGGCTACATTTGTAGCTAATAAGGCTACATTACGAGGCGCTATGTACGATCCTTTGCTTGCTCTCCTGTTCAGTGAATATCGGCGAAAAGTGTTAACTTTGTTGCTAAATAAGCCAGAAAAGGCATTTCATGTGCGAGAAATTGCGCGTCAGACCGCAACTCAGGCCGGTACCTTACATAAAGAGTTGAACAAACTGGCACAGGGCGGCATCTTGCTCAGACAGCAACAGGGAAACCAAATCTGCTATCGGGCTAACCCTGATTGCCTGATTTTTCCTGAGTTGGTGGCTATTTTCCGCAAAACCTCCGGGATGGTCGAGCGTTTGCGCCAGGCATTGGTTGAACTTAACGCTGAGTTTGAACTGGCCTTTATTTTTGGTTCGATTGCCAGTGGTAAGGCCAAGGATGACAGTGACATAGACGTCCTGATCGTCGGCAACCTGTCATTCTCAGAGGTGATCAACGCGTTTTACCCTCTGCAGCAGGAGCTGGGTAGGGAAATTAACCCCAAGCTGTACTCGCCAGTCGAGTGGCAGGCGGCTTTGGCGGAAAATTCAGCTTTTATTCAGGATATTATGAGTAAGCCTCAGCTAGGGATTTTGGGAGACAAGGATGACGTTAGACAACCTGATCGGCCTTGGCCTGGAGGCAATAAAGCCTGACGCGGGTGCAATCAGAAAATTACTCTCCGCCGCTGCGCGTAATCGACATGACGCCAGTATCACTCTGCTCAGCAATGAAACGCGTTTTGACACGGCGTATAAAGCGGTCATGCAAATCGCCAATGCAGCCCTGCAGGCGGAGGGTTTTCGGACCTCGACCCATAAACCCGGTCATCATCAACTCATGATCCAATCATTGCCGCTGACCCTGGGTATTTCGCGTGAGGCAATGATCTGTCTGGATGCTTTGAGGAAACAACGTAACATCGCCGATTATTCAGGTGATTTGGTGACGGATGCGGCGGTGTCCGCCTGTCTGGAACAGGCAGGCGCACTCTGGCTGGCGGTTAACGATTGGCTGCAGCTCAAACATCCGCAACTTTTGGAATAATCTTCTCACGCCAACCCACAAAACGCCTTCAGCCGTTCGGCCAGCGCGGGAGTGGCTGCGGGGGCGCCGTCGCGGTAGTACAGCGCCAGCTCAATGTTGTCGATCGGCGGCAACCCTTCGGCGCTGCCGAGAACCCGATGGCTGGGCAAGCGGCAGCCGGCCGGCAGCAGGGTGACGCCCAGCCCGGCGGCGGATGCGGCGGTGAGTGCGGCCAGACTGGCGCTGCTGTAGCCAATACGCCAGCGCTTGCCGAGGTTATCCAGCGCCTGACACAAATCATCGCGATATAACCCATTGAGCGGGAACACCGCCAGCGGTACCGGTGACTGTTCTATTGCCGGGAAGGCCAAGCTGTCCAGCCACAGCAGCGGTTCCGGCCGGGCGGCCCGCGGCGGCTGGCTACGGCGTTGTTTAACCAGGATCAGATCCAGCTCTTCACGGGCGTAGGCACTGTGCAGATCGGCGCTCAGGCCGCTGGTGACGTCCAGTCGCAGATGCGGATGCGCCCGGCTGAACTCCGCCAGCAGTTCGGTGGTGGGGGCGGCAAAATCCTCCGGCATCCCCAACCGCAGTACGCCGTCGCGCCAGATACCGGTCAAGGCATCGTGCGCCTCTTCATTCAGCGCAATGATGCGCCGCGCATAACTCAACAGCTTGACGCCTTCCTCGGTCAGCAGTACCTGATGGGACGAACGTTCAAACAGGGGTTTACCCAGCATTTCTTCCAAGCGGCGCACCTGTTGGCTGACGGTCGACTGCGACAAAAACACCCGCTCTGCGGCGCGAGTGAAGCTGTTGCTGTCGCATACTGCGACAAAGCTGAGCAGTAACTGCGGATTGAACATCGGGTAACGATTCATTTTTCCACTGTTGGCTATTTTATTATTTAATTTCCCAATACTAACGGGGAAGCCTAGAGTAAGGCAACGTTGCGGCTGCCACTCTGTGACCCCGCACTCTTCATCCCGGAAGTTCAGGAATAGACCGTGTTAAATCAATTTGTTGCTCCCCCTTTCTTACGCCGCTGGTTCAACCCCCTGCTGTGGGCGCTGGTGCTGATTGGCCTGAATATGCGGCCGCTGTTGACCTCGATCGGCCCGTTATTGCCGACGTTGCGACAGGCCACCGGGCTGAGCTTTGGCGGTGCGGCGCTGCTGACCACCTTGCCGGTGCTGATGATGGGGTTGATGGCGCTGGCGGGTGGGGCGATCAACCGCCTGTTCGACGAGCGTACCAGCGTAGTGCTGAGCCTGTTGGCCATTGGCCTGGGGGCCGCCTGGCGTGAGCTGGCACCGGGCAGCACGCAATTACTGCTGAGCGCGGTGTTGGGTGGACTGGGGATTGGGGTGATCCAGGCGGTGATGCCCGGCATTATCAAACATCACTTTCTCAAGCAGATGGCGCTGGTAGCCGGGCTGTGGTCGGCGGCTCTGATGGGCGGTGGCGGTCTGGGGGCGGCGATGACCCCCTGGCTGATGAGTGTCGGCCATGACTGGCACCGTGCATTGGCCTGGTGGGCGGTACCTGCACTGGTGGCGTTAATCGCCTGGTGGCCGGTCAGCCGTAGCCTGGCACGCCTGACGCCATCCGGAACCTCCTCTGGGCCGAGCCTGTGGTTCAGCCGTCGTGCCTGGTTGCTCGGTGCCTATTTTGGTTTGATCAATGGCGGTTATACCAGCCTGATCGCCTGGCTGCCGCCGTATTATATGCAGCTCGGCTGGCAGCCGCAGGCCAGCGGATCGCTGTTGGCACTGATGACCTTTGGGCAGGTCGTCGGGGCGCTGCTGTTGCCGGCGCTGGCGCGATCGCTGGATCGACGGCCGTTGTTATTGCTGGCATTAGTCATGCAGTTGATCGGCTTCATCGGCCTGATTTATCTGCCGCAGACGTTGCCGTGGCTATGGGTGCTGGTTTCCGGCTTGGGGCTGGGCGGCGCCTTCCCGCTGTGCCTGGTGTTGGCGCTCGATCATATTCCGCACCCAGCGGCCGCGGGGCGATTGGTGGCCTTTATGCAGGGCATAGGTTTCCTGCTGGCGGGAGCCACGCCTTATATTTCCGGCCTGTTGCGTGATTACAGCGGCGGCTTTGTGCTGGATTGGCAAATCCATGCGCTGCTGGTGGTGGTGCTGATCGCCATCACCTGGTGCTTCCATCCGCACAGCTACCGGCGGGCGTTCGCCGAATAATATTACTGTCATTGCGGTTCCCTATAGTGACGTTGCTTTTACTTCTGGGTGATAACAACAAAAAGGGAACCAAGACATGCACATAACCAAAACCCGCCAGGCACTGTTGGCCGGCTGTATGGCGCTGAGCACTAACCTATGGGCGCAAGCCCAACCGGTGCCGGCAACCCTGGCCGGGCACGCGTTACTGGCGGTGAAATCCAACGTT
Source organism: Serratia sp. BIGb0163 (assembly GCF_024809935.1). NCBI lineage: Bacteria > Pseudomonadati > Pseudomonadota > Gammaproteobacteria > Enterobacterales > Yersiniaceae > Serratia > Serratia sp. BIGb0163. The sequence goes on from NZ_JANUDZ010000008.1 coordinate 132,922, forward strand.
GCCGCACCGCAGGATGCCCCCGCCGATTTACAGCAAAGCGGTAAATACACCAGCGGCAAACGCGTGACCGAACTGGGCAGCGTGGCGGGTAAATCCGCCGATCGCATGACCGGTATTGGCCTGCCGATCAACGGGCAGCCGCTGCAGGGCCATTCCGGCATCAAACATATGCCCGACGGTACCTACTGGGTGCTGACCGACAATGGTTTTGGCAGCAAGGCCAATTCGCCGGACGCCATGCTGTACCTCAATCACTACAAAATCGACTTTGACAACGGCACGGTGACGCCGCTGAAAACGGTGTTTCTGCACGATCCGGACAAAAATGTCCCCTTCCATATCATCAATGAGAGCACCGATAAACGTTACCTGACCGGCAGCGATTTTGACCCGGAAAGCTTCCAGTTTGCCGATAATGCCCTGTGGATTGGCGATGAGTTTGGCCCCTATCTGATTAAGGCCGATCTAAACGGTAAGGTATTGGCGGTGTTCGATACCAAGGTCGACGGCAAGGTGGTGAAGTCGCCGGATAACCCGACGCTGACCCTGCCGGGCGCACCGGATGGCAAACAGAACTTCCAGGTGGCACGTTCCAAGGGTTTTGAGGGCATGGCGACATCACCGGACGGCAGCAAATTGTACCCGTTGCTGGAAGGTGCGCTGTGGGACGGTGAAAAATTCGAGAACATCGATGGCAAACGCTACCTGCGGGTGCTGGAATTTGACGTGAAACAACAGGCCTGGACCGGGCGCAGTTGGCAATACGTGTTGGAAGACAACCAGAACGCCATCGGCGATTTTAATATGATCGACGCCACTCATGGCCTGGTGATCGAGCGCGATAATAACGAAGGCACGGCGGACCAAGCCTGCGCTGCGGGTGCCCCCACAGACAACTGCTTCAGTCAGGTGGCGAAGTTTAAACGGGTATATAAAATTGCCTTTTCTGACGACAACGTCGGTAAACCGGTCGATAAATTGGCCTATATTGACCTGATGAACATTCAGGACCCGAACAAATTGGCGCGCAAACCGCTGAACAACGGCGTGCTGACATTCCCGTTTTTCACCATTGAAAACGTGGACGTGGTGGATGGCAGCCATATCATCGTCGGCAATGATAATAACTTCCCGTTCTCCTCCAGCCGTCAGCCGAACGTGGCGGATGACAACGAGTTTATCCTGCTGGACGTGAAGGAACTGTTGAAACCTTAACCCTGCCTGCCTCCGGCATAGTGCCGGGGGCTAGCACTATTTCCCTCTTAGCGCCAAGGGTAAACTGCGCTATAATCAGCCCCTTGCTTCCTGTTCCCGAAGGAAGATCCTCGTCCCCGGTGGGGCGGCCGGACTTCAAATCCGGTTGGGGCCGCCAGCGGTCCTGGGCAGGTTCGACTCCTGTGATCTTCCGCCAATCAACCCCCTTCATGCCCCACAAGTGATTGAGTACACCATTGCCCAAGCTGGGCGATTGCCTGTTCAACTTCATCGTTATAACCAAAGCCTGCATTCAGTCGGAAACAGTGATCGTAGCGGTTATCCGTGGCAAAAATATGCCCGGGGGCGATACCGATCCCGGCATTACGCGCCTTGATAAACAGTGAACGTACGTTCAAGGCATTCTTCGGCATTTCCACCCACAGCACATAACCGCCTTCAGGCTCAGAGACTTTTGTGCCCGGGGGGAATGCTAGAAGCACTACCTGACGGATTTTGTTCACCAGGTTAGCCAACTTATGCCTGAGTTTGCGCAGATGGGCGTCGTATCCGCCATTGCTCAGTAATTCGGCAATGGTTGCCTGCGGCAATATGGGTGAACCCATGGTCGAGGTGTATTTTAGCGAGGTGATTTTTCGCATGTAATGGTTGCTGTGAACCCAACCGACACGCATGCCAGGCGCCACGGTTTTAGAGAAACCGCTGCACAGGATGACATTGGGGCTAAAGGCCCTCATTGGAAATGGTCGTTGAACACCAAAGGAGATGTCGCCAAAGGTGTCATCTTCAATAATAATCACACCGTTTTCATCGGCCTGCCGCGCGATGTGAGCTTTTTTCTCGTTCGGTATGGTTTTGCCCAGAGGGTTATTAACATTGGCGAGGGTGACAAACACCTTCACCGCTTTTCTCTGGAACAGCGCAACCAGCTTTTCGCTATCAACATAGCCTTCGTTACCCGTTTCAACCTCAATCACGCGTAGTTTGAGATGACGCAACATTTGCAATAAAACGAAATAGCAGGGCGATTCAACGGCAACCGCATCTCCCGGTTTTACTGTCGCCATCAGCGAGAGCGACAGTGCCTCCACGCAGCCGTTGGTCACTAAAATGTTATCCGGGTTGATGTTGCAGCCGTAGTCTATCGCTCGTCGGGCGATTTCTGTTTTTAACGGCGCATAGCCAGAGCCTTTGACCGTATCACCAAGCAAAAATGGCTTGCTATAACCCAGCTGGCGCATGATCAAACTCAGTTTTTTGATGGGGTACAAAGAGCTATCACCATTAGCCAGATCCAGACGAACGCGGCAATCCTCCCCCACCATTGCCATGTGCAGTTCGGTTTGTTCATCCAGCGGCGCAATCTCACGTGGCTGTTCCACGATAACGGCGCCCTTTTGCAGCGAATGTCTTTTTGGTGCGACAAAAAAACCGGATTTGGGTTTGGCTACGGCGTAATGTTCATCTTCCAGGGTACGCAAGGTTTTAAGTGCGGTTGTCAGACTGATGTTGTATTGAGTGGCCAGCGTTCTTACCGACGGCAAACGTGTATTGGCAGGTAAAAATCCTGCGTGGATTGCCTGTTTGATCTGTTCGGCAATCTGACGGTACAGGCTGCCCTGTCTTCCCGCTTCCGTCTGCTCCATCGGCATCTGTTCCACTCCATATCGCTCTGATCTGTACGTATAAAACAGATTACTTTGATAGTAGTTTAGCTAGCAAGGCTTGGAAATAATGAATTCAACGTGTTCATTCGCAGAAAGTTTGTCAGTTCGGGTTGATGAATTACCAGGGTTTATATTCCTGTGACTGCGCCGTTTGTTATTTATCAAAGGGTAACTTTAATGGGATACAGAGAATTAATTTTTACTGCAATGATAATTTTCTAAAAAAACTGGGCTATTTTTGACTTTCGAGGAGGTTTGCATGGAATTGTGTGTGGCCAATGTGGCTGATATTGAACAAGTGACTGAACTGCTCAAGCGGTATCAGGTAGCAACCATCAGTGAGGAAGACAAGAAAGATGGTTTTGTGACCACTTTGCTGACCTATGAGCAAATGGTCGCGTTGATCGAGCAAGAACAAGGGCTGTTTGTCGCCAGACAGGAAGGTAAGATTGTCGCATTCGTGATGGCCGCTTCCTGGCAGTTTTGGGCACCCTGGCCTTTATTTGAGCACATGATTGGCAGATTGGGAGAATGTGAGTTTGCCGGCCAGGTGTTGACGGTGGAGAACTCTTACCAATACGGTCCGATCTGTGTCGACGTTTCGGTTCGGGGCAGCGGGGTGCTTGAAGCGCTGTTTGCGTTTGCATTAAAACAAATGTCATCGCGTTTTGATGTCTTGGTCACATTTGTGAATAAAATTAACCCACGCTCTTATGCGGCACATACGCGCAAACTGGGGCTGCAGGTTTTGAATGAGTTTACCTTTAATAATAATCATTATTACTGGATGGTTTGTGCTACTCGTCAGAGTGGTAACGGTTCTTCCGCTTAAACCTAAAAATCCCATAAAATCAAAGTGCCGTTGTTATCTATTTTGGTTCATTTTCTGTAAGGTACACCCGCCGAAATAAACTTACCCAGTTTTAGCACAAAAAGCTAAAAACGCGTCTATCTTTACCAGTGAGCACGGGTTCCGCAAATGAGAGGCAGTTATGTTTCTTAATTACTTCGCGTTGGGTGTACTTATTCTGGTTTTCCTTATTATTTTCTATGGGATTATTATTCTGCATGATATTCCCTATCTTATTGCCAAGGCACGCAACCATCCGCATGCCGATGCTATCCATGTCGCGGGCTGGGTAAGTTTATTTACTCTGCACGTGATCTGGCCGTTTTTATGGATATGGGCTACTTTATATCGCCCCGAGCGTGGTTGGGGTATGCAAGGTCAGGAGGCGTCGTTCGCACAGTTGCAGCAACGTGTGGCGGAGCTGGAGTTGAAACTGGCGGATAATAAAACGCCGCCTTCGGAGTAGCCACCATGGATCTGCTCATTATCCTGACTTATGTCGCTTTTGCCTGGTCCATATTTAAGATTTTCAAAATACCGGTCAATAAATGGACCGTGCCCACGGCTGCATTAGGTGGGGTGTTTTTAATTGGGGCGTTAATTCTGCTAATGAATTATAACCACCCCTATACTTATTTGGCGCAGAAAGCGGTTATTTCAATCCCTATTACGCCACAGGTGACTGGTGTGGTTAGCGAAGTAACCGAGAAGCAAAACGTATTAATAAAAAAAGGTGAAGTGCTGTTTAAATTAGATCCCGCACGCTATCAGGCTCGGGTCAATCGCCTTCAGGCTGATTTGGTCACCGAGATTAATAATACTCAGGTGCTTAAAGGGCAGCTCGACGAAGCGATTGCCAACACATCTCGGGTTAGTGCAGAGCGCGACCGGTTATATAAAGACTATCAGCGTTATGTCCGAGGCAGCCAGGCCAAGGTCAATCCATTTTCGGAAAGTGATATTGATAACGCCCGGCAGAACTATCTGGCGCAAGATGCGCTGGTAAAAGGTTCCGTGGCGGAGCAAGCGCAAATAAAAAGTCAGTTAGACAGCGTGATTAACGGGGAACAGTCTCAAATCGTTAGCCTCAGGGCGCAGTTGGCAGAGGCCAAATATAATCTTGATCAAACGGTGATACGCGCTCCCAGCGACGGTTACGTGACCCAGGTGCTGATCCGCCCAGGGACCTACGCCGCGGCAATTCCGCTGCGGCCGGTGATGGTGTTTATTCCTGAGCAAAAACGGCAAATCATTGCTCAGTTCCGCCAAAACTCGTTGCTGCGTCTTAAGGCCGGCGACGAAGCCGAAGTGGTGTTTAATGCATTTCCCGGCCAGGTATTCCCCGGTAAATTGATCAGAATTCTGCCGGTTGTCCCCGGCGGGTCTTACCAGGCGCAAGGGACGCTACAATCGCTGAGTGTGGCTGCCGGCAGTGATGGTGTGCTGGCGGTGATTGAGCTGGCACCCAACAGTGAAATCGATGAATTACCTGACGGCATTTTTTCGCAGGTGGCAGTTTATTCCGACCACTTTACCCACGTGGCGGTCATGCGCAAGGTACTGCTACGCATGACCAGTTGGATGCACTATCTCTATCTGGACCATTAGCGCAGTATAAAAAAGCCGCTTCCTGAGGAGGAAATGCCGGTCACTTAAGGTGATATTGTTCCCTCTCCCTTGGGAGAGGGAGACGCTCACTTAAACAACGTCGTACATCTTTGTTAACGGCTTCACCTTTGTGTTGCACGACTCTATGAATAGCCTGGCATTGTTATCGGTTATCCTCGGTGGCAGTGGAGAAGAGGATCTGGAAAAGCGGATCTCATCAGATCGCGGAGCCATGCAAATGTTGCTGATCGATATCAATGAACAAATGTACCGTCTCGCAGGATCGGTCTCATCCAACCGGCGGAAGCATCATGCGGATACGGAAAAACCCATTTTTACCCCACGGGAGAGTGAGGTGCTGTATTGGGCCAGTATGGGGAAAACCTATGGCGAGATTGCCGCCATCGCCAGTATTTCCCCGAGTACGGTGAAGTTTCATATGAGAAATATTGTGGTTAAACTTGGCGTCAGTAACGCCCGGCAGGCGATTCGGTTGGGTGTTGAGTTGGGGCTTATGACGCCGTCAGCAGCCAGATAAAATGAGTCAGGCCCGATGAGACTCCCTTATGTCATCTCACCGAACCCGCCAAAGGCGGTTTGGCTTTATCCCGCAGCAGGGCAGATCTCCGCCAACTGCGTCAAACCCTCACTTTCCTGCCTGAATGAAACCTTGTCCTGATCCAGCGTCACCACAAAGATACTGTCGAAGTCGCTGCCCGGCCATTTTGGCACCAAATTGGCGTCACCGCCGCGTGCGGCCACGATGGCCTTCACTGCCTTATCGAGATTCTTGTGTTCCCAGGCGATGAAAATGCGTGAGTTTTGGTATTGCTCGCTGAGCAGCTCCTGCTGCAGCCCGGTGATGTCATCGGCGTGGAACTGAATACCAATCGGCAGCCCGACGCGCACGGCGGTGGGCATGATGGTCGACAGCGCCCGCAGTGAACTGCCGAGCTTGTTTTCCTTCGGCCCGGCGGCAAAAATGTAGTCCGGTTTGCCGTAGCGCTTCAGCAACACGTCCGGCAGTGCCAGTGCGCGGTTCAGCCCTTTGCAGGTTAACTGCCCGCTGTTGTTGGCGGGTTTCTCCCCGTGCCGCACGAAGTTCAGCGTTTCCTGTGCCAGTGCGCTTTGGCTCAGCAGCAGCAACGCCGCCAAACCGCCGAGTATTTTGTTGCCTGTTTTGTTAAACATCCTCAACCCTTATGTAATGGCGTGCTGATTTCTGGGCGCTTTTCATCGTGTTACTCGCTATCATAACCGGCGTGACAAAAAGGCTTGCCGCACCCATGTGGCGCCTCTGGGATAATTAAATACTGGCCTAAGGAAGGATTTACAATGAAAAACATTTTCTTTTTTGATGCGATGCTGACTCCGAAAATCATCACCGGTGTCTACTGGCTGTGCCTGCTGAGCATTATTGTTGGTGGGATTGGGGCGATGTTCTACGGTGAGTTTTTCCGTGGTCTGTTCGCGATCATCATCGGCGGCGTGTTCACTCGCGTTTGCTTTGAAATGATCATTATTGCGTTTAAAAATAACGAATACCTGCGCAAAATCTCCGAAAAGCCGTAATCAAGTTGAAAACGCCGGGCATCGCCCGGCGTAGTATCATGCCCCCAGCGTTATCGCCAGCCGCTCCTGCATTAATTCAATAAAATTCTCCGGCAGCGTTTTCGTCGTTGGCGCCCGCAGCGCCGTGCTCCAGACCGGTTCCGGGAAGTGCGAATCGTCGAGGTAACGCGGGATGATATGCCAATGCAAATGCGGTAGCGCGGTGCCCAGGCTGGCGATATTGATCTTCGCCGGCGTTAGCAATTGCCGCAGTTGCGCCTCAACCTGCGCCACCACCGCCATGATGCTGTTGCGTTGGTCGTCGCGTAAATCGCTCAGTTCGGCGATATGTTCATGCCAAACCACCCGGCACCAGCCCGGGAAGGGGCTGTCGGCGATGAATATCGCCCGGCACAGCGGGTTTTGCCACAGCACGATTTCATCGGTTGGATGGCAGTAAACGCAAGATTCATTATTCATTTTTAATCTCCTGCTGCGATTTGGGCGCAGCGAAACCCCGCCGCGCGTTAGCGCAGCCAGGAGTTTCATGTGAATGAGGGCGGGGCAGCGACCCCGCCGGGGATTACGCGTTAATGACCGACTGGCGGCACACCAGGCTGGGAGCAAATAAAAACTCCTCCACCGGCAATTCAGGGTTTTCTAACCGGCCGATCAGCCGATCGACAATTTTTACCGCCATCTCACGCAGCGGTGGCGCCACAGAGCTGAGCGCCGGGTTGAACAGTTCGGACAGAAACATGTTATCGATGCCGACAACCGAGATATCCTCCGGCACCCGCACACCGAGCCGCTGGAAGGCGGAAATCATGCCGATGGCCAGCATGTCGTTCAACGCTACCACGCCGTCCGGCCGGGGTTCACTCTGGCAGATCTGCTCAGCCAGCGTTTTCCCCAGTTCGGCCATTTCGGCATCGCCGTAGGCGAACTGCGCTTTGCCTTCGATCACCCTGACCGGCAGCCCGGCCGCCTCCAGTGCCTGCCGGTAGCCGGCAATCTTGTTGGCGCGGCTGCTGGTCATGCCGGAGGCGGTGGCGAAAGCGATACGGCGACAGCCCTGGGCGATCAGATGCCGGGCCGCCATGTTGCCTGCGGCGCTATTGTCCATCGACACGCTGTCGATCGGCAGCGCCGTTTCACCTGGGGCCGTCAGGGCACGTTCGTCGTAGTTAATCATCACCAGGCCGCGTTTCAGAGCCTCACGGAAATGGGGGCGATCGTAAAAGGTGGAGGCCACCACCACGCCGCGGATGCCTAACGCCAGCAAATCGTCGAGAAAGCGGATCTCCTCTTCCTGCTGGCGATGGGTATCGCCCAGCAACACCTGATAGCCGTAGTTTTGCTTGGCCGCCAGCTCAATCTCACGCACCAGTGCGGCGAAGCTGGGGTTGACGATCGAAGGCACCAGCAGGCCGAGCATTTTGACCTGCCCGGTTTTGAGCTGCTGCGCCGCACGGTTCGGTTGGTACTGCAGCGCCGCCATCGCCTGTTCGATACGGGCCAACGTATCCTTGCGCATCTGATCGACCCGGCCGTTCAGCACGTTGGAAACCGTACTGACCGACACTCCGGCATGACGTGCCACATCACGTATATTCGCCATTACATTCCCGTTTTGCATTAGCCCATTACCCCGACTTTATCACGCGGCCGAAAGTGAGTCACAGACCCTTAGGGCGCAATCTGCCCGCCGTTGACGTCGATAATCTGCCCGGTGATGTAGCCGCTGCAGTTATGCGATGCCAGGAACAGGTAAGTGGGTGCCACTTCCTCGCTGCGACCAAAGCGGCCCATCGGGATCGAGGCGCACATCTTGCCCAGCACTTCTTCACTTTTACCCTGATGGAAGGCGGTGTCGATGCTGCCCGGTGAGACGATATTGAAACGGATGTTGTCCTGGGTGAACTCCTTCACCCAGTTGCGATGAATATTGTGCAACCAGGCTTTGGCGCTGGCATACAGACCGGCGCCGATGCCGCCACCTTCGCGTGCAGCGATGGAGCCGGTGCTGATCACGCTGGCGGTAGCGCCGCTCTCGCGTGCCGAAGCGCGCAGGTGAGGGATAGCGAATTTGGTGACCATCAGCGCCGAGCGGCAGTTCAGGTCCATCACTCGATCAAAGAACTCGTCGTCTATCGCTTCCAGCCCGTTGCGGCCGCCCAGCCCACCGGCGTTATTGATCAGGATGTCGATGCCGCCGAAGCGGGCGACAAAGGCTTCCACCAACGCTTCACAGCCGGCGGAACGCGATAGGTCGGCGGAGAAGAACGCGCATTCGCCGGGGAAGGCGGCGATTTCTGCCGGCGGTTCGCTGCGCATGCCGTTAATCCCCACCCTGGCACCGTGTTGGGCGAACAGGGCGGCGGTTGCCAATCCGATACCGGCGGTGGAACCGGTGATCAACACGCGTTTGTTGGTTAAATCAGAGAACATGGTGTGACTCCTTGCTTGAGAAAATCAGTAGCCCAGCCGCGTGGGCAGCCAGGTGGTGAGCGCCGGGAACAGCGCGATAACAATGATGCCGAGCAGGATGATCAGCAGGTACTTGGCCATAGGTTTAATCACGTCCTGCATCGGAACGCCGCAAATGGCGCAGGTGGTGTACAGGCCCAGGCCGATCGGCGGGGAAAACAGGCCGAAACCCATCGCCAGAATCATTACAATGGCGTAGTGCAGCGGGTTGAAGCCGAGCTGGGTGGCGATAGGGACCAGGATGGGGGCAAAGATAATCAGCGCCGGGGCCCCCTCCAGCACCGCGCCGAAAATAATCAGGATGACAATCGACAGCAGCAGAAACAGCCACGGGCCGTAGTCCGCGCCGATGGCGACCAACAGTTGCGCGCACTGCTGCGGGATCATCTCGATGGTCAGAGCGAAGGACAAACTGGTGGCGCAGGCGACGATAAACAACAGCATGCCGGACAGCGCGGCGGTGTCGACGAACAGTTTCACCGTGGCTTTCAGGGTCAGTTCCCCAAAGGCCAGCCGACCGACCACGATGGCGTAAACCACGGCAAAGGCGGAAATCTCGGTGGAGGTGGCGATACCGGCCACCACGCCCTTGCCGATCATCAAAATCATCACCAGCCCGACGGCGGCACCGATCAGCAGTTGGCGGGTTGGCATTCGCACCGGGTAGGCGTCATCGACGTTGATGCGCTTGCCGAAGATCACGGCGGCAATCAGCAGCAACACCAGCAGGCACAGCGCCGGGATCAGGCCGGCGATAAACAGTGCGCCAATCGAAATGTTGGCGATAAAGCCCATCACGATCAGATTGACGCAGGGGGGGATGGTTTCCGCCATGATCGCCGAAGCGGCGAACACCCCGGCAGACTCTGCGGCCGGCTGGCGTGCCCGGCGTACCGCGGGCATCAGCACGCCGCCGACCGTGGCGACGTCTGCCAGTTTGGAGCCGGAAATACCCGAGAAGAAGGCCATCGATACAATCGTGGTCATATTCAGGCCACCGCGATAACGCCCCATGCCGCGCACGATCAGCTCAACCAGCCGTGACGACATGCCGTTGACCTCCATCACCGCACCAGCCAGCAGAAAGAACGGAATGGCCAGCAGCACAAAATGATCGACGCCGGCGGTCACCTGCTGGGCAAAGAACACGAATGGCAGCGACGGATCGCTAAGAAAGAACACCATAGCCGACATGCCCAGGGTAAAGGCGATTGGCACGCCGGAGATGATGCCCAGGATAAAGCAGGCCAGCATCAGCGCGGCGGGCAGCGAGCTGAACCCCAGCGGGGCATGCAGGCTGAGGTAGCCAGCGCCGCCCAGAAGAGCGACGGCGGCGGCGCTGATTAACACCACTTTCAACGATGCCTGGCAGGCGTGATCGAGCGCGCTGACCAGCATCACTGCCGCGCCGATGAACACCGGAACCACGAAGATCGCCTGTGGCAGGCCGTGTTCGGTGGTCTGTGGCAGTGAAATACCCACCAGGCTGAAGCTGGACACCGTCAGGCCCAGCGCCACCAGTACCAGCACCCAGCGGCTGGCATGCACTACATAGGGTCGGGCTACCGCGGGCACCCAGCGCAGGAACAGATCGACGCCGATGTGTCGGCCACGCCCGGTGGAGGTGGCGACGCCGAAGAACACCAGCGTTACCATCAGCGCGCGCGCCACTTCTTCCGCCCATTCAATCGGGCTGTGCAGCGCGTAGCGCCAAATCACCGAGGCGAACACCACCACCACGTTGATCAGCAGCGCCAGTGCGCCACCCCAGGCGGTAAAGCGGGTCAGACCGCGGCTTAACTGCGTCAGGATGGCCACTTTTTTTACGCTCATTTCAAGGGTTACAGGAAGGGTCATAGCAAATCCTCCGCCAGGCGTGCGTTAGGGCTGCGCTGTGGCATGAATGGCATCCAGCACCGCTTTGGCCTGTGGGTATTTCCCGCTAAATGCCGCCTGCAGCGGCAGTGTTTGCCGGCGGAAATAGTCGCGGTCGGTTTCGGTAAAGATCACACCGGCGGCTTTCAGTTTGTCCATCGCCTGAATTTCTTTTTCCGCTGCGATTTTGCGTTCATAAACCGTCGCTTCGCTGGCTGCCGCCAAGAAGTCGGCTTGCAGCGGTTGCGGGATGCGTTGGAACGCCGCCTGGCTGATGGTGGCGACAATCGGGTTGTAGATATGGCGGGTCAGCGTGGCGTATTTGGCAATCTCGTAATACTTGCTGGTGTAGACCGTGGCGGCGTCATGTTCCACACCGTCGATCACTCCCATTTGCAGTGCGGAGTAAACCTCACCGCCGGGCATTGGGATCGCCGTGGCACCCATGCTTTTTAGCGTGGCGATAAAGTTGGGGGCCGGCAGTACGCGTACTTTCATCCGGTTGAGATCCTGCGGTGACTGCAGCGGTTTTTTACTGTAAATGTTGCGTGCGCCCAGGCTGAAACCATAGCCCAGCACCTTGATATTGCTTTGCTTGGCCAGCAGGGCGCTCAGCAGTTGACCCGCCTGGCCATCCAGCGCCTGACCCAGTTGCTGGTTGTCGTCAAACAGATAGCCCAGATCCAGCACGCCGATTTCCGGCACCAGCGTGCCCCAGATGGAAGTCCCGGAGATAGTCATGTCGATCGCGCCGATACGTACCTGCTGGACCGCATCGGCTTCTTTACCAAGCATGCCGTTAGGGAAGTAATTAAGGGCGATTTTGCCCGGCAGGCGCTGGTCCAGATTCTGTTTGAAACGGTGAAACCAGATGGCGTGCGCGGAGTAACCATCGTCGGGTAGCGATGAATATACCCTCAGGCTAACTTCGGCGGCATTGGCGCGCAGTGGCAAGATAAACAGCATAAATAACAGCGTGATAAACAGACGCGGCGTTAAACGGCATGTCAGTGATTTCATCAGCCTGGCTCCCGATCGCAGACAGCCTGCGATGCTGGTGGTGAAGATGATTTCCCCTGTGGAGTAACGCTGTAGGGACAGGGGGAACGGGTACGATACTTTGTGTCCGGTCTTTAACTGTAACGTTTTAGTGTATCGTTACAGAAAACCTACAAACATTCCGTCGGCAGATCAATTTTTATCCGCCAGAATGGCGGGGAAATGCAGGTTCTGTGAGCAGGTTCTAAAAATCGGTGGGTCACGCCCGGCGATCGTCGAGCTGCCCCTGCGGGCATTTAACTTCTATAATCGCTGCTGGGATAACCGTGAATTCAGGAGTGGGCATGCCTTCCAGGGCGATAATTAAATGGACCAAACGGCTGACGATTGTGGCTGTCACCGTATTGCTCACGCTGTTTGCGGTGCGCGTTTACGATACTCAGAGCGGTCCGGCGCTGGAGCCGTGGCATACCTTTGTGCCACACGAGCTGTCGGCCGCCGAAATGGACAACTCCGACTGGCAGGGTTATCTGGCCGCAGAGAGCCGGGTGTTTGATGAGGTGAAGGTCAACGTCACGGACAAACTCTCCGCCAGCGAACGTATTCCGCTTAATCGCTATTTTGACGGCAGTCCGGTGTATCCGGAGCACTTTGCCCGTGACTGGAACCGTTCCTATGAGCTGCTGCCACAGGGCGAACCGCGTGGGGCGGTGGTGCTGTTACATGGCCTGACCGATTCCCCTTACAGCCTGCGGCACATTGCCGAGAACTACCGTCAGCATGGTTATGTGGCGGTCGGCATTCGCCTGCCGGCACACGGCACGGTGCCGGGCGCCCTGACCGATATTGAATGGCAAGACTGGTTGGCGGCAACGCGGCTAGCGGTACGTGAGGCGCGCAGTAAGGCCGGGGGCGACAAGCCGCTGCATATCGTGGGCTTTTCCAACGGCGGTGCGCTGGCGATGAAGTACGCGCTGGATGCATTGGACGATCCGCAATTGGCGGCACCGCAGCGGTTGATCCTGATCTCACCGATGATTGGCGTCACCAGTTTTGCCCGTTTCGCCGGTATTGCCGGTTGGCCTGCGGTGTTCCCGGCGTTTGCCAAGGCCGCGTGGCTCGGCGTCTTGCCGGAATTTAACCCTTTCAAATACAACTCGTTCCCGGTGAACGGAGCGCGTCAGTCTTATCTGCTCAGTAATGGTCTGCAACAGCAAATCGCCCGGGCGGCGCGTGACGGTAAACTGGATAAATTAGCGCCGGTGCTGACCTTCCAGTCGGTGATGGATTCTACCGTCAGCACCCGGGCGGTGATCCGCGCGTTATACAACGAATTGCCGGCTAACGGCAGCGAACTGGTGCTGTTTGACGTCAATCGTACGGTCAACTTCGGCCCGCTGCTGCGGCCAAACGCGGCGGCGGCGGTCAGCCAATTGCTGCCTGCGCCCCCACGCCGCTACCAGACTACGGTGATTGCCAACGCCTCACCGGATAGCAGTGAGGCGATCGCCAGCGTAACGCCAGCCGGGGCAACGACGGTAAGTGAGCAGCCGCTGGGCATGACTTACCCAGCGGATATTTATTCGTTGTCGCATGTGGCGTTGCCATTCCCGGTAAGCGATTCGCTTTATGGTCGTTTCCCGGTGCAGCGTGGCGAGTTTGGTATTAGCCTCGGCACGCTTGCTGCGCGTGGTGAACGCTCGGTGCTGGTGGTGGACCTCGATTCGCTAATGCGCATTGCCTCCAACCCGTTTTTCCCTTACCTGCTGCAGCGTATTGATAGCAAACTTTAGCCGAAACCGAGGATGCTAAACGCATCGTCCTGTGGGTAGTAACCCAGCAGTTGGCTGGTTTCCTCCAGCGACAGCCGCTTATAGCGGTTGTTGGAAACGCCGTGCACCACCGCATGGTGTACGCCTTCAATACGCAGACAACGTTCCAGCAGATCGGCGGCGTCGCGGTGGCTGAGAAAAGCGCTCATATCACGAGCGCTGAGCTGCTCACCTGGTTCCAGCGTGGTGAAGTTGGCGATGCGCACCGACAATGCGGAAAGTCCTTCCTGATGGGCAAAGTAGGCGGCGATGCCTTCGCCGAATGCCTTGCTGACGCCGTACAGATTTTTCGGTTTGGGTGCGTCCTGCGGCCGAATTTGGTAATCCAATGCATAACCTTCCACCGCCTGCGCGCTGCTGGCGAAGACCACGCGTTTGCAACCGGCGTCCTTCGCTGCGCGGAAAATATTGAAGGTGCCGAGGATGTTGTTATCCATCAATGAATTGCAGAAGTCGGCGTCAGGAGAAGGATCGGCCGCCAGATGCAGCACGGTATCGATGCCGGCGCAGGCCGCGCGGCAGGCGGCGATGTCGGCAATGTCGAAGCTGATGATCTCATCATTCGGCTGTAGGTTGGTCAGCAGCCCGAGGTCTTTTTCCGCCAGCCGCAGTTGATAGCGATTTCCCACCGATTGACGGAATGCCGTCGCCACCCGGCCGCCTGCGCCGGTAATCAGAATTCGTCCAAATTCAGTACGCAAAGTCATGCTCTCAACCAGTCCCTAAAGTCCATTCTGTGGTGACCAGTAATAATCCGCCGCGTAAGATTTGTCCAGTATCAAATTAGCATGCCTTATGTTTTAGCGTGTCAGTGGGCATTTTTCCCCGATGATTTCGGCCAGGAAATTCATTACCGCGCGCACGGCCGTCGAGCGGGCCAGGTCCGGGTAAGTGACCAGCCACAGCTCGCGGGTCGGGGCAGCGATTGCAGTGGGCAGTGTAACCATGTCTGGGTCGCCATCGGCAACAAACGTCGGCAATACTACCGCTCCTAGTCCCGATCGTGCGGCTTCTTGCAACGAGAACAGATCGCTGGCCTGAAATACCACCGGACGGCCCTGCAACAGCTGCTGTAGCCACTGTTGATGCGGTTGGTTTTGGTAGTGGTGATCGTAGCCGATGAAGGCCCGCGCCGCCTCCGGCAGGGCGGCGTGCTGTGGCGTGGCATACAGCGCATAGCGCATCATGCCGATGCGCTGTATCAGCAGGTCCGGTTGTTGTGGCCGCACCATGCGTACCGCCACTTCGGCGTCACCGCGATCCAGTTCGGCGATCGCCGATTCGCCGGAGAGTATCAGCGTAATATGCGGAAAAATCTGGTGAAATTGCGCAATCTGCGGGGCAATAACCCGCGCGGCAATCGACGGCGGGGCGCTGATACGCACCTGGGTTTGCGGTGTTTCACCAATGCTGCGCGCATGGCGGACTATGGCGTGGCTTTGGTTTTCGATGTCAGTCGCCAGCCCGGCAATCACCTTTCCGTCCTGCGTCAGCGGCGTGCTGCGCGGCAGACGGAGGATCAGCGGCAGGCCGAGAGCTTTCTCCAGCGCCGCCACCCGACGCCCTACCGTGGCGTGATCGCAGCCCAGCTCCCGTGCCGCTGCCGACAATGAACCGGTGCGTGCCAGCACCACGAAGTGTTTTAAATCCTGCCAATCGAACATCAGTGAATTCCTGCACAGTATTGCCGCGAGTTTACGGAATATTCACACAGACTGGGACGTGATTCAATGGCGTTATCTTTGTAACCAGATTGAATTATTCAATTAGGATACCTTATGAATTTGCATCTGCAGGGGCGTATCGCGTTGGTGACCGGTGCCAGCGAAGGGATTGGCGCAGGCATGGTTCGGGTATTGGCGGCGCAGGGGGTGACTGTGGTGGCGACGGCGCGCCGGGAAGACCGCTTGCAGACCCTGGCGGATGAGGTTGAGCAAGCCGGTGGCATACGGCCCTATGTCATCGCGGCAGATATCACCAATGCGCAAGCGCTCGACAGCATGCTGGCGCTGGCGCTACAGCAGTTCGGGACCATCGATATTGTGATTAATGCGGTCGGTGGGGCTCGCCCGACCACGTTGAGCGAAGGCGATGCCGGTTGGGAAGAAGCCTTTGCTCTGAACTTTACCCCGGCGCGTCGGATAACCCATGCGTTGCTGCCCCGGATGCTGGCGCAGGGCTGGGGACGGGTGATCAACATCAGTGGCTCGATGGAGCCGCGCAGTTTGAACGCTGCCACCGCCGCCAAGGGGGCGTTGCACCTATGGGCCAAGGGGCTGGCAGGCAACGTGGCGGCGCAAGGGGTTACGGTTAATACGCTGCAGCCCGGGCGGATTAATAGCGAGCAGGTGCGTGAAAAATTGCACCCGACAGAGGCCGCCCGCCAGGCGTTTATCGAACAGAATATCCCGATTGGCTATTTTGGTGAGCCGGAGGATATGGCCTATCTGGCCGCGTTTCTTTGTTCCCCGCAGGCGCGCTATATCACCGGGGCGGTGATCCCGGTGGATGGCGGTATGCATTATTTTGCGCACTGAAGTGGTTGTCGGCTATGCCGCATCGCTTTCCCGGTAGCGCCGGCGGGCATGTTCAAACCAGCTTGCCGGGACGTTATGCGGTGGCAATTGCAGCCTTTCCAGCCCCTTTTCGACAATATGATGCGCCTGCTGCCATAGCGTCGGGTCACCTTCGGTCAGCACTTCCAGCAGCCGCTGTTTTTCGATCAGATAGGTTCTGGCGAAATGGCTGTCATAGTCCAGCAGTGAGCGGGTGTTGTCGATCAGGTCCGCCAGCTTGATGGTTTTGGCCTGCGGTGAAGCCTTGGCGCTGTGGCGCCGATCGCGGTTTTTACGCTCGAAGCGGTTGCCGTCACCGGTGCCGCTGACGTTGGTCAGCATCGCCACCAGGCTCGCGACCTGTGGCCCAAAGTGGCTTTCGATATCGCCAAGAGTGGTGGGCGTATCTTCTACCGTGTCGTGCAGCCAGGCGGCGGCCAGCATTTCTTCGCTGTGCGGCACGCTGCTGACGATTTCCATTACCGCCTGCGGGTGAACAATGTAGGGGTCATTAGTGTATTTGCGGCGCTGATCGATAGCCGCATGGGCCTTGGTGGCGTAGCGGCGCGCGCGTTCTGCCAGAGTGTCTGTCATGTCCTTTTCCTCCACACAGCACCTCGCTGTGGCATCCCCTGCTTTTAACAAGGTAGCATATTGACTAAAAAATAGTTTGCGATTACATCGCGCACTACTTATATTCAGAGCATGAAAATCGAAAACACCGAACAACCCGCGACGAAAAACCTGCTGCTGCTCGACCAGCAACTTTGCTTTGCCCTGTACTCCGCCAACCTGGCGCTGAATAAGGTGTATCGCAAACTGCTGAGCCAGCTTGAACTCACCTATCCGCAATATCTGGTGATGCTGGTGCTGTGGGAGCGGGACGAAATCAGGGTCACGGACATTGGCGAACGGCTATTTCTCGATTCCGCCACTTTGACGCCATTGCTCAAACGCCTGGAGACCGCCGGTTTGTTAGCGCGTTACCGTGCCACCACCGATGAGCGGCAGGTGATTATTGCGTTAACCGATGCCGGTCGTGCGCTGCGTGAAAAAGCGCAGTCGGTGCCGGAAGCGGTCATGTGCGCTACCGATTGCAGCCTCGATGAAATCGTCAATATCAAACAGCAGTTGGAAAAGCTGCGTGGCAAGCTAATCAACCAGCTTTGACCCCCAGTGCCGGCAGCAGGATCGGCATGGGTGGACTACACTGGAAGTAAGCAGTAAATATATAGTGTGCGATTTAATCGTGAAAGATATACCAATGACGACGTTCCGCCTGCAGGAATTGCCGTCTTGCCTCCAACCAGAAAGAAGGAATGATGTATGTCGATTGAAAAAGTTGTGTACCGTGCTCATGCCACCGCAACCGGTGGCCGCGATGGCCGTGCGACCTCATCTGACGGCGTGTTGGATGTCAAACTGGGCGTGCCGAAAGAAATGGGCGGCGCGGGCGGTGAAGTCACCAACCCGGAACAGTTGTTTGCTGCCGGTTATTCGGCCTGCTTCCTCGGCGCACTGAAGTTTGTCGCGGCGAAAGAAAAAGTGAAAATCCCGGCCGAAGCCAAAATTGACGGCACCGTCGGTATTGGCGAAATCCCCAACGGTTTCGGCATCGAAGTGCAGTTGGATATCACCCTGCCGGGCATCGAGCGCAGCGTGGCGGAAGACCTGGTGAAAAAAGCCCACGTGGTCTGCCCTTATTCCAACGCCACTCGCGGCAATATTGATGTAACGCTTAACGTTAAGTAAGATTTCCGCCAATATCACGGAACAAATGGAGGGTTTCAGCCCTCCATTTCTCGTCTCGTGCCCCTTTATCCCTTGCACAAAAAATGGCAAAAATGGTTATTTTGTGAGAATTCTCTTGATTCTTACCCCCAAAATAGCGCTTATTGCCGATCGGCTGAACCTGCAGCCGCATCGAATGTCTGACTGACTTCAGAACTGTTAAAGCCCCCGGAGCCACCGCGTTACATGAACAAAGTTAAATCGCTATCACAGCAGAATTTATCGTTATTGTTAGCGATCTATATCGGCATCTTTTTGAACCTTTCCGTTTTCTATCGTCGCTTTGATTCGTTTTCGCACGGCATTCAGGGGATTAAGGTCATTTCTGCGGTAACCGAGGTTATCGCCATCGTTCTGTTCACCTTCTTTATTATGCGGCTGGTCTCGCTCGGCGGCCGGCTGTTCTACCGGATTATTGCCTCGCTATTGGTGCTGATTTCCGTGGCCGCCAGCTATTACATGACGTTTTTCAACGTGGTGATCGGCTACGGCATTGTGGTGTCGGTGATGACCACCGATATCGACCTGTCGAAAGAAGTGGTCGGTATGCACTTCGTGCTGTGGATGGTAGTGCTCAGCGCATTGCCGCTGCTGTGCATCTGGAAAAACAACCTGCGTTATACCCTGATCGAGCAACTGAAAACGCCCGGACACCGGATAAAACCGCTGGTGGTGCTGGTGGCAGTGGTGGCGCTGGTCTGGGTGCCGCTGCGTATGCTGGATAACGAGCAAAGCGCGCAGGAAAAAATCACCAATGTGGATTTGCCAAGCTACGGTGGCGTGGTTGCACATTCCTATTTGCCATCCAACTGGCTGTCGGCGTTGGGTCTGTTTGCCTACACCCGTTATGACGAAAGTCAGGATCAGGCCAATTTGTTCGACCCGGCCAAGAATTTTACCTATGTTGCACCGGCCGATATTGATGATACCTACGTGGTGTTTATCATTGGTGAAACCACGCGCTGGGATCACATGGGCATTCTTGGCTACGACCGCGACACTACGCCACGGCTGTCCAAAGAGAAAAATCTGGTGGCGTTCCGCGGCACGTCTTGTGATACCGCCACCAAACTGTCGTTGCGCTGTATGTTCGTGCGGGAAGGCGGCACGGCAGATAACCCGCAACGGACTCTGAAAGAGCAAAACGTGTTCGCGGTAATGAAAGATTTGGGCTTTACCTCCGAGCTGTTCGCCATGCAGAGTGAGGTTTGGTTCTATAACAACACCGAAGTGAACAACTATTCGTTCCGCGAGATGATCGCCTCCGAAAAGCGCAACGACGGCAAATCGGTTGACGATATGCTGCTAGTGGATGAAATGAAGGAGTCGCTGGCCCGTTATCCCAAGGGCAAGCATCTGGTGATCCTGCACACCAAGGGCTCACATTATCTCTATTCCCAGCGTTATCCGCGTAGCTACGCGCGTTATCAGCCGGAGTGTATCGGCGTTGACGATTTCTGCTCCAAGGACCAGTTGGTTAACGCCTTCGATAACTCGGTGCTGTATACCGACAGCTTTATCGCCAATGTGATTGATCAGGTACGTGAGAAGAAGGCGATTGTGTTCTATTCTTCCGATCACGGCGAATCGATCGGCGAGAATTCACACCTGCACGGCACGCCGCGTGAAATGGCGCCGGTGGAGCAGTTCCGCGTGCCAATGATGGTATGGGCATCCGACAAGTTCCTGGAAGATCCACAGCATCGCGGAGCGTTTGAGCAATTGCAGGCGCAGCAGCGGGTTGGCAAGACCCACCGCCATGTTGAGCTGTTCGATACCATTCTCGGCTGCCTCGGTTATACCTCGCCGAACGGCGGCATCGTGGCCAAAAACAACTGGTGCGATATTCCGCAGGAAAAAGCGTCGCCAAGCGAGCTGTAACCTCTCCCATACCGGGCGCACTGCGCCCGGTAAAATCTGCTTATACCTTCCTTTCATCAACTAATCTGGCTCAGGCTTGCGCTATACTTGCGCACTTTCCCCCTCGGACCGGAGATTTCCATGACCTTGCGCGTGGCGTTTATTGACGATCATGACATTGTGCGATCGGGCTTTGTGCAACTGCTGTCGCTGGAGCCGGATATTCAGGTGGTCGGCGAGTTCAGCAGCGCGGCTCAGGCACGCGCCGGCCTGCCCGGTCTGGAGGCGGAAATCTGTATCTGTGATATTTCGATGCCGGACGGCAGCGGGCTGGATCTGCTGGCGGACATTCCCTCCGGTATTCGGGTGGTGATGCTGTCGATGCATGACAACCCGGCGCTGGTGGAGCTGGCGCTGGAACGCGGTGCCTGCGGGTTCTTGTCCAAACGCTGCAAGCCGGAAGATTTGATCACCGCGGTACGCACCGTCGCCAGCGGTGGCGTGTATCTGATGCCTGAAATCGCCCAGCAACTGGCGCGAGTGAAGGTGGACCCACTGACGCGCCGTGAACGCGAAATCGCACTGTTGCTGGCGCAAGGACAGGAGGTGCGGGAGATTGCTGTCGCGCTGGGGCTGTCACCCAAAACGGTACACGTGCATCGCGCCAATCTGTTCGCCAAGCTGGGTATCAACAACAACGTCGAGCTGGCGAAGCGGATGCTGAACCTGTGATGCAACGCCTGATCACCCAACTGGCGTTGTTCTTTATCTATGCCACCAGTGCATTTTGCCTGTGGGGGATTGGCACCGCGCTGATCGACCCGCCGTGGCAGGCGTTGTTGCTGTTCCCGTTTGGTCTGCGTATGGGCATTCTGCTGCAAAGCCCTTACCGCTTCTGGCCGGGCATCCTGTTGGCCGATCTGCTGCTGATGGTGGTGTTGGCCGATCAGTTCGGTTACGGGCCGGCACTGTGGGCTTCGGTGGTGGTGCTGGTGTTGACGGTGTTGCTCAGTCTGGTGGCCTCCCCCTGGTTGCTGCGGCATCAGGAAAGCGACAGCGAATGGCAATGGCCATTGATGCAGGGCGCGGTAGTGGCGGTGGCCGCGTTGCTGCAGGCGCTGGTGTGGCAGTTAGTGAACGGCGAGGGTGCCAGAGCCCTGTTGCTGGGGCTGGCGGGTGGCTTCACCATTGCCCCAACCTGTCTGCTGCTGTGGCACTATCTGGCACGGCAGATCTGGGTACCGCTTGAACCGGGCCTGATCCATAAGCCGGTGACGCTAAGGTTGCGCCATCTGGCCAGCTATTTGCTGCTGTTTGCGCTCAGTATCTGGCTGCAACAGCAGGTTAATGCCGCAGAGCTGCGCCGCTTCGCGCCGTTTTGTCTGGCCATCCCGATAGTCTTTATGTCCTATCGCTACGGCTGGCAGGGCGCGCTGTTGGCAACCTTGCTTAATGGGGTGGTGCTGGTAGCCAACGAACCGCCACAGCCCGAATCGCACCGTGATTTACTGTTGTCGCTGCTGGCCCAGAGCCTGACCGGTTTGTTGCTCGGCGCGGGTATTCAACGCCAGCGTGAGCTGAACCAGCAACTTCGGCTGCGGCTGACGGAAAACCGCCAACTGGCGCGCGCGCTGGTCACGGCAGAAGAACAGACCCGGCGCGAGGTGGCGCGGGAGCTGCACGACGAGGTCGGTCAAACCATCACCGTGATCCGCACCCAGGCCAGTATTATCAAGCGTTTGGCACCACAGCCGCAGGTGATGGGCTGCGCCGAGGCGATAGATACGCTGGCGCTGCGGGTATATGACGGCGTCCACGACGTGTTGACGCAACTGTGGCCGGCTGCGTTGAATAATTTGCCGCTGTCGGCGGCGGTGGCGGCGATGCTGCGCGAATCGCTGCCGCAGGATACGTCGCTGGTGAGTGTGATGCAGTGGCAGGTGCCGGATGAGTTGCTGGATGAGACGTTGAAAATTACGCTGTATCGGGTGTGTCAGGAAGGGGTGACCAATGTCTGTCGTCACGCCGCCGCCAGCCGGATTGAGCTGGATGCACGTCTTCGTCAGCGCAAAGGGCGGTTGCCGCAGGTGCTACTGACCATTCGCGATAACGGCGTCGGTATCGATCTGGCCCATCATGAGCCGGGTTATGGTCTGCGCGGCATGCAGGAGCGCATCAGTGCGCTGGGCGGCCGCCTGCGACTGACGTCGGAGAATGGCACCTGTTTGAATGTGATCTTACCCACAGTTTCACCGGCGGAAGGGCCAAACTAGGAAATACTCCTAGGCGCGTCGGGAATCCGGCGTAAGTCATTTTCGCGCGCGCGCAGCATGATAGCGGCACTTTTCATATTCTCTGAGGTTTCACATGTGGTCTTTCCTTAAAAGCCGCGATGATGTGCCGCCGGTTACCGATCAAAAACAGATCGATGCCAGCTATAAATACTGGCGCATCCAGCTGATGTGGACGATGTACATCGGCTATGCCGCGTTTTACTTCACGCGCAAAAGCTTCAACTTCATTATGCCGGCAATGCTGAGCGATCTTGGCCTGACGATGTCCGACGTCGGTATTCTCGGTACGCTGTTCTACATCACTTACGGCTGCTCGAAGTTTATTTCAGGCATGATCAGCGATCGTTCCAACCCGCGCTATTTTATGGGGTTGGGCCTGATTATGACCGGCATACTCAATATCTTCTTCGGTCTCAGTTCTTCGCTGCTGATGCTGGGGACGTTGTGGATCCTCAACGCCTTCTTCCAGGGCTGGGGTTGGCCGCCATGTTCGAAAATCCTCACAAGCTGGTACTCGCGCTCCGAGCGCGGTAGCTGGTGGGCGATCTGGAATACATCGCATAACTTTGGCGGTGCGTTAATCCCGCTGCTGGTCGGCTTTATCTCGCTGCACTTTAGCTGGCGCTACGGCATGATTATTCCGGGTATTATCGGCGTGGTGTTGGGGCTGCTGATGTGCTGGCGCCTGCGTGACAAGCCGTCCACCATGGGGCTGCCCAGCGTGGGTAAATGGCGTAACGATGCCATGGAACTGGTGCAGGAATCGGAAGGCCAGGGGCTGACCAACCGCGAAATCATCAAGCGCTACGTGTTGACCAACAAATACATTTGGCTGCTGGCGGTGTCTTACGTGCTGGTGTACATCGTGCGTACGGCCATCAACGACTGGGGTAACCTGTACCTGACCCAGGAAAAAGGCTATTCGCTGATGACCGCCAACTCGGCGATATCCTTGTTCGAAGTGGGCGGCTTTATCGGCTCGCTGGTGGCCGGTTGGGGCTCTGACAAACTGTTCCGCGGTAACCGTGGGCCAATGAACCTGATCTTCGCCATCGGCATCTTCCTGTCGGTTGCGGCGCTGTGGATCATGCCGGGTGTTACTTTCCTGCTGCAGGCGGCCTGCTTCTTTGCTATCGGCTTCTTTATCTTTGGTCCGCAGATGCTGATCGGCATGGCAGCGGCGGAATGTTCGCACAAGGATGCTGCCGGGGCGGCAACCGGTTTTGTCGGCCTGTTTGCTTATCTGGGGGCAGCGTTGTCCGGTTACCCGATTGCCCGCATCATGGAAATCTGGCACTGGAATGGGTTCTTCGTGGTGATCTCGATCGCTGCCTGTTTGTCTGCGTTGTTCCTGTTGCCGTTCTTGCGTGCTCAATCACCGGCGCTGAAAACTGCCAAGGCATGATGAAAAAGCGCGCTGTGGGCTGCTGTAGCGCGCTTTATGCCGCTTTTATCACCACTTGATTGACCGGGACGAGAAAGTGATTGACGCGTAATATCGTCAGCAGTAAGATGCGCCCCGCATCGGCGAGTAGCGCAGCTTGGTAGCGCAACTGGTTTGGGACCAGTGGGTCGGAGGTTCGAATCCTCTCTCGCCGACCACATTCAAGAAAACCTGCTTTTTAAAGCAGGTTTTTTTTCGTCTGTAGTTTAGGCGGCCTTGCCGGTGACGAAGTCAAAATGGATCTCGTCGTACGAGAAGATAATCTTCGTGCCTTTCTTATCTAAAACTCCGGCATTCAGCAGAGCCTGGACATCCGTATGTACGGCTTTGAAATCTCGATTTACTCGTCTGGAGAGTTCGCGGATTGACATTGCTTCTGCTCCTGTCATTTCCTCGAGTAGCGCCATCCGGTTATTGTTCAGCAATACATAGGTTAGCGTTTTAACATCCGGGAATATCAGCCTGCTGCCCATATCCGCGCCGGATAATGCTTTGGAAAAATCGGTTTTAAGCCCGTCGATCGCCTGTTGGACAGGCATGACACTGACCATTAGAGTGCGCATTTCGGCCTCCTCAGCTGGTTCACTTCTGTAACGAAATCATCAACCAGCTTATTGATATCAATAAATTCTATTGGGATCTCGGCGATGCCGAGATGCTTGTGGTCGCCTTTACCCGCTTCATTGTCATAGCGCAATAGGCATTCATCCTTTACTACATAGGCCAAACGATACTTGTATTTATGGTTGCTGCCTCTTATCGAGGGGGTGACGTCCCAGACAACCAAACTAAGCAAACTGTTTGTGTCCAGCCAAATGCGCCTCTTCATGACCAGTGTTGCCGGCATTGAACATTCCTTGTTGATGTTTACGCTACCATCAAAATTAATTTGATGTCAATTACGACATCAAAACCATGACGAATATTTATCCTTTCCCTGTATTTAATTCACTATCCTGATTCCCACTGCTGCTGGTTATCTATTATTAAATTAATTCATTATTGCTCAATAAAACCCGGTTGATAGCGCTATTGTTTTAAGGATTAATTTATCTATAGTCTGAATACACGAAATGGGAATGATAGATTTCCGTTACGTGGGAAAGATTAATACTTAGTTATTCATTTTAATCGGCCAGAGTTATTGCGGAATTATTTTTGTCCGACAATCGGCGGTCGTCATTAAATATTTTACGTTTATCCTCTCGGAATAAAGGAATCAGTTATGCGCAAATTTAATAAACCGCTGTTGGCGTTGCTGATCGGCAGCACGCTGTGCTCTGCGGCGCAGGCCGCCGTGCCGGGCAAGCCTACGCTGGCCTGGGGCAATACCAAGTTCGCCATTGTCGAGGTTGATCAGGCGGCGACGGCTTATAATAACCTGGTGAAGGTGAAAAATGCCGCCGACGTTTCCGTTTCATGGAATTTATGGAATGGCGATACCGGTACCACGGCAAAAGTATTATTAAATGGCAAAGAAGTCTGGAGCGGTGCCTCAACCGGCGCTTCGGGCACGGCAAACTTTAAGGTTAATAAAGGCGGCCGTTATCAAATGCAGGTGGCGTTATGTAATGCTGATGGTTGTACCGCCAGCGATGCCACCGAAATTGTAGTGGCGGATACCGATGGCAGTCATTTGGCGCCATTAAAAGAACCGTTGCTGGAAAAGAATAAGCCTTATAAACAAGACTCCGGCAAAGTGGTCGGTTCTTATTTCGTTGAATGGGGCGTTTACGGCCGTAATTTCACCGTCGATAAACTGCCGGCACAGAACCTGACGCATTTGCTGTACGGTTTCATTCCAATCTGCGGCGGTGACGGCATCAACGACAGTCTGAAAGAGATCGAAGGCAGTTTCCAGGCGCTGCAACGCTCTTGCCAGGGTCGTGAAGACTTCAAGGTGTCGATCCACGATCCGTTCGCCGCGTTGCAGAAAGGGCAAAAAGGCGTGACCGCCTGGGACGACCCCTACAAAGGCAACTTTGGTCAGTTGATGGCGCTGAAGCAGGCTCGTCCGGACCTGAAAATCCTGCCGTCGATTGGTGGCTGGACCCTGTCCGACCCGTTCTTCTTTATGGGTGACAAGGCCAAGCGCGATCGCTTCGTCGGCTCGGTGAAAGAGTTCCTGCAAACCTGGAAGTTCTTTGACGGCGTGGATATCGACTGGGAGTTCCCGGGCGGGCAGGGCGCTAACCCGAAACTGGGCAGCGCACAGGATGGGGCGACCTATGTGCAACTGATGAAAGAACTGCGGGCGATGCTGGATCAGCTTTCCGCGGAAACCGGTCGCAAGTATGAACTGACCTCTGCGATCAGCGCCGGTAAGGACAAAATCGACAAGGTGGACTACAACACTGCGCAGAACTCGATGGATCACATCTTCCTGATGAGTTACGACTTCTACGGCGCGTTCGATCTGAAAAACCTGGGCCATCAGACCGCACTGAAAGCGCCGTCCTGGAAACCGGATACGGCCTATACCACGGTGAATGGCGTTAACGCGCTGCTGACGCAGGGAGTGAAGCCGGGCAAAATCGTGGTGGGGACTGCCATGTACGGCCGCGGCTGGACCGGTGTTAACGGCTACCAGAACAACATTCCGTTTACCGGCACCGCGACCGGCCCGGTAAAAGGCACCTGGGAAAATGGCATCGTGGATTATCGCCAAATCGCCAATGAGTTTATGAGCGGTGAATGGCAGTACAGCTACGACGCCACTGCCGAAGCGCCTTATGTGTTCAAACCTTCCACCGGTGACCTGATCACCTTCGACGATGCCCGCTCGGTGCAGGCGAAGGGCAAGTATGTGCTGGATAAGCAGTTGGGCGGGTTGTTCTCCTGGGAAATCGACGCCGATAACGGAGATATTCTGAACAATATGAATAGCAGCCTGGGCAACAGCGCCGGCACGCAATAAATCGGTTGTAGCACGTTGCCGGGGGATATCCTTTTGCCCCCGGCTTTTTAACAGACGAAAGTTTTTTTACGGTGAATAGATTGTGGCGTCACCCGGCTAAAAAAATGCGCCGACGCCTCACCCTTTCGGGTGACAGGACAGCATTTCGTCCTGTCTTTTACGCCGATCACAAAAATAACCGTTCAGATATTCATCATTCAGCAACAAACTTTTTTAGTTTTTTATCGGAGTTAAACACCAGCAACTTTCTGCAACACAGCCTATCGAACTAAAAATGACCGCATAGCATAAGTTTTCATGCTGCCACTGTTAAAAAAAGGTTTTTTTTATGTTTGTTTGCTGTTTCTCACAGTCTGCGTAAATCCCCACTGGTTATATTGACGACACCCCAAACAGTTGGCAATTTGGTAGCCTCAGGGGTAAGAGCGAGAGTTGTTTGAGTGAATTCCACGCGCTCAGACGCCCCCACCGGGAGGCGTTCCACCCGGCTCTCTCGCGCAATTATCCCTCCCAGCCTTCGGGCACGACTGCACAGGCCGCGCAATAAAAAATACAGGCTCTGGCGGTAATACACACATCACATCACATAATGGAGCACAAACGATGACAAGTTCCTTGGGAAAAACAGGGATTCTGAAATTCGGTATTGGGCTGATTGCGCTGACCGTTGCGGCCAGCGTGCAAGCCAAGACTCTGGTTTACTGTTCTGAAGGTTCCCCGGAAGGGTTCAACCCGCAGCTGTTCACCTCGGGTACTACCTATGACGCCAGCTCGGTGCCTATTTACAACCGTCTGGTCGAATTCAAAATCGGCACCACCGAACTGCAGCCGGGCCTGGCTGAAAAATGGGATGTCAGCGAAGACGGCAAAATCTACACCTTCCACCTGCGTAAAGGCGTGAAGTGGCAGAGCAGCAAAGACTTCAAACCGACCCGTGATTTCAACGCCGACGACGTGGTGTTCTCCTTCGAACGCCAGCTGGACGCGAAAAATGCCTATCACAAAGTCTCCGGCGGCAGCTATGAGTACTTTGAAGGCATGGACATGCCGAAGCTGATCGCCAAAATCGAGAAAGTGGACGACTACACCGTTCGCTTTGTGCTGACCCGTCCGGAAGCCCCGTTTGTGGCTGACCTGGGTATGGACTTCGCTTCTATTCTGTCTGCCGAATACGCCGACGTAATGATGAAGGCCGGCACCCCGGAGAAAATTGACCTGAACCCAATCGGTACCGGTCCGTTCCAACTGCTGCAATACCAGAAAGACTCCAAGATTCTCTACAAGGCGTTTGACGGTTTCTGGGGCACCAAGCCGAAGATTGACCGTTTAGTGTTCTCCATCACGCCAGACGCTTCCGTGCGTTACGCCAAACTGCAGAAAAACGAATGCCAGGTGATGCCGTACCCGAACCCGGCTGACATCGCGCGCATGAAGCAGGACAAAACCATCAATCTGATGGAGCAACCGGGGCTGAACGTCGGCTACCTGTCGTTCAACGTTGAGAAAAAACCGCTGGATAACCTGAAGGTGCGCCAGGCGTTGACCCTGGCGGTCAACAAGCAGGCGATCATCGACGCGGTGTACCAGGGTGCAGGCCAGGCGGCCAAGAACCTGATCCCACCGACCATGTGGGGCTATAACGACGCGGTGAAAGACTACACCTACGATCCGGTCAAGGCTAAAGAACTGCTGAAAGAAGCGGGCATGGCAGACGGTTTCTCCATCGATCTGTGGGCAATGCCGGTACAGCGTCCGTACAACCCGAACGCGCGCCGCATGGCGGAAATGATCCAGTCTGACTGGGCGAAAATCGGCGTGAAAGCCAAAATCGTAACCTATGAGTGGGGCGAATACCTCAAGCGCGCCAAAGCGGGCGAACATCAGACGGTGATGATGGGCTGGACCGGCGACAATGGGGATCCGGATAACTTCTTCGCCACGCTGTTTAGCTGCGCCGCGGCTAAAGATGGCTCCAACTATTCTCGCTGGTGCTACAAGCCGTTTGAAGATCTCATTCAACCGGCGCGCGCCGAATCGAACCACGACAAACGCATCGAACTGTACAAACAGGCTCAGGTAGTGATGCACGATCAGGCTCCGGCGCTGATTGTTGCCCACTCCACCGTTTACGAGCCAGTGCGTAAGGAAGTGAAGGGCTACGTCGTGGATCCGCTTGGTAAGCATCACTTTGAGAATGTCTCTCTGGATTAATTTTACTACCGGTTAATACCACGCCCCTCTCTTTAAGGGAGGGGTGGGGTTGCCCGTAGGCAGAGAAGCACCAGAGGTGTGTGAGCTTTAATAAGCCTGGCGGACGATGAGCTGCCGGGCATTGATACAGAGAGTTCGGGATATGTTGCAGTTCATACTCCGACGTTTGGGGTTAGTTATCCCAACGTTTATCGGCATCACTTTGCTGACTTTTGCATTCGTCCATATGATCCCCGGCGACCCGGTGACCATCATGGCCGGGGAACGCGGGATCTCCGCAGAACGCCATGCACACCTGATGGCGGAAATGGGGCTGGATAAACCGCTCTATCAACAATATTTCACTTACGTATCCAACGTGTTGCATGGCGATCTGGGTACCTCGCTTAAAAGCCGAATCTCCGTTTGGGAAGAGTTCGTTCCGCGCTTCAAGGCCACCCTGGAGTTGGGGCTCTGCGCGATGATTTTCGCCGTGCTGGTGGGCATTCCGGTTGGGGTGCTGGCGGCGGTCAGGCGAGGCTCAATATTCGATCATACCGCGGTGGGCATCTCACTGACCGGCTATTCGATGCCGATTTTCTGGTGGGGCATGATGTTGATCATGCTGGTCTCGGTGCAGCTGAACCTGACGCCGGTATCGGGACGGGTCAGCGATACGGTGTTCCTTGACGATAGCCTGCCGTTGACCGGTTTTATGCTGATCGACACCCTGATCTGGGGCGAACCGGGCGATTTCGCTGACGCCGTGATGCATATGATCCTGCCGGCCATAGTGTTGGGTACCATCCCGCTGGCGGTCATTGTGCGTATGACGCGCTCCTCGATGCTGGAAGTACTGGGCGAAGATTACATCCGTACCGCGCGCGCCAAGGGCGTGAGCCGTATGCGGGTGATTGTGGTGCATGCGCTGCGTAACGCCTTGCTGCCGGTCGTGACGGTGATCGGCCTGCAGGTCGGCACCATGTTGGCCGGTGCGATCCTGACCGAAACCATCTTCTCCTGGCCGGGCCTGGGGCGTTGGCTGATGGACGCATTGCAACGTCGCGACTATCCGGTTGTTCAGGGCGGCGTATTGCTGGTCGCCTGTATGATTATTCTGGTTAACCTGCTGGTAGACGTGCTCTACGGCGTGGTCAACCCGCGTATTCGCCACAAGAAATAAGGGGCGCTCTAATGTCTCAAGTCACTGAGTCTGTCGTTAAAGGTGCGCCGAAGCCGATGAGCCCGTTCCAGGAGTTCTGGCACTATTTCAAGCGCAATAAAGGGGCCGTTGTCGGCCTGGTGTATATCGTTCTGATGTTTGTGATTGCCATCGGTGCCGGGGTGCTGGCACCGCATGCGCCGGCGGATCAGTTCCGCGATGCGCTGCTCAAACCGCCGGTCTGGCAGGAAGGCGGCAGTTGGCAATATCTGCTGGGTACCGATGACGTTGGCCGCGATGTGCTGTCGCGCCTGATGTACGGCGCCCGACTGTCACTGTTGGTTGGCTGCCTGGTGGTGGTGCTGTCGCTGATCATGGGCGTGGTGCTGGGCCTGCTGGCCGGTTACTTTGGCGGCGTGGTGGATGCCATCATCATGCGTATCGTCGACATTATGCTGGCGTTGCCCAGCCTGCTGTTGGCGTTGGTATTGGTGGCGATTTTCGGTCCGTCGATCGTCAATGCTTCACTGGCGTTAACCTTTGTCGCCTTGCCGCACTATGTGCGTCTGACCCGTGCTGCGGTATTGGTGGAAGTGAACCGCGACTACGTCACCGCTTCACGCGTGGCGGGGGCCGGTGCGATGCGCCAAATGTTTATCAATATCCTGCCAAACTGCCTGGCGCCGCTGATCGTTCAGGCTTCTCTGGGTTTCTCGAACGCTATCCTGGATATGGCCGCTCTCGGCTTCCTGGGTATGGGTGCACAACCGCCAACGCCGGAGTGGGGCACCATGCTCTCCGACGTACTGCAGTTCGCACAAAGCGCCTGGTGGGTAGTAACCTTCCCTGGCGTGGCGATCCTGCTGACGGTGCTTGCATTTAACCTGATGGGGGACGGCTTGCGTGATGCTCTCGACCCCAAACTCAAGCAGTAAAGAGGACGAGAGAGATGGCGTTATTAAATGTAGACAAGCTTTCGGTGCACTTCGGTGACGAAGGCACCCCTTTCCGCGCGGTAGACCGTATCAGTTACAGCGTGGAGCAGGGCCAGGTAGTGGGGATCGTCGGTGAATCCGGCTCCGGCAAATCCGTCAGCTCGCTGGCGATTATGGGGCTGATCGATTTTCCCGGTAAGGTAATGGCCGAAAAGCTGGAGTTTAACGGCCAGGATCTGCGCAAAATTTCCGAAAAAGAGCGCCGCCAACTGGTGGGCTCGGAAGTGGCGATGATCTTCCAGGATCCGATGACCAGCCTGAACCCATGCTACACCGTCGGTTTCCAGATTATGGAAGCGCTGAAGGTGCATCAGGGCGGCAACCGTCGCACCCGCCGCCAGCGGGCTATCGACCTGCTGACGCAGGTGGGCATTCCCGATCCGGCCTCGCGGCTGGACGTGTATCCGCACCAGCTTTCCGGTGGGATGAGCCAGCGCGTGATGATCGCCATGGCAATTGCCTGTCGGCCGAAGCTGCTGATTGCCGATGAACCGACCACCGCACTCGACGTGACCATCCAGGCGCAAATTATCGAGCTGCTGCTGGAGTTGCAGCAGCGGGAAAATATGGCGCTGCTGCTGATTACCCACGATTTGGCGCTGGTGTCCGAGGCGGCGCATCACATCATCGTGATGTATGCCGGTCAGGTAGTGGAATCCGGTAAAGCATCGGAAATCTTCCGCGCACCGCGACATCCTTATACTCAGGCGCTATTGCGCGCGCTGCCGGAGTTCGCGGCTGACAAGGCGCGCCTGGCTTCGCTGCCGGGCGTGGTACCGGGCAAATATGACCGCCCAAGCGGCTGTTTGCTCAACCCTCGTTGCCCGTACGCCAATGAGCGCTGCCGCGTTGAAGAGCCGGAATTACGCACCATTCCCGGCCGTCAGGTTAAATGTCACACACCGCTGGATGATGCGGGGAGGCCGACCGTATGAGCCAGAACCAACCCTTATTGCAGGCGATTGACCTGAAGAAACACTACCCGGTCAAGAAGGGCATCTTTGCCCCGGAAAGGCTGGTTAAAGCGCTGGACGGCGTCTCTTTCACCCTTGAGCGTGGCAAAACGCTGGCGGTGGTGGGCGAGTCCGGCTGTGGCAAGTCAACGCTGGGCCGTTTGTTGACGATGATTGAAGTGCCGACCGGCGGTGAGCTGTACTATCAGGGGCAGGATCTGCTGAAACCGGACGTCACCGCGGAGAAGCTGCGGCGCCAGAAGATCCAGATTGTGTTCCAGAATCCTTACGGATCGCTTAACCCACGTAAAAAGGTCGGGCAGATCCTCGAGGAGCCGCTGCAGATCAATACCGGGCTAAACAGCGCGCAACGTCGTGAGAAAGCGCTGGAGATGATGGCCAAGGTCGGCCTGAAAACCGAACATTACGATCGCTACCCGCACATGTTTTCCGGCGGTCAACGCCAGCGTATTGCTATCGCACGCGGGCTGATGCTTAACCCGGACGTGGTGATTGCCGACGAACCTGTCTCCGCCCTTGATGTCTCGGTGCGGGCGCAGGTACTGAATCTGATGATGGATCTGCAGCAGGATTTGGGGCTGTCCTATGTGTTCATCTCGCACGATTTGTCGGTAGTTGAGCATATTGCCGACGAAGTGATGGTGATGTACCTCGGTCGCTGTGTGGAAAAGGGCAGCAAAGATGCCATTTTCAACAACCCGCGTCATCCGTATACCCAGGCGTTGTTGTCTGCGACGCCACGTCTGAATCCGGATATGCGTCGTGAACGCATCAAACTGACCGGCGAACTGCCCAGCCCGATGAATCCACCGCCGGGTTGCGCATTCAATGCCCGCTGCCGTCGTGCTTTTGGACCATGTACCCAGTTGCAGCCCCAGTTGAAGCAATACGGCGAACAGATGGTGGCCTGCTTTGCGGTCGATCAGGATGAAAATCCTGCGGCATAACTTTGTTATCAATCACGATTAATTAGAATGCCGGCATTTACGCCGGCATTTTTTTGATTAAACCCATTGGTTTATTAATTAGTTTATTGAGCGAATAATTAATTCGTATTAATAGCGCTTATTTCTCTTAACGAAATCCTGACGAAATAATCGTTAGTTAGGAATCTTCGCACGATCATAATAATTGAATCGCTTAAGTTTAACTTTGCCTGATATCGGCTATAAAAAAGCACGCCCGAAGGCGTGCTTAATAATAACGGGCCAGACTCTTAGCTGCATTTACTGGGGGTAAGGCACCCAATCACCGCCGTTCAAGCGGATGTACGGTTTACCCTGGTATTGCATCACGATGGCGTTGTCATTCTCCGAAATGACCGCCGTCTGCGGCAGGTTCTGCGTCAGCGCCTGCCAGTCTACGCTCGGGGCGGTGAACGCTTTACCGTCGACCAGGCGGGCGACCAGCTCGGAAAGCGCCAGGTAACTGCTCGGCGTTTTAACCTGCAGCGGGCTGCCCTGATGTGGCGCTTTCATGCCCACCAGTTTGATGCCCACCGGCGTATGGGTAATGTTCGGGCTGGGGATATCCCGCAGGCCGGACATCTGCATTTTATCGCCCACCAGCGCTGCGCCGTGCTCCGGCACAATCACCACCATCACCTTGCGCCCGGACTTCTCCAGTTGATCAAGGAAGGTATTCAACTGGTCGAACAGTTTTTGCGCCCGCGGCTGATAGTCGGCGCTCTTGTTCGAACCGACAAAACGGTTGCCGTCATGCAGCGGAATGACGTTGAAGAAGGTGGCGCTGCGGGTATCGCCGGCCTTTTGCTGCTGGCTCAGCCAGCGGGTGAGCAGTTCCAGATCGTTGTAAATCGGTTCGCCGTCAAACGACGCCAACTCATTGCCGATACCGGCCTGAGACATCAGCGGGGCCTGTATATCCCCCTGCTCACGCAGCTCTTTGAGGAAGTTACCGAACACGCCGGAGTGATCGAGCATCAGCTGTTCTTTGAAGCCCAGCTTGGCCAGATTATCAAACAGATAGCACTGCTGATTCACCGGTTGATACAGATCGTGGTGTGAGGGTTGACCGCAGCTGGCGCGCAGCAGACGGATGGCCGCCGGGCCGCTGTAGGCGGTCGCCGAGTTGAAGTTGTCGAACATGATGTCCATCTTCGACCACAGCGGGTGGTTTTCCAGTTTCACCGCATCCATGTCGGCCCAGGCCAGCGAACAGATATTGATCACCAGCAGGTCGAACGGCTGAGCATCGGCAGGCAGGCTGGCCGGGAAGGCGGTGGCGCGGGCCTTTTCCTTATCGTAGAACTGGTTCAGATAGGCCGTCAGGTTGGCGCTGGTGGGTGGCGCACTGTCCGCCGGGGCGCTATCACCGCCAGCCGCCGGGGCTGTCGCTGCCGGTGTGCCGCTGGTGGAAGCGGTGCTGCTGGCGGGCAGCAGTGACACTGCCGGGCCGGCAATATTGACCAGGTTCAGCCACACCAGCGCGGCGACGGTGAACACCGTCACCCGTATCCACTGGGATAAAAACAGATAGGCAATCAGCATCACAAAGGCGGCGCCAATCATCTGCCAGTTGATAAAGCGGTTGGTCAACTCCAGCAGATACTGGGCACTGAAGCCGGTCAGTTGCGAGCCCTGGCTCATGATGCTGTTGATGCCGGGCAGCCAGGTGTCGTGATAGAACAGCGCGAAACCGATCGGGATTGCCAGGTAATGTCGCCAGCGATGCACGCGCAGCGCCGGTATCGGCATCAACAAAAATGCCATGAACACCAGGTTTGGCAGTGCGTGGAAATTCAGGTAACCGAACCACAGCAGGGCAAACTTGGCCAGGAAGTAGTAGTTCCAGCCCCCCAGCCCACGCCAGTAGCGCCACAGGGAGTTATCGGATTGCGGGTTATTTGTTGGCTTCATGGCTATTTTTACGCTTAATCTGGGATGAAGAACCTTCGCGCACCCATAACCCGGCGGATTTTAAATAGCGCGGTGATAACAACAGGTTTTGCCAGTATTGACGCCAGTGCGGGAAACGCCGATGAAAGGCATAGCCCAGTGGAATAAAAATAATGGCGCACAGGATAATCAACTGCACAATATCGCTAAGATTCAACATGCTTGTTCTCCTGTGCCGTGGTGGTTAGCGTGAAGGCCACCGGTTGACGGCGTTCCTGCGGGCTTGCTGCCTCGGCGGCGGTTTGACGTGGTGCCACCGCGGCGGTCGCCGCGCCCAACGGAACCGGGGCGTTGTGCGCCAGCCGTTTGATTTCTGAAATAATATCTACGTCCTGATGCCAGACCACCCGGTTGCTGAAGGCTTCGCCTACCGGCAGGCGGAAGATAAATTTCAGGGCGGTATCCAAATCGTTAATTCGGCAGGTGGAGAGGAACAGCACCAGCCGGCCTTGCACCACGGTCATCACGTCGCCGAAGCGGCGCAAAAAACACAGGGTCATCGCCTGTTCGGCACGCAGCCCCGGCGCCGGGCGCAGTGCGACCATCACGCCTTTACCGTCCTCCGGCAACAGCGTGTTGCCCATCAGCGAAATGACTGCCTGGCTAAAATCATCCGGCCGCATGTAGCCCTTCAACTGCAACGGCCGCAACCCGGCCAGCAGGGCGTCGATATCTGCCGGAACGTGGCGTGAGAAGCGCTGCCCCTGGATGCCTTCAAGCATGGTCAGAAAGCGCGACAGCGGTGCCACGTGCGGCACAATCAGGTTGGCGCCGCAGGCCAGCAGCAGGCGTTCGTCGCTGTAACGCAGGCTGGCGCTCATCTCGCGCACCACGATTTTCAGCCCGTTGCCGCGTTGGCGGCGCAGGCTGTGGATTTGGTGTGCCAGTGCATCGATTTCATCGCTTTGGTACAGCGCAAAAATCAACGTTGCCGAGAGTGTCAGCATGCCGTGCTGCGCCAGTAGCGCATTACTTTCCAGTAGTTGCCAGTTGGCCGACAGCGGCGGCGCACCTTCCAGAATGCTCTGTTGGGCCAGATAAAGTCCTTCATCGCTGCGAATGGAGGTCGGCGAGGGTTTGTTGTTGTCATCGTCACCCTGCCAGCCGTTTTCACCGGCATACAGCGTCAGCAGTTGGTTGGCATTGATGCCGTTTTCGGTACTCCACCAGTTAACCAAATACTGTGCGCTGTCCTGTTGCCACTGCAGGCTGGACAGGCCGTTAAGGATCCGGTGCTGGGCGCTGAGTTGCCCCTTGAGCTTGTTGACGCCGCCGCCGTGGCTGAGGATCAGCAGCGTGCAGCCTTGTCGGCGTAACCAGGCGCCGGTAGTGCGGGTCCAGTCGCGCAGTTCTTCACTGGTGAAGGTTTGCCACAAACTGGCATGGGCCAACAGGATCAATAAGCGGTTTTGGGGTTTTAAGGCGCGCATCAGGTCGTCGCTGAAATGCGTCAGCGCGGCTTTTTTTTCCGGCAGCTGGTACAGCGGAATTTTTTTCAGCGCCGGTGAGGCAAGCTCGGCCAGCAGCCGGTCAGGTTTATCCCCACTGCAAATCAATGCCACCTGGCTGGTTGCGGCCTGGGCGGCTATGGTTTGTTGGCAAAGCAGGTTAGCATCGGTTTGACGGTCGATATTCACCCAATACAGACCCGGGGCCTGCATGACAGACAGTTCTTCCCAAACCTGCCGAATACCTAATGAGAAAGATTGCGCCATAGGTTATGTTTCTACTTTCGTTGAAAGTGTCGTCGTGGCCAACTGAGCATTGCTATTCAGTCATATTATCATTGGGATCAATAATAACAAATCTTACATTCTGTGTAATAATATCTGTTAGGAATCATCTTATTGGCCATGTCTTTTTATTACGTTGCTATAGTTAATTAACATTAGCCTATTTTTAAAGGCGGCAGAATGAATAATCAATTAACGCGCTTTCATGCAGTAGTACCGCCAGAAACACAGGATGATCTGCTGGCCCTCAGTCATGCATTTTCCTTACCCAAATTAAGTTATATCGATATTTCGCGTCAGGAGCGTTTAACGCAGATGATGACTCGCTGGCCGCTGCTGGCCGAACTGGTGCAGAACACGGGGAGCCACTAATTTATGCCAGTGATTGCGCTGCAGGGTTTGCGAGGCGGGATGGGCGCAACGTCGGTCACCGCGGCGCTTGCGTGGGCATTACAGCAATTGGGCGAGTCGGTGCTGGCCGTCGATTTCGCGCCGGATAACCTGCTGCGTCTGCATTTTAATACGCCGTTTGAGCTGCCACGCGGCTGGGCCAGGGCGGAGCAGGACGGCGGAGAATGGCAGCAGGGCGCGATGCGCTACTGCGAAAACCTCGACTTTCTGCCCTTTGGTCAGCTCACCGCGGCAGAACGGTTAAATTTACAACAATATTGCCGGCAACATCCCACCCGCTGGCAGGAGAATCTGGCGCAGCTAAGCGCCAGTGCGCAGTACAACTGGATCCTGCTGGACTTGCCGGCGGATGACCCCCTGTTGGCCGCGCAGGCACTGCCGTTGGCTGACTGCGTATTTATGCTGATCGCCCCGGACGCTAACTGCCAGGTGCGGTTGCATCAACAGGCGTTACCGGAAGGCTGCCGTTTCCTGATTAACCACTATTTCGCTGCCAGCCAGCTCCAGCAGGATTTGCATCAGCTATGGCTGCAAACCCTGGGCGGGCTGTTGCCGGTGGTTATCCACCGTGATGAGGCGATGGCCGAGGCGCTGGCGGTAAAGCAGCCGCTGGGCGAGTATCGACCGGAAAGCCTGGCCGCAGATGAAGTGCTGACGCTGGCCAACTGGTGTCTGATCAACCTGAAGGATACGGCGCCATGAGCCGGGTGATGAGCCTGCTGCTGGTGCCGCCGGTCCAACAGGCGGTGCAGACGCGTTATCGCGCCTATCGTCGCCATGGCTCATCGGCCTTTACCGCCTTTTTCACTACGCTGCTGGTGGCGTTGGGCTGGATTTTTCTGCGCTTTGAATCGCCGGGCTGGCAACGGCTGCGGGCGGGTCGTGCCTATTGGTTCCCGCATCTGTCGTCTAGCCGCCCGCGGCCGGCGGATGTGCTGCGTTATCTGGTGCAGGGATTGTGGCTGTTGGTGTTCCGTACCGATCGCGAGCCGATGGACCATCAGCGTTTCGCCGGTTGGCAGCGCCTGCAATTGCGCTACGCCAACTGGCTGAAAACTATCCCGCAACGGCTGGAAAATGCCGGGCTGGAGCAGCGCTCGGTAGCACGGCTGAGCCGGATGAACCAGCGAGTGCGCCGCGTGCTGTTTATTATTGTCGGCGTATTGGCGGCGATCCTGGCGATCCTGTGTATTTCGCAGCCGTTCGACCTGCCTGCGCAGTTTGTGTTTGTGCTGTTGCTGTGGGGCATCGCCATGGTGGTGCGCCGGGTACCGGGCCGCCTGCCGGCGCTGATGCTGATCGTGCTGTCGCTGACCGTGTCCTGTCGCTACCTGTGGTGGCGCTATACCGCCACGCTGAACTGGGACGATCCGCTCAGTCTGACCTGCGGTCTGCTGTTACTAGTGGCGGAAACCTATGCCTGGGTGGTGCTGGTGCTGGGCTATTTCCAGACCGTCTGGCCGCTTAACCGTCAGCCGGTACCGATGCCTGCCGACAGCGCGACCTGGCCGACCATCGATCTGCTGGTGCCAACCTACAACGAAGATCTGGGGGTAGTGAAGCCCACTATCTACGCCGCGCTGGGCATCGACTGGCCAAAAGAGAAGGTCACCATTTACATTCTCGACGACGGCAACCGGCCTGAATTCAAGGCCTTCGCCGAAGAGGTGGGGGTGAAATATATTGCCAGGCCAACCCATGAACACGCCAAGGCCGGTAACATCAATAACGCACTGAAACAGGCGACCGGTGAGTTTGTGGCGATTTTCGACTGTGACCACGTGCCGACGCGCTCTTTCCTGCAATTGACCATGGGCTGGTTCTTCAAAGACAAAAAACTGGCGATGCTGCAGACCCCGCATCACTTCTTCTCGCCGGATCCGTTTGAACGCAACCTCGGGCGTTTCCGCCAGACACCGAACGAAGGCACGCTGTTTTATGGCCTGGTGCAGGACGGCAACGACATGTGGGACGCGACCTTCTTCTGCGGCTCCTGCGCTATCTTGCGGCGCAGTGCGCTGGATGAAATCGGCGGCATTGCGGTGGAAACCGTTACCGAAGACGCCCATACCTCGCTGCGTTTGCACCGGCGCGGGCACACCTCTGCCTATATCCGTATCCCGCAGGCGGCGGGGCTGGCGACCGAAAGCCTGTCGGCGCACATTGGCCAGCGTATTCGCTGGGCGCGGGGCATGGTGCAGATCTTCCGGCTGGATAACCCGTTGTTCGGCAAGGGGCTGAAACTGGCGCAGCGGTTGTGTTACGCCAACGCCATGCTGCACTTCCTTTCCGGTATTCCGCGGCTGATCTTCCTCACCGCGCCTTTGGCTTTCCTGCTGCTGCACGCCTATATCATCTTTGCTCCGGCGCTGGCGATCGCGCTGTACGTGCTGCCGCATATGATCCACGCCAGCCTGACCAACTCGCGTATTCAGGGCAAATACCGCCACTCTTTCTGGAGCGAGATCTACGAGACAGTGCTGGCCTGGTACATCGCCCGGCCGACCACGGTGGCGCTGTTCAATCCGCACAAGGGTAAATTCAACGTGACCGCCAAAGGCGGGCTGGTTGAGGAGGAGCATGTCGACTGGGTGATTACCCGGCCCTATATGTTCCTGGTGATATTGAATCTGGCCGGGCTGTTCTTCGGCGTCTGGCGTCTGGGCTACGGCCCGGCGGATGAAGTGATGACGGTGATCATCAGCCTGGTGTGGGTCTTGTACAACATGACCATCCTCGGCGGCGCGGTGGCGGTGGCGGTAGAGGCCAAGCAAGTTCGCCAGGCGCACCGGGTGGAGATTGCCATGCCGGCCGCCATTGCTCGTGCCGACGGCCATCTGTTCCCCTGCACGCTGCGCGATTACTCCGACGGCGGGGTGGGGATTGAAATGCGCGTGGCGGACGCGCTGAAAGACGGTGACAAGGCGTCGTTGTTGCTCAAACGCGGTCAGCAGGAATACAGCTTCCCGTGCGTGGTCACGCGCGCCTTCGGCAGCAAGGTGGGCATCCGCATGGTAGGCCTTAGCACCCGTGAACATATTGATTTTATTCAGTGCACCTTTGCCCGCGCCGATACCTGGGCGTTGTGGCAGGACGGGTTCCCTGAAGATAAACCGATCGAAAG
Organism: Serratia sp. BIGb0163; assembly: GCF_024809935.1. Lineage (NCBI taxonomy): Bacteria > Pseudomonadati > Pseudomonadota > Gammaproteobacteria > Enterobacterales > Yersiniaceae > Serratia > Serratia sp. BIGb0163. The sequence goes on from NZ_JANUDZ010000008.1 coordinate 173,377, forward strand.
CCTGCGCGACGTTCTGGCGCTGGGCTTCCGGGGTTATATACGTATGGCGGATTACGCACCGCCGATGGTGCGCCGCCTGCTGGTTGGAACCACGACGCTGATTGGCTGGATAGTGTCATTTATCCCGCACGGCGTCGGCAGGGCTCCGGCCTTCAGCCAAAAAGAGACAGTGGTATAGGCAAACCGCCCGCTTACTCGCCTGGCCCCCAGGCTCTAACATTGATGATGATACGATGACGAGAAAAATAACCTGGTTTACCGCCCTGGCCTTAGGCATCAGCACCCTGTCTCAGGCTGAAACTGCCACCGCGCCGACCGTTGCCGCACAACCGCCGCTGGCGGTGCCAGCCGACGCAGCGGTTACGACACCCATGGGATCGGTCGCGCCGCAGGATCCGAATGCGCCGGTGCGTGACGTGCAATTGCCGTTTGCCAAGATTGCGCCGCCGCCGGGCACCTTTACCCTGCGTGGCACCCGGCCGGATGGCCAGGTTGAATTCGGTGTGCGCAGCGATGAAGTGGTGTCGCAGGCGATGCTCGACCTGGAATTCACCCCGTCACCTTCGCTGATCCCGGTGGAGTCGCACGTCAAGGTGTACCTCAATGACGAACTGATGGGCGTGACCACTCTCGCCAAAGAGCAGCTCGGCAAACCCAATCGTATCCAGATGGCGATCGATCCGCGCTATATCACCGATTTTAACCGTGTGCGGTTGGTGTTCGTTGGTCATTACCAGAACATTTGTGAAAACCCGGCCAGCACCACGCTGTGGCTCGAAGTCAGCAAATCCAGTTCGTTGAATCTACGCTACCAAACCCTGCCGGTGAAAAACGAGCTTTCGCATTTCCCGGAGCCGTTCTTCGACAGTCGCGACAACCGGCCGCTGACCTTGCCAATGGTGTTTGCCGGCCAGCCGGATATCACCCAGCAGCGGGCTGCGGGCATTCTGGCCTCGTGGTTCGGCAGCAAAGCGCAGTGGCGCGGCCAGTCGTTCCCGACGCTGTATAACAAGCTGCCGGAGCAGCATGCCATCGTTTTTGCCACCAACAAGCAGCGCCCGGACTTCTTGCGCGATTATCCGCCGGTCAACGGCCCGACGGTGGAGATGATCAGCCATCCGGATAATCCGTACATCAAGCTGCTGCTGGTGCAGGGCCGTGACGACAACGACCTGATCACCGCCGTGAAAGGCATTGCGCAGGGTAACATCCTGTTCCGTGGCCAGAATGTTACGGTGGACAAGGTCGAACAACTGGCGCCGCGCCAGCCGTATGACGCGCCTAACTGGGTGCGTACCGACAGGCCAATGACCTTTGCCGAGCTGCAGCAGTATGCTGAACAACTGCAGACCAGCGGCATCGAGCCTGGCCCGATCTCGCTGACCATGAATCTGCCGCCGGACCTGTTCCTGATCCGCAGTACCGGCATTGATATGCATCTGAAATATCGCTACACCGCGCCGCGCATTCAGGACGGCTCGCGCCTGAGCGTTAGCCTGAACAACCAGTTTGTGCAGGCCTATTCGCTGGTGCCGGAGCATGAGCAGGGCGCTCAACTGTTACGTTTGCCACTGACCCAGGGGCTGATCGACTCGGACAAGAGCGTCAATATCCCGGCGCTGCGGCTGGGAGCCACCAACCAACTGCGTTTCGACTTTGACTACACCACCCTGCTCGCCAGCGGTGCCGAAGGACGCTGTGAAACCTATTCCTTCACCGCCAACCATGCGGTGATCGACGGTTCATCGACCATTGATTTCTCCGGTTACCGCCACTTTATGGCGATGCCGGATCTGCGTGCCTTTGCCAATGCCGGTTTCCCTTTCAGCCGTCTGGCCGATCTTTCGCAGACCCTGGTGTTGGTGAACAAGCAGCCACAGCCATCGCAGGTCAGCGCATTGCTGAACGCGATGGGCGTTATCGGCGCTCAGACCGGTTATCCGGCGCTGGCGGTGACGGTGAGTGACGACTGGTCGCAGGCCAAGGAACGCGATGCCGATATTCTGATGATCGGCACTATTCCGCCGGAACTGCGGGACGACAAAAAAATCAACCTGCTGGTGGATGCCACCCAGAGCTGGGTGAAGCAGCCGACGCGGCAGTTGCCGCTGCCGACCATGGACGTGCTGGCGGAGGATACCAAGGCGGACAGCAAAACCACCATCAGTTCAGAAGGGGCCATGTCGGCGATTGTTGGCGTGCAGTCACCGTTTAACGATCAGCGCAGCATTGTGGCATTGCTGGCCGACAGCCCGCGTGGCTACGACCTGCTGAACAATGCACTGCTGGACAGTGGCAAGCGTGCGGCGGTGTTTGGTTCGGTGGCGGTGATCCGGGAATCCGGGGTGAACAGCCTGCGCGTGGGCGACGTTTATTACGTCGGTCACCTGCCGTGGTGGGAGCGTATCTGGCATGCGCTGTCGACTCACCCGGTGTTGCTGGCAGTGATTGCGGTCGTGGTGGTGGTGATCCTGGCGCTGTTGTTGTGGCGTGGTTTGAAAGCCTTCAGCCGTCGTCGCCTGTCGCCTGAAGATCGGGACTAATCGCTATGCCTGCGGCATTGAAGCGTCTGACCTTCGGCATGTTGCTACTGTGCTCATTCAGCGCGGTAGCCACCTGCGAGTGGCCGGCCTGGCAACAGTACAAACAGTTTTATATCAGCGAGCAGGGGCGGGTGATCGACCCGAGTAGCCCGAATCGAATCACAACCTCGGAAGGCCAGAGTTATGGCCTGTTCTTCGCGCTGGTGGCCAACGATCGACCTGCTTTCGACCAACTGCTGACGTGGACGGAAAATAATCTGGCGGCGGGCGATCTCAGCGCCCATTTGCCGGCCTGGCTATGGGGTGAGGACGATAAAAAGCAGTGGACGGTGCTGGACAGTAATTCGGCCTCCGATTCCGATCTGTGGATTGCCTATAACCTGCTGGAGGCGGGGCGCCTGTGGAAAAGCCGTCGCTATCAAACTCTCGGTACTCTGCTGTTGCAGCGGATTGCCCGTGAAGAAGTGGCTGATATTCCCGGTCTGGGGCTGATGTTGTTACCGGGTAAGGTGGGGTTTGTGGCGGAAGATCGCTGGCGGCTCAACCCAAGCTACCTGCCGCCGCAACTGTTGGCGCGTTTTGCCGCGTTGAACGGCCCATGGCGTGCGATGCAGCAAACCAATCAACGGCTATGGCTGGAGACGGCCCCTCACGGCTTCTTGCCGGACTGGGTGGTGTGGCAGGTGGGCAAAGGCTGGCAACCGGACACCGTCAAGCCGAACATCGGCAGCTACGACGCCATCCGGGCCTATTTGTGGGCCGGTATGCTGGCGGACGACGATCAACACAAGGCGGCGCTGCTCAAGCAGTTGCAACCTATGGCACAGCTCACCGTTCAACAGGGCGTGCCGCCGGAGAAAACCGACACCGCCAGCGGCAAAACCACGGGTAACGGCCCGGTGGGTTTTTCTGCCTCGATGTTGCCGATGCTGGCCAATCAACCCGAGGCGTTACAGGTACAACGCCAGCGCATTAAGCAAAACCCGCCGGGCGACAACGCCTATTTCAGCGCCTCGCTGGCGCTGTTTGGCCAGGGATGGGATCAACAACGTTATCGTTTTAATCGGCAGGGTGAACTTCAACCCTCCTGGGGCGGCCAATGCGTAACTTCCGAATAAACTGGCTGGGTCTGGTGCCTTTAAGTCTGGCAATGCTACCGCAGGCGCAGGGGGCAGAAACCGTCGCGCCGGAACAGTGGCTGCTGGAGCAGGTACGGGTTGGCGAGGCCGGCAACAAAGATGAGCTGGTTCGCCAATCGCTCTACCGGCTTGAACTGATGGATCCGAACAACCCGGAGGTGATTTCAGCGCGTATGCGCCTGGCGTTACGCCAGGGGAATCAGGCATTGGCGCAACAGCAGTTGGATAAGCTGAAAAAGATTGCGCCGCAGTCCAGCGCCTATCGCCAGGCGGAAATGAATATGCTGCTGACCCAACCGGAAACCCGCCAAAAGTTGCAGCAGGCGCGGCTGATGGCGACCGCCGGTCGTTTGCCGGAGGCCAAGGCGCAGTATGACGCTCTGTTCCATGGGGATCCGCCGACGCTTGAGCTGGCGGTGGAATACTGGCGGCTGGTGGCTCGGCTGCCCGGGCAGGAAGCGGCGGCGCTGAAACAACTGCAGACGTTGGATCAGCAATATTCCGGCAACGTGCCGCTGCGCATGTCGCTGGCGCGGATGCTGTTTAGTCAGGATCGCGATGCTCAGGCCTATGATTTACTGCAGAAAGTGGCCGCGGACCCGGCCGGTCGCGGGGATGCCGCCGATCTGTGGCTGGATAAAGTGAAAGCCATGCCGGTCAGCCCGCAAAGCGTGGCGGCTCTGAACCGTTTTCTCGGGGTATTTGAGACCGGCGATCAGGCGGTCAGCGCCCGGCAGGAGCTGGCCCGGCAGCAGGCGTTGTTGTCCGACCCGGCCTATCTGGCGCGGGTACGCGGGCTGGCGCAGGTCGACAAGGGCGGCAGCCGTGCCGCCATTCCAGAACTGAAGAAAGCGCTGGCGGCTTCTCCCAATGACGCCGAAGTGCTGGGCGCGCTCGGGCAGGCTTATTCCCGCGCAGGTAACCGTCCGCAAGCGTTGAGCCTGTTCCGCCAGGCGTTGCAGGCCGATAAAAGCGGCTATGGCAGCAGTAAATGGCAGAGTTTGATCAAGAGCAACAGCTATTGGCTGGCGGTCGACGAAGGTGACAAGGCGTTGAAAGCCGGCAATTTGGCGCTGGCGCAGCAAAAATACCAACAGGCGCGGCAGTTCGACAACACCGACAGCAGTGCGGTGATCGGCCTGGGTGACGTTGCGGTGGCGCGTAAAGATGACGCCGCCGCCGAGCGTTTTTATCAGCAGGCGCTACGGCTGGATCCGGGCAGCGGCAGTGCGGTGCGCGGTCTGGTGAATATCTATCAGCGTCAGTCGCCGGAAAAGGCGCTGGCCTATCTCAACAGTCTGCCGCGCAGCCAGCAAAACAAACTGCGCAGTACGCTCGAAGGTTTGCAGCTCGATATGCTCAAGCAGCAGGCCGAGCAGTTGGCACAGCAAAAGCAGTGGCATCAGGCGGCGGAAAAATATCGCCGCGCCCAGCAGATGGACCCCGATGACGTCTGGTTGACCTACCACTACGCGCAAACGCTGCGTCAGGCCGGACAGCCAGAGCAGGCGGATGTCCTGTTCAGTCGGCTGGCGCAAAAACAGCGCGGCAACCCGCAACTGGCCTATGCCTATGCGCTGTATCTCTCCGGCAGCGATCGCGACCAGCAGGCGCTGGCGCAGTTGAATACTTTGCCCAGCGCGCAGTGGAACGACAATATGCGCGAACTGGCGCAGCGACTGAAAATGCAGGCGACGCTGGAACATGCCGAGCGGCTGCGTGCCGCAGGTGACGAGCCGGGTGCAGTGGCTTACCTGCGCCGACAGCCGGCGGACACCCGAATCGATCTCCAGTTGGCCGATTGGGCGCTGGCACGCGGTGACTATGACGCCGCACTGGCCGACTATCAGCGGGTACGGACGCGCGAGCCGAATAACCCGGATGCGCGACTGGGCGAAATCGAGGCCTATGTGGCGCAGGGCAAGCTGAACGAGGCACGCCAGCGGCTGCAAACCAAAGCGCCGGAGCCAACCCCCTCAGGCAACAGCGAGCGACGGGAGGCTAATGCCTGGTATGCCGTTGGCGAACCGCAAAAAGCCACCGATATCTTTACCCGGCTAAAAACCGCGGCCCAATCAGAGCCGGCAAGCCAGTCGAAGGCGTTGATTTACCGCGATGCGGCCCGGCTCGAGCGCGACCAACTCCAACCGGCGTTGGCGCAACAGGATTATAAACAGGCGATGGTGGCCAGCGGCATTACGCCGAGCGTGCCGCAGGATAACGACAGTTACACCTATCTGACACGCAACAACCCGAGCGACGACTGGCTCAAGCGGGGTATTCGCTCGGACGCGGCAGATTTGTACCGTCAGCAGGACGTTAACGTCACGCTCGATCACGATTACTGGGGTTCGAGCGGCACCGGCGGTATCTCCGATTACAAAGCGCACGACACCATGCTGCAGGTGGACATGCCGTTGTACGACGGGCGGGCATTTTTCCGTTCCGATACCGTGCAGTTGGATGCCGGCAGTTTCTCTACCGACGGCAGCGGTAAATATTACGAGACCTTTGGCACCTGTAATACCCAGGGGTGTAGCGGCGACGAGCATCAGAAAGCCACCGGCACCAGCGTGGCGGTTGGCTGGAAGAACGATCGCTGGGCGGGGGATATCGGTACCACGCCGATGGGCTTCGACGTGGTCGACTGGGTCGGCGGGCTGGCCTACAGCAGTGACTGGAACCACATTGGCTGGACGCTGGCGGCATCGCGGCGGCCGATTTCCAGCTCATTGCTGGCGTTTGGCGGCACCAAAGACCCGAACACCGGCACCACCTGGGGCGGCGTGCGCGCCACAGGGGTCAGCCTGAGCGGCAGCTACGATCGCGGCGAGGCGCATGGCGTCTGGGCCGATCTCAGCGCGCATCAGTTGACCGGTAAAAACGTTGAGGATAACCAACGTGAACGCTTTATGGCCGGTTATTATTACAAGCTGATCAATGAAGATAACCGCCGCGTCACCGTCGGGTTGAACACCATGCTGTGGCACTATCAGAAGGATTTGAGTGGTTATTCTCTCGGCCAGGGCGGCTATTACAGCCCGCAGCAATATATGTCGCTGGCGGTGCCGGTCAATTATCGTCAGCGAACCGAGAACTGGTCATGGGAGCTGGGTGGGTCGGTGTCGTTGTCCCATTCGAAAACCAACAGTCAGCAACGTTATCCGCTGCAAGGGCTGATCCCGGACTCGCTGCCGGACAAGTTTGCGGTAGAAGACGGCAGTTCCTCTTCCGGTGTCGGTTATACCCTGCGGGCCATTGTCGAGCGACGCCTCAGCTCGCACTGGACGCTGGGTGCCGGGCTTGATATCCAGCAGGCGAAGGACTATACGCCAAGCCACGCGTTAATCTATCTGCGTTATTCGATGGCCGGTTGGCAAGGCGACCTGGATTTACCGCCGCAGCCGCTGACGCCATACGCCGATTTCAAGTAACCCAACTCAGGTAGATTCAGAGTGTCGGCACAGGGTAGTTTTGCTACCCTGTGTGAGTTTGGTCTATAGCCTGAGATACCCGGGCCTGGCGCACCGAGGGGCGCTATCACTAATAACCGGCTTTATAAGCCGCGTTTCATTAGGAAAATACTGAAACCCGCGGTTTTCTTGGTTTTGTCCTGGGTATGGCAAGATAAAAACAGCAGACAATCGAGTATACTCAGACCGGTCCGAGGGATGGGTATTATTCATCCCTTTTTTATTTCAGCCCGAATTAGCGGAGAGCAGGTTTGCGGGTCAGGCGTTCATTAACGATTAAACAGATGGCAACGGTTTCCGGCGTAGCGCTGGTGACAATCTGCATCTTTATCGTGATCCAGTTATTCCATTTTGTGCAGCAGCGCAGGGATGACTATGCCCAGCAACTGGAAAATATTGCTCATTCCGTACGTCAGCCGCTGGCGGAGGCCGTGCTGCGCATGGACGTGCCGGAAACCAAGCGGGTGCTGAACACCCTGCTGCCGGTCGGCATTCTGAGCCGGGCGGATATCGTACTGCCGAACGAATTCCAGGCATTACACGCCAATTTTCCGCCGGAACGCCCGGTACCGACGCTGATTGCTCGCCTGTTCGAGCTGCCAATCCAGATTTCCGTTCCGCTCTATTCGCTGGAGCGCGTGCCGGCCAACCCGCAGCCATTGGCTTATCTGGTGCTGCAGGCCGATTCGTTCCGCATGTACCAGTTCATTCTCAGCATGTTGTCGACCATGTTATCGACCTATTTGCTGCTGGCGCTGATCCTGTCGGTCTCCATTAGCTGGTGTATGAACCGGCTGATGGTGCATCCGCTGCGGGCGATGGCCAAAGAGCTGGAAAATATTTCCCAGGAAGAGGCGCCATACCATCAACTGATGCTGCCGGCGTTACACCAGGACGACGAACTGGGGCTGCTGGTGCGCAACTACAACCGCAATCAGCAGCGGCTGGCCAAAGCCTATGCCGAAATGAGCCGCATGAGCACCCATCATCCGGTCACCGAGCTGCCAAATCAGGCGCTGTTCACCGCCCTGCTGGAGCAGCATATTGCCTCCAGCCTGCGGCCCGAGCGTTTTAACTTGCTGGTGATCAGCATTGAAACCCTGCATGAGGCCTCCGGCGTGCTCAATCCGGCAATGCGAGAAGTGCTGCTGTTGACGCTGGTGAAGAAGCTGCGTGAGTGCATCGATGAAAACGGCGTGCTGGCGCAGCTAAGCAAAACCGAGTTTGCCATTTTGGCCAAAGGCGTCGAGCGTCCGTTCCACGCCATGCAACTGGCGCGTCGTATCATGGCGCAGATTAATGCGCCGCTGAGCCTGCAGGAGATGCCGTTGCGACCCAGCGCCAGCATCGGTATCGCCCATTATCTTAATCCGGGGGAAAGCGCGGAGCAGCTACTGCGCAGTGCCACCTCGGCGATGATGTCGGCGCACCGCGAAGGCAAAAATCAGGTGCTGTTCTTCGAACCCAGCCTGACGGAACGCACTCAAAAGCGTTTGACGCAGGAAAGTGAAATTCTGCATGCCATCGAGCAGCGTCGTTTCACCCTGTTTTTGCAGCCGCAGGTCGATATGCAGTCCAACTCGGTGATCGGCGCCGAGGCCTTGCTGCGCTGGCAGCAGTACGACGGCAGCTTTACCCTGCCGGCAGACGTTATTCCATTAGCCGAAGAACTGGGCGTGATTGTGCCGCTCGGCAACTGGGTGCTGGAAGAGGCTTGCCTGATCCTGGCCGATTGGCAGGCCCGTGGCATTACGCTGCCGCTGGCGGTCAATGTCTCCCCAATCCAGATGAAGCATGAAGATTTTATTCCACACCTGAAGAGCCTGCTGGCGCAGTATCAGATTGATCCGCGCAAGCTGTTGCTGGAAATTACCGAAACGGTGCGTATTGACGATCTCGATCGTGCGTTGGCGCTGTTGCGGGAGTTACACGATTTGGGGCTTTCCATCGCGCTGGATGACTTCGGCATGGGATATTCCAGCCTTAATTACCTCAACCGATTGAAATGCCTGCCGATCGATTTGATTAAAATCGACAAGAGCTTTATTCAGGGCCTGCCGACGGACGACGCTATGGTGCGTATTGTCAGTTCGATTTCTGAGGTGCTGGCGCTGCCGGTGATGGCCGAAGGCGTCGAAAATGCCGAGCAGCGTGACTGGCTGTTGCAGCAGGGTATTCATAGCGGCCAGGGCTTTTTGTTTGCACGTCCGTTACCGCGCAGTGAGTTTGAAGCCGAGTTCTGCCGGCCTCCGGCCTGATCCCCCTTTTGCCTTTCGCCATGGGTGACAGCCACGTCGCCCAATAATCCCGTCCGAAAATCGCCAGTGTTACCTACCTCTTTCGCGTTAGTGCAAACAATGGGTTACGCAATTTACAGCCTTGCATTTGGGCTGGCGCGTTTCAGCTCTTAAATTCGTATCAACATGTATCTATTGGTGCAACAAATTATTTCCATGTTGTTAGGTGGGTGTTATTTTCCGCGCAAGCGATGAACAGGCGAGATAACTAGACTACCGCCTGGTGCGTGTCTTCCCCCCCAAAGGATGTTCATATGAAACTCACTATCTTTAAGAGCCTCTATTTTCAGGTGCTGACAGCGATTACGCTGGGTGTCCTGCTTGGCCATTTCTACCCTGACATTGGCGCGCAGATGAAACCTCTGGGCGATGGATTCGTCAAACTGATTAAAATGATCATCGCTCCGGTGATCTTCTGTACCGTGGTGACCGGTATCGCGGGCATGGAGAGCATGAAGGCCGTAGGCCGCACCGGTGCGATTGCACTGCTCTATTTTGAAATTGTCAGCACCATTGCGCTGCTGATTGGTTTGCTGATCGTCAACCTGGTACAACCGGGTGCCGGGATGAACATCGACCCTGGCACGCTGGATGCCAAGGCGGTGGCGGTTTACGCCGAACAGGCCCAGCAGCAGGGCATTGTCCCGTTCCTGCTGGACATCATCCCCGGCAGCGTGATCGGTGCTTTCGCCAGCGGCAATATTCTGCAGGTGCTGCTGTTTGCCGTGCTGTTCGGTTTTGCCCTGCATCGCCTGGGCGATAAGGGCCAACTGATCTTTAATGTGATTGAAAGCTTCTCCCGCGTGATCTTCGGCATCATCAATATGATTATGCGCCTGGCGCCGTTGGGTGCCTTTGGGGCAATGGCGTTCACCATAGGCAAGTACGGCGTGGGCTCGCTGCTGCAGCTCGGTCAGCTGATCGCCTGCTTCTATCTCACCTGCGTTCTGTTCGTGGTGGTGGTGCTGGGCTCGATTGCCCGCGCCAACGGCTTTAGCATTTTCAAGTTCGTTCGCTATATCAAAGAAGAGTTGTTGATCGTGCTCGGGACCTCTTCTTCCGAGTCGGTACTGCCACGCATGCTCGACAAGATGGAAAAGCTGGGCTGCAAAAAATCGGTGGTGGGCCTGGTTATTCCGACCGGCTATTCCTTTAACCTGGATGGCACCTCAATCTACCTGACCATGGCCGCGGTGTTTATCGCGCAGGCGACCAACACCCATATGGATGTTATCCATCAGGTCACGCTGCTGGTGGTGCTGTTGCTGTCCTCTAAAGGGGCTGCAGGGGTGACCGGCAGTGGCTTTATCGTGCTGGCCGCCACCATTTCCGCCGTCGGTCATCTGCCGCTGGCCGGTCTGGCGCTGATTCTGGGCATTGACCGCTTTATGTCCGAAGCCCGTGCGCTGACCAACCTGGTCGGTAACGGTGTGGCCACGGTGGTGGTGGCAAAATGGTGTAAACAGCTGGATGAAAAGCAGCTGCATGACACCCTGTCCAACAAGCCTGGCTCAGGAGCCGATAAAACACTGCCTTCGGCCTGATTTTATCCTCAAATCACCGGTTGCCACGGCAATCGGTGATGTTTTATCCCCCCGCGTAATGATTTCTTGCATTAAAAATACGGTTATCCATTATTTTTCACACTAATGAGTGACATCCGCAAAGGCGCGCGGTCTAACTCGATGGTACACTTTCTGCTTTCCGCCCCACTGTGAAACTCAGGGCGTTTTGTTTGTAGGCTGTTGGTCGCAGCCTAATATTCCGGTAAATGGAATATCCGCATTTGCATAAAGAAATTGGATAGTCATTAAGTAGGGGTTCACATGCAGGGCACCAGAATTCATCTCATAGCAGGTGGGCTGCTGTTGGCTGCAGCCAACAGCAGCGTGCAGGCTGAAGCACTACAACCCGACCCTGCCTGGCAGCAGGGGGCGTTGGCCAACGGGTTTTCATGGCAGATATTAGACACACCGCAGCGGCCGAGCGATCGCGTCGAACTACGGTTGATGGTTAACACTGGCTCTTTAGTGGAGTCTTCACAGCAGATTGGCTTCGCCCATCTGTTGCCGCGCCTGTCGTTGGCGCGCAGCGAAAGCTTTACGCCACCGCAGTTGCGTTCACTGTGGCAACAAAGCGTAGACAGCGACCGCCCACTGCCGCCGGCCATCAGTTCTTATGACTTCACCATTTATAATCTCAGTTTGCCGAATAACCGCCCAGACCTGCTGAAAGAAGCGCTGACGTGGCTTTCCGATACCACCGGCAAGCTGGCGATCGACGAACATACGGTGCATGCGGTGGTCAACTCCAGCATCGATCCGGTTGGCACTTTCCCACCGAATCCCAAAGATGCCTGGTGGCGCTATCGCCTGAAAGGCTCGACGATGCTGGCACACGATCCGGCCCAGCCACCCAAGCGACCGGTGAATGTTGATCAACTGAAGAAATTCTACCAGCAGTGGTACACCCCGGACGCGATGACGCTGTACGTGGTGGGCAAGGTAGACAGCCGTAGCCTGAGTGAGCAAATCAACAAAGCCTTCTCGCCGCTGCAAGGCAAGCGTGAAACGCCGGCCCTGATGCCAACGCTGACGTCCCTGCCACCGCAGCCGGTCAGCCTGATCAGCGAGCAGGTGAAACAGGATACGCTGTCGATCATGTGGGATGCGCCCTGGCATCCGATCCGTGACTCGCAAAATCTGAGCCGCTATTGGCGCGGGGATATGGCTCGCGAAGCGTTGTTCTGGCATCTCCAGCAGGTGCTGGACAAGAGTGACCAGAAAAACCTGCATCTGGGCTTCGATTGCCGGGTGCAATACCAACGCGCCCAATGTGCCATCCATCTGGACACGCCAAACAACAACCTGAACAACAGCCTGGGCTTTATCGCCCGCGAGTTGGCTAACGTGCGTAATAACGGTTTGTCGCAAGACGAGTTTAACGCCCTGCTGGCGCAGAAAAACGATCAGCTCAGCAAACTGTTTGCCACCTATGCCCGCACCGATACGGACGTGTTGATGAGCCAGCGCCTGCGTTCGCAACAGAGTGGCGTAGTGGATATCGCGCCGGAGCAGTATCAAAAGCTGCGCCAGGAGTTCCTGAGCGGATTGACGCTGGAAGCGTTGAATCAGGAGCTGAAACTTCAGCTTTCGCAAGATGCGACCCTGGTGTTGATGCAGCCGAAAGGCGAGCCAGAGATGAGCATGAAGCAGTTACAGGAAACCTATAACGGCATTATGTCCCCGGCACCTGCCGTGGTATCGGAAGAAGTTAAACCTACCGATACCGCTCCAGCGCCGGAGACCAGCGCACAGTAAGAATAGAGGGGGCGCTTGCCCCCTCAATCAGCTGCGATACAGCACTTTGATGATGTGGTAGCCGAACTGGGTTTTGACCGGGCCGTAGGGCTTGAGCAGCGGAATGCTGAACACCGCTTTATCGAAGGCGGCCACCATGGTGCCCTTGTTGAACTCGCCCAAAGAGCCGCCATTGCGTTTTGATGGGCAAGTTGAGTATTTGCGCGCCAGGGTGTCGAAACTGACGCCGCGTTTAAGCTTGGCCAGCAGTTCATCGGCCAGTTTTTCGTTATCTACCAGAATGTGCAGGGCGCACGCCGTCTTTGCCATGGTATTGCCTTTATCGATACAGAAATTGCGCTGATTATACCCGTTAAATCTCATCGACGCTTTCTGCTACAATCCCCTCCTACGTTATAAAGTCGAGCAATAAAGCGCCATGCGATTAAATCCCAGCCAACAACAAGCCGTCGAATTCGTTACCGGGCCCTGCCTGGTGCTGGCCGGTGCCGGTTCCGGCAAGACGCGCGTCATCACCAACAAAATCGCTCACCTGATCCACAACTGTGGTTATCAGGCGCGGCACATCGCCGCCGTGACCTTTACCAATAAGGCGGCGCGTGAGATGAAAGAGCGTGTGGCGCAAACCATGGGGCGCAAAGAAGCACGCGGACTGATGATTTCCACTTTCCACACGCTGGGGCTGGAAATCATCAAACGTGAATATGTCGCGCTGGGGATGAAGTCCAACTTCTCACTTTTCGACGATCAGGATCAGCTGGCGCTGTTGAAAGAACTGACCGAGAAATGGCTGGAGAATGACAAGACGCTGGTAGCGCAGCTGATTTCCACCATCTCCAACTGGAAGAATGATCTGGTCGATCCCCAGAAGGCAATAGAGCTGGCGCGTTCAGAACGCGACAAGCTGTTCGCGCATTGCTACGGCCTGTATCACGCGCATATGCGTGCCTGTAACGTACTGGATTTTGACGATTTAATCCTGCTGCCGACTCTGCTGCTGCAGCGCAATGAAGAAGTGCGCGAACGCTGGCAGAACCGTATTCGTTATCTGTTGGTGGATGAATATCAGGACACCAACACCAGTCAGTACGAACTGGTGAAACTGCTGGTGGGTAACCGCGCGCGTTTCACCGTGGTGGGTGACGACGATCAGTCGATTTACTCCTGGCGTGGTGCGCGTCCACAGAACCTGGTGCTGTTGAAGGAAGACTTTCCGGCACTGCAGGTGATTAAGCTGGAGCAGAACTACCGCTCCAGCGAGCGTATCCTGAAGGCGGCGAATATCCTGATCGCCAATAACCCGCACGTGTTTGAAAAACGGCTGTTTTCCGAGCTGGGTTACGGCGAAGAGCTGAAGGTGGTGACCGCCAATAATGAGGATCATGAGGCCGAGCGCGTCGTGGGTGAGCTGATTGCTCATCACTTCGTGAAGAAAACCAACTACGGCGATTATGCGATCCTTTATCGCGGTAACCATCAGTCACGGCTGTTTGAAAAAATGCTGATGCAAAACCGCATCCCTTACAAAATTTCCGGTGGCACCTCGTTTTTCTCGCGGCCGGAAATCAAGGATCTGCTGGCCTACCTGCGTGTTCTGACTAACCAGGATGATGACAGCGCATTTCTGCGTATCGTTAACACGCCAAAGCGTGAGATTGGCCCGGCAACGCTGCAAAAGCTGGGTGAGTGGGCCAATCAACGTAACAAAAGCCTGTTCCGCGCCAGTTTCGATCTCGGCCTGAGCCAGCATCTGACCGGTCGTGGGTTAGAGTCGCTGCAACGCTTCACTCACTGGCTGGACGGGATTGCTCAGTTGGCGGAGCGTGAACCGATAGCCGCGGTGCGCGATCTGATCCGCGGCGTAGATTACGAAAGTTGGCTGTTTGAAACTTCACCCAGCCCGAAAGCCGCCGAAATGCGCATGAAAAACGTCAATACCCTGTTCGGCTGGATGACGGAAATGCTCGAAGGCAGCGAGCTGGACGAGCCAATGACGCTGACCCAGGTGGTAACGCGCTTTACCCTGCGCGACATGATGGAACGCGGCGAAAGCGACGAGGAACTGGATCAGGTTCAGTTGATGACGCTGCATGCTTCCAAAGGGCTGGAGTTCCCCTATGTCTTCCTGGTGGGGATGGAGGAGGGGTTATTGCCGCATCAGAGCAGCATTGACGAGGATAACGTCGATGAAGAGCGGCGTTTGGCCTATGTGGGGATCACTCGCGCCCAAAAAGAGCTGATTTTCACCCTGTGTCGCGAACGTCGCCAATATGGCGAACTGGTGCGGCCGGAACCCAGTCGTTTCTTGCTGGAGCTGCCGCAGGATGACCTGGCGTGGGAAAGTGAGCGTAAGGTGGTGAGCCCGCAAGAACGGATGCAAAAAGGGCAGAGCCATCTGGCGAATATTCGCGCCCAGTTGGCCAAGGCTAAAGGCGGAAGTTAAAATTAAGGGCGCTATTGGCGCCCTTCAGACTACTGACAAAGCCCGTTATTAGGGAGAGCGTGCCGAAGGGGTCGTAGCGGCTTGCCCGCCGGAGCGCCCCTCGGTGCGCTAGACCCGGGTCTCTCGGATTCAAAGACAACTTTGTCATCAAACTCAAGGGTGCTATTCGCGCCCTTGTCATATCAACGTTGTTCTTCCAGTATCAACGGCCAATGAACATAGCTTTGCCAATGACTTTCCTGATCCAGCGCCTCCGCCCGTAGCGGGTGCTGCTCCAGCCAACCTGGCGGCAGGATCACCGTCAGCTCATCATCATTATTGGCACGCAGGCGTACCGCCGGCAGCGTATCGTCGCGGCGACGGCTGGCGAAGATGATGGCCAGGCGTAAAATCCGGCATAAACGTTGCGCCGTACGCGGCGGCAGGGCGTTTTGCTGGCTCAGCAGTGGCAGATCGATAGTGTTGCTCTGGTTTTGCAGCAGGGTGGCCAGCAGTTTTTTCTGCGCCGGGGTGAAACCGGGTAAATCCAGATGGCGGATCAGGTAGGCTGCGTGTTGCGGCGCCTGTTTGAAATCAACGCTTAGGCCGATTTCGTGGATCAGACAGGCGCTGTGCAATAACTCGCGACATCGCGCATCCAATTGCCATTCATTGCTCACCTGCTGCGAGAAGTTGGCGGCCAGTTGGCTGACGCGCTCGGCTTGCTCGGTATCCAACAGATAACGTCGTTGCAGGTTGCGAATGGTACGGCTGCGGATGTCCTGTTCGACCGGCAGATGCAACATGCCGTAGACCAGTCCTTCGCGCAGTGCGCCGCCGGCCAGCATCATGCTTTCGATGCCCAGCTCCTGGAAAATCGCCAGCAGGATCGACAGCCCGCTTGGGAACACCAGAGCCCGCTCCAGCGTCAGCCCTTCAATTTCCAACTCTTCCAGCTTGCCGCACTGAATGGCGCGCTGTTTCAATTGGCGCAGTTTGGACAGGGTGATGCGTTCATCCATGCCCTGTGCCACCATGATTTCCTGCAGCGCCTGAACGGTGCCGGAAGCACCAACACAGACTTGCCAACCGTGCTGACGCAGCTGTGGCGCGATGGGACGCACCATTTCACGTGCAGCCTGTTCGGCCCGCTCGAAATTCTCCAGCCCCAGATTACGATCGCTGAAGAACCGCTCCAGCCAGGTGACACAACCCATCGACAGGCTGTACAGCTGAGCCGCCTGTGCGCCGGTACCGGTAACCAGCTCGGTGCTACCGCCGCCGATATCGACCACTAAACGCTGATCCGGGCCGCCGGTAGTATGGGCAACGCCGTGGTAGATCAGCCGTGCTTCTTCTTCACCGCTGATCACCTGGATCGGGCAGCCGAGAATTTGCTCTGCGGTTTGCAGAAACTCATCGGCATTGGACGCCAGACGCAGCGTAGCCGTGGCGACTACTCGGATCTGTGCGCGTGGAATGTCCTGCAGGCGTTCGGAGAACAACTTCAGGCATTGCCAGCCGCGCTGCATGGCTTCATGCGACAGGAGATTGTTTTGATCCAGCCCGGCAGCCAGACGCACCTTGCGCTTGATGCGCGCCAAAGTCTGAATACTGCCGGCCACCTCGCGCACCACCAACATGTGGAAGCTGTTGGAGCCAAGGTCGATAGCGGCATAAAGTGCGCTGGAACTGAGCATGGTCTATCAGCCTGAACGTTTACGGTTATTGCGTGGCGCACCGCCACGACGTGGCGCGGAGTTACGGCGTGGGCCGTTGCCGCCGCGTGGGCGTGCCAGGCGTTTCGGCGCAGGCAGGTCACTCAATAACGCATCACTGTTGTACTTGCTCACCGGAATGCTGTGACCGGTATAGGTTTCGATCGCCGGCAGGTTGAGCGCGTACTCTTCGCAAGCCAGGCTGATGGAATGACCGCTTTCGCCGGCACGGCCGGTACGACCGATACGGTGAACGTAGTCTTCGCAGTCGTCAGGCAAGTCGTAGTTGAAGACGTGGGTAACCAACGGAATATGCAGGCCGCGGGCAGCGACGTCGGTAGCGACCAGAATATCGAGGTTGCCCTTGGTGAAGTCATCGAGAATACGCAGGCGTTTTTTCTGCGCCACATCGCCGGTCAACAGGCCTACGCGGTGACCATCGGCAGCGAGATGGCCCCAAACGTCTTCACAGCGGTGCTTGGTGTTGGCGAAGATGATGCAGCGGTCAGGCCACTCTTCTTCGATCAACGTCTGCAGCAGACGCATTTTTTCTTCGTTGGACGGGTAGAACAATTCTTCTTTAATGCGGTGGCCGGTTTTCTGTTCCGGTTCCACTTCAACATATTCAGCGTTGTTCATCTGCTCGAAAGCCAGCTCGCGTACGCGATAGGAAAGGGTGGCAGAGAACAGCATGTTCAGGCGTTGATCGACCGCAGGCATGCGGCGGAACAACCAGCGAATGTCTTTGATAAAGCCCAGATCGTACATGCGGTCGGCTTCATCCAGCACCACAACCTGGATCGCGCCCAGATCGATATAGTTCTGTTTGGCGTAATCAATTAAACGACCGGTAGTTCCCACCAGGATATCCACGCCGCTTTCCAGCACTTTCAGCTGTTTGTCGTAGCCATCGCCGCCGTATGCCAGACCCATTTTCAGGCCTGTGGACTGGGACAGGGCTTCCGCATCGGAGTGGATCTGCACCGCGAGTTCACGCGTTGGCGCCATTATCAAGGCGCGCGGCTGGTTGATCTTGCGATCCTGTTTCGCCGGGTGAGAAAGCAAATAGTGAAAAGTAGACGTTAAAAATGCCAACGTCTTTCCGGTACCGGTTTGCGCCTGACCTGCAACGTCACGCCCAGAGAGCGTGAGCGGCAATGCTAACGCCTGGATAGGCGTGCAATGTTGAAACCCTTTCTTTTCAAGGGCTTCAAGGACTAACGGGTGCAGGGCGAAGTCGGAAAACTTCTGTTCGGTCAAGTGTGTTTTGCTCATAGTGTGGTAGAATATCAGCTAACTATTGCTTTACGAAAGCGTATCCGGTGAAATAAAGTCACCTTAGGTTGGTTAATGCTACACCAACAAGGTAGACACAATCCTTTGGAGTAGAACATGAGCGATAAAATTATTCACCTGACTGACGGCAGCTTCGACACCGACGTGCTGAAAGCTGAAGGGCCAATCCTGGTCGATTTCTGGGCTGAATGGTGTGGGCCGTGCAAGATGATTGCTCCGATTCTGGATGAGATTGCCGAAGAGTTCGAAGGCAAGCTGACCATCACCAAGCTGAATATCGACCAGAACCCGGCAACCGCACCCAAGTACGGTATCCGTGGTATCCCTACGCTGTTGCTGTTCAAGAACGGTGAAGTGGCCGCGACCAAGGTTGGTGCGCTGTCCAAAGGTCAGCTCAAAGATTTCCTTAACGCGAATCTGTAATCGGGCGGGAAGCCCTATGCCCAATGGATGTGATGCGGCGGCTAAAAACGCTGCCGCGTGAGAGACAACGGGGATATACAGGCGTCTGGCGGGGATGTTCAATTCACCGCTAGACGCCTGCCCAGAAGCGTGTTAAGTTTAACCATACTGCATATAGAACTTGCCCGAAGTTTTAAATCTAAAGAGTCTAAATCTAAAGCTTTACTCTGTGTTGAACCGCTGGCGTTGAAAGAAAAAATGAACTCAGCCCGCGTTTTAGCAATCAAAAGGTTTTGCAAAATCAATTTTAAGGTACCTTCGATCTTAAACCGTCATTGCGCGCGTCCTCTGTAAGCCATTTCTTACCGTGACGGCTCAGCGCCCGGTGATCGAACGTCCAGTAAACAGGCACGAATATCCAATGGATTTCAAGGCGTGGCCAGTCGGCAACCGAAAGCGTCTCCGCAGCTTAGTTCGCTAAGTTTTGGGATGAACAAGGGAAGCCAATGCAACCACCAGAAAGCCGGAAGAGATATCCCGCTGCCATACCATTCACGATGTAAGTTCGAGACATACCCCGAGTTTAAGAACCCACCACTATGAATCTTACCGAATTAAAGAATACGCCGGTTTCTGAGCTGATTACTCTCGGCGAAAATATGGGGCTGGAAAACCTTGCCCGCATGCGCAAGCAGGACATTATCTTCTCTATCCTTAAGCAACATGCGAAAAGTGGAGAAGATATCTTCGGCGATGGCGTGTTGGAGATATTGCAGGATGGATTTGGTTTCCTCCGTTCTGGAGACAGTTCCTACCTTGCAGGCCCCGACGACATCTACGTATCCCCTAGCCAAATCCGCCGTTTTAACCTCCGTACAGGTGACTCCGTTTCCGGTAAGATTCGTCCGCCAAAAGAAGGCGAGCGCTACTTTGCCCTGTTGAAAGTTAACGAAGTTAACTACGACAAACCGGAAAACGCCCGTAGCAAGATCCTGTTCGAAAACCTGACCCCACTGCATGCCAACTCCCGTTTGCGGATGGAACGCGGCAACGGCTCAACCGAAGACCTGACAGCACGCGTGCTGGACCTGGCTTCGCCGATTGGTCGTGGTCAGCGTGGTCTGATTGTTGCTCCGCCAAAAGCCGGTAAAACCATGCTGCTGCAGAACATTGCGCAGAGCATCGCTTACAACCACCCAGACTGCGTGCTGATGGTCCTGCTGATCGACGAACGTCCGGAAGAAGTGACCGAGATGCAGCGTCTGGTGAAGGGTGAAGTTATCGCTTCTACCTTTGACGAGCCGGCATCTCGCCACGTTCAGGTTGCAGAAATGGTGATTGAGAAGGCCAAGCGTCTGGTTGAGCACAAGAAAGACGTGATCATCCTGCTTGACTCCATCACTCGTCTGGCGCGTGCCTACAACACCGTGGTACCGGCTTCCGGTAAAGTGTTGACCGGTGGTGTGGATGCCAATGCCCTGCATCGTCCCAAGCGTTTCTTCGGTGCGGCACGTAACGTTGAGGAAGGCGGCAGCCTGACCATCATCGCTACCGCGCTGGTCGATACCGGGTCGAAAATGGACGAAGTTATCTACGAAGAGTTTAAAGGTACCGGCAACATGGAATTGCATCTGGCGCGTAAAATCGCCGAGAAGCGCGTATTCCCTGCTATCGATTACAACCGCTCTGGTACCCGTAAAGAAGAATTACTCACCACCTCTGAAGAACTGCAGAAAATGTGGATCCTGCGTAAAATCATTCACCCAATGGGTGAGATTGATGCGATGGAATTCCTCATTAACAAGTTGGCCATGACCAAGACCAACGATGAATTCTTCGATATGATGAAGCGCTCATAATGACGATGCGCTCATAATTGAGTAAATATTCCAAGAACGCCACGCCTAGTCGTGGCGTTTTTTGCTTTTGGAAGATACGATAAGTAACAGAAATGGAAACGTAAGTTATTTTCGTGACTTACTGAGAATTCATCTTATTTGCGGTCGGCGTTTCGTCGTTCGCGCATTGTTACTGCCGAAACAGCGGGCAAACACGGTGGAATAAGAATGAATGGCTGTCGTCATAGGAAATGACTGAAAGGTAGCGGGATACCATGGCGCAACCTGTCGCCCGTGTTAAGCTGCCTTATCTTCTACAGAGATCTTGTTAACTGTGAACTTACTCACTATGAGTACTGAAATTCTATTTGTTTTCCTGTTTTCTTTGGCTTTTCTCTTTGTTGCCCGTAAAGCAGCAAAACGTATTGGTCTGGTTGATAAACCTAATTACCGTAAACGCCATCAGGGGCTGATCCCTCTGGTCGGAGGTATTTCTGTTTATGCCGGGCTGTGCTTCGCCTTTCTTATCTCTGACCAAACGATTGCGCATGGCAAACTCTACCTCGCTTGCGCGGGGATATTAGTGTTCGTTGGTGCTCTTGACGATCGTTTCGATATCAGCGTGAAAATTCGTGCGCTGGTTCAGGCACTGGTCGGCATCGCGATGATGGTTTTCGCCGGACTTTACCTGCGCAGTTTGGGTCATGTGCTGGGCGATTGGGAAATGCTGCTGGGGCCGTTTGGCTACCTGGTTACGCTGTTTGCCGTTTGGGCAGCCATCAACGCTTTTAACATGGTTGACGGTATTGATGGCCTGCTGGGTGGGCTGTCGTGCGTGTCTTTCGGTGCGCTGGGCGTGTTGTTGTACCTGAGCGGTCATTCTGACCTGGCCTTCTGGTGCTTCGCAATGATTGCCGCCATCGTTCCTTATATTCTGCTTAACCTCGGCATTCTTGGCCGCCGGTATAAAGTGTTTATGGGGGATGCCGGTAGCACGCTGATCGGTTTCACCGCCATTTGGCTATTGGTGCAAAGTTCGCAGGGCAAAGCTCACTCCATCAATCCGGTTACCGCGTTGTGGATTATTGCCATCCCGCTGATGGACATGATTGCGATCATGTACCGCCGTTTACGTAAAGGGATGAGCCCTTTCTCTCCAGACCGCCAACACATTCACCATTTGATTATGCGCGCAGGCTTTACGCCACGGCAGGCTTTCGTGTTGATTACCCTGGCGGCAGCCTTGCTGGCGGCTATCGGCGTGCTTGGCGAACGCCTTACTTTTATCCCTGAATGGGTAATGTTGGCATTATTCTTGCTTGCCTTCTTCTTGTACGGCTACTGCATTAAACGCGCCTGGCGTGTTGCACGTTACATTAAGCGTATCAAGCGTCGTCTGCGGCGTTCGAACGGCAATAAGCAAGTATCTTAACCAGAGGCTTTTGGGCAGTGATGAATCCAGAAACAAGGTCTGACAAGAATATCCCGGCGGTGGATAACGAACTCGATATCCGCGGCCTGTGCTGCACCCTGTGGCGTGGTAAGCCATGGATTATCGGTATTGCGGTGTTATTCGCCGTGGTGGCGCTGATGGTTTCCTACCTGGTGAAACAGGAGTGGAGTGCGACGGCGATTACCGATCGGCCAACAGTGAATGCGTTGGGGGGATATTATTCCCAGCAACAATTCCTGCGTAATCTGGACGTGCGGACCATGCCGGCCGCCAGCACCGATCAACCCGGCATTGCTGACGAAGCCTATAATGAATTCATTATGCAGTTGGCGGCCTACGATACGCGTCGCGATTTCTGGCTGCAGAGCGATTATTACAAGCAGCGCCAGGAAGGCGATGCCGCTGCCGATGCGGCATTGCTCGACGAACTGATTAACAATATTCAGTTCACACCGCGTGATGATAAAAAAGTGCCGAACGACGGCGTGAAGCTGACGGCGGAAACGGCGGCGGATGCCAACCGTCTGTTGCGTCAATATGTGGCGTTCGCCAGTCACCGCGCTGCGCAGCATTTGAACGAAGAGATCCAGGGTGCCTGGGCGGCCCGTACCACCTCGATGAAGGCGCAGGTCAAGCGTCAGGAAGCGGTGGCGGCGGCAGTGTATAAGCGTGAATTGAATACCATTCAACAGGCACTGAAGATTGCCGAGACGCAGGGTATCAGCCGTACTCAGACCGATACGCCGACAGAGCAACTGCCGGACTCCGACCTGTTCCTGCTGGGTAAACCTATGCTGCAGGCGCGTTTGGAAGGGCTACAGGCTTCAGGGCCAACCTTCGATCTCGATTACGATCAAAATCGTGCGATGCTGTCGACATTAAACGTCGGCCCGACGTTGGACGAGAAGTTTCAGACTTACCGCTATTTGCGGACCCCGGAAGAACCGGTAAAACGTGATAGCCCACGGCGGATATTCTGGTTGATCATGTGGGGCGCGATGGGTGCTTTGGTTGGCGCAGGTGTTGCCCTGGTGCGTCGGCCGCGTAATTAAAAATAATATAATAATTCGCTGAAGGGCGCATAAGCGCCCAATTCGCAGGTACGCCTGCGGTTAACCGACAATAAGAGATTCGCTGTGAAAGTGTTGACTGTTTTCGGCACCAGACCTGAAGCCATCAAAATGGCCCCGCTGGTACATGCCCTGGCTCAGGATGAAGCCTTTGAATCAAGAGTCTGCGTTACGGCACAGCATCGTGAGATGTTGGATCAGGTATTGCGGTTATTTGAGATAGTGCCTGATTACGACCTGAACATCATGAAGCCCGGCCAGGGATTGAGTGAGATCACCTGCCGTATTCTGGAAGGCCTGAAAGGCGTTCTTGAAGAATTCAAACCGGACGTGGTGCTGGTTCATGGTGATACCACCACCACGCTGGCGACCAGTTTGGCGGCGTTTTACCAGCGTATCCCGGTTGGGCACGTAGAGGCGGGTCTGCGTACCGGCGACCTTTACTCCCCATGGCCGGAAGAGGCTAACCGCAAGCTGACCGGCCATCTGGCGATGTATCATTTTGCCCCGACGGAAAACTCACGTCAGAACCTATTGCGCGAACTGTTACCGGACGATCATATCTTCGTCACCGGTAACACGGTGATTGACGCGCTGTTCTGGGTACGCGATCGGGTGATGAATGATGTGGCATTGCATGACAGCCTGTCACAACGCTACCCGTTCCTGGATGCCGACAAAAAAATGATCCTGGTGACCGGCCACCGTCGTGAAAGTTTTGGCGGCGGGTTTGAGCGGATTTGCAGCGCGCTGGCAGAAATTGCCCGCACTCATCCCGATGTGCAGGTGGTGTACCCGGTACATCTCAATCCCAACGTTAGCGAGCCGGTCAACCGCATTCTGAAAGGGATCGATAACATCATCCTGATCGACCCGCAGGATTACTTGCCCTTTGTGTACCTGATGGCCAACGCTTATATGATCCTGACCGACTCGGGCGGTATTCAGGAAGAGGCGCCGTCATTGGGCAAACCGGTGCTGGTGATGCGCGATACCACCGAACGGCCGGAAGCGGTCGATTCGGGTACGGTGCGTCTGGTGGGAACCGACGTAGCCAAAATTGTTGATGCGGTTACCCAGTTGCTGACGGACGAAGACGAATATCACGCCATGAGCCGGGCGCATAACCCTTACGGTGACGGGCATGCCTGCCAGCGTATTCTCGAAGCTTTGAAGAATCATCAGGTGACACTATGAGTTTTAACACTATTTCGGTTATCGGCCTGGGTTACATCGGTCTGCCAACGGCGGCGGCGTTTGCCTCCCGCAAGAAAAAAGTGGTGGGCGTAGATGTTAACCAACATGCGGTGGATACCATTAATCGCGGCGCGATCCACATCGTTGAACCCGATCTGGATAAAGTGGTGAAAGACGCGGTCGACGGCGGCTACCTGCAGGCGGTGACCCAACCCCTGGCTGCGGACGCTTTCCTGATTGCGGTGCCAACGCCGTTTAAAGGTGACCATGAGCCGGATCTGGCTTATGTAGAAGCTGCGGCCAAATCTCTGGCACCGGTGCTCAAAAAGGGCGATCTGGTTATCCTGGAATCCACCTCTCCGGTCGGCGCCACCGAGCAGATGGCGCAGTGGCTGGCCGAGGCGCGCAGCGATCTCAGCTTCCCGCAGCAGGCGGGTGAAGCCGCTGATGTGAATATCGCTTATTGCCCAGAGCGCGTTCTGCCAGGGCAGGTGATGGTTGAGCTGATTCAGAACGACCGCGTTATTGGCGGCATGACGCCAAAATGTTCGGAGCGCGCCAGCGCGTTGTACAAGATTTTCCTCGAAGGCGAGTGTGTCATTACCAATTCACGTACTGCAGAGATGTGCAAACTCACCGAAAATAGCTTCCGTGATGTGAACATCGCCTTTGCCAACGAACTGTCGTTGATTTGCGCCGATCAGGGCATCAATGTCTGGGAGCTTATTCGCTTGGCCAACCGCCATCCGCGGGTGAATATCCTGCAGCCAGGCCCTGGCGTTGGCGGACACTGCATCGCGGTCGACCCTTGGTTTATCGTGTCGCAAAACCCGCAGCAGGCACGTTTGATTCATACTGCGCGTCTGGTGAATGACGGAAAACCTTTGTGGGTAGTGGATCGCGTGAAAGCGGCCGTTGCCGACTGTCTGGCGGCGACCGACAAGCGCGCTTCAGAAGTGAAAATTGCCTGTTTCGGCCTGGCCTTCAAGCCAAATATCGACGATCTGCGCGAAAGTCCGGCGGTGGAAGTGGCCCATCTGATTGCCGATTGGCACGTGGGAGAAACGCTGGTCGTTGAGCCGAACGTGGAACAGTTGCCGAAATCGTTGGTAGGCCACGTGACGCTGAAAGAGTTGCCAGAAGCGCTGCAGCAGGCGGATGTGATCGTGATGCTGGTCGATCATAAACAGTTCAAGGCGATCAAGCCGGAAGAGATTACGCAGTCCTGGATCGTGGATACCAAAGGGGTTTGGCGTTGAAACGTATTTTAGTCACTGGAGGCGCCGGCTTTATTGGTTCCGCGGTCGTGAGGCATATTATCGAAGCCACGCAGGACAGTGTCCTGGTGCTGGATAAGCTCACCTACGCGGGCAATCTGGAGTCGCTTTCGGTGGTTGCCGATAACCCTCGTTATTCGTTTGAACAGGTGGATATCTGCGATCGCGCGGCGTTGGATCGGGTGTTTGCCGAGTACCAGCCGGACGTGATCATGCATCTGGCGGCAGAAAGCCACGTTGACCGTTCTATCGACGGCCCGGCGGCATTTATTGAAACCAACGTGGTGGGCACCTACACCATGCTGGAGGCGGCCCGCCACTATTGGCAGCCGCTGGACGCGGCAAAGAAGCAAAGCTTCCGTTTCCACCACATTTCCACCGACGAAGTGTATGGCGATCTGCACGGTACGGACGATCTGTTTACCGAAACCACGCCTTACTCGCCAAGCAGCCCGTATTCGGCCTCGAAGGCCTCCAGCGATCATCTGGTTCGCGCCTGGCTGCGTACTTACGGTCTGCCGACCCTGGTCACCAACTGTTCCAATAACTACGGCCCCTATCACTTCCCGGAGAAACTGATCCCGTTGGTGATCCTCAATGCCGTTGCCGGTAAACCCTTGCCGGTGTATGGCGATGGGGCGCAGGTGCGTGATTGGCTGTATGTCGAAGACCACGCTCGCGCGCTGTACCAGGTGGTTACCGAAGGCGTGGTAGGGGAAACCTACAATATCGGCGGCCACAATGAGCGCAAGAATATTGAAGTGGTGCAGACCATCTGCGACCTGCTTGAAGAGTTGGCGCCGAACAAGCCACAGGGCGTGGAGAAATACCGCGACCTGATTACCTACGTCAAGGATCGCCCGGGCCATGATATGCGCTACGCGATAGATGCCGGAAAAATTGACCGGGAGCTGGGCTGGCGCCCGCAGGAAACCTTTGAAAGCGGCATCCGCAAAACGGTTTCCTGGTATCTGAACAATGAAATCTGGTGGCGTCGCGTTCAGGACGGTTCCTATGCGGGTGAACGTTTAGGTTTATCCGACTAAATTTAGCGAGGCCACCGCTTAAGCGGTAGCCCTGTGGATTCTGGAGTGAGTATGAAAGGTATTATTCTGGCGGGCGGTTCCGGCACACGCTTGCATCCGATTACCCGCGGCGTATCCAAACAGCTATTACCTATTTACGACAAGCCGATGATTTATTATCCACTGTCAGTTTTGATGCTGGCGGGGATCCGCGACATTTTAATCATCTCTACCCCAGAAGATTTACCCTCGTTCAAACGCTTATTGGGCAGCGGCGAAGAGTTCGGCATTAACCTCAGTTATGCCGAACAACCCAGTCCTGACGGCCTGGCGCAGGCATTTTTGATTGGCGAAGAATTCCTCGCCGGCGAGCCGAGCTGCCTGGTGCTGGGTGACAACATTTACTTTGGCCAGGGCTTTAGTCCGAAACTGAAGACGGTTGCCGCCCGTACGCAGGGCGCTACCGTGTTCGGTTATCAGGTAATGGATCCCGAGCGCTTTGGCGTGGTGGAGTTTGATGATAATTTCCGTGCGCTGTCGATCGAAGAAAAGCCGAAAGCGCCTAAATCCAATTGGGCGGTGACTGGGCTGTATTTCTACGACAGCCAGGTTGTGGAGTTCGCCAAACAGGTGAAACCTTCGGAGCGCGGAGAGCTGGAGATCACCAGCATTAACCAGATGTACCTGGAGCGTGGCGAACTGACGGTTGAACTGCTGGGGCGCGGCTTCGCCTGGCTGGATACCGGTACTCATGACAGCCTGCTGGAAGCCAGCAGCTTTGTGCAGACGGTGGAAAAACGTCAGGGCTTTAAAATTGCCTGTCTGGAAGAAATTGCCTGGCGTAACGGCTGGCTGGACGATGAGGGCGTGAAACGCGCCGCACAATCGTTGCTCAAAACCGGTTATGGAAAATATCTGCTGGATCTGCTGCATGCACGCCCACGCCAGTATTGAGCCATTAGCCTGGGAAACTGAGTTTTTCGCCCTTAACAGCGCCAAACTCAATTTCTCTACGGCGGCTCCGATGCTCACCGAGGCCGAACTGGATGGCTACGCATTAGTGCAGGCCAAAATTCCGGCGCATCAGACTGCTTTGGTGGACGGCTTGACCCGTTTGGGCTTCCAACTGGTTGAGGGTGAAGTCGATCTGGTGCTGAATATCGGCACGGAATGTGCATCACTTCATACCGAGGTTACGCAGGCCATTCGCCCGGCGGTGCCGGCCGATATCCCGATGCTGCGCGCAGCGGCAGCCGGCGTATTCACCGCCAGCCGTTTCCGCGCCCCCTGGTATCACTCCCAGGACAGCGGCCGCTTTTATGCCGAATGGATAGAAAAGGCGGTATTGGGCACCTTTGACCATCAATGCCTGCTGGTACTCGACGATACTGGGCAGCCGGAAGGCTTTGTCAGCCTGCGTGAACTCGGTGGCTCGGAGGCCCGCATTGGTCTACTGGCGGCGTTCCCCGGCGCGGCAGGCAAAGGAATTGGCTCTCGATTAATGGCGGCGGTTATTGCCGAGTGCCGCCAACGGTCACTGCAGCGTCTGCGGGTTGCGACCCAGTTCGGTAACATCGCCGCACTACGGCTCTATCAACGACAGGGTGCTGCTATTGAAAGCACCTCGTATTGGTTATACAGAGGAAGACATGATCCCATTTAACGCACCACCGGTTGTTGGCACTGAACTTGACTATATGCAGGCTGCGATGGGCAGTGGCAAGCTGTGTGGTGACGGTGGATTTACCCGTCGTTGCCAGCAGTGGATGGAACAGCGTTTTGGCAGCCCGAAGGTGCTGTTGACGCCGTCCTGCACCGCCTCGCTGGAGATGGCGGCGATCCTGCTGGATATCCAGCCGGGCGATGAAGTGATCATGCCGAGCTTCACCTTTGTTTCAACCGCCAACGCCTTCGTGCTGCGTGGTGCCACCGTGGTGTTTGTCGACCTGCGCCCTGACACCATGAACATCGATGAGAGCAAAATCGAAGCGGCCATCACCGATAAGACCCGTGCCATTGTACCGGTGCATTACGCCGGTGTAGCCTGCGAGATGGACACCATCATGGCGCTGGCGAAGAAGTACGAGCTGTTTGTGGTGGAAGATGCGGCGCAGGGCGTGATGTCCACCTACAAGGGGAAAGCGCTGGGTACCATCGGCCATATTGGCTGCTTTAGCTTTCACGAAACCAAAAACTACACCGCAGGCGGTGAGGGTGGCGCTACGCTGATTAACGATCCGGCGCTGATTGATCGGGCGGAAGTCATTCGTGAGAAAGGCACCAACCGCAGCCAGTTCTTCCGTGGGCAGGTGGATAAGTACACCTGGCGTGATATCGGCTCCAGCTATCTGATGTCCGACCTGCAGGCCGCGTATCTGTGGGGCCAACTGGAAGCGGCTGACCGCATCAACCAACGCCGTCTGGCGCTGTGGCAGAAGTATTACGACAGTTTCCTGCCGTTAGCCGAGGCGGGCCGTATCGTGCTACCGAGCATCCCGGCAGACTGCGTGCAAAATGCGCATATGTTCTATATCAAACTGCGCGATGTTGAAGACCGTACGGCGTTTATCGATTATATGAAAGAAGCCGAGATCATGACGGTATTCCATTACATCCCACTGCATGATTGCCCGGCGGGCGATCGCTTTGGCCGCTTTGCCGGGGAAGATCGCTTCACCAGCCAGGAGAGCGCGCGGTTGGTACGTTTGCCGCTGTTCTACAATATGACTGATGTCACTCAGCGCACGGTGATCAATACCATTCTCAACTTCTTCGCCTGATATGTCGCTGGCAAAAGCATCGATTTGGACCGCCGGCTCTACGCTTATCAAGATTGGCGTGGGGCTGTTGGTGGTGAAACTGCTGGCGGTGGCCTTTGGCCCCAGCGGGGTGGGGCAAGCGGGTAACTTCCGCCAGTTGATTACCGTGCTGGGCGTGTTGTCCGGTGCCGGGATTTTTAACGGCATCACAAAATACGTTGCCGAATATCATCAGGATCCGCAGCGGTTGCGGTTGGCTGTTGGCACGGCGTCGACCATCGTGCTGGTTTTTTCCACGCTGTTGGCGCTGGTGTTCTTGTTCGCGGCCAAACCTATCAGTATCGGGCTATTCGGCCATGCTGATTATGTCGGCGTAGTGCGGGCGGTGGCGTTTATTCAGATGGGTATTGCTTACGCCAACCTGTTTATGGCGGTGCTGAAGGGCTACCGCGATGCGATGGGCAATGCGCTGGCGGTGATTGGCGGCAGCCTGATTGGCGTGGTGGCCTACTACCTGTGCTTCAAGCTGGGCGGTTATGAAGGTGCGCTGGCGGGGTTGGCATTGGTACCGGCATTGGTAGTGTTGCCCGCCGGTTTTATGCTGTGGCGACGCAAAACCCTGCCGCTGAGCTATTTGGCGCTGGCATGGGACAAGGCGCTGGCCAGCCATCTCGGCAAGTTCACCATTATGGCGCTGATCACCTCAGTGACGCTGCCGGTGGCCTATGTGATGATGCGTAACCTGCTGGCAAGCCATTACAGTTGGGAAGAGGTGGGGATTTGGCAGGGCGTCAGCAGCATTTCCGATGCGTATCTGCAGTTTATTACCGCCTCGTTTACCGTCTATCTGCTGCCAACGCTGTCGCGGTTAAAGGAAAAAAGCGCTATCTCGCAGGAGATTGTACGCTCACTAAAATTTGTGCTGCCTGCGGTGGCGGCAGCAAGCTTCACGGTCTGGTTGCTACGCGATTTCGCTATCTGGTTGCTGTTTACGGACAAGTTCGTCGCGATGCGCGATTTGTTCGCCTGGCAACTGGTGGGGGATGTGCTGAAGGTGGGTGCTTATGTATTTGGCTACCTGGTTATTGCCAAGGCGTCGCTGCGTTTTTATATCCTGACCGAAGTCAGCCAGTTCCTGCTGTTGACGCTGTTCTCGCATTGGTTGATCCCTTTGCACGGCGCGCTGGGTGCGGCACAGGCCTACATGGCAACCTACATCGTGTATTTCACGCTCTGTAGCTGCGTATTTATTCTTTATCGTAGACGAGTATGACTACACTGATTCACGTATTGGGATCTGACATCCCGCATCACAATCAGACGGTGCTGCGTTTCTTCAACGACGTGTTGGCGAAACGCTTGCCGTCCGATCAGACACGCCATTTCATGGTGGCTGCCAAAGATACCGCTGCGTTAGGGCCGTTCCCCGAGCTGAACCTTGAATGTCATCCGGACAAGAAAAGCCTGGCGATGGCGGTTATAGCCCGTGCTCAGGCCGATCGCGACCAGCGTTTCTTCTTCCATGGGCAGTTTAACCCGACGTTGTGGCTGGCATTGCTGAGCGGCAAAATCAAAGCCCATCAGGTCAGCTGGCATATCTGGGGCGCTGACCTGTATGAAAACGCCACCAGTTGGAAATTCCGCCTGTTCTATTTGCTGCGCCGCATTGCACAAGGCCGCGTCGGACGCGTATTCGCTACCCGTGGCGATGTGATCCACTATCAACAGCGGCATGCGCGTGTGCCCGCCTCCCTGCTGTATTTCCCGACGCGGATGGATCCGGCATTGACCGGTATCAGCGTCGAGAAAAATCTGGCTGGGCCGATGACCATTCTGGTGGGTAACTCCGGCGATCGCACCAACCGGCACGTTGAGGCACTGAAAGCGATTCATCAACAGTTTGGCGCAGATGTACGCGTGATCCTGCCGATGGGTTATCCGGCCAACAACGAGGCTTATATTGAACAGGTCCGCACTGCCGGGCTGGCGCTGTTCAGTGCCAGCAATCTGCAGGTGCTGACGCAGCAGGTGGCGTTCGACGACTACCTGAACATTCTGCGCGAGTGCGATCTTGGCTACTTTATCTTTAACCGCCAGCAGGGTATCGGCACGCTTTGCCTGTTGATCCAGTTTGGCGTGCCGTTCGTGCTGAGCCGGCAGAACCCGTTCTGGCAGGATCTGGCGGAGCAGCACCTGCCGGTGCTGTTCTACGGTGATTCTCTGGATGAGGCGGTAGTGCGTGAAGCGCAACGCCAACTGGCGTCAGTGGACAAGCAGGCGATCGCGTTCTTTAATCCCAACTACGTTGATGGCTGGCAACAGGCATTAGCCCTGGCGGCAGGGGATAACTCATGACGCTGGCGCAATTTGGCGGGTTATTTGTCGTCTACCTGATTGGCACGTTGTTTGTTCTGACGTTGACCTATCAGGAGTTTCGGCGCGTCCGTTTTAACTTCAACGTGTTCTTTTCGCTGCTGTATTTGCTGACGTTTTACTTCGGCTTCCCGCTGACCTGCCTGCTGGTGTTTCAGTTTGACGTTGAGGTGGTGCCGGTCGAGTTCTTGCTGTATGCCATCCTCTCGGCCACCGCGTTTTATGCGATTTACTACGTCAGCTATAAAACCCGGCTGCGCAAGCGTAGCGTGCAACCGCGTAAAGCGGTATTCAGCATGAACCGGGTTGAAACCCATCTGACCTGGATTTTACTGGCATTGGTGGCGATCGTTACCGTCGGCATTTTCTTTTTGCAAAACGGTTTTCTGCTGTTCAAGCTCAACTCATACAGCCAGATTTTCTCCAGTGACGTGTCGGGCGTGGCGCTCAAGCGGTTCTTCTATTTCTTCATTCCGGCGATGCTGGTGGTGTATTTCCTGAAGCAGGATCTGCGAGCCTGGTTCTTTTTCCTGGCGGCGACGGTAGCTTTTGGCATCCTCACCTATGTGATTGTTGGCGGCACCCGCGCCAATATCATTATCGCTTTCTCGCTATTCCTGTTTATCGGTATCGTGCGCGGCTGGATCTCGCTGTGGATGCTGGTTGCTGCGGGGGTGTTCGGCATTGTCGGCATGTTCTGGCTGGCGTTAAAGCGCTACAGCCTGGACGTCAGTGGCCCCGAGGCGTTTTATACCTTCCTCTATCTGACGCGTGACACCTTCTCGCCGTGGGAAAATTTGGCGTTGCTGCTGCAAAACTACGACAAGATTGATTTCCAGGGGCTGGCGCCGATAGTGCGTGATTTCTATGTGTTTATTCCGAGCTGGCTATGGCCGGGCCGACCGGACACGGTGCTCAATACTGCCAACTATTTCACCTGGGAAGTGCTGGATAACCATTCTGGCCTGGCGATCTCACCGACGCTGATCGGTTCGCTGGTGGTGATGGGGGGCGCGCTGTTTATTCCTGTTGGCGCGGTGCTGGTGGGTATGATCATCAAGTGGTTCGACTGGCTGTATGAGATGGGCAAAAGCGAATCGAACCGTTATAAAGCCGCCATATTGCAGGGCTTCTGCTTTGGCGCGGTATTCAACATCATCGTATTGGCGCGAGAAGGGGTGGATTCGTTTGTCTCGCGGGTGGTGTTCTTCTGCCTCATTTTCGGCGTCTGTTTGCTGATGGCAAAATTGCTGTACTGGCTGTTTGATACTGCCGGATTGATTAAGGCGCGAGTGCAGCGTTCGCGAACGCTGACACCGCCTGCTTCTTCTGTGCGGGCCGACGGCCTTTTGTAAGGGTAATAATAAGATGGAAGCAAAAATCTCGGTTCCCAAATATGAGCTGCGCGGTTTCAGCCTGTGGGGATTTCGCGATATGGCGCAATGCATGGATTTTCTGTTTGACGGCGGCCGGGTCAAGCGCGGCACGCTGGTTGCCATGAACGCCGAAAAAATCCTGACGGCAGAGCAGGACACTGAGCTGCATGCCTTGCTGGACGAGGCTGAGTATAAGTATGCCGACGGCATCAGCATGGTGCGCTCAATCCGCCGTAAATATCCGGGTGCCGACGTGTCTCGGGTAGCGGGAGCCGATCTGTGGGAGGCGCTGATGCAGCGCGCCGGTCGTGAAGGCACGCCGGTGTTCCTGATTGGCGGCAAGCCGTCGGTGTTGGCAGAAACCGAACAGAAGCTGCGCAGCCAGTGGAATGTGAATCTGGTCGGTAGCCAGGACGGTTATTTCAAGCCGGAGCAACGTGAACCCCTGTTTGAACGTATCCGTGCCAGCGGGGCCGCGATAGTGACGGTTGCGATGGGATCGCCAAAACAGGAGATCCTGATGCGTGATTGTCGCAAGGTGCATCCGCAAGCGCTGTATATGGGCGTAGGCGGGACCTACGACGTATTTACCGGGCACGTTAAGCGTGCGCCAAAGGTCTGGCAGAACCTCGGCCTGGAATGGCTCTACCGGCTGCTCAGCCAGCCGAGCCGTCTTGGGCGCCAACTGCGGTTGCTGAAGTTCGTGAGTTACTATTATCGCGGCAAGATGTAATCAAGGCGTTGGGGCGGATTTTCTGCCCCGACGCAATGAGTTGTTCAATTAATCTGCTTTGTGGCCAATTATCCAGCACTCTATAACCTCAGCCGCTAAACCCCTCCATGTTTATTCCATAAAGTTTTAAATTGCGGTTTGCTTATAGCGGCAAAATGCGAAACGATACCGCCCAGAAATTATCCCCAGCTGTTGGCGCCAGATGTGGCCGCATTGAACGACGTTTTTCTCCGCCGTAAGACCGTCCTATCACAAGCTGATGTCCGCCAGAGCGGCGGGAGATGATTTACGCTATTTTTCAATAAAACAATAACGACCGGTAACGGCCGGCATGCAGACACAATCAAAAGAATATTATCGAGGATTTATGCCACACACTGAAAAACCGCAAGGACTACACCGGGGGCTGGAAGCCCGGCATATCGAGCTGATTGCTCTGGGCGGCACCATTGGCGTTGGCCTGTTTATGGGCTCGGCCAGCACGCTGAAATGGGCGGGGCCGTCGGTATTATTGGCTTATATCATCGCCGGGCTGTTCGTGTTCTTTATTATGCGTTCGATGGGCGAGATGCTGTTCCTTGAACCGGTCGCAGGCTCCTTTGCCGTTTATGCACATAAATATATGAGTCCTTACTTTGGCTATCTGACGGCCTGGGGCTATTGGTTTATGTGGATTGCCGTCGGCATCTCGGAAATTACCGCCATTGGGGTCTACGTGCAGTTCTGGTTCCCGGAGATCCCGCAGTGGCTGCCGGCGCTGATCGCGGTGGCGATGGTAGCGCTGGCTAACGTGGCGGCGGTACGCCTGTACGGCGAGCTGGAGTTTTGGTTTGCCATGATTAAGGTGACCACCATCATTGTGATGATTCTGGTGGGGCTGGGAGTGATCCTGTTTGGCTTTGGCAATGGGGGGCAGCCTATCGGCTTTGCCAACCTGACCGAGCACGGCGGTTTCTTTGCCGGCGGCTGGAAGGGCTTCCTGTTTGCGCTGTGTATTGTCGTGGCGTCCTATCAGGGGGTTGAGCTGGTCGGCATTACCGCCGGTGAGGCCAAGAACCCGCAGGTGACGCTGAAACGCGCGATTAACAACATCCTGTGGCGCATCCTGATCTTCTACGTCGGCGCTATTTTTGTCATTGTCACCATCTTCCCATGGAACGGTATCGGCACCACCGGCAGCCCATTTGTACTGACCTTTGCCAAAATCGGCATCGTTGCCGCTGCCGGTATCATTAACTTCGTGGTGTTGACCGCTGCACTCTCTGGCTGCAATAGCGGTATGTATAGCGGGGGGCGCATGCTGTATGCGCTGGCCAAAAACCGTCAACTCCCTGCCTCACTGACCAGGCTGTCTGCCAACGGCGTGCCGGTGAACTGTATTGCCGTGACCATCGCCTGTCTGTTGGTCGGCTCTGGCCTGAATTATCTGATCCCCAATCCGCAGGCGGTGTTTGTCTATGTCTACAGCGCCAGCGTGCTGCCGGGTATGGTGCCGTGGTTTGTGGTGCTGATTAGCCAACTGTATTTCCGCCGAGCCCATAAGGAAGCGATCAAAACCCACAGCTTTAAGTCGATCATGTTCCCCTATGTGAACTATCTGACCATCGCTTTTCTGGTCTGCGTGCTGATCGGCATGGGAATTAACCCGGATACTCGTATTTCTTTGCTGGTCGGGGCAATATTCTTGGCGGCAGTCAGCCTGTGCTACTTTGTTTTCGGGATGCACAAGAAACATCATCCGGCTGAAAAACGGACAGAAACCCAGCAATAACCGGTGAAAAAGGGCTACGGATAGCCCTTTCCTGCGCGGGACTGAGCAAAGCGTAATCAAACGCGACATTTCTGCGAAAAAGCACTAGACAGGATTGGGTTAAAACCGTAGTATCCCCTCCCGCAACGGCGCTATGCGCCCGTAGCTCAGCTGGATAGAGCGCTGCCCTCCGGAGGCAGAGGTCTCAGGTTCGAATCCTGTCGGGCGCACCATTAAGTTTGTGTGCAAGAGCTGCGGTGGTAGTATTACCGCGTGAAGTAGTTAAGAAGTAATGGTGGCTATAGCTCAGTTGGTAGAGCCCTGGATTGTGATTCCAGTTGTCGTGGGTTCGAGTCCCATTAGCCACCCCACTTCCTAAGAGAAGTGAAGAATTGTAAGCTGTTTTGTGACTGTGCGAAGGTGGCGGAATTGGTAGACGCGCTAGCTTCAGGTGTTAGTGTTCTTACGGACGTGAGGGTTCAAGTCCCTCTCTTCGCACCACACACAAAATGTCTAATAAATTTAATATTTACATAGACATAAGCGATAAAATTCGGTAGTATCTGCAACAAGAAATCGGCGAGTAGCGCAGCTTGGTAGCGCAACTGGTTTGGGACCAGTGGGTCGGAGGTTCGAATCCTCTCTCGCCGACCACATTCAAGAAAACCCGCTTTTAGCGGGTTTTTTTACGTCTGTAGTTTATAGGATGAGCACCTCCGAAGGAGGTTTGAGCCGAGCGCAGCGAGACAACGTTGCTTTAGCAACGGCCCGCAGGGCGGCATCGCAGATGCAGTAATCCTCTCTCGCCGACCACATTCAGAAAAGCCCGTTCAGCAATGAACGGGCTTTTCGCTTTCTGCCATTCGGTAAACCTCACTTTTAACTTCCTGTTGTCCTGCTATGGGTTTCTGGAGCCGTGTTGGTTTTCAGCGACATCGGCATGGCGCATTGTCGCCAGGTTGAGACATATAACATTATGATTTAATAAGATAAAAATCACTTTGGCTTAAGTCGTCGTTATAAGGCGACATATCTGCTGGGGCCAGGGGGAGAGTGGGTTTATATCCGATGAGAGGCGATAAATTTAATATGACGATTAAATCTCTTTTAATTCAAAGAATTAAATTTTTTCCTTCAAGCTAAATGGCACTTTTCCCAAAGTTGGCACGCCAAGTGCAATATCTATTTCGTAGATGCTCATTCCACCTCTTATGTTTGCCTTAGGCTTCATAAACCCTGGGAATGACGCAGAGCCGATTTAAGGTGCCTATTGCCCACCAGAACGATGTCAGCGTTGCTTGCAGCCGCAGACATCACACTCCGGGCATAACGTTGAGTGAGGCACCGCCCCTGTTGTCCTAGACCTGATTGCTTTTTTATACACTTGCCACCGCGGCAAGTGTTTTTTTTTGCCTGAATATAAGCGACAGGCGAAAAAAAAGCGCGGCAACCATGCCGCGCTTTGATCTTTCGATAATGCCGTTATGACTCGCCGTTCTGCTTCAGGGTCAACATCAGACCTTCGCGACGCATTTGGGCCGCTTCGTCCGAGCGGTGCAGCTTATCCAGCACGTCCGCCAACCAGGCGTAGTCGTAGGCATCCGGGCGCTGTTTCAGTGCTTCCCGGAATGCATCGGCAGCCTGTTGCCATTCGCCGTGTTTCATCAACAGCTGACCTAGCGTGCTGTTGAGCAGCGGTGTGGCACCGTGTTGCTTCACCTGCTGACGCAGCGCTTTTTCCAACTGCTGCGGATTGCCGGACTTCAGGCGCGGGATCAACAACACCAGACGCTCATCGTACTGACGCTTCAGGCTATCGAGTACGATTTCCTGCGCCAATTCATGGTCATTGCATTCGATCAGGTGATCCACCATCGCGATTTGCAGCGGAACCTCATGGCGAGTTTTGCGGCTCTGATCTTTCCACCAGCGTTTCAGACCCTCGCTGCCTTCATCTGCCATGGCCTGATTCATCAAACCAATATAGGCCTGCTGCTGCAGGACCTGCAGTTCAGCCTCGGTATGCAGGTTGATCTTGCTCATCGACGGCAGGATCTCCAGCAACGAGGCAAAAGCGCCGGTGCGCAGATAAGCCAGCTCGGCCAGACGCAACACTTCCGGGTGACGCGGCGCCTGGTTCAGCAGGCGATCGACACCGTGACGTGCGGCATGGTTTTCGCCCTGCGCCAGTTGGATACGCACGCGAGTGATATCTACCGGCAACTGGTCGGTGTCGGCGGCTTCGGCGGCGCGTTCCAGGTATTGGTTAGTGCGGAAATCGTCACCGCGTTGCTGCGCGGCCTCGGCGGCCAGCAGGTAGTTCACCACCGGCTGTTCGGCGTGATCGGCGTTGCGCGTCAGCAGTTTTTCGACCTGCTTGTAATCGCCTTCAGCCAGTTTGATCAGCGCGGCCTTGGTCTGCTTGCGCGCACGGCTACGTTTACGCCCCAGGAACCAGCCGCGGGTATGAGCACCGGTGCGGAAGATGCGGCGCAGGATCCATTCGATCACCAGCAGCACGACAAACAGCAGGACGCCCATGATCACCAGGCCGGTGACGCTGGTTTCGATATTGTAGTTATCGGTCTGAATCAGCACATAGCCCTGATGGCCGGCCAACATCGGCCCGACCACCACGCTGGCGATCAGCACCAGGAACAGAAATAGCACGCGTAACATGGCTTATCCCTCCTGATGAGCGGCAGGGGACTGGGTCATCAGATTACGCACCCGGGTCTGCATCAGTTTTTCCAGCAGTGGCTGGCTTTTCAACTGGTCCGGCACGTCCATGGTGATTGACTGCTGGCTCAGGGCATCCAACTCTTCCAGGAAAGCTTTCGTGGCCGGGTCGGTGGTATCAAAGTAGGCGCGGATCCAGGTCGAGATGGTTTCCAGCGACTGTTTATACACTTCGTTCTGGTGGCGTGGGATCGCCTGAGCGGCAACCAGCAGGCGCGAACGGATATTCTCGCGCAGATAAATGTCCTGGTTCGGCGCCAGCAACGGTTCGGCACTGCTATCACGGCGGCGAACGGTAATAAAGTCGGCCATAAAGTTGTGCCAGCTTTTGGTCAGGTTTTGTCGCCACTCGCTGATCGAACTCGACAGCTCACCGCTGTCCTGATCCATCGGCGCTTCGTCACTGTCGTTATCCGCCAGGCGAAGGTTATCAACCTGATTGGATAACTGATTGGTCTTGAGGATGATACCGTCGAAATCCACCTGGGTCAGGGTGGACAGCGTGCTGACGTCTTCGGTGATCGCCCGACGAACCTCGAGCAGGCTCGGATCGTTCATGTCTGCCAGGCTGGCATCGGCACTTTTCAGCAGGGCGGCGGCGGTAGTCACGTCCTGATCGCTCCACAGTTTACGGCCGGCCATTTTCACCAGGAAGTCGGCCTGTGCCAGTAACCAGGTTTTGGCGTCGCTGCCGGAGATGATGGCGACTTTTTCTTGCAGTTCACTCAGTTGTCGCGTCAGGGTCGCTTGCTCGCGGTCGGCGGCATCCAGCGTTTTTCCCTGTTGCTGCAACAGGCCTTCCAGCGCGTTTTTTTCCTGCTGTTGGCTCTGTTTCAGCGCTTCGAGCTGCTGCTGCAAGTTTTGATTGGCGGAGATCAACTGCTGTGCCTGTCGATGTGTGTGGTAATAGCCACCCGCGCCAAGGGCAATAACCAGCACGATGGCGATCGCGCCCAATATCGGGCCGGTATTTTTACCTTTACGCTGGTTAGCGTCTGGTGGCTTGGGGCTATCAGCCACTGGGGTTGGCTCTTCAACCGGGGCGGAGGGGGTATTTTGTTCCGTCATAGTGGCACATCCCATAGTCAGGTTTATTGTAGCGCGCGGATCAGCGCGTCATTATCGGCGTTATCAGCTACCCGAATTGTGCTCCAGCCCAATTCCTGGGCGAGGGTAGCCAGGCGTTCACTCACTACGACCAGGCGGCAACGCAACAGCCACGATGAACGGTAGTAATCAGGAACTAAAGTATAGAGCTGTTGTAACATTTCACCGCTGGTGACTACCAGCGTATCAACACCGGCACGTTGCCAGTGGGCGCTTTGCTCGCTGCCATCATAATGCACCGGGCTGCGTTGATAACATTCATAATAGCTGACGGCGGCGCCGCGCTCACTCAGGCTGTTGCCGAGCAGCTCACGCCCGCCGTTGCCGCGCAGGATCAATGCCTGCTTACCGTCCAGATTCTGCAACGCCGGCAACAGGAGCAGCGTTTCGCTGATTTCCTGCTCGCGCGGATATTCCACCGGCAGGCTGCTGATGCGGTGCATCGCCAGTGCGGTGTTACGGCCGATAGCATAATAGGCCAACCTGGCCGGCCATGGCAGCCCAACGCGACCCATCACCGAGTTGGCGTAGCTGACCGAATGTTGCGACAGGATAAACACCAAATCGCCATCATTGAGTTGCTGCAACGCCTGCGGCAGTTTGGGCAGATCGCCGCCAGGGGCGAAATCGATCAGCGGGGCATGATAGGCAACCCGGCCGAGCGCACGCAGTCGGCTTACCAATTGCTCTCCCGAAGGAGAAGGGCGGGTTACCAGAATCGTCATGCCGGAGGATTTCCCTGATAAACATCCTGTAGAATTTCGCGAGCGCCCTGCGCCAGCAACTCTTCCGCCAGCTCAATGCCCATTTGTTCCGCCAGCGCTGCCGGGCCGCGACGTTCGCCGCGCACCATCTGACTGCCATCCGGGGAGCCTACCAATGCACGCAGCCACAGGCTGTCGCCATCGAGTTCGGCATAGCTGCCGATCGGCACCTGACAACCGCCTTCCAGCCGGGTATTCATCGCACGTTCGGCACGAACGCGGGTTTCGGTGACGGCATGATTGAGCGGGGCCAGTAGCGCACGGGTGGTTTCATCGTCGAGGCGGCACTCAATGCCCACCGCACCCTGACCTACCGCCGGCAAGCACTCTTCCGGGCTAAGCGGGCTGCGGATGCGTTGTTCCAGTCCCAGGCGCTTGAGCCCGGCGACCGCCAGAATAATGGCGTCGTAATCACCGTTGTCCAGTTTTGACAAACGGGTGCCAACGTTGCCGCGCAGATCGCGCACGATCAGGTCCGGACGACGCTCACGTAACTGGCACTGGCGGCGCAGGCTGGAGGTGCCAACCACGCTGCCCTGCGGCAGTTGATCGAGCGAGGTGAAACGATTGGATACAAATGCGTCGCGTGGATCGTCGCGCTCGCAAATGGTCACCAAACCCAGGCCGGCGGGGAAATCTACCGGGACGTCTTTCATCGAATGGACGGCGATATCGGCGCGGCCATCGAGTAACGCCAGCTCAAGTTCCTTAACAAACAGCCCTTTACCACCGACCTTCGCCAGTGGCGTATCCAGAATAATGTCGCCCTTAGTGACCATTGGCACCAGTTCAACCTGCAGGCCAGGGTGGCTGGCCATCAGGCGCTGCTGCACATAATGTGCCTGCCAGAGAGCGAGTGGGCTTTGTCGGGTGGCAATTCGAATAATTTTGTCTAACATGCTTGTTACCGTTTTTATAATTCGCCGTTCATCCTACCACTGAGTGTGAAAACTGTCAGTGCAAGAAGCCGCAGGCGAAGAAAGGACAACGGAATCAACGGGACGTGTGATGTGTTTTGGGGCAGTTAACACTGCGGGTAAATCGTTTGGAGTGGCGCTACAATAATAGTGAAGCGTTACTTCCTTTACGGTCAATCAGCAAGGTGTTAGATTGATCACGTTTCCAGCAATAAGTTGCCAAATATTCTTCCAACACTAACGGCGCTTATGGAATACGGGTTTTTTTCTAAATACCGGGATAATCAGGCGAGACGTCTTGTACCTCTACATCGAGACATTGAAGCAGAGACTGGATGCGATCAATCAATTAAGAATCGATCGCGCCCTAGCGGCCATGAAGCCCGCGTTCCAACGGGTATACAGTCTGCTGCCTACCTTATTGCACCACCACCACCCACTGATGCCAGGTTATCTGAACGGTAACGTTCCCCATGGCGTTTGCATCTACACGCCTGATGAAACCCAGCAAGAATACCTCAACGATTTAGAAGACAAATGGGGCAGCCCGTTTGACAAGCCTGCCAGTGGTGAACTGCCGATTACCGGGGTTTACTCGATGGGCAGCACGTCGTCGATCGGCCAGAGTTGCAGCTCAGATCTCGATATCTGGGTGTGCCACCAGTCCTGGCTGGATAACGAAGAGCGTAACCGCCTGCAGCAGAAATGCAGCCTGTTGGAAAAATGGGCGGCGTCGATGGGGGTGGAAGTCAGCTTCTTCCTGATCGATGAAAACCGGTTCCGCCATAACGAAAGCGGCAGCCTGGGCGGTGAAGACTGCGGTTCTACCCAACATATCCTGCTGCTGGACGAATTTTACCGTACCGCGGTGCGCCTGGCCGGCAAACGTATTTTGTGGAACATGGTGCCGGGCGACGAAGAATCACATTACGATGAATATGTGTTGTCGCTGTACTCGCAAGGCGCGCTAACGCCGAACGAATGGCTGGATCTCGGTGGTTTGGGTACGCTGTCGGCGGAAGAATATTTCGGTGCCAGCCTGTGGCAGTTGTACAAAAGCATCGACTCGCCATACAAGGCGGTGCTGAAGACCCTGTTGCTGGAAGCGTACTCCTGGGAATACCCGAATACTCAATTGCTGGCGATGGACATCAAACAGCGTCTGCATCAGGGTGAAATCGTCTGCTTTGGTCTTGACGCCTACTGTATGATGCTCGAACGCGTCACGCATTATCTGAACGCCATCAACGATACCACCCGCCTCGATCTGGTCCGCCGCTGTTTCTACCTTAAAGTCTGTGAAAAACTGTCGCGTGCCAACGCATGCGTCGGCTGGCGCCGTGAGATCCTCAGCCAGTTGGTCAGCGAATGGGGCTGGGACGAAGAGCGTCTGGCTATCCTGGATAATCGCGCCAACTGGAAAATCGCACGGGTGCGGGAAGCGCACAACGAACTGTTGGATGCGATGATGCAAAGCTACCGCAACCTGATCCGCTTCG
Organism: Serratia sp. BIGb0163; assembly: GCF_024809935.1. Classification (NCBI taxonomy): domain Bacteria; kingdom Pseudomonadati; phylum Pseudomonadota; class Gammaproteobacteria; order Enterobacterales; family Yersiniaceae; genus Serratia; species Serratia sp. BIGb0163. The sequence continues at coordinate 215,864 of NZ_JANUDZ010000008.1, forward strand.
CCCGTCGCAACAACCTCAGCGTCAGTGCCAGCCCGCAGGATATCGGCGTGCTGACCCGCAAGCTGTACGCCGCGTTTGAAGCGCTGCCCGGCAAGGTGACGCTGGTGAACCCGCAGATTTCGCCGGACCTGTCAGAAGACGATTTAACCTTTATTCACGTGCCGGTTGGCCGCGCCAACCGCACCGGCTGGTACCTGTACAACCAGGCACCGGCCATGGACTCGATTGTCAGCCATCAACCGCTGGAATATAACCGTTACCTGAACAAGCTGGTGGCCTGGGCTTATTTCAACGGCCTGCTGACGCCGAAGACCCGTTTGCATATCAAGAGCGGCAACCTGTGTGACACCGCCAAACTGCAGGAGTTGGTGGCCGATGTGTCGCACCACTTCCCGCTGCGGCTGGCGGCACCGACGCCAAAAGCGCTGTACAGCCCATGTGAAATTCGCCATTTGGCGATTATTGTCAATCTGGAAAACGATCCGACCGCCGCCTTCCGCAATCAGGTGGTGCATTTCGATTTCCGCAAGCTCGATGTGTTCAGCTTCGGCCAGCAGCAACAGTGCCTGGTGGGCAGTATCGATCTGCTGTACCGCAACTCCTGGAACGAAGTGCGTACCCTGCATTTCAGCGGAGAGCAATCGGTGTTGGAAGCCTTGAAGACCATTCTTGGCAAAATGCATCAGGACGCCGCCCCACCAGAATCGGTAGAGGTGTTCTGCTACAGCCAGCATCTGCGCGGTTTGATCCGTACCCGTATTCAGCAGTTGGTGTCAGAGTGCATTGAGCTGCGCTTGTCCAGCACCCGACTGGAACCGGGCCGCTTTAAAGCGGTGCGGGTTGCCGGCCAGACCTGGGGGCTATTCTTCGAGCGGCTGAGCGTGTCGGTGCAAAAGCTGGAAAACGCGGTGGAATTCTACGGGGCGATTTCCAACAACAAATTGCATGGCCTGTCGATCAAAGTGGAAACCGATCAGGTGCATTTGCCGCCGGTGGTGGATGGTTTCGCCAGTGAGGGGATCATTCAGTTCTTCTTTGAGGACACGTCGGACGACAAGGGCTTTAACATCTATATTTTGGATGAGTCGAACCGCGTTGAGGTTTATCACCATTGTGAAGGCAGTAAAGAGGAGCTGGTGCGCGACGTCAGCCGCTTCTACTCTTCCTCGCACGATCGCTTCACCTACGGTTCCAGCTTCATCAACTTCAATTTGCCGCAGTTTTACCAGATAGTGCAGCTTGATGGCCGCACTCAGGTGATCCCGTTCCGCAGTAACGTGTTGTCGAGCCTGTGCGTTCCGCTGACTGACGGCGCGGCTCAGCCGCTGAAACAGCAGTTCCAGCTGCACTGATATCACAGGGGCTCAGTTAACTGAACCCCGGTGAGTGCGGCTATTTTCAGGCAAATTTCACTTCTTCGCCGGCCTGTGCGCTGGCGGCTTCGCTTAGCAACGGATAGAACGCACGATCGCTGCGATCGCAGAGCCACACGCCATCACGGTAGTTAAAGTGATAGCCGCCGGTCTTGGTTGCCAGCCAAACCTGATGCAGTGGCTCCTGGCGATTGATGACAATTTTGGTGCCATTTTCGAAGCTTAACGTCATTACGCCACCGTTGGTTTCGTAATCGATATCCGCATCGCCGTCAAAATCGTCCAGTGTCTCTTCAATATTAAGCATCAGTTGGTCAGCCAACTGGTGAAACTCACTGTCGTTCATAATCAATTCCTATTGCTTTTCATGATCCACCTGCGATTATAGAGACCTTGGACGCATGAATTACAGGCATTAATGCAAATGAAAAAACAACTACGCTATGCGCTGATGGCAGTTCTGCTTGCCGGGCTCTCCGGCTGTGGTCTGAAAGGCCCGCTGTACTTCCCTCCAGCCGATCCGGCCAGCACTAAGAAACCGGCCACTCAGGTTCAGACTGGCGAACAGGTACAGAAAAATCAGCAGGAACTTTCCAGCTCTCAGCAAAAACCGTCGATGAGCGCTCAGTAACACCCTATTTGCGGCGGCACAGGCCACCGCAAACCAAGACGGATAGCGGAGTATGATATGCAGTTCTCCAAAATGCACGGTCTGGGCAACGACTTTATGGTGGTCGATGCCGTTACACAGAATGTCTATTTTTCACCCGAGCTGATCCGCCGTTTGGCCGATCGGCACTTGGGCGTTGGCTTTGACCAGCTGCTGGTGGTAGAACCGCCTTACGATCCGGAACTGGATTTCCACTACCGCATTTTTAACGCCGACGGTAGTGAAGTGGCGCAGTGCGGCAACGGCGCTCGCTGTTTTGCCCGCTTTGTGCGGCTGAAAGGGCTGACCAACAAGCGCGATATTCGCGTGAGCACCCAGACCGGACGTATGGTGCTGAGTGTCACCGATGACGATTTGGTGTGTGTGAACATGGGCGAGCCGAACTTTGATCCACAGACGGTGCCCTTTCGCGCGACCAAAGAAGAAAAGACTTACATCATGCGCGCGGCGGAACATACGGTGCTGTGCGGCGTGGTGTCGATGGGCAACCCACATTGTGTTTTACAGGTAGATGATGTAAAAACCGCCAAGGTGGAATTGCTCGGGCCGGTGCTGGAAGGGCATGAGCGCTTCCCTGAACGGGCCAACATTGGTTTTATGCAAATTGTCAGCCGTGAGCACATCAAATTGCGCGTGTATGAGCGCGGTGCCGGCGAAACCCAGGCCTGCGGAAGCGGCGCCTGTGCGGCAGTGGCTGTGGGGATCCAACAGGAATTGCTGTCAGAAGAGGTGCATGTAGAACTGCCGGGCGGCAGCCTGCATATTCGCTGGAAAGGACCGGGCAGCCCGCTGTTTATGACCGGCCCGGCAACCCATGTATATGACGGATTTATTCATCTATGAAGAGTGTTGAGGACCAGGCTGTCGCAGGCATTGAGCTTGACGACGACACCGTGATGCAGTTTCTGCTGCAAAACCCGGACTTCTTTATCCGCAATGCGCGGTTGGTGGAACAGATGCGCGTTCCCCATCCCGTTCGCGGTACCGTGTCGCTGGTCGAGTGGCATCTGGCCCGCCAGCGCAACCATATCAACCGGCTGGAAGAAGAAATCACCCTGCTGATGGAGCAGGCCAGCGCCAACGAAACGCTGTTTGCCAGCCTGCTGCATTTGCAGGCCAATCTGGCCACCGCCGACAGCCTGCAGGATATGCTCAACCGCCTGCAGCGTTGGGCGCGCGGTTTCGGTTTGGCCGGCGCCAATATTCGCCTGTTTTCTGAAAGCTGGAAAATCGGTGCGCCTTCCGATTTCACCCACCTTGCCCTGACGCGTTCGTCGTTCGAACCGCTGCGCATTCAGCGCCTGGGTGATCAACAGCATTTCCTCGGCAGCCTCAATGGCCCTGAGCTGCTGTTGCTGCTGCCGCAGGCCAAGCTGGTCGGCTCGGTAGCGCTGTCGATGTTGGGTGAAGACGGCGAACTGGGCATGGTGATTTTCAGCAGCCGCGATACGCAACACTATCAGCAGGGCATGGGCACCGTGATGCTCAATCAACTGGCGCGCATGCTGCCGGAACTGCTGGAACGCTGGGTCGAACGCGCATGATCCCGCTGGCGGCCAGCCTGCAACAGCCGGTGGACGCTTTTTTGCGCTATCTGAAGGTCGAGCGCCAGCTCAGCCCGCTCACCCAACTGAGTTATTCGCGTCAACTGCAGGCGCTGATGGCGCTGGCGCAGGAAATTGGCGTCACGGAGTGGCCGTTGCTGGACGCCGCCAAAGTCCGTCAGCTTGCGGCGCGCAGTAAACGTGCCGGATTACAGTCTTCCAGCCTCGCGCTGCGCCTGTCGGCGTTGCGCAGTTTTCTCGACTGGCAGGTCAGCCAGGGTATGCTGATTGCAAACCCGGCCAAAGGGATCCGAACGCCACGCAGCGGCCGTCATCTGCCGAAAAACATCGACGTTGATGAAATGAATCAGCTGCTGAATATCGATCTTAACGATCCTTTGGCGGTGCGCGATCGCGCCATGCTTGAAGTCATGTACGGTGCCGGGCTGCGTCTTTCGGAACTGGTGGGGTTGGACTGTCGCCATGTCGATCTGGCCGCCGGTGAAATCTGGGTGTTGGGTAAGGGCAGCAAGGAACGCAAACTGCCGGTGGGCCGCACTGCGGTGACCTGGCTTGAACACTGGCTGGCGATGCGCGATCTGTTCGGGCCGTCAGACGACGCGATGTTCCTGTCCAACCAGGGCAAGCGCATCTCGACCCGCAACGTGCAAAAGCGTTTTGCCGAGTGGGGCGTCAAACAGGGCGTTAACAGCCATATCCATCCGCACAAGCTGCGCCACTCGTTTGCCACCCATATGCTGGAGTCGAGCGGCGATCTGCGTGCGGTGCAGGAACTGCTCGGCCACGCCAATCTGACCACCACTCAAATCTACACTCACCTCGACTTTCAACATCTGGCGAACGTGTACGATGCTGCGCATCCACGCGCCAAACGGGGGAAATCCTGATGCATTTTTATCGTCCGCTGCGACCGCTGGCGGCGCTGACTTTTGATCTGGACGACACGCTGTACGACAATCGGCCGGTGATCAAACAGACCGAGCTGCAGTCGGTGGCTTTTCTGCAGAATTATCATCCTGGGCTGAACCACTTCCAGTCGGCGGATTTTCATCGCCTGCGCCAGGAGCTGCGCGAACAGGATCCAGAGATTTACCACGATGTCACCCAGTGGCGCTGGCGCGCTATCCATTTGGCGCTGAGTCGTCAGGGGCTGCGCGATGCCGAAGCCGCCGACGGCGCCGATGCGGCGATGCAGAACTTTGCGCTGTGGCGCAGCCGCATCGAGGTACCGGAAGCAACCCATACCACCCTGAAAGCGCTGGGTGAACGTTTCCCGCTGGTGGCGATCACCAACGGCAATGCCGACCCGGCACTGTGCGGGCTGGATGGTTACTTCCAGTTTGTGCTGCGTTCCGGGCCGGATGGCCGCGCCAAGCCCTATCAGGACATGTATCAACTGGCCGCCGAGCGGTTGGGAGTGGCTCCGGAACGCATTCTTCACGTGGGTGATGATTTGACCACCGACGTCGCCGGGGCATTGCGTTCCGGTCTGCAGGCCTGTTGGATCAACGACCGCCAGCGCAGCCTGATGCAGGCCGCCGACAGCCGTCTGCTGCCACATATTGAGATTTCGCAGTTGGCATCGCTGACAGCATTGTTATAATCCCTGCCAGAACTCTGTATAAATTCCCAGTGGAATCGCGTCTCTGACGCGCTTTCCCTTACCAATTAATGGTGCCTATGGACGTTTCCGATCTGCTCGACAGCCTGAATGAAAAACAACGCGAAGCCGTGGCGGCGCCACGTGGCAACCTGTTGGTACTGGCCGGCGCGGGCAGCGGTAAAACCCGGGTGCTGGTGCATCGCATCGCCTGGCTGCTGGCGGTAGAGAACTGCTCGCCGTATTCCATTATGGCGGTGACCTTCACCAACAAGGCGGCGGCGGAAATGCGCCACCGTATCGAACACCTGATTGGCACCAGCCAGGGCGGCATGTGGATTGGTACCTTCCACGGTCTGGCTCATCGGCTGCTGCGCGCTCATCATTTGGATGCCAACCTGCCGCAGGATTTCCAAATTCTTGACAGCGACGACCAGTTCCGCCTGCTCAAGCGTATCGTCAAAGCGTTGAATATCGACGAGAAGCAATGGCCGCCGCGTCAGGCAATGTGGTACATCAACGGCAAAAAAGATGAGGGCCTGCGCCCGCAGCACGTTGAAACCTACAACAACCCGGTGGAAGCGACCTGGCTGCGTATCTACCAGGCCTACCAGGAAGCCTGCGATCGCGCCGGGCTGGTGGACTTTGCCGAGCTGTTGCTGCGTGCCCATGAGCTGTGGCTGAACAAGCCGCATATCCTCAATCATTACCGCGAACGCTTCACCAACGTGCTGGTGGACGAGTTTCAGGATACCAACAGCATTCAGTACGCCTGGATCCGCCTGCTGGCCGGCAATAACAGCAACGTGATGATCGTCGGCGACGATGACCAGTCGATCTACGGCTGGCGCGGCGCTCAGGTGGAAAATATCCAACGCTTCCTGAAGGATTTCCCCGGTGCGCAAAGCGTACTTCTGGAACAGAACTACCGTTCGACCAGCAATATCCTGAAATCGGCCAACACCCTGATCGCCAACAACGGCGGACGCATGGGGAAAAATCTGTGGACCGAAGGCGGCGAAGGCGAGCCTATCTCAGTCTACTGTGCCTTCAACGAGCTGGATGAATCGCGCTTCGTAGTGGGCCGTATCAAAGCCTGGCAGGAAAACGGCGGTGCGCTGAATGATTGCGCCATCCTTTATCGCAGCAATGCCCAGTCACGCGTGCTGGAAGAGGCGCTGCTGCAAACGGCGATGCCATACCGTATTTACGGCGGACAGCGCTTCTTCGAGCGTCAGGAGATCAAGGATGCCCTGGCCTACCTGCGGCTGATCGCCAACCGTAACGACGATGCTGCGTTCGAACGCGTGGTGAATACGCCGACGCGTGGCATTGGTGACCGGACGCTGGACGAAGTGCGTCGTACGGCCCGCGATCGTCAATTGACCCTGTGGCAGGCCACCCGCGCACTGTTGCAGGACAAGGTGCTGGCCGGGCGGGCGGCATCTGCGCTGCAACGCTTTACCGAGCTGGTGGACTCACTGGCGCACGAAACCGCCGATATGCCACTGCACGTTCAGACCGATCGGGTGATCCGCGATTCGGGGCTGTTCATTATGTATGAGCAGGAGAAGGGCGAAAAAGGTCAGGCACGTATCGAAAACCTTGAGGAACTGGTGACGGCAACGCGCCAGTACAGCTATCAGGATGAAGATCAGGATCTGATGCCGCTGCAGGCGTTTCTGTCACATGCTGCGCTGGAAGCGGGCGAGGGGCAGGCCGATGCCTATCAGGACGCGGTGCAGTTGATGACCCTGCACTCGGCCAAGGGGCTGGAGTTCCCGCAGGTGTTTATCGTCGGAATGGAAGAGGGGATGTTCCCGAGCCAAATGTCGCTGGACGAAGGCGGCAGGCTGGAAGAAGAGCGCCGTCTGGCCTACGTTGGGTTGACGCGCGCCATGCAGAAACTGACGCTGACCTATGCCGAAACCCGGCGTCTGTACGGCAAAGAGGTTTATCACCGGCCTTCACGTTTCATCGGCGAACTGCCGGAGGAGTGTGTGGAAGAAGTGCGTTTGCGCGCCAGCGTCTCACGGCCGGCGAATCATCGCCGCATGGGCACGCCGATCAGCGAAAACGACACCGGTTACAAGCTGGGCCAGCGAGTGCGCCACCCCAAGTTTGGCGAAGGGACTATCGTCAATCTGGAAGGCAGCGGCGAACACAGCCGGCTGCAGATTGCTTTTCCGGGTGAAGGCATCAAGTGGCTGGTGGCCGCTTACGCCCGCCTGGAGGCGGTGTAAACCCGGTGCCGGCAGGGGCGAGTTATCGCCCCTATGGTGACATCAAACAGTATGGGTATAGCGATCGCCGATCTGCGCGGTGGCATACCAACGCATCACCGCTTCGGTACCTTCGGCCCCTTCCTGCGGTGCCCACGGCATGCAGTCTTCTTCCGACAGCGCCTGATAAGGCCCTTGCTTCACTTCGAATACCACGCCACCCGGATCAACCGACAGCACGGCATGCCAGGTAAACGCCGGCATCTCCAGCACTTTGGTTTCTTCGCCGAGCAGGGTGCGCTGGGTGACGACGCCGTCCTCGTTAAACTGCAGCACCACAAAACGGCCGCGCAGCGGGGTCAGCAGCTCCCAGGTTTGCGGATGGCGGTGGGGGCGGATATAGGTGCCGGGTTCCATGGCAATTGCCAGTCGCTGCACCGGGTCGCTCAACTCTTCGTGTAACGTACGGTGCGCGCGCAGGCGTGCCACTTTAGCGGCCTGTTCACTCATGGCGGTCAGGTCGTGGGCGGTAATTTGTTTCATCGGTAAAGTCCGCAAGCTTATCGTGGCCTAATCTTAGCAACATTCTTGCGCGTGGTCAGAGATCGTCGCAGCTTTTTCGTTACCCTTTATCGCCGATTTTGCTGATTTCCCCCATCGGTTATAGCGATGAATTGTTGCGCAATTATCGGACCTAACCGGTTGACAGACTTTTTCTTCTCGGCGTAACATGCGCGCACTATTATCAATGAGGACATACGCCTTGGACACACCCAGTAGATACTGGCTCACTGACCTGGACAACAACAGGTGCAACTTCTAAGGCTATCCCATTGAGCTGATAGCCTTCGTGGTTGTCGGCGACCTCTTCAGTGTCGCTATGAGTCAGATCCTTACATGGTCTGAAACAAGCTGGTGATACAACATCCCCCTGTTTCTGTGCTTCCACGCGTTGTTTACCCCTGTCACCCCAAGGGAGTTTTAGCAGATGCTAAGCGCGTTTAAATTAGATAACAGCCGCCTGTCCCGTCTGGAGTTGGATGACTCCGATGACCTCACTACGTCACTGTGGGTTGACCTGGTTGAGCCGGAAGAAGGCGAACGTGAGCGCGTGCAAAACGAGCTGGGCCAAAGCCTGGCGACACGCCCGGAGCTGGACGATATCGAAGCTTCCGCGCGTTTCTTCGAAGACGAAGACGGTCTGCATATTCACTCCTTTTTCTATTTTGAAGATGCGGAAGACCATGCCGGCAACTCCACCGTGGCTTTCACCATTCGCGATGGTCGCCTGTATACCCTGCGTGAGCGTGAACTGCCGGCGTTTCGCCTGTACCGCATGCGTGCCCGTAATCTGACGATGGTTGACGGCAACGCCTACGAGCTGTTGCTGGATTTGTTCGAAACCAAGATTGAGCAGTTGGCGGACGAGATCGAAAACGTCTACAGCGATCTGGAAAAGCTCAGCCGGGTAATCATGGAAGGCCATCAGGGTGATGAATACGACGAGGCGCTGTCGACGCTGGCCGAACTGGAAGATATCGGCTGGAAGGTCCGTCTGTGCCTGATGGATACCCAACGGGCGCTGAACTTCCTGGTGCGCAAGGCGCGGCTGCCAACCGGTCAGCTGGAACAGGCGCGTGAAGTGCTGCGCGACATCGAATCCCTGTTGCCGCACAACGAATCGCTGTTCCAGAAGGTCAACTTCCTGATGCAGGCGGCGATGGGCTTTATCAACATCGAACAGAACCGCATCATCAAGATCTTCTCGGTGGTTTCGGTGGTGTTCCTGCCGCCAACGCTGGTGGCCTCAAGCTACGGGATGAACTTTGAGTTTATGCCGGAGCTGAAGTGGTCGTTCGGTTATCCCGGCGCCATCAGTTTGATGATCCTGGCGGGGCTGGCCCCTTATCTGTACTTCAAACGCAAGAACTGGCTGTAAGCTGACGGGCGAACCTGTTCGCCCGATATTTCTGCCGTTGGCCAACGCTTAGCCTGCTAAATAGGGTTAGAATGCCCCCACGGCTTATCTGTCTGTAAGGCATGCGTTTTGATGGAGAAGTTCCCCCGCTTGATTCAATGGTCAATCCTGCTGCTGGCTTCGCTGGTGTTGGGATTTGGCCTGCAAACCTTCCATATTCCTGCTGCGCTGTTGCTGGGGCCGATGATTGTCGGCGTAGCCATGGGGCTGCTGGGCGCCACGGTGCGCATTCCCGGCTACCTGTTTATCGCTGCGCAGGCGGTGCTGGGCTGCATGATTGCACAAAGCCTTTCTCCCGCTATTCTCACGCCGTTACTCGATGACTGGCCGCTGGTGCTGCTGGTGCTGATCGCCACGCTGCTGGCCAGTGGCATTTCCGGCTGGTGCCTGGTGCGCTTTAGCGGCCTGCCTGGGCCGACCGGTGCCTGGGGCTCATCCCCCGGCGGAGCGTCGGCGATGGTGGCGATGGCCGGTGATTTTGGCGCAGACGTTCGATTGGTGGCATTTATGCAGTATCTGCGGGTACTGTTTGTCGCGACCGCAGCGGCGATGGTGGCCCGCATTGGTTTGGGCGATGAAGCGGGTCACGGCAATGCGGCGCTGGAATGGTTCCCGTCGCTGGATTGGCGCTTTCCGGCGACGCTGGGCGTAGCCATGGTCGGTGCCTGGCTAGGGCCTCGGCTGCGTATCCCGTCCGGCGCGCTGTTGTTGCCGATGATCATCGGTGCGACGCTGCATTCCAGCGGTACTATGGCGCTGCAGATACCAGAGTGGCTACTGGCCTTGGCTTATACGTTGATTGGCTGGAGCGTCGGGCTGCGTTTTACCCGGCCGATATTTCTACTGGCATTGCGGACTCTGCCGCAGATGGTGGTGTCGATCGTCGCGCTGATGCTGTTTTGTGGCCTGCTGGCGTGGATGCTGACGCACTTTCTGCCGGTAGACCTGATGACTGCCTATTTGGCGACCAGCCCAGGCGGATTGGATACCGTGGCGATCATTGCCGCCGGCAGCCGGGTAGACATGTCTTTTGTGATGGCGATGCAGACACTGCGGCTGTTCACTATTCTGCTGACGGGGCCGGCGATGGCGCGGTTTATTTCCAACCACGCCACGCCGGCTTCAACCTAGCTCTGACCTCAGCGCAGTTTACGCTGGGTGTAGAGCGCGTCGAGGATAAACAGCAGCAGCGCCGCCCAGATAAAGCCGAAGGTGACCAGCTTGTCCTGTCCGACGGTTTCACCGTAGAAGGTCACGGCCAACAGGAACATCAGCGTGGGGCCGAGGTATTGGAAGAAGCCGAGCGTTGACAGGCGCAGACGAGTAGCCGCAGCGGTAAAGAACAGCAGCGGTATGGTGGTGACGATACCAGCGGCCACCAGCAACAGGTTCAGCGACCAGGCATTGGCACCGAGGTGGCTGGTCGGGCTGTCGGCGAACAGGAACAGATAGGCGGCCGCTACCGGCAGCAGCCACAGGGTTTCGATCAGCATGCCGGTCTGCGCGTCGATGGCGATCTTCTTGCGCAGCAGGCCGTAAAAGGCAAAGCTGAACGCCAGCCCCAGGCCGATAATCGGCAGTGAACCGAACTGCCATAGCTGGATCAGGACACCGGCAAAAGCCAGTGCCACCGCCAACCACTGCATCCGACGGAAGCGTTCGCCCAGGAACAACATCCCCAGCAGCACATTCACCAGCGGATTAATGAAATAGCCCAGACTGGCTTCCAGCATATGGTGGTTATTCACCGCCCAGATAAACAGCAGCCAGTTGCCACCGATCAGCAACGCGGTCACCGCCAGCAGCAACAGCCGCTTACGGTCGTGGCAGGCGGCCCGCACCTGTGACCAGTTACGTCCGAGAGTGATCAGCGCCAGCATAAAGAAGAACGACCAAATCACCCGATGGGTGAGGATCTCATCGGCAGGCACCTGTTGGATCAGCTTGAAATAGGCAGGGGCGATGCCCCAAATAAAATAGGCGGCCAGAGCAAAGAAGATGCCCTGCCGTGTTTGCTGTGCGTCCATGACGTTACTCAGATGGGTAAAACGGAGATGCGGTGAGTGTACTTAAGACGCTCACCGCACACAATCACCCGACCAGGTAGGTAGCGGTGGCGCTGGCGATATGCAGGCCATCGTGATTATGCAGTTCGACGCGGGCGACCGCGACTTTATTGCCGCTGCGCAATACGCTGGCGGCGGCGACGAAATGCTCGCCACGGCCAGGGCGCAGATAATCAACGCGCAAATCTATGGTTCCCATGCGGGAAAGACGAGTAGCGACTTCTTCTTCGATCAACGGATCCAGACGCATCAGTACGCTGCCGGCGCACGCCAGCCCGGCGGCGACGTCCAGCACCGAGGCGATCACGCCGCCGTGCAGAATTTTCTGGGCGGCATTGCCCACCAGCTTGGGCTGGTTGGTGAAACTCAGCTCCACGTAGTCGTCGTCAAAACGGCGCAGTTCCAGGCCCAGCTCGCGGTTAAACGGCATGTGATAAACAAAGATCTCGCCAATTTTCTGGCGGGCGGCTTCAAGTGTCAGTGGTGTGGTAGACATAAATACCCATTCTTTTCTGTGTAGTAGGGGAAGCTAACTGGTCAGTCCAGGTTAACCGTTTGTTGATATTATGCCTATATTTTGTTGCTTTCCAGACTAATCCAATAAATACACGCCGCACTGCTGTAAAACTCCCTTTGTGTGTAAAATGGCCTGTTTTTATTTCAGAATTTGTCAATTTTGTTGGGGTGAGGAACGTTATGCGCATTTTGTCAGGGTTCATTTTGGCCACGCTGGCGGCGGCTCCGCTGGCTCAGGCGGAAGAAGCCAAAGAGCAGCAAATTCATGATAAGCCGGCGGTGCGCGGCAGCATTATTGCCAATATGCTGCAGGATCACGACAACCCATTCACGCTGTATCCGTATGACACCAACTATGTGCTGTATACCGATACCAGCAATATCAACAAAGAGGCCATCCAGTCCTATAACTGGGCCGATAATGCCCGCAAGGACGAGGTCAAATTCCAACTCAGCCTGGCGTTCCCACTGTGGCGTGGCATTGCCGGTGATAACTCGGTGCTGGGCGCCTCTTATACTCAGCGCTCCTGGTGGCAGCTTTCTAACCACAGTGAGTCATCCCCGTTCCGTGAGACCAACTACGAACCGCAGGTGTTCCTGGGGTGGGCGACCGATTACAGCTTCGCCGGCTGGACGCTGCGTGACGTTGAAGTGGGCTTGAATCACCAGTCCAACGGCCGTTCTGATCCCACTTCACGCAGCTGGAACCGGGGTTATGCGCGCTTTATGGCACAAAACGGCAACTGGCAGGTGGATCTCAAGCCCTGGTTCCGCTTTTCGGAAAGCGACAGCAGTGACGATAACCCGGACATCACCAAATACATGGGCTATTACCGTCTGAAAGTGGGCTATGCCTGGGGTGACAGCGTGTTCAGTGTCGACAGCCATTACAACTGGAACAGCGGTTATGGCGGCGCGGAATTAGGCTGGAGCTACCCGATCAGCAAGCACGTGCGTTTCTACACTCAGGTGTTCAGCGGTTACGGCGAATCCTTGATTGATTACAACTTCCGGCAGACACGGGTTGGCGTTGGTGTCATGCTTAACGATATTATGTAATCCGGCCGTCATAAAGGCGGCGTATCGCAGCAAAAAATGGGGAAGTGTGTGTCAACCGCAGCAGTGATAAACAAAGAGTTGCTGGCCGAGCAGGTATTACGCGATACCTTCGGCTACCAGCAATTCCGACCGGGTCAACAAACGATTATCAACACGGCGATCGGCGGGCAGGATTGCCTGGTGGTTATGCCGACCGGCGGCGGTAAATCGTTGTGTTACCAAATCCCGGCGCTGGTGATGGATGGCCTGACGTTAGTGGTTTCCCCGTTGATCTCATTGATGAAAGATCAGGTTGATCAGTTACTGGCCTATGGCGTCGCCGCTGCCTGCTATAACTCAACGCAAACGCGTGAGCAGCAGCTCGAGGTGATGGCGGGTTGCCGCAGCGGCCAGATCAAAATGCTGTATATCGCCCCCGAGCGGCTGATGATGGACAGTTTCCTCGATCAGCTCGGCGGCAACCCACCTGCCTTGCTGGCGGTGGATGAAGCGCACTGTATTTCGCAGTGGGGTCACGACTTCCGGCCTGAATACCGTGCATTGGGGCTGTTGAAGCAACGTTTCCCTGATATGCCGGTGATCGCCCTGACCGCCACCGCCGACGAATCCACCCGTGGCGATATCGTGCGCCTGCTGGCGCTGCAGGATCCGCTGGTGCAGGTCAGCAGTTTTGACAGGCCAAACATCCGCTATACGCTGGTGGAGAAATTCAAGCCGCTCGACCAACTGTGGCGCTTCGTGCAGGACCAACGTGGCAAAAGCGGCATCATTTACTGCAACAGCCGCGCCAAGGTCGAAGACACCACTGCCCGCCTGCAAAGCCGTGGGCTGAGCGTGGGAGCCTATCATGCCGGGTTGGACAACGACCGCCGCGCGCAGGTGCAGGAAGCGTTCCAGCGCGACGATTTGCAGGTAGTGGTCGCCACCGTCGCCTTTGGCATGGGCATTAACAAACCCAACGTGCGCTTTGTGGTGCACTTTGATATTCCGCGCAATATCGAATCTTATTATCAGGAAACCGGCCGTGCCGGGCGTGACGGCTTACCGGCCGAGGCGATCCTGCTGTATGACCCGGCCGATATGGCCTGGCTGCGCCGCTGTCTGGAGGAAAAGCCCGCCGGGCAGCAACTGGATATCGAGCGCCACAAGTTAAACGCCATGGGGGCTTTTGCCGAAGCGCAAACCTGCCGCCGGTTGGTGCTGCTCAACTATTTTGGCGAAGGTAAACACCAGAACTGCGGCAACTGCGATATCTGCCTGGATCCTCCCAAGCGTTACGATGGGCTGGAAGATGCGCGCAAGGCGTTGTCCTGTGTGTATCGCGTCGGCCAGCGTTTCGGGCTGGGATACATTGTCGAGGTGCTGCGCGGTTCCAATAACCAGCGTATTCGCGAATACGGACACGAGAAACTGCCGGTGTACGGCATTGGCCGCGAGCAGACCACCGAACACTGGACCAGCGTGCTGCGTCAGTTGATCCACCTGGGCTTTATCACCCAGAACATTGCCATGCACTCGGCGCTGCAACTGACCGAGGCCGCGCGCCCGGTGCTGCGGGGTGAGCTGGAACTGCAATTGGCGGTACCGCGCATCCAGAGCCTGAAGGCCCGCAGCAGCAGTAACCAAAAGTCCTACGGCGGCAATTACGATCGCAAACTGTTTGCCAAATTGCGCAAGTTGCGAAAATCGATTGCCGACGAAGAAAATATCCCGCCTTATGTGGTGTTTAACGATGCCACCTTGTTGGAAATGGCGGAGCAGATGCCTATCAAGGCCGGCGACCTGTTGAGCGTTAACGGTGTCGGTCAGCGCAAGCTGGAGCGTTTTGGCGCTCCGTTTATGGCGATGATCCGCGATCACCTCGATAATGACGAAGATTAAGGGCAATAAATCATGCTGATGCTGTTTCTGACCGTGGCGCTGGTGCACCTGATTGCGCTGATGAGTCCGGGGCCGGACTTCTTTTTTGTTTCGCAAACCGCCGCCAGCCGCTCACGTCGTGAGGCGATGATGGGCGTGCTGGGTATTTCACTGGGTATCGTGGTGTGGGCGGGCGTAGCCTTGATGGGCCTGCACCTGATCCTGCAAAAAATGGCCTGGCTGCATCAGATTATCATGGTTGGCGGTGGGATTTACCTGTGCTGGATGGGCTGGCAACTGTTGCGCTCCGCCCGTTCACAAAATGCCCAGTCGGTGCCTGCGGCGGAGGTGAAAGTGGCCTTGCCGAAGCCGGGGCGCAGCTTTATCCGTGGTTTTTTGACCAACTTGTCAAACCCGAAGGCGGTTATCTATTTCGGCAGTGTGTTTTCACTGTTTGTGGGTGACGACGTCGGGGCCGGTGCACGCTGGGGCTTGTTCTTGCTGATCATCGCCGAGACTTTTGTCTGGTTCAGCCTGGTGGCGGTGGTGTTTGCATTGCCGACCATGCGCCGGGGTTATCAACGGCTGGCCAAGTGGATAGACGGACTGGCGGGCGTGCTGTTTACCGGTTTTGGTTTACACCTGATCTTTACCCGCTAAACACGGGCGCACAGATTTTGAGGGCCGAACTGCCATGTTCGGCCCTTTTGCATTATGCCTTTCTGGCCGTAGCCAGCAGCCCGGCCACCAGAATAAACAGTGAACCGAAAATACGGTTCAACAACTGCATCTGGCGAGGCGTCTTAAGCCAGCCGGCAATGCGGGTGGCCAGCGTGGCGTAGCCAATCATGACAAAAATATCTACTACCACGGTGGTGATACCGAGCACCAGGTACTGCTCGGCCTGCGGTTGGTTAGGCAAAATAAACTGTGGGAACAGTGCGGCCAGAAACACGATGCTTTTCGGGTTGGTCAAATTCACCAGCACGGCACGGCGGAACAGACGGCGACGCGGCATAGTGCCTGCCAGCGTATGCAAGTCCAGCGAACCTGCCGCGCGCCATTGTTGAATGCCAAGCCAGACCAGATAGGCGGCGCCGAACCACTTCAGCATTTCAAACGCCAATAGTGACTGCGACACCAGCGCGCCCAGGCCAATGCCCACCAGCACGATATGCAGGCTCAGCCCGACCTGCAGACCGGCAATCGACGCCGCTGCGCCACGATAACCGTGGCTGATACCGGTACTCATGGTGTTAATGGCTCCTGAACCGGGCGACAGGCTGAGGATAAGAGTTGTCAGCAGGTAGGTTAACCACCAGTCCAAGGTCATTGAGGTACTCCCTGAAAGCGCCAATGGCCAATATGTGCCAAAATGGTTCGGTTTTTGTAAGAATTGAATCACAATACGCTAGTATTATTTCTTGTGCCAGAGGTCACATTTTTGCCGCTGGCGGCTCAGGGAAAAGCATTTGATGACGTCGTTTACTCTCAGCACTGATGACTGGTTAACGCGTGAAAAGCAGTTTGCTGCTTTCGCCACGGGACCGCTGCTGGACTTTTGGCGGCAGCGCGAGGAAGGCGAGTTCAGCGGCGTCGGCGGCGTACCCATCCGTTTTGTGCGTTTCAGTTCCTCTCGCCATCATCGGGTGGTGGTGGTAAGCCCCGGTCGTATCGAAAGTTATATTAAATATCCCGAGGTTGCCTACGATCTGTTCCATTGCGGCTATGACGTGATGATTTTGGATCACCGCGGGCAGGGCCGTTCCGGCCGTTTGCTGACTGATATGCACCGTGGTCATGTGATAAACTTTGCCGATTACGTTGATGACTTCGCCCAGTTTTATCAGCAGGAAGTGGTGCCACTGGGTTACCGGCAGCACTTTGCCTTGGCCCACTCGATGGGCGGTGCGATCCTGGCGCAGTTTCTGGCCCGCCAGCCACAGGCATTTGACGCTGCTGCGTTTTGTGCACCGATGTTCGGTATTTATTTGCCGATGCCGGGTTGGATGGCCAACCGCATTCTGAACTGGACGGAGAAACACCCGAAGGTGCGCGATTACTATGCGATAGGGACCGGCCAGTGGCGACCGCTACCCTATGTGGTCAACGTGTTGACCCACAGCCGTGAGCGCTATCGTCGCTGTTTACGTTATTACGCCGATTATCCCGAGTTGCAGGTGGGGGGGCCAACCTACCACTGGGTACGGGAAAGCCTGCAGGCGGGACGAGAAATCATCGCCCAGGCGGCTAAAATCACCACGCCGCTATTATTATTGCAGGCCGGTGAGGATCGGGTGGTCGACAACCGTTCTCATCAGGCTTTTTGTCAGGCATTGTCAGAAGCGGGACATCCCTGTGAAGGGGGAAAACCGCAGGTTATCGAAGGCGCACGGCATGAGATCCTGTTTGAGCGGGACGCGATGCGCGCCGAAGCATTGAGCGCAATCCTGCGTTTTTTTGCTCATCACTTAGGTGGTACCCCAACCGCCGACCACACCATTAGAGGTTAGAAATTACCGCTATGTATCACGTCGTCGCTTCCGATTTAGATGGCACGCTGCTGTCACCCGACCACACTCTGTCCCCTTACGCCAAAGAGACACTGAAGCTGCTGACCCAGCGTGGCGTACATTTTGTCTTTGCTACCGGCCGTCATCATATCGACGTTGCGCAGATCCGCGATAACCTCGAGATCAGCGCCTTTATGATCACCTCCAACGGCGCTCGCGTGCACAACACCGACGGCGAGCTGATTTTCAGCCATAACCTGGCCGAAGACATTGCCCGCGATCTCTACGGTATGCTGCATAACGATCCGGACATCACCACTAACGTTTATCGTAATGACGACTGGTTCATTAACCGCGAAAGTCCGGAGCAGAAAGAGTTCTTTCAGGAGTCCGTCTTCCAGTATCAACTTTTCGAGCCGGGCCTGCTGGAAACCGATGGCGTCTGCAAGGTGTACTTCACCTGTGACGATCATGAAAAACTGTTGCCGCTGGAAGATGCCATCAATGCGCGTTGGGGCGATCGAGTTAACGTCAGCTTCTCGTTCCCAACCTGCCTGGAAGTCATGGCGGGTGGCGTGTCGAAAGGTCACGCATTGGAAGAAGTGGCCAAGATCATCGGCTATACGCTGAAAGAGTGCATTGCCTTCGGCGACGGTATGAATGACCTGGAAATGCTGTCGATGGCCGGCAAGGGCTGCATCATGCGCGACGCGCACCAGCGGCTGAAAGACAAGCTGCCGGAGCTGGAAGTGATCGGCTCCAACGTCGATGACGCGGTGCCGCACTACCTGCGCAAGATGTTCCTGGGTTGATATGAACGGGGCGCCTCGCGGCGCCCCAATCGGTATTACTTGTGCTGGCCCTGCTTTTGCAGGAATTGCACGCCCTTGTCAGGGAAGTCGGTGAACACGCCGTCAACGCCCGCCTGGTTGTAAATCACGTCATACAGTTGATTCACGTTGGTCACGTAGTCCGGCAGCGCATCCGCACGGATGGTGAAAGGGTGCACCGCCAGCTTGTTGGCATGGGCTTCTTTCACCATGTCGGTCAGCACTACCTTGCCCGGCTTGGATTTCTCCGCCACCACCAGCATGTGGTAGTCCGGCCCGATGCCGTCGGCATACTGGGCAATCTGCTTCATCGCGCCCGGCTTGAACATCCAGTCATAGTCATATTCCACCCACTTGCCGTCGGCCTTCTGCTCATAGGTTTCCTGCCATTTGTTGTAGGCGATCAGTTGGATCAGCTTCAGATCCATGCCCATCTTCGGTTCCAGCTCGGTTTTAATGCGTTTCAGCTCGTTGGCGTCGAAGCATTGCAGATAAACGTTGTCACCCTTGCCGGTATAACCGTACTGCTTCAGCACCGCCAGCACTTTGCTGGAAATATCCTTGCCTTCCTGCTTGTGGAACCATGGCGCTTTGATTTCCGGATAAATACCGATGTTCTTGCCGGTTGAATGGTTCAGGCCCTGCACAAACTCGATCTCTTCCTGGAAGGTATGGACGCGGAAATCGGATTTGCCCATCGGGAAACGGCCAGGGTAACCCTGCACTTTTTTACCGTTCTCAATCTCGAAGCCTTCGGTGAACTTCAACGATTTGATTTCCGGCAAGGTAAAGTCGATGGCGTAATAGCGGCCGTCTTTACGTGCGCGGTCTGGGAAACGTTCGGCTACGTCGGTGACGCGGTCGAGGTAGTGGTCATGCAACACCACCAGCTCGTTGTCCTTGGTCATCACCAGATCCTGCTCGAGGAAGTCTGCACCCTGCGCGTAGGCCATGGCCTTCGCCGGCAGCGTGTGTTCCGGCAGATAGCCGCTGGCACCACGGTGGGCGATCACCACCTTGTCGGCGGCCTGTGCGGCGCTGACCATTGAGGTGGCCAGGATAATCCCTGTCAGCAGGGCTTTGACTTGAGTCCGCATATTGTTGTTCTCCATATTGTAGGTGGCAAAAAGGCCGCGGTGCGGCCTTTAAATAATGCGAAAGTGGTATGACGCTTAACCGCGTTTGTTGGCAGCGATTTCCGCGTGGTGTTTTTTCTCGCTCAGCATGGTCAGTAACAGCAGAACTACTGCACCGACGCTACCGCCGATCATCACCATAAAGCCGCCGTCCCAACCGAAGTAGTCAACGGTGTAGCCGACGATGGCGCTGGCTGCGACAGAGCCGCCCAGATAACCGAACAGACCGGTGAAGCCCGCCGCAGTACCGGCCGCTTTCTTCGGCGCCAGTTCCAGTGCGTGCAGACCGATCAGCATCACCGGCCCGTAAATCAGGAAGCCGATGGTGATCATGCAGGCCATATCGATGCCAGGGTTACCGACCGGGTTGAGCCAGTAAACTACGGTGGCGATGGTGACCAGGGTCATGAAGAACACGCCGGTGGCGCCACGGTTGCCCTTGAACACCTTGTCCGACATCCAGCCGCACAGCAGGGTGCCCGGAATACCGGCATACTCGTACAGGAAATAGGCCCAGGAAGACTTATCCAGCGTGAAGTGCTTCACTTCTTTCAGGTAGGTCGGTGACCAGTCCAGGATGCCGTAACGCAGCAGGTAAACGAACACGTTGGCCACGGCGATGTACCACAGCAGCTTGTTCGGCAGGATGTACTGCATGAAGATTTGCTTGGCGGTCAGCTCTTCTTCCGCTTTCTCGCTGTAGTCGTCCGGATAATCGTTTTTGTATTCTTCGATCGGCGGCAGGCCACAGGATTGCGGAGTGTCACGCATCAGGGCAAAGGCGATCAGGGCCACCAGGATGGCACCGAAGGCCGGCATATACAGCGCTGCATGCCAGTCGTTGAACCAGGCCATGCCCAGCAGGAACAGCAGTGGCGGCAGACCGCCACCCACGTTATGGGCACAGTTCCAGACCGAAACGATGCTGCCGCGCTCTTTCTGCGACCACCAGTGCACCATGGTACGGCCACATGGCGGCCAGCCCATTCCCTGGAACCAACCGCACAGGAACAGCAGCACGAACATGACCGCGATGCTCGAAGTCGCCCATGGCACGAAGCCCATGAACAGCATCACCGCGGCAGCCAGGATCAGGCCGGCGGGCAGGAACACGCGCGGGTTGGAGCGGTCAGAAACCGACCCCATGATGAATTTGGAAAAACCGTAGGCGATGGAAATACCGGACAGCGCGAAACCGAGGTCACCGCGGCTGAAGCCCTGGTCGATCAGGTAAGGCATGGCCAGGGTGAAGTTCTTGCGCACCAGATAGTAGGCGGCATAACCGAAGAAAATCCCCATAAAAATCTGCCAGCGCAATTTACGGTACAGCGGGTCGACTTTGTCGACCGGCACACGGGAAATGTGTGCTGCCGGCTTAAAAATACTCAACATGAGCGCCTCCGATGGCTTTATCTAGTTATCACATCAATATGACCTTTTACGTTCATTTGATGATTGAGCGGATATCGAATGTGGTGTTTTTTTGTTCCATAACGAGCGTCATCCTAGTCAAAACAGCCTGGTGTCGCTGTGATGGATGGCGCAATTGTTACACTTTTATGAAACACCGGCGGATTTTGAGCGATTCGTTAACGTTATGAAATAGAAAAACGCCTAAAAATCGTGATTATGATCACATTCATGGTTTTTTGTGGACATTTGGTTTTCGTTTCGAGTTCGTTATTGTTCCTTATCAAACAAAGACCCCAATGACTGTGGCTCAATAGGCTAATAATCACGGATCCTGAGAGAGCCTCATGAGCAGCCATTCACCGGATAACGAAACGGATGTGATCATTATTGGCGGCGGCGCGACCGGTGCGGGCATTGCTCGTGACTGCGCGCGTCGTGGCCTGCGTTGCATACTGCTGGAGCGTCACGATATTGCCACCGGTGCCACTGGCCGTAACCACGGGCTGCTGCACAGTGGAGCACGCTATGCGGTGACCGACGGTGAGTCGGCGCGCGAATGCATAGAAGAAAACCAAATCCTCAAGCGTATTGCGCACCACTGCATCGAACGTACCGATGGGCTGTTTATTACGCTGCCGCAGGATTCGCTGGCCTATCAACAACAGTTTATTGCCTCCTGCCACAGCGCCGGTATCAACGCCGAAGCGATCGACCCACAGCTGGCGCTGCGTCTGGAGCCGGCGGCCAACCCGGCTCTGATCGGTGCGGTGCGGGTGCCGGACGGCACTGTCGATCCCTTCCGTCTCACCGCCGCCAATATGCTCGACGCCCGTGAGCACGGTGCGCAGATCCTCACCTATCATCAGGTAGTCGGTTTGCTTCGCGCTGGCGATCGCGTTACCGGGGTGCGCGTTTTCGACCATCAATCTGCACAGCGCTACGATATTCATGCCGAAGTGGTGGTCAATGCCGCGGGCATCTGGGGCCAGCAGATAGCGGAATATGCCGATCTGCGCATTCGCATGTTCCCGGCCAAGGGCGCTTTGCTGATCCTCGGCCACCGCATCAACAACATGGTGATCAACCGCTGCCGCAAACCGGCGGACGCCGACATTTTGGTGCCGGGCGACACCATCTCGGTGATTGGCACCACTTCCACCCATATTGATTATGACCAGATCGACAACATGCTGGTGACGCCGCAGGAAGTGGACATTCTGATCCGCGAGGGGGCGCTGCTGGCGCCGGAGCTGGCGCAGACGCGTATTCTGCGCGCCTATGCCGGTGTGCGCCCATTGGTAGCCAGTGACGACGACCCCAGCGGCCGCAACGTCAGCCGCGGCATCGTGCTGCTCGATCACGCCAGCCGCGACGGCCTGGAAGGCTTTATCACCATTACCGGCGGCAAGCTGATGACCTACCGGCTGATGGCGCAGTGGGCGACCGATAAAGTGTGCGAAAAGCTCGGAATCGACAGCCCCTGTACTACCGCGCAGGAAGCCTTGCCCGGCTCACGGCAGTCGGCGGAGGAAACGGTGCGCAGCGTGGTTTCCCTGCCTGCCAGCATTCGCGGTTCGGCGGTTTATCGCCACGGCGACAGGGCCAGTCAGGTACCGGCCGGCGATCGGCTGGATAACAGCCTGGTGTGCGAATGCGAAGCGGTCACCGCCGGTGAAGTGCGCTATGCGGTAAATTCCCTCACCGTTAATAACCTGGTCGATCTACGCCGCCGCACCCGCGTCGGCATGGGCACCTGCCAGGGGGAGCTTTGCGCCTGCCGTGCCGCCGGGCTGCTGACGCGTTTTAACGTCACTACCCCGCAGCAGTCTATCGATCAGCTATCGCATTTCCTTAACGAGCGTTGGAAAGGGGTAAGACCGATCGCCTGGGGCGATGCGCTACGTGAAAGTGAGTTTACCAGTTGGGTTTATCAGGGATTGTGCGGGCTCGATGCCCGGGGGGAACAGGAGGCCGATGATGCGATTTGACGTAGTGGTGATTGGCGGTGGCCTGGCAGGCATGAGTTGTGCCATTCGATTGGCAGAGCAAGGTAAGCGCTGCGCCGTGGTCAGTTCAGGCCAGAGTGCACTCTATTTTTCATCCGGATCGCTTGATCTGCTGGCGCAGCTGCCCGACGGCACCCTGGTGGAATCACCGTTGATGGCGCTACCGGCACTTGAGCTGCAAGCGCCACGGCATCCTTATGCGCTGATCGGCGCTGAACGGGTGGCCGCACTGTCAGATGATGCGGCTCTGCTGTTGCAACGCTGCGGCTTGAGCCTGCAAGGCAGCAATGAGCGTAATCATCTGCGGGTGACTCCGCTGGGTACGCGCCGGGCCACCTGGCTCAGTCCTCAGGCGATTCCGGTCACGCCGTTGGCCGGCGAACTAGCGTGGCAAAATATCGCGGTGATCGGCATTGAAGGGTTTTTGGATTTTCAGCCACAGCTGGCCGCCAGTTCCCTGATACAGACGCTGGGCATCAAGGCGGAAGTGGCTTATATGCACTTGCCGGCGCTGGATCGGCTGCGTAACAACCCCAGTGAGTTCCGGGCGGTGAATATCGCCAGAGTACTGGATCTGCCGGAAAACCTGACGCCGATGGCAGAAGAAATGCGCCGGTTGGCCGGTGATGCCGAGGCGATTTTCCTGCCTGCCTGTCTGGGGCTGGAAGATGATAGCGCACTGGCCGCGTTGCAGGCGGCGGTGGGTAAACCGATTCTGCTGTTACCGACGTTGCCGCCTTCGGTTCTGGGTATGCGCCTGCATCAGGCGCTGCGTTCGCGTCTGCAGCAACTGGGCGGCGTTTTTATGCCGGGTGACAGCGTACTGCGGGCAGATATCGAAGCCGGGCGAGTCACTGGCCTCTATACCCGCAACCATACCGATATTCCATTGCTGGCGCAGCAGGTGGTGCTGGCCAGCGGCAGCTTCTTCAGCAACGGGCTGGTGGCGGGCTTCGACGGCATACGCGAACCGGTGTTTGGGCTGGATGTCGACAGCCGTGCGGATCGCGCAGACTGGAGCGATCACAATCTGTTTGCTCCGCAACCCTATTTGCAATTTGGGGTACGTACCGATAACCGACTGCGTGCCTTAAGGCAGGGGGAGCCATTGAGCAACCTGTATGCCATCGGCGCAGTGACCGGCGGCTATGATCCCCTGCAGCAGGGCTGCGGTGCGGGTGTTTCGCTGATTGGGGCGCTGTACGTCGCGCAACAGATTGCGGCACAGGAGGAGCGTCCATGAGCCTGCATAAAGACAACAGTTTTGAGAATTGCATCAAATGCACCGTCTGTACCACCTATTGTCCGGTGGCCAAGGTGAATCCGCTCTATCCGGGGCCAAAACAGGCGGGGCCGGACGGTGAGCGCCTGCGACTGAAGGATCCGGCGCTGTATGATGAGGCGCTGAAGTATTGCACCAACTGCAAACGCTGTGAGGTGGCCTGCCCGTCCGACGTCAAAATCGGCGACATCATTCAGCGCGCCCGTGCCGACTTTGCCCAGAGCAAGCCCACGCTGCGTGACGCTATCCTCAGCCATACCGATCTCATGGGCTCGCTGTCGACGCCGTTTGCACCAATCGTTAATGCCGCTACCGGGCTTAAACCGGTGCGTGCCCTGCTCGACAAGGCGCTGAAGATTGATCATCGGCGCGAATTGCCAAAATACTCGTTTGGTACCTTCCGCCGCTGGTACCGTCAGCAGGCTCAGACCCAACGGCGTTATGCCGAGCAGGTGGCGTTCTTCCACGGCTGCTTCGTTAATTACAACCATCCGCAACTGGGCAAGGATCTGATCAAGGTGTTCAATGCGATGGACATCGGCGTGCAGTTGCTCAAGCGGGAGAAATGCTGCGGCGTACCGCTGATCGCCAACGGTTTTATCGCCCAGGCCAGGAAACAGGCCAAAGTGAACGCCGAATCGCTGCACGAGACGGTGTTGGAGCGGGGTATCCCGGTCGTGGCAACCTCATCGAGCTGTACTTTTACCCTGCGTGATGAATACCCGCACCTGCTGGACGTGGACACCTCGGCGGTGCGTGAACGGGTGGAGCTGGCGACGCGCTATCTGTACCGCCTGATCAATCAAGGGCGCCAACTGCCGCTGAAGCACACGCCGCTGCGGGTGGCCTATCATACGCCATGCCATATGGAAAAAATGGGCTGGACCGCCTATACGCTGGAGCTGTTGCGGCAGATACCGGGGCTGGAACTGGTGGTGCTGGACTCGCAGTGCTGCGGTATTGCCGGAACCTATGGTTTTAAATCGGAGAACTATGAGACATCGCAGGGCATTGGTGCGTCGCTGTTCCGCCAGATAGAGGAGAGCGGGGTGGATTTGGTGGTCACTGACTGCGAAACCTGCAAATGGCAAATCGAGATGTCGACCAGCAAGCGCTGCGAACATCCGATCACTCTGCTGGCGCAGGCATTGGCTTAAGGGCGCAGCAGTTGTGAACTGCGCCCCGGAAAAGTTTATTGCTTCAGTTTCAGCGTTTTGATGATGCCTTCGGCCTCGCTCTGCGCCTGCTGCTGGTTATCCGCCGGCAGCGTCACCTGAATGGTCAGCATGTTGTTGTCCAGCGTGCCGATCAGGATAGAGGAGTAGGCTTTCTCGCCGCCGCTGGTGATGATGCTGTCCAACTGACGCAGCGGAACACCGTTAACGTCGATGGCTTTGTTGGTGATCACCTGCAGGTTGGCGTCGCGCGAGCGCTGGGTATCTTCCAGACGCTTGCTCAGGGTTTCCAGGCTGTCGGCCGTTTTATCGCCGAGGATCACGATCAGTGCACGCTGGCCGGTACTGTCGGCGTAAACGTGCATGTTGTTCGCCTGATTACCCAACTTGCCGCTTTGGTCCGCCATGCCCGCCGGCAGGGTGAACGCCAGCTTGCCATCCAGCAAGCTTACCTGTTGCCCGGCTGGGGCGCTGGCTGCGGCATCGCCTGCCGATGCCTTGGTGTCTTTGGTTTCGCCGTCACAGGCCGCCAGGCCAAGCACTAACAGGCTGATACCCATCAATTTTGCTACTTTACGCATTGGGCTTCCTTCTTCCTTTCAGGTAGGGGTTCTCTCACGTATCGCAACCTATTCCAGGTTGAAATGCAAGCAGAGGTTGTCATGGCGGATGGTGATGGCGGCCTCCGGGGGGGGCTGGCCGCCAATAATAACATGGGTCAGCCGGGTTGCAGGCTGCCGTCGTTCTGGCGGGCGGCAATGCGCTTAAGCAGCATATTCAGCAGTACGCCGTACATCGGCAGGAAGAACAGCAAGCAGATCAGTACCTTGAAGCTGTAATCCACCAGCGCGATTTCAACCCAGTTGTTAGCCATAAAGGCGTCGCTGCTCTTGTAGAACGCAATAAAGAAGAACGACAGGGTATCGCTGATGTTACCGAGGAACATGGCGGCGGCAGGAGCGACCCACCAGGCGCTGCGCTGACGCAGGCGATTGAAAACGTGGACGTCGAGGATCTGACCGAGCACATAAGCCATAAAGCTGGCGACGGCGATACGGGCGACAAACAGATTAAAGCTACCCAAGGCGGCAAAGCCCTGCCATTCACCCTGATAGGTGACGGTGGAGATCACGTAAGAGATGAACAACGCCGGTACCATCACCGAAAGAATGATGCGTCGCGCCAGCGGAGCGCCGAAAATACGCACCGTCAGATCGGTCGCCAGGAAGATAAACGGAAAGGTAAAAGCGCCCCAGGTGGTATGAAAGCCGAAAATGGACATCGGCAACTGCACCAGATAGTTACTGGAGGTAATGATGACAATATGGAACAGCGATAGCCAGACCAACGCGGTAAGGCGCTGCCGAGCAGTAAACGAATACATGTTGTAGCCTTTTTAGCAGTGGGGTGAGGGAACCCAGAATGTCTTTTCTGCGCCGAGAAATAAGCGTCGCGGCCGCATGATACGCGTTTGCGCAACCAATGCAATGGTTAAATTTAACGCAAACGTTAACGCATCTTGCACAGAAAAACTACCGGCGTAAACTATGCGCTAATGAGATGTGGCGAGCGTTCGCCGATCGTTTTCGACCGAGAAAAATTGCATGACTGACTTATTTGCCCAGGCCGACCAGACGCTTGATGCGCTGGGGCTGCGTTGTCCTGAACCGGTAATGATGGTGCGCAAAACCGTGCGCCATATGGATAACGGTGAAACTCTGCTGATCATCGCTGACGATCCGGCTACCACCCGTGACATTCCGGGGTTCTGCCGCTTTATGGAACATACGCTGGTGGCGCAGGAAACCGACACCGCGCCTTACCGCTATTTGTTGCGCAAAGGCGTTTGACGTTTATCACCGCCTGTTTGCCTGGCGTTTTGTAATATTTGCTGTGCGTCTGCTGCGCGAGCATGCAATGCCAGGCCATTGAAGTCCTGTGGGCGGTAATAGTGGGCAGGTGCCGGAAGATGTCGCATGTCATCCGTCGGCCAGAGTTGCAGCTCGCCCAGACTTGCCAGACTGAACTCCTGAAGCTGTAGCGGTAACGTCAGGCGCTGTGGGGCGGTCTTTTCGAACGGGGGCAGCGCAGGCAGGCGATTGCTTCCGGTGGCGTAATCCCGTTTTAACACCAAAAACTTCTCCGGCACCCGGCGATGGCTGTCCCACCAGTCGCCGTCAATACCGTCAAACTGCCGCTGGGTCGCCGCGATGGATACCGCGCCAAGCTGGTGCAGAGCCTGAGGGAGCAGCCTCTCCATGGCGCTGTTGTAGGCAGTGAGAGACGTCGCCTGTCCTTGCAAAATTGCATCGATCGCCAGCCGTGCCCCCAGCAGATTGGAATACAAATCTTCCGGCGAAAAAGCCGAGACCTCCTCAGAAAATCCCGGCACGGAACGGTAGCCATACCACTGTGCAATCTCATGCCATGCCGCCATTTGAAAGGCGATCTCTCCTGCCAAATAGGCCGCCAGCGTATAGCGCTGTGCTGCATCCTGAGGTGGGCTAAAGGCGTTAAGCTGTATGCGACGCGTTGCCAGCTCAGGGCTAAGGTCGATATGCCACTGCTGACCCAATCGGGGTAGCAGTTGGCTGAACAGGAAAAGGGTATTGTCGGCGGTATCACGGACGTGGGCGATATCGATAAACCCTCCCCGGTGGGTGTAGATCAAGCCCAATTGCTCACTGCCAATGCCCAGCAAGTTGCTGATGGCGTTGAAAGCGCTGTCGTTATAGTGATGGGTGCCAAGCCGGTCGGCATCCACCAGGTTACCTAATTGATAAAACGGCACGGGAATACCCCAAGCTTGCGCTTTGAGGTTATAGCCAAAGGCGCAGCAGGGGCGCAAACCTCCCGGTGGTGGCAGTGGCGCGGCCACCGGCCAGACAATTTGGCTTTCACCGGTGGGTTGCGAAGTGATCAGCGTTTCCAACGGTTTGGCGGGCAGCGAGAGGGGCAATAACAGAAAAAATAGCAGTGCAACAGAACGCATTAAAAAGCTTCCCCAACCTGAAAGTAAAATCCGCTGCTTCCACGCCCGACGCCAAAATCGAGCCGTACGTTCATTTTCGGTTTGAATTCAAAACGGTAACCCGCTCCCAGCGTAGGCAACCAGGGACCACGGCCCAGATCGCCGGCCTTGCTGCTTAGCGTTCCGGCACCGGCCCACAGCACGTACCCGTGCCGCCAGTTTAGCTTGCGACGATATTCGACCTGGCTACTGAACACATTCCTGTCGCGGTAGCGGCCTTGATAATAGCCACGCATTCGTTGGTCGTCCCCCAGCTCAGACAGCCTGTCCCAGGGGACCTCGCCAGTGGTCAGGCGGCTGAAGGCATCCAACGCCAGCACGCTTTTCGCACTCAAACTGTGGTAGGCATTGTATTGGCCTTCAACGGCATTGAAACGGCTGTCACCGCCCAACTCCGGTGCAAAATAAGTGTCGCTCAGGCGAAAAAACTGGCCCCGACTGGCATTGGAAACGAAATCACGGGTGTCGTAACTCAGCGAACCGCTGATTCCTGAACTCAGTGAGGACACACCGGCGTTTTGGGCCCTTAGCAGGCTGCTGTCACCCTCATCGGGATCGCTGGCGTGAGTTGAGGAAAAGTCCCAGCCGATTCCTGCGTAGGTAGCGCTGGCAATGCGGTACAACAGCTGTGGCGCTATCTGGAATGACTGTTGAGTGTACTTTTCCTTGTTCCCCTCGTTATACCCAGCCTGGTAGCCGGTGCCCCAAAAGTAGGTGGGCATATTATTGAGAGAGCCGTCGGCGAAGAAACGCCATTGGTCGTCAGCGAAAAAACTGTGGTTTTGGAAACCGACACCAAAGGCCCCCGTCGAGCTGACAAAGCCTTTTAACGCCAGCGTCGAATTTTGGCTGACGTTGTCGTGGCTGTCCGGCCGATAGATCCCAACGATAGCGGTACCGAGGCCAAGACCGAGTTCGGGAGTATAAAACGGGCCAGGCAAGACACCCCAATCGATGGCTTTGCTGCTGTCGAAACGGTTGTCAGACCCCAGAGGGGCCAACATTTCATCTACTTGCTGACGTGACAATAAAGCGGCATCAACACCGGGCAACAGGACTAACAAGGCCAGGGGTAAACTGCGGGTAAATATCGCCATCAGAAGCGATATTCACCGGAAACCATGAAACTGTTGCGTTGGCTAAAGCCAAACTCGGTCAACACGTTGAAGTTTCGTGTGATCTCATATTGCGTGCCAACCAGGACATTCCATGGGGATTGCAGATGCTGCTTCACCTCGAAACGACCTTCGCCTTTCTGATTGGCCAGGGCCATCAGCGACTGCAGTTCTGCCGGCATTCTTAGATCAGACAGGCTGCCTTTGAACTCTTGTTGCACGTCCTGATACATGGTGCCGACCCAGAGGTTTAGATGACTCTGCCCACGGATACCGGGCACCAGGAAACGGTAACCTACGCGGGGTGACACCGTCAGCGCGGAAATCTGGCCGTCGAGGATATCGAAACTGGTTCGGGTGTAGTTGGTATCGACCGAGGCGAACCAGTTGTCATATCCCCCGACTATTGTGGCACCCGCGCCGTAAGTGGTGCCCTTGAAATCAAGTTTGAAATCCAGATCGCGCAGTGTCCCTTGCTTATTCATGCCGTGTACGACATTGGCGATGATTTTTTCCATCATTTCTGAATGTTGGCTGGGATCGGCATCAACGGAGACCTGGGACAAAGAACTGCCTTTGGTATGGCCGACGATGCCGTAAACATTGAGGAACGGCAGCACCCAGGTATCCAGACGCATGGTTTCCGTTTTGCTCTGTTCGCGGGTTTTGCCCACATCGATTTTGAACAAATTTGACGGCAGATTGAATGTATCCCAACCCAAGCCGGTAAAGTTGATGCTATCGACTTCTATATTCTGCCGCATGTTCATGTAATTGACGCCGATGCCAAAGGGTTCCGGCAGGTCATAGCCGCGAGCTCGCGCTTCATCGCCCCAAATGGGCAGCAGGCGATGCTCTGGTTGGGGCTGGGATTTTTCGGCGGTTACTGCTGTATGGCTGGCGGCGGGTAGCACCCCTTGGGTAAATGGGGGGCGCTGGGCCTGGTCAATCAATTGTTGCGTACTGTCGGTTTCAGGCTGCTGTGCAAAGCTCAGGGGGGAGAGCAGGGTCATTGGAACAAATAACAGATAGGTATAATTAAAGTTTTTCATATTTAGGCTCTTGGCATTTAAGGGTGGGGCATCCTTGACGGTCCCGTCATGCAAGTGCGCGAGAATATAGTAAAACCCTACAGTTAATAGTGCATAAAATGCGTCACATCATGCGCCCTGTAGTCTGGCGCATGATGTGGTTTTCATAGGGTATTATTGACGTTTCTTCAGCAGCCGCAGGGCATTGGCGGTGACCAGCGCGGTGGCGCCGGAGTCTGCCAGCACCGCCAGCCACAGGCCGGTCAGCCCCAGCAGGGTGGTGATCAGAAATACCCCTTTCAGCCCCAATGCAATGGTGATGTTCTGCCGAATATTGGCGTGCGTCGCGCGTGAGATGCGGATCATTTCCGCCACGCCCACCAGCCGGTTATGGGTCAGCGCTGCATCGGCGGTTTCCAGTGCCACGTCGGTGCCGCTGCCCATCGCGATACCGATGCTGGAGGCTTTCATCGCTGGCGCATCATTGATACCGTCGCCGATCATTGCCGTTGGGCGCAGTTCACTCAGCTCGGTCACCGCACGCACTTTATCTTCCGGTAGCAGCCCGGCACGGTAATCCAGCCCCAGCTCAGTGGCAATCGCCGCCGCTGCACGCGGGTTGTCACCGGTTAGCATCACTCCGTTGATCCCTAATGCTTTCAGCTCGGCAATCGCCTGTTTGGCATCGCTACGCAGCGTGTCGCGCAGTGCCAACAGGCCAATCGGCACGCCGTCTTCCAGCACCACCACCGCCGTTTTACCGGCGTTTTCCAGCTGTTCCACCTGATTGACAGCCTGCTGACTGAGCAGGCCTGCGGCCAACTTGGCCGGCGCACTGATCAGCAGGGTTTTGCCGTCGATAACGCCCTCTACCCCAACGCCTGCCAGCGCGCGGCGACCCTGTGCCAGTGGCAGAGGCGCGCCATACTGTTCTGCGCGGTTGATGATGGCCTGGGCCAGTGGGTGATGGGAACCGGCCTCGACGGCCGCGGCCAGCGTCAGCAACTGCTGTTCGCTGATGCCGTTGAGCGGCAGCACATCGGTCACCGTCGGTTTACCTTCGGTCAGCGTGCCGGTTTTATCGAAGGCGATGGTTTGCACCTGGCCCAATTGTTCCAGTGCCGCGCCGCCTTTAATCAACGCACCACGTCGGGTAGCGGCTGCCAGCCCGGAGGTGATCGCCGCCGGGGTAGAGATCACCAGCGCACAAGGACAACCGATCAGCAGCAGAGTCAGGCCGCGATAAATCCAGACATCCCAGGGCTGTGCATACAGCAACGGTGGCACCAGGATCACCGCGATGGCCAGCAGCATAATGGCTGGGGTGTAGTAACGGCTGAAACGGTCGAGGAAACGTTCGATCGGCGCACGGCGCTCTTCGGCTTCTTCAATCAGTTGCAGAATGCGGTCGATGGCGTTTTTGCCCGGCTCGGAAATGACCTTCATCTGCGCGGCCTGATCGACCGACAAACTGCCCGCCGCGACTTTCTGCCCCTGTTGACGTTCGACCGGCACCGACTCGCCGGTCAGGGCGCTTTCGTCGAAGCTGGCGAACGGGTTGAGCAGTTCGGCATCGGCCGGCAGGCGGCCACCGGGCGCAATTTCAATCACATCGCCGGGGCGCAGGCTGGCAACCGGCACGCGTTTGCGCTCCGTGCCCTGCAGCAGCAGAGCGTCTTCCGGCACCAACTCCATCAGTGCCTTCACACCACGGCGTGCGCGGTTGGCTGCGTAAGACTCCAGCATCTCGCCGACCATAAACAGCAGCAACACCATCGCCGCCTCGGCGGTGGCGCCGATAAAGAGTGCGCCAATGGCCGCGACGCTCATCAGGGTTTCGATGGCAAACGGCGTGCCGGAGCGGATCAGGCGTACCGCCTTGGTGGCAACCGGAGCCAGACCCACCAGCGTGGTGGCGATAAAGGCAATGCGGCTCAGTTCAGGGTTGACCATGCTGAGCGCCCAACTGACGATCATCAGCGTGGTGAGCAGCAGCAGTGGACCAAACTCCCCGAGGCGCGATGTTTTTGGCTGGTCGGCTTGGGAGGTCTGGGTGCCGAGCAGGGTGAAACCGGCTTGTTTCACCGCGTCCTGAATGCGCAGGCTGATATCGGATTGAGCATCGACCACCAGTTTTTCGGTGGCGAACAGCACGCGAGCATTATCGACGCCTGGGAGCGCGGTTACGGCATTTTCAATTTTTTTGGCACAGCTTGGGCAGTCCATGCCGGTGACTTTCCAGCTGTAGCGCCGGCTGCCGGAGAGAGGGGCGGCAGCCAGCCTGTCGCTTTCCTCATCCGGATCTTCATGACCGTCAGTGTTGCACCCGCCGGCACCGTGATCGTGCGTGTGGGCATGCCCACTATGGCTGTCGGCACTTTGCTTTTCACTGCTGCAGCCGTGCTGGGTTTTGCTGTGGCTGTGGTTGCAACCGCAGCCGCCTTCCGCATGGTGATGTTCCTGATGATTATGCTTTTCATGGTTAGTCATAGCGTCCCCCTCCGGGCCGTTAATGAAGTTCATTGGGCAGACTCTACACCCTGGAGTCAACTCCAGAGTCAAGCGGCGGGATGAGAATTATTGCTAACTGTGAGGCGGGCGCTATCGTGGGTGGCGCAAGGCCGTTAGACGAAAAAAGAAAATGGTATTCCCTTAGAAACTTAAAAGTCCCGGCGGCTAATAATAAAGAGTTATTAATCTATAACTCTTTAGCTAAATTTAACTTTTCGTCACTTAAAAGCCAGCACGATCCGCTTGCACCTGCAGGCCGCATTTTTGTTGAAGTTTGTTGCTAACTTGTGACTGTCAGGTTTCATTTAGATTGTAAGTATCGCCAAAAACCAGCATAACTCTCCTTCGTTATGAAAATATATAGCTGATTATTTTATGTTCAGTTTTGCGCGCCTGCCTATAATTGGAATCGATTACCATTTATGGCGGTAATCTTATTTGCTGATATATATGCATTAATTCTATCTAACACACTGCCGGTAACGGCGCATAAGTCCCTTCCGGTTAATCGGCGGAACCTTCTCCGTGGCTGACCGGTAGGTTATGTCTATCTGTCTGATTGATAACGATCAGATAATGAGTGGAATCGAACCAATGCAATCTACTAAAAAGGCAATTGAAGTTACTGAATCCAGCCTCGCAGCAACAGGATCTGGCTACAATGCTGTAGACGATCTGTTGCATTACCACGAGCGTGGCAACGGGATCCAGGTTAATGGCAAGGACTCATTTTCTAACGAACAAGCTGGGCTGTTTATTACCCGTGAGAACCAAACCTGGAACGGTTATAAAGTTTTTGGCCAGCCGGCTAAATTAACTTTCTCATTCCCGGATTATAAATTCTCCTCCACCAACGTCGCCGGCGATACCGGGCTGAGCAAGTTCAGCGCGGAACAGCAGCAGCAGGCGAAACTGTCGCTGCAATCCTGGTCTGACGTGGCCAATCTCACCTTCACCGAAGTTGCCGCCGGCCAAAAGGCCAATATTACCTTCGGCAACTACAGTCAGGATCGTCCCGGCCATTATGACTATGGTACGCAGGCCTACGCTTTCCTGCCCAATACCATCTATCAGGGCCAGGATCTGGGCGGCCAGACCTGGTACAACGTCAACCAGTCCAACGTCAAACATCCGGCCAGCGAAGACTATGGCCGTCAGACGTTTACCCACGAGATTGGCCATGCGCTGGGCCTGAGCCACCCAGGTGAATACAACGCCGGGGAAGGCAACCCAACCTACAATGACGTTACCTATGCCGAGGACACCCGCGAGTTCAGCCTGATGAGCTACTGGAGTGAAACCAACACCGGTGGTGACAACGGTGGGCATTACGCGGCAGCACCGTTGCTGGATGACATTGCCGCCATCCAGCATCTGTATGGCGCCAACCTGTCGACCCGTACCGGTGACAGCGTCTATGGCTTCAATTCCAATACCGGCCGCGATTTCCTCAGCACCACCAGCAACTCGCAGAAAGTGATCTTTGCTGCCTGGGATGCGGGCGGTAATGACACTTTCGACTTCTCCGGTTACACCGCCAACCAGCGCATCAACCTGAACGAGACGTCCTTCTCCGACGTGGGTGGGCTGAAAGGCAACGTGTCTATCGCGGCGGGCGTGACCATTGAGAACGCCATCGGCGGTTCGGGCAATGATGTGATCGTCGGCAATGCGGTCAACAACGTGCTGAAGGGCGGCGCGGGCAACGACGTGCTGTTCGGCGGCGGCGGGGCAGATGAGCTGTGGGGCGGTGCAGGCAAGGATATCTTTGTCTTCTCAGCGGTCAGCGATTCCGCGCCGGGCGCTTCCGACGTGATCAAGGATTTCCAGAAAGGCACTGATAAAATCGATCTGTCGTTCTTCAATCAGGGCAAACAGAGCGGTGACCAAATCCACTTCGTCGATCATTTCAGTGGCTCTGTGGGTGAAGCGTTACTGACTTACAATGCTTCGAATAATGTCAGCGATTTGGCGCTGAATATCGGTGGCCATCAGACGCCGGACTTCCTGGTGAAGATCGTGGGTCAGGTAGACGTCACCACTGATTTTATCGTGTAACAGTGAAGATAACGCCCGGCGCAGTCTGGCCGGGCGTTATGCGGGAGCCGATATGAAAGGCAGTTTGGCGCGTACCGCCATAATGGCGGGAAATATGATGGTAACGGGGGCAGCTATGGCCAGCAGTTTGGTTCTTCCTTCCGCGCAGTCTCTGGCGGGTCAATGGCAAGTCGCCGATGCGCAGCAGCAATGCCAGATCGAATTTCTGGCCAGCGAACAGAGTGCAACCAATGGCTACCCATTGATTGATCGGCAAAATTGCCTGAAAAAAGTGTTAACGGCTGAGGTGGTCGGCTGGCGTCCGGCACCGGATGGCATTGCTTTACTGCAGGCGGACGGCAGCACGCTGGCTTTTTTTTCGCGGGATGGGGACGTTTATCGTAACCAACCTGGCGCAGATGGCGGCCTGACGCTCAAGGCTCTGGCTTAGTAGCAGCGGGTTCGGCAGCCGAACCCGCCCTGAGTCACTACAGGTACAGCGAACGGACAATCAGGAAATGGCCGGAGAAATAGCAGAAGGCCACCAGCGCATCGGCTGCGCGGAAGCTAAAGCGATAGCGATTAAGCAGCCAAATGACGTTGGCCAGCAACAGCAGTGAGGTCCCTGCCAGCAGTGAGAAACCGAAATCGGTGCTGCGCATGAAATACTGTTCCCCTGCCAGCCACACCATTAGCAGCGTCATTGCGACCAGGGTGGCAATCGGCCAGCGCATCTCTTCCAGCCGGGTCCAGATGGTCGCCAGCAACAGCACGCCAATCACCAGCAGCGCCAGTGGCAGTGGCCAAAACAGGCTGAAGGTCATCTGACTGGCAAAGCTCAGGGTATACAGCAGGCTCGACAGGAAAAATGCGCCGATGGCGTACAGCACCCGTTCACGCGGCAGCAGCAACAGAGCGTCGCCGAGCAGCGTCGCCAACAGGCCGAGAACGATCAGATAGCCTGCCGCACCCAATACCGGCGCTTGCCAGGCCAGCAATAACAGCAGCAGCAGAGTAACAGGTTTAAATACCCAACGTTGCCAGCGTGGCCCACGGTAGGAGGCGTCGACGAACAGCCAACCGGAAAAGAATACGGCAAGGAACGGCCAACTCATATGTCTTCCTTATTCATTATGGGAGCCACAGCCTCCGGCTCCAAATTGTCACCAGTGTCACTTCCTGATTGCAGTGTAGGCAGCAGGCCTGTAATCGACAACGCTTTCTTGCGTATGGACTGTAACCTATTTGCTGTGACAAGGTTTGGCTAATGCTTCCCTTTGCGGGTTGGCCTTTCGCAAAGGTTGTCTTACGGCAGAACCCGATAAAAGTTCCCCGTCGTGCCTTGCTGCGTCACGGCGACTGCAAACAGCGCCACTTCATGGGGTACGCCGAATCGCCTCATAATGTTGAGCTTCTGGCCGCTGACGGTCTTGACGCTTTTCCCTAACAAGCGTGCGGTGGCCGTGACGCAGCCATTATGCAGCAGGCTGGCCAGCACCCGTTGTTCCGCCGGGGGCAAGAAGACGGCAGGCATGGTGTATTCTCGGTCGTAAAGCAAGGCACCCAGCGCATACAGCTCGCCGTTGTGCCGCAACCCCACCTTATCCATCGCCCGTTTTTTATGACTGGAAACGGTGCGTATGTCGCGGTTTAGGCGGGATGCCAACTGCTGGGTATGGGTACCGTCCAGCAACGTCAATAACACCTGGCTTTCCGTCAGGGTCAACTGTGGTGTGGGGGGCGATGGCGTTACGTTGCCCTCCAGGGGGGTGATGCCCAGTGCGGCCAGCAGCCGGTGCCAGTTTGGGGCCGAAAAAGGGGCGCTGAGAGCCAGCTTTAGGTCGGGCCTGCAAGATTTCAATATTACCAGCTGCCATAAGAGCGGGAGCCAGTTAACAGCGTGCTCATGGTGTTGAGGCTCCAGCAGTACGGTGCTTCCGACATTCGGACATTGCCCAAGCACCACGTTGGGCAGACTGTTTTGACGGGTGGTGTCGTAAATCTCCTGCCAGTTGAAGGGAGGAAAATAGCCAATGTGGTCGTTAATCGTCAGGCGCATATGAAATTTCCGATAATTGGTAATAAATTACGCAGTTAAAACAACTTGATGCGGAATCTGTCAGGGAGCCAGCGCATCTGCGCTCAGGGTGACGCGTAGCGTGCCGCTAAAATGGCCTGCGGCCTTACTCAGTTTGGCGAACGGCAGCACGTTGAGCGTCAGAGGTGTCGGGGTGCAGATCACCGGAAACGCGATGCCGGGCAGCACCACCGGGCGGATCAACGCGCTATTGACGCTTGCCAGAGTAATGTCCTGGCCGTTGTTTACTGTTTGTGGCTGGTTGTTGTAGTTGAGGGTGATGCGGTAGTCGACACGATCGGCGGCGGTAGTGCCGCTGCTGCCGTCGCGACGGAGTGAGAACACGTCCGTCGGGCGGCCGTTGACCGTTTGCAGGTCGGAGAGGGCGACCTTTAACCAAGGGCTGTTGCTGTTGTAGCCGTCGTACAGGCACATATCGATGTTGGCCTGGCCGGAGACCTCGCCGCCGGGGGCGGTGGAGAGCGGCTGGGTGCGTAAGTTGAGGTCTACGCGCGGCGTGGCGCTGCCAAAGGCCGGTAAATAAATGGCGCCATTATTTTTATCGGTGACGTCAAGGGTGATATCGGCGGAGAAGGTGGCCAGTTTGATCTTTGGATCCCACTGCGTCTCGTTAAGCACTAGCCTGGCTTTCCAGATGCCGCCGACGGGGAGTTTGGCCAGTTCGGTCTGGGGAAGATAAGCGGTGATGGTTTTTTCGCTATAAGAGGTTCCATCTTCACAGTATCTAAAAGCTGCCGCGTCCAGAGGCGTTAATGGTACATAGGTGACACATAGGTCACTAGCACCAGTTGCCTCCGTATAAGCCGTCAGGCGCAACTGGGTTGACAAGTTACTGCGCTGCTCGGTAAACGTCAGGGTGATGGCCGTCGTTTTCCATGAATCGTATACCCATCGAGCTTCGGTGCTGCAGGCGCCCTCCAGGCTATTGCTCTGCGACTGACATAGCCAGGTATTACGCCCCCATAAACTGCTGTTATCCGTATCATAGCCGCCGGAAGCGCGCCTCCAGATATAGCTGTCCGCCAGCGGTGCGCTCTTGTCATAGTTCAAATGGATCACCTGATGGTTGTCTGCCGGCGGCACCCTCACTGCCTGTGCAGGCAGGCTGACCATGGCCAGCAGCAGCGGCAGTAGACCGTGCGCAATTATCTTTTTTACCGTTCTGTTCAGCATTGCCTTCATTCTGTTTTTCCGTCCCGTGGTTAGCGTTTGGCGGTGGCCAGCAGTTTCATTACCCGTGGTGTCATGCGCAGTGACTGCGGCAGCCCCTCCGGCCCGGAGACCGTGCAGCGCGTCTCGCCGACCACTTGTAAAATGTCTCTGACGGTTTTGACCTGCAGCGGACAACGCAGTAATTGACCGTCGCTGATCAGCCACAGCGCCGGGACTTTTTGCTGGGTTTGCAGTGTGAAACCGCCGTCGGCTCCCAACGCCGGCAGCGCCTGATTCAGCACCTGGGCATTGGCCAGCGCCCGGCCTTCCGGCCCGATTGCCTGACCGATATATACCCAGGTGATATTGGCGCGGACATCCCGTACCAGCAGGCGGCCTGGGGGCAGAAAATAACGGCCCTCTCCGGCACCGCCGGTCACGTTGGCTACCCCGCCGTCGGAGGTACCGGCAATATCCTGCACCGTCACGTTCGATAACTGATAACCGTCCAGCGGCAGCAGGGTACTTTGGCCAAAGCCCAGCGTCAGCGGGCGATAACTCCCCCCGCTGATCTGCGCTGCTGCACCGTTTTCTTCCGCTGGTGCGACCCGCACCGCCAGTCCGGCAGCGGGCTCTCCGCCGCCGTTGCCGCCCCAGAACAGACCATCGCTGGCCAGGGCAAAGGCCGAGGAGTAACCACCGGTCAACGCGGTGCGGCTACCGCCGCCGCGACGCTGGCTGTCACTCAGCGTTCCCGTCAGGTCGCCATAACGTCCGTTGGCCCTGCCTCCCAGATTGCCGCTGTAGCTGTCGTCGTTGTAACCGGAAAAATTGAGCGCCAGTTCACGGTAAGTATCCTGTTGCCACATGCGGGTATGGTTGAGGTTGTAGCTGGTCTGCGACTGACCACTACCGTTGCGCCAGTCAATGCCGGCACTGCTGTAGCTGTCACTGCCGCCGGATTTTGCCGCATTGTCGACGCGCGACAGGGTAAAACCGAGATAGACGCCGTTGTCGGTGGTTTGTCCGTTGCTGTTGCGAAATGTTCCTAGTCGTGTGTTGATCGTGGTGCCGCTCCAGTTGAAAGCGCGAGCCAGCCCTAATTGCCAGGCGCGGTTGCGTTGGTCGGCCGAGCGCAACGTTGGCGGCGGCGGCAAATTGTCCGTCGAGGCCGATCGCGAATTACGACGTCCGTTGTTTTTGGTGTCGCTGTAGCCCAGGGTGGCGCTCCAGCCGGCAAGCGGCACCGAGAGTGAGCCGTTGAGCGTGGTATAGCAGCCGATATCATTATTGGCGTTGCCTGTTTGGTCACAGCCTGCGCCGCCTACCCGGTAGCGGTACAGACTGGCGGAAAATCCGTCGGCAAAACTGACCTGCTGGCTGTCGCCGCGTGCACCGTTGCTGCCGGTCAAGCCGCTGGCGGCCAGGCTCAGCACGCCGAAGCTAAAGGCGTGCTGAGCATCCAGCCGGGTCTCGTTGTAGGTGGTGTTTTGTGTTTTTGCCAAGCCGCTGGTCAGTTGCAGGTTGCGCCACAAGGCCATTTGGATCCCGGCAGCTTGGGTGCCCTGTGCAGTGGATTGTTGCGATGTCGCGCGTTCCGCGGACGCTTTCCCTCCTTGCAAAAACCACTGCCATTGGTCACTGAAGGTACCGCCGCCCTTGCTGAACGGCTGACTTTCTTTACGTTGCAGCACGCCGTCTTCATATACCCGCAGTTCCAGTGGGTAGCTGCCGGGCGGAAAACTGTCGCTGTTCAGGGTATGCATTCCCGGCGCAAAATACTGGCTGCCCAACAGCTGGGCGCCGCGGTAGATATCTACTCGGGCATTGCGGTTGACCTGAATCATTACGGGTGTGGCATCACGGTTGATGCTGTGATTGACATAGGCTTCGGTGGTACCGATCCGTAAACCGTCAAAACGCGTCAGCGGCAGCAGGGTGAAGGCAAAGTTGCCGCCCAGCGGGCTGGAGAGATTGCGTTGGTCCATACGCCCGGCCTGCAGATAGTAGCGGTTGCCCATATCCTGACGTGCGTACAGGTTGTCGAACCAGAAACGGCTGGCATTGTCGTCCCGCACCCGGTTCCAGGTGTAAGCCCAGTTGCCGCCAAGATAACGGCGCTCTCCAAGGCCAAGCGCCCCCGTTCCGTTCAGTGCCAGATTCTGACTGTCTCGGTCGCCACTGTAGTTGGCGGTTTGTCGATGGATAAAGGCGTTTTTCGCTGCCGGTGTTGGCCTGAGCCAGCGCTGATCTTGTTTTAGGGTGGTTAGCCAGTCTGGTTTCAGAAACAACAGAACGGCACCCTGGCTTTCATCCAGGATAGCGGCCGCGCTGTCGGTGGCGACATAGCCGCACCCTGGCGTCTGGCTTCCGTTACAGGCCAGATTGCCATGGCGCAGTAGCGGTTGACTCAACGCTTGCAGCGCCTGCTGCTTTTGCGCTTCTGGCAACGTTTGCAGACCGGACGCCGCTAATAACGCCTCTGGCGCTTCAAACGTCAGCGTGTCTGGTTTGACCTCCACGGCAAACAGGCCAAGTGAGTGGCCCGGCAGGCGCACCTCCAGTTGTTCCGTTTGCCCCAGCAGCAGTGATTCAAATCCTGGCGGCACCTGTGGTGCGGCCGTGGCCTGACAGGCCAGAAGCAAGGGTAGATACAGCGGACGATAACGAGTATTCATGACGATCATATCCCTTGGTCAAACCGGGGGATCCTTCCCCGGGAAAAGGGCACACGCACGGTGCGCCCTGTCGGTATGATTTTCTTATGGTGCTGGTGGTGTAACAGGTACGGTTGAGGTATTCAGAACCAGACTGACGACGCCCTGATAAGAGCCAGAAGTCGTGACCAATCCTGGTGTGGACTGAGCAATAACCAGATCAAAGGGAACGGAACCGCCATCTAAACGCCCGTTAGGGAACAGCACCGCAGGCTCTAATGTGGAGTCCTTGGTCACTGCGGTGGTTAGGGCCTTGCCGTTATAGCTAACGGTCAGTGGAATGGCTGCGGCGGTAGGCGTGGTGATCGACGTCAGGCTTGGGGTGGCAAGCAGACGCATTTCAACCTGTTTGGTGGCATCATTGGTGAAGATTTTGGTGCTGAGCGTTTGTTTCTGCAGGCCGACGCCGGGTAAATAGGTCATTTTGATGCTGGAAGGCAGCGCTGTCCCGTCGCTCTGCAACAGTTCCACCGTCGGATCGATATCCGCCGTGACGGTAATGTCTTTCTGTACTGCCATGGCTGACAGCGAGAACAAGGCGGCCAATGCGATGGGTGCGAATGCATACGACTTTTTCATATAATATCCTTATTTCATGGTTTTTGTGGTTGATGCTCCGGCTGGCAAATCCGCCGTCACCGGAGTTGCGGCGCTGTCGCGATATTCCACTCGTACAACGCCACCTGACATCCCGGCGGGCAGCATCAGAGCCTCACCGGGATAGACACTGCGGTCAATCTGTTGCCAGCGACAGACCGGCGAACAGAGACCCACTTTTAATACGCCAAGACGCACGTTGCCCTGGTTCAGTAACTGAGCGCCATCGGCACTCCGTGCCAACAGCGGTTGAGCAACCGCCGGCAGCAAACGTATCAGCACACCCCAAACCAGGTTGACGTTCACCTGCGCTTTTTGCGACTTGTCGGGATCCTCATCGCCCAACGAGGCAACAGGTTCGAAATAGACCCGCCAGGCTTCTTCCCGCAGCGGAGTTACCAACGTTATGAGCCGTACCGTGCGTGTGGCACCGGCCGGCAGGACAAACTTGTCCGGCGAAACGACCAGCCCTTGCTGGCTTTCGGCCTCTACTTCTTTTTCCAAAGGCGTAGCCGGGTTGAGGATCCGCTTGACGTTGACACGCACGTATTGGGTTTGTGGCGATTTGGAAAATACCTGTAGCGTGGTGGCCGTTTGTCCGGCACCAATGTCTTTGCTTATCGGGTAGACCGTCAGGTTGGCCAGGGCGCAGGTACTGATAAGCATCAACACACCTGCCAGCCCCGTGAGCTTGCTGGGTGTTAGAGGATGATTCGTTTTCGCCATGTCTGCACACTCCCTGTGATGCGAGAAAAAGGTATGGATTTACCCCGTTTTGCGGGCCGCGATAATGCAACATAATGAGCCAAAGTGTTACATTATGGTTTTGTGACTGAATTTGTTGTATTTTGTAGTCGATATAACTAATAAACAGCCATGGATGGCGCTATTTAAGTGTGATGCTCTAATTTAATTTTATGGGGGGTATCAGAGACAGGTGGATTAAGAGAAATGACAAATGAAATGAGAGTAGCTGGGGTACGAAATGATTTTATATAACTTAATGATATTAAAAGATAAAAATTTTAAATTGCGGCGGGTCTTAAAAAAATCTTGACGCTTTTATGAGCGGAATTCTAGAATAGTGACACTTTGGCTCATTATGTAACATTTTCCTCCCCCCATAACGCCCTGAATCGTCCCACATTACTGGCTGTGTACAGCACAGTGTGCTGAATGTTGCGGTGGCCGAGATAGTCCTGAATCAACCGGGTATCTGCCCCCTTGTCAGCCAACGCGTAGCCACAGGCATGGCGTAACATGTGTGGATGCACAGCAATAGATAATCCTGCCCGTT
Organism: Serratia sp. BIGb0163; assembly: GCF_024809935.1. Classification (NCBI taxonomy): domain Bacteria; kingdom Pseudomonadati; phylum Pseudomonadota; class Gammaproteobacteria; order Enterobacterales; family Yersiniaceae; genus Serratia; species Serratia sp. BIGb0163. The sequence continues at coordinate 258,714 of NZ_JANUDZ010000008.1, forward strand.
CCCCTAAATCCTTCAGTATCCGATAAATGCGTGAGCGGGAAAGTCGCCCACCCTTGTGAGATAAAAATAGCCAATCGTAATCTTTTGCCCCCGGATAGCTTTGTCTGCGTTGTAACCAGCGTGCCAGTAACTTCCGCTCCATGGGATGCAGGGGTTGCATGGTTGACAGGCCATTTTTAAGACGCCGGACATACAGACTGTCGCCGGCTATATCAAGATCTGCCAGGTGCATTCCGGTCAGCTCGCTGACCCGACAGCCGTGGACAAAACACATCCATAGCAGGCAGGTGTTACGTTCCGGGTCGGGGATGCTGTCGGCGGCGGCGAGCATGCGCTCGATTTCCGGGCGCGTTAGGTGCTTTCGCACGTTTTTTTTCATCATGGCTCCTGTTGACGGTAATGGAGAAAACCCGGCCCTGAAATGGGTCGGCAGGAGAGTATAGGAAATGCAGGCGGATTGTGTCGGTAATTAGGGGAACTCTGTCGGGGGGCTCGCTGAAAGAAAATCTGAAACACCGGGGAAGCGAAGGGCATTTTCGCTGATTGTTTGTCGCCGTACTGGCGGCGCACCGTTATTTCGACCAGTACCGTTCTGAGGCCGAAAACGATCGTGCGCCGGAGCAGTGTTATTTTCTTTTGATCGGCGGCTGCTTTTTCTGCCAGGCCAGCAGTTCGAAGACGCCAAAGATAAAGATCTTGGCTTCCTGCCAGTAGCTTATCGGCTGATCTTTAGGCTGCGTGGATTTCAGCAGTACCAGCTGTAGCCCGTGCATCACCACCATAAAGAACAGCGCCACGTCGATGAAATACTTCAGCGGCTTGGGAAAAGGGTGAAACAGATTGGAGAGCAGAAAGCCCCATACGCACAGCATCAGCAGGCGACCCAGATTAATCAGCATTGTCGGTTTTCTCTTGAGAGCGAATATAAAGACGGTAAGCCACCTGACCGGCGACTTTTTCACGGTGTAGCTGCCAGTTGGCCGGAACGTCGGTGGCGGCGCTTTCGGCTTCGGCCTCTACGTAAATCCAGGCCTCATCGGCCAGCCAGCCCTGCTGCTCCAGCAGCGTGACGGTTTCCGCCAGCAGCCCTTTGCGAAAAGGCGGATCGAGAAACACGACGTCAAACGGTTGGGCATTGTTCGCCAGCCAGCTCAGCGCGTTGGTGTTGACCACATGGCCTTTGCCTTGCAGCAGCGCCAGGTTCTTTTCCAACTGTTGCGCCACCGGGCGTTCAAACTCCAACAGCGTAACGCTACCGGCATAGCGGGACAGCGCTTCCAGGCCGAGTGCGCCGCTACCGGCGAAACAGTCCAGGCAGCGCGCGCCCTGGATCACCGGCGCCAGCCAGTTGAACAGGGTTTCACGGACGCGATCGGTGGTTGGACGTAGCCCAGGGCTATTTGGCACCGGCAGTTTCCGTCCGCGCCATTGGCCGCCGATAATACGGATCTGCCCGGCCGCAGCCTGAGGCGGTTTTTTTGCCGACGCCCGTGGCGATATTCTTGTCATAGGATTGGTTTATTTCTGTTTGGGGCGGTGAAGGCCGCACAAGTTAGCGAAAAGTTGCCTCTATTCTACCGGTGAGACGCGCCGGGGGAAACGGTAAAACTTTGTTGCCTGATTTCACAGTGGAAAGCATACCGGATGCGTGTTGCTGGGCGAGGGAAAGTGATAGACTCGGCGGAATAATTGTCAGCATAAGCAAGCCTTCGGTACGGAGTAGAGTCATAACATGGCAAAAGATAAGAAACGCGGGTTTTTCTCCTGGCTGGGCTTCGGCCAGAAGGAAGAAGAGCAACAGCAACCTGAGACGGCGGTAGAACCGGCGGAAAATCAGGCCGTGGAGACCCCGGCTGAACCGGTTGCTCCCAAGCTGGATGACCAACTCCCCGCCCAGGAATCTGAACCTGCCGCCTCCGTAGAAACCCCAGGAGAATGGGACGGCAGCCTGACCGGCGAGCATATCGCAGAAAGCGTGCCGGTGGTTGCCGAGCACTCCGCAGCGGCACAAGCGCTGGCGGAAGAGATTGTTACCCTCACCGAACAGGTGGCGGCAGAGCAGCAGCCGGTGACAGAGGAAGAGATTGCCGAGCCGGTTGCCGAGGTTGAGCCTGAGCCGGTGGTGGTGATTGAGCCGGAAGCGGTTGTCATACCTGAACCAGAATGGGTTGAGCCTGAGCCGGTTATCGAACCCGAGCCGGAAGTGATTGCGCCTGAGCCTGTTATCGAGCCTGAGCCAGAACCTGAGGTTATCGCGCCAGAGCCAGAACCAGAACCAGAACCAGAACCAGAACCAGAGCCAGAGGCAGAGCCTCTGCCGACCAGCGTAGCGCTGGAACCGATTATCGTCGCTCCGGCCATTATTGAAGAACAACAACCTGAGCTGCTGGCCCCTGCGGTGACTCAGGAGCAGGAACGCCCGACCAAAGAAGGTTTCTTTGCCCGTCTGAAACGCAGCCTGGTGAAAACCAAGCAGAATCTGGGCTCCGGTTTTATCGGCCTGTTCCGCGGCAAGAAAATCGACGACGATCTGTTTGAAGAGCTGGAAGAGCAGCTGCTGATTGCCGATGTCGGCGTGGAAACCACGAGTAAAATCATTACCTCCCTGACCCTGCACGCCAGCCGCAAGCAGTTGAAAGACGCCGAGGCGCTATACGGCAAGCTGAAGGAGGAAATGTCTGAAATTCTGGCTAAAGTTGATCAGCCGCTGGATGTTGGCGGTAAAAACCCGTATGTCATTCTGATGGTTGGCGTGAACGGCGTGGGTAAAACCACCACCATCGGCAAGCTGGCCCGCCAGTTCCAGGCGGAAGGCAAATCGGTGATGTTGGCGGCAGGGGATACCTTCCGTGCCGCGGCGGTGGAACAACTGCAGGTATGGGGCGAACGTAACCGGATCCCGGTGATCGCGCAGCATACCGGTGCTGACTCCGCTTCGGTGATTTTTGACGCGGTACAGGCCGCCAAGGCTCGTGGCATCGACGTACTGCTGGCCGATACCGCCGGGCGTCTGCAGAATAAAGCGCACCTGATGGAAGAGCTGAAGAAAATCGTCCGCGTTATGAAAAAACTGGACGACCAGGCCCCCCATGAGGTTATGCTGATTCTTGATGCCAGCACCGGACAGAATGCTGTCAGCCAGGCGAAATTATTTAATGAAGCCGTAGGCTTAACCGGTATCACACTGACTAAACTGGACGGTACCGCCAAGGGCGGGGTGATCTTCGCCATTGCCGATCAGTTCGCTATCCCGATTCGCTATATCGGCGTTGGGGAAGGCATCGAAGATTTGCGGCCGTTTAAGGCCGACGATTTTATTGAGGCACTTTTTGCCCGAGAGGATTAATACGGATGATTCGCTTTGAACAGGTCAGTAAAGCTTATCTGGGCGGACGGCAGGCACTGCAGGGGGTAGATTTTCATCTGCGCCCGGCAGAGATGGCGTTTCTGACCGGCCATTCCGGCGCGGGTAAAAGTACCCTGCTGAAACTGATTTGTGGCATCGAACGGCCGAGCGCCGGCCATATCTGGTTTGGTGGTCACGACATCAGTCGCCTGAGAAACAGTGAGGTGCCGTTCCTGCGTCGTCAGATCGGCATGATTTTCCAGGATCACCATCTGCTGCTGGATCGTACGGTGTATGACAACGTGGCTATGCCGCTGATCATCGCCGGTGCCAGTACCGAAGACATCCGCCGTCGCGTTTCCGCCGCGCTGGACAAGGTCGGGCTGCTGGATAAGGCCAAAAACTTCCCAATCCAGCTTTCCGGTGGTGAGCAGCAGCGCGTGGGTATTGCCCGTGCGGTGGTGAACAAACCGGCGGTGCTGCTGGCGGATGAGCCAACCGGTAACCTGGATGATGCGCTGTCGGAAGGCATTCTGCGTCTGTTTGAAGAATTTAACCGTGTTGGCGTGACCGTGCTGATGGCCACCCATGACACCGGGCTGATTGCCCGTCGTAATTACCGCACTCTGCGCCTGAGCCAGGGTCGTATGGCTGGAGGAGCGCATCATGGCGAATAACGCAAAAACCGCCAAGAGCAAAGCGCTACGCGGCGGCTGGCGTGAACAATGGCGTTACGCCTGGATGAACGCCATCAAGGATATGCTGCGCCAGCCGTTGGCAACGTTGTTGACGGTGATGGTGATCGCCATTTCTCTGACGTTGCCGAGCGTGTGTTACATCGTCTGGAAAAACGTCAGTACCGCAGCGACCCAATGGTACCCGACGCCACAGTTGACGGTTTATCTGGATAAATCCCTCGATGACGACGCCGCGGTGAAAGTGCTCGATGCCATCAAGGCGGAAGCCGGCGTCGAGAAAGTGAATTACCTGTCGCGTGAAGAGGCCCGGGGCGAATTCCGCAACTGGTCTGGCTTTGGCGGCGCACTGGATATGCTGGAAGAGAACCCGTTGCCGGCGGTAGCCATCATCACGCCGAAAATGAGCTTCCAAAGTTCCGATACCCTCAATACCCTGCGCGATCGCGTAGTCGCGGTACAGGGCGTGGATGAGGTTAGAATGGATGACAGCTGGTTTGCCCGCCTGGCGGCGCTGACCGGGCTGGTGGGCCAGGTGGCTGCGATGATCGGCGTGCTGATGATTGTGGCGGTGTTCCTGGTGATCGGCAACAGCGTGCGGCTGAGCATCTTCAGCCGTCGTGACACTATCAACGTGATGAAGCTGATCGGTGCGACCGACGGCTTTATCCTGCGGCCGTTCCTGAACGGCGGGGCAATGCTGGGCTTCTTTGGCGCGTTGCTGTCGTTGCTGTTATCCGGCGGGATGGTGTGGCGTCTGGAGTCGGTGGTTACCGGCGTGGCCAAGGTGTTTGGCACCACCTTTACCCTGCACGGATTGGGTTGGGATGAAGCCCTGTTGCTGCTGATTGTCTCCGCGATGATCGGCTGGATCGCCGCCTGGCTGGCGACGGTGCAACATTTACGTCGATTTACACCACAATAAAGTTTTTTTGGTATACTCTTCTCCTGCTGCTCCGAGCGTGTTGCGGGAGAAGAGCTACCGGCACCAACCCAAGCCCCATTCAGTCTCTTCTTTGCGCACAAATTTCCTATCGGCCTGAGTCTTCGTCACGTATTGTCATGCACAATGTGATCGAAAAACTGTGAACTAATAGGGCGGAACACGGTCAAAATCTGCAGCAAAATGTTATGGTGCCCGGCGTGTGGACCGCTTTTGCAATAGCAACTGCCGTAGAATCAATTATTTCCCCGCCGTGATAAATCACCTGCATGACCTGTTTTTTCAAGAGAGGGTTTGAATGACCAAAGAAATGCAAACTTTAGCTTTAGTGCCCCAGGGCAGTTTGGAAGCCTATATCCGGGCCGCCAACACCTATCCGATGCTGACGGCAGAGGAAGAGCGGGAGCTGGCTGAACGGCTGCATTATCAGGGCGATCTGGAAGCCGCTAAGCAGCTGATCCTGTCTCACCTGCGCTTTGTCGCTCATATTGCCCGCAATTACTCTGGTTACGGCCTGCCGCAGGCGGATCTGATCCAGGAAGGTAATATCGGCTTGATGAAAGCTGTTCGCCGCTTCAACCCAGAGGTTGGGGTGCGCCTGGTTTCCTTTGCGGTGCACTGGATCAAGGCAGAAATTCACGAGTACGTACTGCGCAACTGGCGTATCGTCAAAGTTGCTACCACCAAGGCACAGCGCAAGCTGTTCTTTAACCTGCGTAAAACCAAGCAGCGTCTGGGCTGGTTCAACCAGGACGAGGTGGAATTGGTGGCCCGTGAACTGGGCGTGACCAGCAAGGACGTACGCGAGATGGAATCTCGCATGGCGGCACAGGATATGACTTTCGATCCAACGCCGGACGACGACGCCCGTGAAGGCCAGTCGATGGCGCCAGTGCTGTACCTGCAGGATAAAAGCTCTGACTTTGCCGAAGGTATCGAAGAAGATAACTGGGAAAGCAACGCCGCAGACAAACTGGCCTACGCGATGGAAGGCTTGGACGAGCGTAGTCAGCATATTATTCGTGCCCGTTGGCTGGATGACGACAACAAGTCCACGCTGCAAGAGCTGGCCGATCAATATGGCGTTTCCGCTGAGCGTGTTCGCCAGTTGGAAAAAAATGCCATGAAGAAACTGAAAATGGCGATCGAAGCCTAATCCCGCGTAAGCGTTAAAAAGCCCGGCTAGTGGACTGACCCCATAAAGTTGGACGGTTCATATTAAGCGGCTTTCAGGGCCTGGGTTCGGTATTCTACCGGACTCAGGCCTTTTAATTTCAGGCT
>NZ_JANUDZ010000009.1:0-215931 GCF_024809935.1 Serratia sp. BIGb0163
AGTGAGTTAGCCGCCGTAGCTTGCTATCTCGAGGTGGCGTATATTACGCTTTCCTCTTTCAGAGTCAACCCCTAATTTTCAGGATTTTTTCTCTTCGAACCCCGGAGACTCTGTGAAGTTGTTCACATGTTCCGTGTCGATGGAGGCGCATTATAGGGAGCTGGTTCAGAATGACAAGGGTTTATATTCACTTTTTATCTGACCGCTCACTATTCATGCACAACGCCTACTAAACCCGCTTTTTGATGGCTTCCGGCAGGTCTGCCAGGCTGTTTATCACCCAATCCGCCAGTTTCTCACCTTGCTCAGTGACAGGTTTGCCGGTACGCACCAGCACTTTAGTCCCGACGCCTGCCGCTATTGCTGCCTGCATATCTTCCGGTTTATCGCCAACCATATAAGAAGCAGCCATATCAATGTTCAATTCCTGCTGCGCCTGCAACAACATGCCCGGCTGAGGTTTACGGCAGTCGCACACCTGACGGAACTCTTCTACTACTGCATCAGGATGATGTGGACAGAAATAGATACCGTCCAGATCAACATCGCGATCGGCCAGTGACCAGTCCATCCACTCGGTCAGGTACATAAATTGGTCTTCGCTGAACATGCCGCGCGCGATGCCGGACTGGTTGGTCACCAATACCAGAGCAAAGCCCATCTTTTTGAGTTCGCGACAGGCGTCAATCACGCCATCTATAAAGTGGAAATTATCGATTTCATGAACGTAGCCATGATCGACATTAATCGTGCCATCACGATCGAGGAAAATTGCTGGAACGCTTTGTGTCACCGGTTTGCTCCTGAGGGCCTGAAAACGCCGACAGTATCGCATGTTTTACCCGGCACTGAGAACGGCAGAGAACAGCGTTGATCGTTGACTTGGACGTCTAGACGCCTTAACATCTGACTCATACCTTGGTCCACGCCAGGGTTTACTTTTATCTAGCCACGGGCAACCACGCTAAAATAAGAAGAATATGATTAAACTTTCTAACATCACCAAAGTGTTCCAGCAGGGTTCGCGCACCATTACCGCGCTCTCTGACGTGACTCTTCACGTCCCTGCCGGGCAAATTTATGGCGTTATCGGTGCATCAGGCGCCGGTAAAAGTACCTTAATCCGCTGCGCCAACATGCTTGAGCGTCCTACCTCCGGCCAGGTACTGGTTGACGGACAGGATCTGACCTCGCTGTCTGAAGGCGAACTGACGCGCGCTCGCCGTCAGATCGGTATGATATTCCAGCACTTTAACCTGTTGTCTTCGCGCACGGTGTTTGGCAACGTTTCATTGCCGCTTGAGCTGGACAACACCCCACGCGCTGAAATCAAAAAACGCGTAACCGAATTGCTGGAACTGGTCGGACTGTCAGACAAGCATGACGCCTACCCGGCCAACCTGTCGGGCGGCCAGAAGCAACGCGTGGCGATTGCCCGTGCGCTGGCAAGCCAACCTAAAGTCCTGCTGTGTGATGAAGCCACCAGCGCGCTGGACCCGGCCACCACCCGTTCAATTCTGGAACTGCTGAAAGACATTAACCGTCGTCTCGGCCTGACCATCCTGTTGATCACCCATGAAATGGATGTGGTGAAACGCATCTGCGATCAGGTTGCGGTTATCAGCCAGGGTCAGTTGATTGAAAAAGACAGCGTCAGCGAAGTGTTCTCGCACCCGAAAACTCCGCTGGCCCAGCAGTTTATTCAAGCCACGCTGCATTTGGATATCCCGGACGACTACGCAAAACGCCTGGCACCGGAACGCAGTGGCGGCCGTCAGCCCCTTTTACGTCTGGAGTTCACCGGCCAATCCGTTGATGCGCCGCTGCTGTCAGAAGCCGCCCGTCGTTTCAACGTTAACAACAACATTATCAGTGCGCAGATGGATTATGCCGGCGGCGTTAAATTCGGCGTGATGTTGGCAGAGCTGCATGGCAGTGATGAAGACGCGCTGGCAACGATTAAGTTCCTGCAGGAAAATCAGGTAAAAGTAGAGGTTCTGGGTTATGTCTGAGGCAATGATGTGGTTAATGGCTCGTGGCGTGTGGGAAACCGTCATGATGACCTTTGTCTCCGGCTTTTTCGGTTTCGTACTCGGCCTGCCGGTTGGCGTGCTGCTGTATGTGACCCGCCCGGGACAAATCGCCGCCAACAACACGCTATATAGGACGCTGTCCGGGCTGGTGAACGTTTTCCGTTCCATTCCGTTCATTATTCTGTTGGTGTGGATGATTCCATTTACTCGTTTGATCGTCGGTACCTCGATCGGTCTGCAGGCAGCTATCGTGCCGCTGACCGTGGGCGCTGCGCCGTTTATTGCCCGTATGGTGGAAAACGCCCTGCTGGAGATCCCCTCAGGTCTGGTGGAGGCCGCCCGCGCTATGGGGGCGACCCCGATGCAAATCATCAAGAAGGTGCTGCTGCCGGAAGCCCTGCCGGGCCTGGTTAACGCCGCCACTATCACCTTGATCACTTTGGTGGGTTATTCCGCCATGGGTGGCGCAGTCGGCGCCGGCGGTCTGGGACAGATTGGCTATCAGTACGGTTATATCGGTTATAACGCCACAGTAATGAATACCGTATTAGTATTACTGGTGGTGCTGGTCTATCTGATTCAGTTCTTCGGTGATCGGATCGTCAAGGCCGTCACCCATAAGTAGTTTTACAGCAACTGCGCTCACACAGCGTATTTCAAATGCGAGTCTAATGAGGAAGGGATATGTCGTTAAAATTTAAATCCATCGCGGCAATCGGCGCACTGATCGGTACTCTGGCTCTGGCAGGCTGCGGTCAGGAAGAAAAAGATCCGAACCATATCAAAGTCGGCGTCATTGTCGGTGCTGAACAGCAGGTCGCTGAAATCGCGCAAAAAGTAGCAAAAGAGAAATACGGTCTGGACGTCGAACTGGTGACCTTCAATGACTACGTGCTGCCAAACGAAGCGCTGAGCAAAGGTGATATCGATCTGAATGCCTTCCAGCACAAACCTTACCTGGATCAGCAGATCAAGGATCGCGGCTACAAGCTGGTGTCGGTCGGTAACTCCTTCGTTTACCCGATTGCCGGTTACTCCAAGAAAATCAAATCGCTGGACGAACTGAAAGACGGTTCTCAGGTTGCCCTGCCTAACGACCCAACCAACCTGGGCCGCTCCCTGCTGCTGCTGCAGAAGGTTAACCTGATCAAACTGAAAGACGGTGTTGGCCTGCTGCCGACCGTATTGGACGTGACTGAAAACCCGAAAAACCTGAAGCTGGTTGAACTGGAAGCACCACAGCTGCCACGCTCCCTGGACGACCAACAAATCGCTCTGGCGGTGATCAACACCACTTACGCCAGCCAGATTGGCCTGACGCCGGCAAAAGACGGCCTGTTTGTTGAAGATAAAGACTCACCGTACGTTAACCTGCTGGTTGCCCGTGAAGATAACAAAGACGCGGAAAACGTGAAGAAGTTCGTTCAGGCTTATCAGTCTGACGAAGTTAATGAAGCGGCCAACAAGATCTTTAACGGTGGCGCAGTTAAAGGCTGGTAATCATTAATTACCGAATTTATTCCTATAATTGCAAGACGGGCTACGGCCCGTCGAGAGAGTTGGCATAGTTCTTTGCGGCTAAAAGTAATGATTTAGTCCTAATGAAAACAAAGAATTAGATCTTCTGAATTACCCCAAACATCCGAAAACCACGTTTTTCGGGTGTTTGTCTTATATCTAGACGGGCTACGGCCCGTCTTGTTATTTCCACCATAGATTGCTTCAATAGCGCCACTTAACTATTCCATCAAGGCAGAGGAATCTCAATGCGTGCTTTACCTCTCTGTTTGTTAGCGCTTGCGCTGGCAGGGTGTTCGTCGCAGCGTTTCGCGCCCCCGTCCACAAGCAGCACCAGCAAACCGGCAGTAACCACTCCGACCAAACCCACGCCAGCAGCGCGTCCGGCACCGGTTAAACTGTACAAAAGTGCAGAAGAATTAGTGGGTAAACCATTCCGCGATCTGGGTGAAGTCTCTGGCGAATCCTGCCAGACAACCGTTCAGGACTCACCACCGAATCTGGCGACCGCCCGTAAGCGCATGCAAATCCGCGCCTCTTATATGAAGGCTAATGCCGTGCTGTTGCATGACTGCCAGATTGTCAGCGGTGTTGCCGGCTGTTACCAACAGGCTATTTGCCAGGGTTCAGCGCTTAACGTTTCGTCCAAATGACCGAATTTGTTTTCAACCAGATCGGTACCATCCGTTCACCGTATAAAGAAAAGTTCGCCGTCCCCCGCCAACCGGGGTTAGTCGAAGACGGTGGCGGTGAGTTGCTGCTGCTGCCGCCCTATAATCAGGCGGAAGCGGTACGCGGGCTCAGTGAGTTCAGCCATCTGTGGGTAATGTTTATTTTCCATCAAACCATGGAAGGTGGCTGGCGCCCCACTGTCCGGCCACCCCGCCTCGGCGGTAATGCCAGGATGGGAGTTTTTGCCACCCGCTCAACCTTCCGCCCCAATCCGCTCGGCATGTCGCTGATCGAATTAAAAGGCATACGTGTGCAGGGCGGAGAAGTGGTGCTGGAGTTGGGCAGTCTCGATCTGGTTGACGGCACACCGGTGGTGGATATCAAACCCTATCTGCCATTTGCCGAAAGCCAGCCGCAGGCCCGCGCCGGGTTCGCTCAGGCCGCGCCTGCCGGTGATATGCCGGTATGCTTTGCACCAGAAGCGGAACAACAGTTGCTGCAACATCAGCGGCGTTATCCGCACCTGCGGCGCTTTATCAGTCAGGTGCTGGCTCAGGATCCGCGTCCAGCCTACCGCAAGGGGCAAGCAGCAGAACGGGATTATGCCGTCTGGCTACTGGATTTCAACGTGCGCTGGCGAGTGGTGGGTCAACAAACCGAGGTGCTGTCTCTCGACCTGCGTTAAAATTCCACCGTCTCTCTTTTGACAACCCGCTCGCACTGGTAAACTAAATCACTTTCGAAAATTTTGGCTGCCCTACTACTGGCAGCCGGTTGCAATTTGCAGTTCTAACGGAACCAAAACACCATGCGTACTAGCCAATATCTGCTCTCCACTTTGAAGGAGACACCTGCCGATGCCGAAGTGATCAGCCACCAGCTGATGCTGCGCGCCGGGATGATTCGCAAGCTGGCCTCCGGTCTTTATACCTGGCTGCCAACCGGCCTGCGCGTTCTGAAAAAGGTTGAAAACATCGTTCGCGAAGAAATGAACAATGCTAACGCGATCGAAGTTTGCATGCCGGTGGTACAGCCTGCCGATCTGTGGCAGGAAAGCGGCCGTTGGGAACAGTACGGCCCTGAGCTGCTGCGCTTTGTCGATCGCGGCGATCGTCCATTCGTGCTGGGTCCAACCCACGAAGAAGTGATCACCGACCTGATCCGTAACGAGATCAGCTCTTACAAGCAGCTGCCGCTGAACTTCTTCCAGATTCAGACCAAGTTCCGTGATGAAGTCCGCCCACGTTTCGGCGTCATGCGCTCGCGTGAATTCCTGATGAAGGATGCTTACTCGTTCCATACCTCGCAGGAATCGCTGCAGGCAACCTACGAAGCGATGTACGAAGCCTACAGCAAAATCTTCAGCCGCATGGGGCTGGACTTCCGTCCGGTACATGCCGATACCGGCTCGATCGGCGGTAGTGCATCACACGAGTTCCAGGTACTGGCCGACAGCGGTGAAGACGATATCGTGTTTTCCACCGGCTCCGACTTTGCCGCCAATATCGAACTGGCAGAAGCGGTTGCACCGGCTGAGCCGCGTGCGGCAGCCAGTGAAGAACTGCGCATTGTGGATACCCCGAACGCCAAGACCATTGCTGAACTGGTAGAACAATTCCAACTGCCGGTGACGAAAACCGTCAAGACGCTGCTGGTACGTGCTAAAGAAGAGAGCGGCCACAAGCTGGTTGCCCTGTTGGTGCGTGGCGATCACGAACTGAACGAAATCAAAGCCGAGAAGCTGCCGCAGGTTGCTGCTCCGTTGGTCTTTGCTACCGAAGAAGAGATCCGCGCTATCGTGGGTGCAGGCCCTGGTTCACTCGGCCCGGTCAATTTGCAGGTTCCCGTGGTTGCCGATCGCAGCGTAGCGGCGATGAGTGATTTTGGCGCCGGCGCCAACATCGACGGCAAACACTACTTTGGTATCAACTGGGAGCGCGATCTGCCGCTGCCACAGGTTGCCGATATCCGTAACGTCGTTGAAGGCGATGCCAGCCCGGACGGTAAAGGCACACTGCTGATCAAACGCGGTATCGAAGTGGGCCATATCTTCCAGCTCGGCACCAAATACTCGGAAGCGATGAAAGCCACCGTTCAGGGTGAAGATGGCCGTAATCAGGTGCTGACCATGGGTTGTTACGGTATCGGGGTCACCCGCGTGGTCGCTGCCGCTATCGAACAGAACCATGACGAACGCGGTATCATTTGGCCTGACGCTATCGCGCCATTCCAGGTGGCTATTCTGCCAATGAACATGCACAAATCCTTCCGCGTGCAGGCGCTGGCGGAGGAGTTGTACAACACTCTGCGTTCCCACGGTATCGACGTGATCCTCGACGACCGTAAAGAACGTCCGGGCGTGATGTTCGCGGATATGGAACTGATTGGCGTACCGCACTCTATCGTGATCGGCGACCGTAACCTCGACAGCGAAGAGATTGAGTACAAAAACCGCCGTGTCGGCGAGAAGCAAATGATTAAAACCGGCGAAGTCATTGATTTCTTGCTGGGACAGATCAAGCGCTAATCCACTTTCGCAGAAACTAAAAACCCGCCTAGGCGGGTTTTTTTGTAGCGGTTATTTGCTGTCGCAATTTTTACTGCGGTCGAAGGCTATTTTACCGTCCGGCACCAGCGCCTTCTCGGTTAACCCCTCTTCCATTGACGGCTGAACGCTAAAGTGGCCATTCAGCGTCAGGAACACCGGTTCGCCCGGCGTTTTGTACGCCTTGGCATACCCCTGCTCCAGCGCGATTGTATTGTCGACCGGGAACGTTTTACCGGTGGCGCAATCTTTGAACACGGCCGCATCCGCCATGTAGGTGTAGCTGCCTTTCAGCGCCATCGGCGTTTTAGGCAAGGCTTTCTCTACCGGATCAAGGCGGTAATTCAACTGCGACTCAATCGGCATGCCGGTTTGATCCAGCATTTCCAAACTTTTACCCACCGGGCGGAAATAACGCTTATCACCACGGCTGTCGGTCAGCACCAGCTTATCGGCGGTACGCGCCCATTTACCGTAATCGGCAAAGGTTTGATCGCCGTCTTTGGTGTCGCGATAGGTTTCCTGCAGGACGAAAGTACCGTCTTTATCCAGGAATAATGCGGTATCCAGACCGCCGCAGTCAGCGCAAGGCAGCACGCCCTGATAACTTTGTTGCATCGCCTGAAGCGGTTGTTCTTTCGGCTGGAAGTGGTTATTACATCCCAGTAACGAAAGTGCCCCTGCCGCTAAAAACAGGGCCAGTGTTATTTTCTTCACAGTTATTCTCCTACTGTGTTCATGTGTCCTTAAGTGCGGATCTTGCCGCGCAGCGCTTTAGTCGCGCCTTTCCGTACCTTGCCTTCCAGACGACGTAATTTTGCCCCTTTGGTGGGCTTGGTCGCCCGGCGAGTTTTTTCTACCACCATCGCCTGCTGGATCAAAGTGACCAGTCTGGCCAACGCCGCCTCGCGGTTTAATTCCTGACTGCGATATTCCTGCGCTTTGATAATCACCACGCCATCGGCGGTAATTAAATGATTATTCAGGGCCAGCAGCCTTTCCTTATAATACTCTGGCAGGCTGGATGCCCGGATGTCAAAGCGCAAATGGATAGCCGTTGAGGTTTTGTTCACGTGCTGGCCACCCGCGCCCTGCGCGCGGATCGCGGTCAATTCCACTTCGTTATCCGGTATGGCTACATTTCTTGACAGTTCAAGCACCGGTCACACCTGCGCCTGTTGCCACTCGGCAAACTGGATTTCCAGACTATTCTGAGCATCGGAAAGCCAGATAGTTCCCTCTTGCAGCGTGGCCTGCAGCGTCATATTGCGGCTGGCCAACGCCGCCAGTTTGGCTAATTGTTCATCATCCAGGAAACGGATGCTTAGGTTTTTGTGGTTTGCCACCTTGCCTTGCATCGATTGCCACCACACGTGGCCGGCACGTTCGCCGTAAGCATACAGCACCACTCTCGGTGACTGGTTGCAGGCCTTCTTGATGCGTTTTTCATCCGGCAGGCCCATTTCAATCCACATTTCCAGCCCGTTATGATCGTTTCGCCGCCAGATTTCCGGCTCATCATCGGCGCTCAGGCCTTTGGTAAACACCAGACGCTCATCGGCATGACAGATCCAGGCCAGCAAACGCAGCATCATGCGCTGTTCAGTTTCGGAAGGATGCTGGGCCAGGGTAAGCGTGGCGTCGTGGTAGAAGTGACGATCCATATCAGCGATATTGACCGTGGCTTTATAAATAGTAGCTTTCAGCGCCATGGGTGACCTCATTATTATCAGGCGACAGTGTACTAGATTTGGCCCAACCGCGGCCAGCACGGCCGGGCAAAGCCCGGTGCGAAAGCCGCGCTGAGGTGCTAATAACTCCACAATAGCTGTGCTATAGTCGTCTAGGATAGAGTCAAGCTCCGAGTGCCTGCGCCTCATCGCTATAAGGCTTCGATGACGCAGAGGTTCTTAAGGGAGGAAACTGTGCAACAATACTGTGAGTTAGTACGCCGTTTTTACGCTGAGATCGGCAGTGGTGATCTCGGCTACGTGCCTGATGCGTTAGCATGTGTATTAAAGGCATTGGACGAAGTTGCTGCGAATAGCACGCTACCGTCCTCCGTTAGGGAACAGGCGGCCTTTGCCGCCGCTAACTTATTGGTGAGCGACTATGTTGATGAATGATGAGTACCAATCCATCAATTGCGATGACTATGAAAGCCTGGAACTCGCCTGTCAGCATAACTACATTCTGAAGCTGGAGTTACGCGACGGAGAAAAATTCGAAGGCAAAGCCACCGAGCTGAAGTTTACCAAGGGCGTTGAGTACCTGATTATCGATCGGGCCGGCGACGCTCTCAGCTTGCGTCTGGATCACATCCTCAGTTTCAGTCATCCGGAAATCGGTACCGTGGTCGTCAGCCTGTCTGATTGATTTAGCGGTAACGCCATCCCAACAGGGCAGCCCAACGGCTGCCCTCGTCATTTATGGTTTGAGGCTGGCCTGGGGTTTGAGACTGGCCTAGGGTTTGAGACTGGAATAGTAGGCCGCCAGATCGGCAATATCCGCATCAGACAGCGGGGAAACGTAGGCTTTCATCACTTCCGCCTGTCCTCCGTTACGCTCACCCTTCTTATAAGCCTGCAACGCATGCTCCAGATACATGGCGTTTTGCCCAGCCAGATTCGGGTACATGGGCATCGACACCTTCCCTTCAGCCCCATGGCACGCCATACAACTGGCGGACTTATCCTTACCCGCAGCCGCATCGCCCGCCGCCATTACAGGCAGGCTGAACAGACCCAACATCACCGCCATTGCGCTCACAAATTTCATCATGGTTCCTCAGTCTAATTATTATTTTTTACGCCAATGCAGCCGCCAGGGCTGCTGCCCCTCAGGCGTTTGTCCGGCCTCGCTGACAAAAATCCCCAGCGCCGCAATCAGCTGGTCATCATAATAGATCAACGGGATACGCTCACGCTGCCACGGAGGAATACCCAACTCCTGCCACAATTTTTTGATCGGACGAGAATGCGCGCGCCCCAGGATGCGGTGTTTGCCCTGAGCGCTAAAACGAATGCTCACTTTTTGCTGTGATTGCGGCGCACGCAAACAGATGTCTCCTTCCCCACTGACCAGTTCACCTAACCCATCCGGCAGCATCAGCGAATCATCCAATGACCAGCTTAGACTGATTTCACGCAGATCGGCCATCAGCGGCAGCAGATACAAGCGGCGGCGGAAGCGGCGAAACTGATATTGGCCCAATTGCAGCTGGGGTTCGGCGTCCTCGCGGCTGAGCGCCACTTCTTCCCATAACCGCTGCAACTGTTCGCGAGAAGGCATGGTAACGCCAAATAGCGCGATCCAACGGCGTAACAGGGCGAAACGTCGGGCCGCTGAGCATGTCAGCAGGCCATCAATCGCCAACGCACGATCTTCATCGAGCAGATTGTGCAGTTGCTCTGCCAGCAATTCATCCAGCAATTGCTCTTGCTCGGCGCACAGGCTGGCACTACGTGCCGTCGCTGCAGCAAAGTGCGGCCAGCGCTGATTCAGTAGCGGCAACACCTGCAGGCGCAAAAAGTTGCGGTCGAAGCGTGGGTCCTGATTGCTGTCGTCTTCAATCCAACTGAGCTGATGTTGCTGCGCATAGGCCTCCAACTGCTGGCGAGTGTGACCCAACAGTGGACGCAGCAAATGATTATGCCCCAGCGACGTCTGTGCAGCCATGGCCGACAGGCCCGCCGGGCCACTGCCACGTTTTAGCGCCAGCAGGAAGGTTTCACATTGGTCGTCAAGGTGTTGCGCGGTAAGCAAGGTTTCATCGGTCGCCAGCGTGCTGGCAAAAGCCGAGTAGCGTGCCGCCCGGGCTGCGGCTTCGATACCACCCTGCTGGCTATCAACCTGCACGTGCTGAACCACCAGGGGGAGCTGCCAGGCAACGCATTGTTGCCGACAGTGTGTTACCCACTGGTCGGCAAAAGCGCTCAGGCCGTGATGCACGTGCACCGCGCGAAGCTGCAAGTCCGGCAATTGCTGCCGTAACCCTACCAGCAGATGCAATAGCACGCTGGAGTCCAGCCCGCCACTGAATGCCACCAGCAAGTGCCGGTGTGCACCCAATTGGCGGGCTAGCTGTGCGGATAATTGATTGTTATTCATTGATTAGGCTTAATGACGTCCAGATAGCTGCACGTTAACCCCCGTCATACCATCAATCAAGCATTAACCGCACGGATATGACGGCCGGACAGCAACCACCACATGGCCAACACCGCCACCACTGCCGCCGTACAGCCCATCGCCCACCAGCCAATTTGAGCAAACAGGTGAACATAGGCCTGCGCCGTTGCGCCCGTTGCCGGGTCTTCAGCGGTCTGGCCGGCGATAATACCGGCCAGGTAATTGGCTATCGAGCCGGTAGTCAGCATATAAATACCAGTCAGCACCCCGGTAGCGCCTGGGATATTCAGTCGGGTAATCTGTGCCATGGCGACCGGATCGATAAACAGTTCGGCAAGCCCCATCACCGACAGCCCGGCGATCATCAGGCTCATCGAGCCCTGCCCGTAACGGGCGTTAAGCGCCATCAGGGTAAACCCCACGCCAATCAGCAGTAAACCAAAGGCGAACTTTCCCCAAATCCGCAGAGTGGGGTTGCCATTGCCGTTACCCCGCACCAGCCAGGCCAGCATCACACCGCCAAACATCACGGCAAAAGCGTTAACCGACTGGAACAATGCGGTCGGCACCGTCCAGGAAAACCATTGGCGGTCGACAAAGTGATCGATAAACAGGCTGATCGAACTACCGCCCTGCTGGGCAAAGGCCCAGAACAAGGTGCCCAACAACATCAACATCACTATCTGCCACAGCCCACGGCGCTGCACTGTTGTAGCCCGGGCCATTATACGGATCACCATCACGACGGCGGCGGCACACACCAGCATCAGTAATTGGCCGGCCAGGTCGTAAATGAACAGTGAAGTGAAGAACAGAGGGGCCAACAGCAGCATGGCACCAAGCCATACCCAGTTAGGTACTCGCAGCGTGGTGACGCACATCTGCGCCCGATCCACACCGCGCGTATGGCTGAAATGACGGCTGCCGAACAGGAAGATCGTCAACCCGGCCAGCATACCGATACCCGCCAGCGCAAAGCCGACGTGCCAGCCGTAGCGTTCTGCCGCCAACCCACAGGCAATGGGTGCCAGGATCGAGCCGACATTACCGGCGGCATACAGCAGTGAGAAGCCCCCTTCCCGGCGCGAGTCCTGCGGTTGATACAACTCGCCCAGCAGGCAGCTGATATTGGATTTAAACAGGCCGTAGCCACAGATGATGATCGACAGCGAGAGATAGAGTGATTGTGTCGATACGGCGCTCAGGCCGAGCACGATATGGCCCAGCGTCATCAATACCGCTCCGGCAATGACCGCTACGCGGTTGCCCAGCAGGCGATCGGCAAGCAGGCCGCCGAGTATCGGCGTGACATAGACCAGAGAAGCGTAAGCGCTATAGAGGCTAATGGCGCGGCTATCGGAATAACCAAGTTGGTGGGTAAGATAGAGAATAAGTAACGCACGCATGCCGTAAAAGCTGAAATATTCCCAAATTTGTATGGCTACGACATAGTAGATTGCGCGCGGCTGTGAGGGTGTTTTCATGGTTTTCTCCCATCAGTCGGGGAACGACAAAAGGGGAAGCGCAAGCGCCTCCCCTTGTTAGTTCACTTATTTATCGTTTTTCAACACCTTCACGGTGTAACGTCCATCCGCCTGGCGATAAGCGCCATGGATATCAGTTTCGAAGCCTGGATAATGCGCGCCGATCTCGCACAGCATTTGCAGGAACTCCAGAACCGGACGGCTTTCCTCGGTGAGCATTTCACCCGGCATGACCAGCGGAACACCCGGAGGATATGGCAGGATCATGTTGGCATTCACTTTGCCCACCATGTCTTCCAAATAAACCTCTTCCACTTCACCGTGCAGTTCTTTCTGGAAGGCCTGGAACGGGTTCATTACCATCGCCGGCAGCACTTCAAAGGCGCGGTACATCAGGTCAGGCAGATTATGGTGTTTCACCAGGTTGTGGATATTCTGAGCCAGCTCCTGGATCCGCATGTCTTCATAAAACTCTGGTGCCTCTTTATACAGCGAAGGCAGCATGTTTTTCACCCGCAGGTTCAGATCGAACGAGCGTTTAAAGTCAGTCAGACCGCGCAACAGGCTGAGAGCCTTGGTTTTATCGATGCCGATGCTGAACAGGAACAGCAGGTTATACGGGCCGGTTTTCTCAACGATGATGCCATGCTCATCAAGGTATTTGGCAACCAGGCTGGCCGGGATACCAAACGACTCCATTTCGCCATCTTTGCTCATCCCCGGTGTCAACATGGTGACCTTGATTGGGTCAAGGTACATATGTTCGTTATCAATACCTTTGAAACCATGCCATGCACTGTCGGAACGCAGCGGCCAACATTCTGCTTCATCAATATGTTCCGGCTGCCAAACGTCAAAGAACCAGCCTTCAGATTCGACATTCAGACGTTTGATTTCTTTACGGAACTTGATAGCTCGCTCAATTGAACCGTTAATCAGACGCTTACCGGCATTGCCTTTCATCATCGCCGCTGCGGTTTCGGTAGATGCCACGATACCGTAGTGCGGTGAAGTGGTGGTGTGCATCATGTAGGCTTCACTGAAGGTTTCTTCATTGATGTCGCCTTTCACGTGGATCATCGAAGCCTGTGAGAACGCCGCCAGCAGTTTATGGGTGGATTGGGTTTCATAGATCACTTTCCCTTCCACGCGGCCGCCGCTCATGCCGCACTTGCCTTTGTAGATCGGGTGGAAATTGGTGTAAGGCACCCAGGCAGAGTCAAAGTGGATGGATTTCACATCCAGCGTGCTCTTGATGAAATCGGTGTTATACAGCAGACCGTCGTAGGTCGAGTTGGTGATCACCGCGTGTACCGGCCAGGTGGCGTTCGGCGTCTCTTTCACGCGTTTGGCGATGGTGGCGCGGGCAAACTCGCTCTGTGGAATACCACCGAGGATGCCATAAGCATTACGAGTCGGGCGGAAATAAATTGGCGTAATGTCGCTCATCATCATCAGATGGGTCAGCGATTTATGGCAGTTACGGTCAATCAGCACCGTGCTGCCGGCAGGTGCAGAGTACATACCGACAATTTTGTTGGCGGTAGAAGTGCCGTTAGTCACCATATAGCTGCGTTCAGCGTTGAACACGCGGGCAATGTATTCTTCAGCTTCTTTGTGCGGGCCGGAGTGATCCAGCAGTGAACCCAGCTCAGAGACCGAAATTGACACGTCGGATTTCATCGCATTAGGGCCAAAGAAATCGTAGAACAGGCTACCGACCGGGCTTTTCTGGAAGGCAGTACCGCCCATGTGGCCAGGAGTACAGAAGGTGTATTTGCCTTCACGTACATATTTGAACAGCGCTTTGGTCAGCGGTGGCAGGATGGTGTCTACGTACTCATCGGTGTTCTGTTTGATCTTGTCGGCAATGTCGTTGGCCGCACCGAGCGCATATTCAAAGAAACGCACCTGCATACGCAGATCGTTGAGGCTAACGTCCAGGGTTGAATAGGTATTGGCAAAGGCATACAGCGGCATGTACTCATTCAACTCGCTGATTTCCTGGCACAGCTCAAGGTTGTATTTATCCCAGTCGAAGATCACGCCGCACAGACGGGCATTATTCTCGATCAATTTGAGCAGGTCTTCGCGGTCGTTCGGGTAAACAATGCGGAAGTTCAGTTTTTCCAACGCGTTGTGCAGTTCGCGGATGGGCTCTTCTTTGAAGTAGACACCCATGTGGTTCATGATAGCAATAACGTTCATAATCATTTCTCCAGGTAATGCGAGCCCCTTGCCATCACGGATGACAATCGTTGTTGCAAGGGGCTGAATTAAGAAGTGGGTCAGTACGTGCTTAGTGCGCTTTGGCCGTCGAGCTGTCGTCGATGGCTACAGCATTGGCTTTCGCTGTCTGACGGGTATTCATTTTGCGGGCGTAGAACATCAGGATGATCAGGCTGATGATGAAGGTACCGGCCAGTTCGAACGATTCGGCACCCATCAGTGCGATGAAGCAGAAGCCACAACCCAGAACCGAGGCAATCAGGCTCAACAGGTTACGGATATTGACGCCTTCAAAGCGGATCAGGTCTACGCAAGAGTAGAAGTAAGGCAACATGGTCAGCAGCACCGCAATACCGGTCAGCATGCCGAACAGGTCGGAAGCTTTACCGCCGCCGGAGCTCATGGCGGTAATCAGCACCATCAGCGCAGTCATTTTGCAGCTTGCCAGCAGCAGGCCTTTTTTCGGCACGCCGTTTTTATCGACTTCACCATAAACTTTCGGGAAGTTACCGTCGTTGGCGGCACGAACCCCGGCCTGGCCAACCAGCATCATCCACGAACCCAGTGAAGTCAGGCAGGCAAAGGCGGTGAAGGCAGAGACCAGTGGTGCAGCCCAGTTACCCATAATGGCGGAGGCGCTGACGGCGAACGGTGCACCGCTGGCAGCCATTTGGCTAGCCGGGAACATACCGCTCATCACCTGAGTGGCCGCAATGTAGATAATCCCGGCCAGTGCGGTACCCAGCATGGTTGCCAGCGGTACGGTGCGTTTCGGGTTTTTCACCATGCCGGTGCTCACGGCAGCAGACTCTACGCCGATGAACGCCCACAGGCACAGCAGAATACTTTTGATTACCGCATGGCTGTCGGTGGTACCGGAAGTGTTCCAGTTAGCGTGGTAGGTTGCAGCGTCGAACCAATGCCAGCCCGCAGTCGCGGTGACAATCACCGGGATTAGCACCAACACCAGGCCGAGGGTGGTCAAGCGGCTGACCCAGGTCCCGCCAAGCAGGTTAACAAAGGTGAATATCCACACGATGGCGATACAGGCAATACCTGCCGGTACCGGATTATTCAATTCAGGGAAGAAGGTAGAGAGATAAGAAACTGCGGTAATGCCGATAGCCAAATTACCGATCCAGTTCGCATGGTAATAAAGCACACCGGTCTGGAAACCAAACGCCGGGGAAATTTCACCCGCGTAAGCAATAGGGCCACCCTGCTGAGGGTTTTTGGTGGCCAGACGCGCATAGACATAAGCCAGTGACATCGCGCCAATAATAGAGATTACCCATCCCCAGATGGCGATAGAACCGAGGCTTGCCAGGTTCGCGGGTAATAAGGCAATACCGCTCCCCATCATATTACCGGCAACCACACCGGTGCAGGCAATAAGCCCTATTTTCTTGGATGAACCCATGGTCAGTTTCTCCTGATTTTGATTTCTTATAAGTCTTGGCCGCTAAGCAAATTTGCTAATGACCGGACTTGATAGTCAGGATGCTAATGATTGGCGGGAATAAAGTCCTAAAGATAAAGTGATATTACGCTCATGATCATACAAATGATAAATTGAGGTTTTTCATTAACACATCAAGAGATAAACAGGTGCTCAAGAAAAGATAAACAACCAATAAAAACATTAAGATAGCGTTGTTATTTTCACTAACAAATGAAAATAAAAGAGAAAAACAAATCAACCAATAAGTTAATGGGACTTAACAAATAAAACACAATAAATAACACCGCCGGTCAACTATCTGACTCGGCGGCGTGGCTTAATTGGGTTGTTTATCCGGATTGTAGTTTTCGAGGTAGGGAACTACGGTGTTTATTGAGGTATGGAAGACGGCATTACGGATCCAGTGCAAGGTATTTTCGCCCGGACGCAGGTTAAATGCCGTGATATAGGAATCTGCAGCCAAGCGATTGTAGCCCTGCATTTCATAAACTTTGCCGAGTAACACATAATTCATCCATGACATCTGCAGCTCGATGCCTTTATTTATCGCCTGATAAGCCTCATCGGTTTTCCCCTCTCCCAGTGCCCGTATCGTATGAATTTGCTGAATTATGGGGCTGTCTTTTAATGCTGGCAACGCATCCAGGCGAGCTATCTCCGTATCCAGTTGCGCCAACTGCACAGTATCAAAAGGTTGATAAGAATTACGCAGTAAGTCTGCCAGCGCTTTTTCGGCCGCAATATAAATAAAGTCCGGAGACGATTTCACCATATCACCCAGCATGCGACTGGCATGGGTTAAAGAATCGATATCCCCCTGGATCAATAACTGATGTGCCTGGTAATACTGCTGCAGTTCCGGGCCTGAGTTTGGCAAGAGTTTCATCAACCGCTGCTGCAAAGGGGCCGGCCACGGCTGATTGAGGGCCAAAGACAGGCTACTCAGGAAGTCCTCCTGAATTTTCAGTTGATTGTCTGTAGTAACGAAGTAGCGCTTATCCAGCATGATCGAGCTGTCCGCATTGTCCACCAGCCGTACCGACAGGAAACATTGCTGCGCACGATAATGGCGCTGGTTGACGAACTCAATGGTCAGCGATTTACCCGAACTGCTTGGCCCGGTGTAGTTATAGTTGGTTTGATCGTGCACCAGGAAAGTGGAATAGGTATTTAGCGAGTCCGTGACTACTTCGCTCAGGCCGACGACATAGGAAAGTTGCGGCGTCCAGTTACTGCAGCTGTTGCCCCCCTGAATGCGGATATCAATATCCCGCGGGTTCATCAGCACCGGCATGGTGGATTCCGGTATGCGACGCGACAAAGTTGCAATGGCCACAAACACCACGCAGGCGCTCAATGCCGCCAGGAAAGCCAGCCACACCCAGAACGGCGATTGTCGATAAAAAGCCACCTTCGACTTTGCCGGCGATGTTTTTGCCTGGCTGGGTTTTGGCGGTTGATAATCAACGTCATCGTCTTCACTGCCATCTTCCGGCTCATGGGTGATGACCGCCACCCGGGGTAGCGCAGGTATGCCTGTCTCTTCCCCTTCACACCACATCACTGGCGCAGCCAGCTTATAGCCGCGCTTGGGCACGGTAATGATGTATTCCGGGCTGTTGCTGTCACCGTCCTTCAGGTATTTGCGCAGTTCGGAAATACTCTGAGTCACGACATGGTTGGTGACAATGTTGCGCTTCCAAACGTTATCGATCAGCTCATCGCGACTCAGCACCACATCCGGGTGCCGGGCGAAATATTGCAGCATATCGATTAAGCGCGGCTCCAACGCCAGTTGGCGCCCATCACGGCTTATTTTGTTGTCTGCGGGAGTAACCAACCACTCACCAACGCGAAAAACGGGTTCTTGCATAGTGAAAATAACTCAAAAGGGGGTGCGGCAAGCGCGGGATAATACCATATGAGCGCCCGACCTGCGTCGATATGCCCCGATTAAGCATTCATACCTCATATAATTCTAGAGGCAAGCCATCGGGATCGCTGAAAAAAGTGAAGCGTGACTGGGTATAAGGATCGATGCGTACCGGCTCGCAAACTACGCCGGCAGCCTGCAAATGCTGGATGGCCTGCTCGATGTCCTCGACGCTGAATGCCAGATGGCGCAGGCCACAGGCTTCCGGACGACTGACACGAGCCGGGGGGGACGGGAAGGAAAACAGTTCGATGCTGTATTGGCCGTTGAGTGCCAAATCGGCCTTCCAGGAGTCACGTTCTTCGCGGTAAAACTCGCCGAGTAAGGTGAAACCCAGAATATCGCAATAAAAATGCTTACTGGCCGCATAGTCTGAACCAATGACGGCAATGTGGTGTATCTGACGAAGTGCCAACATAGTGTGTCTCATTATCGATGTGATGAGGCACGTTATCCGGCAGCAGTGGCGACGTCAACGACAAAAAGCCCCGCATATAAGACGGGGCCGTCATTCAGAAATCAGCAACGCAACGGCAGATCAGGCTTTAAGATCCGCCAGCGCAGCACCGTAGTTGATGTGCAGTACCTGCCCATCCACCACCAGCGCCGGTACGCTCTGTACCCCGGCTTTTTCTGCTTCGGCGATACGCGCCGGTTTTTCACCCAGATGAACGACATCCACTTGCACATCCTGGCTCAACAGGCCCAACAACTGCTGCTCTGCGCTCACGCAAACCGGGCAACCGGCATGATAGAAAACGGCCTTAGTCATGATAATTCTCCTTGGTTCTGACTGTGTGGGCGAAATTAATTCGCACATTTGGTTTCGACTCGAAACCAAATGCACAATAAATCCTCCGTCACTCCTTGTCAATATAGTTTTTAATCGATACTATTTTCCCACGTTAGCGAGGATCCCATATTGAGACTTTTTGATTTACTGGAACGACTGAATAGCCTGCAACGCAGCTGGCTGCGTAGCCATGAAGAGCTGGAAAGCCTGCCCCCGGTGCAATTGAGTGCGTTGTACTATCTGGCGCGCTGCAACCATTACTCCAACACGCCAATGGCGGTGGCGGAATATCTTGGCCTGACCAAGGGCACGGTATCGCAATCGCTGAAAAAGCTGGAAAGTAACGGAATGATTGCCCGCACTGCGGACGAGAAGGACCGCCGCAGCGTCAGGCTAAAGCTGACTGACAAATCACGCGTATTGATGGATGCCCTGTTCCCACCGGCCTATTTACAGGATGCGCAGGATGCCATGCAGCGAGACGGCAGGCAGCTAGTGGAACTGCTGACGCAGTTGTTGCGCCAGTTGCAAAAGCAGGATGATAACGTGGCGTTATTCGGCGAATGCCATCGCTGCCGCTATCACCAACGGCAGGATGGCCAACCATTTTGCGGCCTGACGCAGGAACCGTTGCCGGCAAGCAGCGTGAACCTGATTTGCCGAGAATTTGCTTAAGCCAGCGGCATTTTCAGTACCTTCACCAGATAACGCCCGTCCTCGGTCAGTTTCGCGCCGTGGATATC
The DNA here is from genome assembly GCF_024809935.1 of Serratia sp. BIGb0163. Lineage (NCBI taxonomy): Bacteria > Pseudomonadati > Pseudomonadota > Gammaproteobacteria > Enterobacterales > Yersiniaceae > Serratia > Serratia sp. BIGb0163. The sequence goes on from NZ_JANUDZ010000009.1 coordinate 19,544, forward strand.
GGTTTCAAAGCCCGGGTAACGCTCGCCGATCGAGCACAGCATCAGCAGGAAATCCAGCACTGCACGGCTCTCTTCGGTGATCATCTCACCCGGCATCACCAGCGGTACCCCTGGCGGATAAGGCAGGATCATGTTGGCCGCCACCTTGCCGACCAACTGATCCAGCTCGCAGGTTTCTACGTTGCCGCGCACCTGTTGCTGGAACATCTGGTGCGGCGTCAGTTTCATTTCAGGCAGCACGTCAAACGCCCGCTGCATCAGCCCCGGCAGATCGTGCCGACAGATTAAACTGTGGATCCCGGCCGCCAGATCCTGAATGCGCATATTGCGGTAGAAATCCGGATCTTCCGCAAACAGATCCGGCAGCATGTTCTTCACCCGCAGGTTGAGATCGTAAGCGCGTTTAAAATCGGTCAAACCGCGCAGCAGACTCATCGCCTTGGTTTTATCGATGCCGATGCTGAACAGGAATAACAGGTTATAAGGCCCGGTTTTTTCCACTACGATACCGCGTTCGTCCAGATACTTCGCCACCAGCGCCGCCGGTATCCCGCTCTCTTCCAGCATGCCCAGTTCATTCATGCCCGGCGTCAGGATAGTGACCTTGATCGGATCGAGGTACATGTGGTTGCTGTCGGTGTTGCCGAAACCGTGCCAATTATCATCCGGGTTCAGCGGCCAACACTGCGCCTCGTCGATCTCCTCCGGCTGCCAGATGTCGAAGAACCAGCTATCGCTCTCCTCTCGCAACCGCTGTACCTCACGGCGGAAATGCAGTGCGCGCTCCACCGAACGATTTATCAATCGCCGCCCCGGATTGCCGCGCAGCATGGCTGCGGCAGTCTCCATCGATGCTACGATGCCGTAATTCGGCGAGGTGGTGGTGTGCATCATATAGGCTTCGTTAAAGGTGCTTTCGTCGTAGTCACCCTTAATGTGAATCATTGAGGCCTGCGAAAACGCCGCCAGCAGTTTGTGCGTAGACTGGGTTTCGTAGATAACCTTGCCGGGCGTGCGCTCGCCGCTCATACCGCTCTTGCCGTCGTAAATGGGATGGAAGTTGGTATAGGGCACCCAGGCCGAATCAAAGTGAATTGAGGGTACGTCCAGCGTCTGTTTGATGTAGTCGGTGTTGTACAACAAACCGTCATAAGTGGAGTTGGTGATCACCGCATGTACCGGCCAACTGGCGTTAGCCGTTGCCGCGACCCGGCCGGCAATGCTCTCGCGAGTAAATTCATGCTGCGGAATACCGCCGAGAATGCCATAGGCATTACGCAGCGGACGCAGGTAGATAGGCACGATATCGCTCATCATCAGCAAATGGCATAAGGATTTATGGCAGTTGCGGTCAATCAATACCGTGCTACCGGTCGGCGCCGAATACATTCCGACTATCTTGTTGGCGGTGGAGGTGCCGTTGGTCACCAGATAACTCTGCTCGGCGTTAAAGGTACGGGCAATATACTCTTCGGCTTCCAGATGTGGGCCGGTGTGATCCAGCAACGATCCCAGTTCTGTCACAGAGATCGAGACATCTGCTTTTAGCGTGTTGGCACCAAAAAAGTCGTAAAACAGACAGCCGACCGGGCTTTTCTGAAAGGCAGTGCCGGCCATATGGCCTGGAGTACAGAAAGTGTATTTCCCTTCGCGCACATAGTTGAACAGCGCCTTGGTCAAAGGAGGCGTAATGGTATCTATGTATTCGGCGGTGTACTGCTGAATACGCTGTGCAATATCATCCGCCGCATTTAGAGCGTACTCAAAGAAATACAGCGCCATGCGCATTTCATGCAGGCTGACGTCGAAGGTGGAATGCGTGTTGATGAAGGCATACAACGGCAGATATTCATTCAACTCATTGATATCGCTGCACAGCTCCAGACTGTAGTCGTCCCAGTCAAAAATCACCCCACAAATGCGCGCGTTGGCTTCGACCAGTTTTAACAGATCGCCGCTGTTTTTCGGATAGACCAGTTGGAAATCCATTGCAGCCAGTGCGGTGTGAAGTTCGCGGATCGGCTCGTCTTTGTAATAAACGCCCGCTGGGCTCATGATCGCGATGATATTCAACGGCTGCTCCTGTCAGTTAACCACCAATCCTCTATAACAACATGAAAAAACCGTGCTGTGTACCCCAAAGCCCCCCTTTTCGTCAGCCAAAAAAAAACCGCCCAAATGAAGGCGGTTTCTTGTAACGCATAACAAAACTCAGCAGTAGCCGTAGTTCATCAGGCGCTGGTAACGACGGTTGCGCAACTCTTCGTTGTTCAGGCCATCGAGGTCTTTCAGGTCAGCCAGCAACTGTGCTTTCAGCGTCGCAGCCATCGCAGGAACGTCACGGTGAGCAGAACCCAAAGGCTCCGGGATCACCGAATCGATCAGCTTAAGCTCTTTCAGACGCGGTGCAGTAATGCCCATCGCTTCTGCAGCCAGAGGTGCCTTATCAGCACTCTTCCACAAAATGGAGGCACAGCCTTCCGGTGAAATCACCGAATAGGTGCTGTACTGCAGCATATTCACTTTGTCGCCAACGCCGATGGCCAATGCACCGCCAGAACCGCCTTCGCCGATCACGGTGCAGACAACCGGGATGTTCAGGCGAGACATTTCACGCAGGTTATGGGCAATCGCTTCTGACTGGCCGCGTTCTTCCGCGCCCACGCCCGGGTATGCCCCTGGGGTGTCGATGAAAGTGATCAACGGCAGCTTGAAGCGAGAAGCCATTTCCATCAGGCGCAACGCTTTGCGATAGCCTTCCGGTGCCGGCATGCCGAAGTTACGGCGGATTTTCTCTTTGGTTTCGCGGCCTTTCTGGTGACCGATGATCATCACCGGGCGACCATCCAGACGCGCAATACCACCGACAATCGCTTTATCATCGGCATAGGCGCGATCGCCAGCCAGTTCTTCGAAGTCGGTGAAGATGTGTTTGATATAATCCAGGGTATAAGGACGGCGTGGGTGGCGTGCCAATTGAGCAACTTGCCAAGCCCCAAGATCGGAAAAAATCTTGCGCGTCAGCTCAACGCTCTTTTCACGAAGGCGCTGAACCTCTTCGTCCAGATTAATATCTAATTTTTCGTCTTGACGGCTGACTGCAGTCAGCGAGTCAATTTTCGCTTCCAGCTCTGCAATCGGCTGTTCAAAATCAAGAAAATTCAGACTCATAGCATTCCTATTTTAGTCAAATTCCAGTTCCACCTGCTCATTACCTACCAAAGTCCGCAAATCTATCAATAAGCGGTCGGTGGGCGTCACGCGCCAGGTTGCGCCAAAACGCAGCTTGGCCCGCGCATCTTCCCGTTGATAGTAAAGATGCACTGGAATCGTCCCCGAGCGATGGGGTTCCAAAGACTGACGGAGACGGTTCAAAAGCTGGTCATCAATTTGCCTGTCCGTCAGCGAGATAGCAAGTCCGCGAGCGTATTTTTCACGGGCTTCACTGATGTCCATTAGCTCGCGGGCGGTCATTTTAAGCCCACCGCTAAAGTCATCAAAGCTGACCTGTCCACTGGCGATCAGGATACGGTCTTTTTCCAATAAATGCTGGTATTTTTCTAACGCATCGGTGAATAACATCACTTCCAGACGGCCTGAACGGTCATCCAGCGTACAAATTCCGATGCGATTACCCCGCTTGGTGACCATAACCCGTGAGGCGATCACCAGCCCAACGGCGGTCGTCATCTTGCCCCGATCCGTCGGGTGCATATCTTTCAAACGCTGGCCACCGGCATAGCGTTCGATTTCCTTCAGGTACTGGGTGATCGGGTGGCCAGTAAGGTACAACCCCAGCGTTTCCCGTTCACCGTCCAGCACCACCTGCTCCTGCCAGAGGGGCACGTTGGCGTAGGATTGCTCCACCTGCTCCGGCGCTTCGGCCAGTACGCCAAACATGTCCACCTGGCCGATCGCTTCGGCTTTGGCATGCTGATCGGCCGCTTTCAACGCATCGGGCAATGAGTTCATCAGCGCGGCGCGGTGCGGCCCAAGGCGGTCGAATGCCCCGGACATGATCAGCTTTTCCAGAATGCGGCGGTTCAGTTTTTTGATATCTGAGCGAGCACACAGATCGAACAAGTCTTTGAAGTAGCCCTGCTCACCACTGTTGCGCGCTTCAAGAATGGCTTCAATCGGCCCTTCCCCGACGCCCTTGATAGCGCCGATGCCGTAAACGATCTCGCCTTCATCGTTAACGTGGAAATGGTACTGACCGCTGTTGATGTCCGGCGGCAGGATTTTCAGGCCCATACGCCAGCATTCATCCACCAGGCCCACTACCTTATCGGTGTTGTCCATATCGGCGGTCATTACCGCCGCCATAAACTCGGCTGGATAGTGCGCCTTCAGCCACAATGTCTGGTATGACACCAGCGCATAGGCAGCGGAGTGCGATTTGTTGAAGCCGTAACCGGCGAATTTCTCCACCAGGTCAAAGATTTTTACCGACAGTTCACCGTCGATACCGCGTGATTTAGCCCCATCTTCGAAACCGCCACGCTGCTTGGCCATCTCGACCGGGTTCTTTTTACCCATCGCACGACGCAACATGTCCGCGCCGCCCAGCGAATAGCCGGCCAGCACCTGGGCAATCTGCATTACCTGTTCCTGGTACAGGATGATGCCGTAGGTAGGCTCCAGCACCGGCTTGAGCGACTCATGCTGCCACTGGATATCCGGGTAAGAGATCTCTTCACGACCGTGCTTACGGTCGATAAAGTTATCTACCATGCCGGACTGCAACGGCCCAGGGCGGAACAGCGCCACCAGGGCGATCATATCTTCGAAGCAGTCGGGCTTCAGGCGTTTGATCAAGTCTTTCATGCCGCGCGATTCAAGCTGGAAGACCGCAGTGGTCTCCGAACGCTGCAGCATGTCGAAGCTTTTCTTGTCTTCGAGCGGGATAGCGGCGATATCGATCGGTTCCAGCCCGGTCTTCGCGCGGCGGGCGTTGATCATCGCCAACGCCCAGTCGATGATGGTCAGGGTACGCAGACCGAGGAAGTCGAACTTCACCAGCCCGGCGTATTCCACATCGTTCTTGTCAAACTGGGTTACCGGATGCTGACCTTCTGCGTCGCAGTACAAGGGGGCGAAGTCAGTGATTTTGGTCGGTGCGATCACCACACCACCGGCGTGCTTACCGGCGTTACGCGTCACCCCTTCCAGCTTGCGCGCCATGTCGATCAGCGCTTTGACTTCCTCATCAGCCTCGTAGATTTCCGGTAACTGCGGCTCGGCGGCAAAGGCTTTCTCCAGCGTCATACCTGGATCGGGTGGCACCAGCTTGGAGATACGATCGACGAAGCCATACGGGTGACCCAGCACGCGGCCCACGTCGCGAATAACCGCTTTCGCCGCCATGGTACCGAAGGTAATGATCTGGGATACCGCCTCACGGCCGTACATCTCCGCCACGTGATCAATCACCAGATCGCGTTTTTCCATGCAGAAGTCGACGTCGAAGTCGGGCATCGAAACACGTTCCGGATTAAGGAAACGTTCGAACAGCAGGTCAAATTCCAGCGGATCAAGATCGGTGATTTTCAGCGCGTAAGCCACCAGTGAACCGGCACCAGAACCACGGCCTGGCCCGACCGGCACGTCGTTGTCCTTCGACCACTGGATAAACTCCATCACGATCAGGAAGTAGCCCGGGAACCCCATCTGGTTGATTACTTTCAGCTCAATATCCAGACGTTCGTCGTATTCAGGGCGGCGCTGGGCACGCACCTCCGGATCCGGGAACAGGAACTCCAGTCGATCTTCCAGCCCTTCCTTCGACTTAAGGACCAGGAAGTCCTCGGTAGTCATATCACCGGTTGGGAACTGCGGCAGGAAGTATTCGCCAAGGCGAATAGTCACGTTACAACGCTTGGCGATCTCTACGCTGTTGAGCAACGCCTCCGGGATGTCGGCAAACAGCTCACACATCTCGTCTTCGTCACGCATGTATTGCTGCGAGGTGTAGTTACGCGGGCGCTTGGGATCATCGAGCGTGAAACCGTCGTGGATGGCAACGCGGATCTCATGGGCGTCAAAGTCATCTGCGACCAGAAAACGCACATCGTTGGTGGCCACTACCGGCAGCCCACGTTCGGTCGCCAGGGCTACCGCCGCATGCAGGTAGTTTTCTTCGTCCGGCCGACCGGTACGGATCAGTTCAAGATAGTAACTGTCGGGGAAGTACTGCTGGTAGAACTCCAGGCACTGCTCCACCTGCGGCTGGTTGCCGCGCAGCAGAAACTTGCCGACGTCGCCCTGACGGGCGCCAGAGAGCAGGATAAGCCCTTCACGGTGCTCAATCAGCCAGTCGCGATCGATGATCGGCCCGGCGGCGCCGTAACCACGCTGATAGGCGCGGGAAATCAGCAGCGTCAGGTTTTGGTAACCTTCATTATTGGCGGCCAGTACGGTGAGCTGCGCCAACTCGTCGCCCAGCACTTCACTTTGCACATGAAAATCCGCGCCGATGATCGGTTTAATCCCGGCGCCGTGCGCGCTGCCATAAAACTTCACCAGGCCACACAGGTTGGTAAAGTCGGTAATTGCCAAAGCGGGCATGGCTAACGCGGCGGCTCTTTTCACCAACGGTCCGATCTTGGCTAATCCATCAATCATGGAGTAGTCGCTATGAACGCGCAGGTGAATAAAACGAGGTTCGGCCATATCCAGATACCTGAATCTAGGGGTTCAGCGAACTGAACCCGGGTTAACTCTATCGCTAGGGCCGGCAGATTACAGCGCCAGCACCCTTCTAACCGGGGCAAAGCTGCGGCGATGATGCTCGGTCGCACCCAGCGCGGCCAGCCGCTCCAGATGGAAAGCGGTTGGGTAGCCTTTATGCTGCGCAAAGCCGTAGTCCGGGAATTCCCGATCCAACTCGGTCATTTCGCGATCACGCGTTACCTTCGCCAGAATGGACGCGGCGCTGATTTCTGCCACGCGGCTATCGCCCTTCACCACCGCCTGCGAACGCATCGGTAATTTAGGACAACGGTTACCGTCGATCAATACCATGTCCGGCGCGATATGCAATCCGGCAACCGCTCGCTGCATCGCCAGCATGGTGGCATGCAGAATGTTCAGTTGATCGATCTCGTCCGGCTCGGCTCGCCCCAGACTCCAGGAAAGTGCCTTTTCGACGATTTCGTCATACAGCGCCAGGCGGCGCTTTTCACTGAGTTTTTTCGAGTCCGCCAGCCCAACGATTGGCCGCGCAGGATCGAGGATCACTGCGGCGGTCACTACCGCCCCGACCAAAGGGCCACGGCCGACTTCGTCCACGCCAGCAATCAGCGTGGCGACAGGATAAATGAAGGGTTCAATCATGCTTTTGCCAGCTCCAACACAGCCTGAGCGGCCTGTTCATCGGCACCACAACGGATGCTTTGGTGCAGGGTAAGGAAAGTCTGTTTCAGTTCGTCGGTTTGCGGACTGTCTTCCAGCAACGGCATGACCGATGCCGCCAGCTTGTCCGGCACGCAGTCGTGCTGCAACAGTTCGGTGACGATCTCACGACCGGCCAACAGGTTGGGCAGTGAGACATAGGGAGTCTTCACCAACCTCTGCGCTATCCAGAAGGTAAAGGGCTTCATGCGGTAACCCACCACCATCGGGCATTTGGCCAGCATGCACTCCAGCGCCGCCGTCCCTGAGGCCAGTAAAGCTGCGTCGCTGGCGATCATCGCCTCACGGCCCTGGCCATTGAGCAAATGGACCCTTAACTCAGGTGCCACTTCCGCCTTGATGCGTTCGAACTGCTCGCGTCGCTTGGCGTTAACCAACGGCACCACCAGTTCCAGCTCCGGATAGCGGGTACGCAGCAACTGGGCCGTCTTCAGGAAGTCAGCGCTCAGCATCTCGACTTCCGCACCGCGGCTGCCCGGTAACAAGGCCAGACAACGCGCATCAGCGGCAATGCCCAGTTTAGCGCGCGCAGCCAGTTTGTCCGGTTGCAGCGGCATGGCGTCGGCCATGGTATGGCCGATAAACCGACAGGGAACGTTGAAACGATCGTAAAACGCTTTTTCGAAAGGGAGAAACGCCAACACCAGATCGGTGGCTTTGCCTATTTTGAAAACGCGCTTTTGACGCCAGGCCCAAACGGACGGGCTGACATAGTGAATAGTGCGGATGCCACGCTGTTTCAGGCGACCTTCCAGGGTTATATTGAAGTCCGGCGCGTCGATACCCACAAACACGTCAGGCGCGAGATCGCTGAACCGGCGGGTAAGATCCTTGCGGATCTTTAACAGGCGTGGCAGGCGCTCAAGCACCTCGACCACGCCCATTACCGCCAGCTCTTCCATTTCGTACCAGGTTTCGCAGCCTTCGGCCTGCATCAGCGGGCCGGCGACGCCAACAAAACGCGCGTCGGGGATCTGCGCCTTGAGCGCGCGAATTAAACCGGCGCCAAGAATATCACCGGAAGTTTCTCCGGCGACCAATCCGATGGTCAATGGGCGATTTTGCATAGGTCAGCGAATAATACCGCGGGTGGAACGACCAAAGAAATCAAGGAACTGCTGCACCACTGGCTGTTCTTTCGCCAGGGTTTCGATTTCTGTTTTCGCTTCATCCAGCGTTTTTTCGCTGCGATAAAGAATTTTGTAGGCGTTACGGATAGCCTGCATTTCATCTTTATCAAAACCACGACGCTTCAGGCCAACGGCGTTAACACCGAATGGCGTGGCGTGGTTACCCTGCGCAATGACAAAAGGTGGCACGTCCTGGGCAACGCCGGAACAACCGCCAACCATCACGTGAGTCCCGATAATGCAGAACTGATGAATAGCCGTCATACCACCGATAATGGCATGATCGTCAATTTCCACATGGCCAGCCAGCGTGGCGTTGTTTGCCAGGATACAGGAGTTACCCACCACGCAGTCGTGCGCGACATGCACGTTAACCATCAGCAGGTTGTCATTACCTACTTTGGTCAAACCGGTGCCCTGCGCCGTACCGCGATGAATGGTGACGCTTTCGCGGATGCGGTTGCGATCGCCAATCTCGACACGCGTCGGTTCACCCGCGTATTTCAGATCCTGATTCACTTCGCCAATAGAGGCGAACTGATAGATCTGATTATCGCGGCCGATTTTGGTCAAGCCATTCACCACAATGTGGGACTTCAGTACCGTGCCTTCGCCGATTTCCACCTGGGAGCCGACGTAGCAGAAGGGACCGATGTGCGCACCAGCGCCGATAACGGCGCCTTCTTCAATAATCGCGCTAGGATGGATAAAGGCGGTTTTGTCGATCACGGATTAGGCCTCCCGGCTGCGCGCACACATCATGGTTGCTTCGCAGACAATTTTGCCGTCGACGGTCGCCACGCCTTTAAAGCGCGTCAAACCACGACGAGTTTTCTCAAAGGTGACTTCCATGATCATTTGATCACCAGGCACTACCGGGCGTTTGAAGCGAGCTTCGTCGATACCGGCAAAGTAATACAACTCGCCCGGCTCCAGTTTGCCGACGCTTTTAAACGCCAGAATACCGGTGGCCTGCGCCATGGCTTCCAGAATCAATACGCCTGGAAAAATCGGCTTACCAGGGAAGTGTCCCTGGAAAAACGGCTCATTTACAGATACGTTCTTCACCGCACGCAGGAATTTGTGCTCCTCAAACTCGAGGACGCGATCAACCAGCAAGAACGGGTAACGGTGAGGAAGCAACTCTAAAATTTCTGCAATATCCAGAGTATGAGTGTCAGTAGTCAAAATACTCTTCCTGTCTCTAAAAACTGATGGCATCAACAACACGGCCTGCGCTGCCCCCAATAAGGAGGAAGTCATGCAGGCCGCAAATTAACAACTCTTTGCGCTTTTGGTCTCATGACCAACGCGTTTCGTTTTGTACCCAGCGAGGCGGGCGGTAGTGATTAGTCTTTTCCGACTTTTCGTTCGACAGCTTTTAAGCGCTTGCTAATCTCATCGATATTCATCACCAACGCAGCGGTTTTACGCCAAACTTTGTTGGGTTGTAACGGAATGCCCGAAGAGTATACCCCAGGTTCGGTGATTGGTCGCATAACCATTCCCATTCCGGTGACAACAACCTTGTCGGCGATCTCCATGTGACCGTTGATCACGCTGGCTCCGCCGATCTGGCAGTAGCGGCCGATTTTCAGGCTGCCCGCCATGATAACACCGCCGGCAACGGCAGTATTGTCGCCAATCACCACGTTATGTGCAATCTGGCATTGGTTGTCGATGATAACACCATTCCCGATCTGGGTGTTATCCAGCGCGCCGCGGTCAATGGTGGTGCAAGCGCCAATCTCGACGCGATCGCCGATAATTACCGTGCCCAACTGAGGGATTTTGATCCACTCACCACGTTCGTTGGCATAGCCGAAACCATCAGCACCAATCACAGTACCTGATTGGATCAGGCAGCGTTGGCCGATCTCGACTTCATGATAAATCGTTACGTTCGCCCACAGACGCGTTCCCGCGCCAATGCGTGCACGTTTGCCGATGAAGCAGCCAGGGCCGATAACCACGTTATCGCCAAGCACTGCGCCCGACTCGATCACCGCATTGGCACCAATGGCAACATGCTGACCCAGAGTGGCTTCAGGTGAGATAACCGCGCTTGGAGCGATATCCTGAGCCGGGGACGGCGTGGTATCCATCAGTTGCGCCATGCGCGCGTAAGTCAGGTAAGGATTTTTAACCACCAGCGCCGCAGAACGACAGTGTGGTAAATCCGCCTCGGTAAGCACTACTGCGCTTGCCTGGCAGGAAGCCAGCTGCTCTTGATAGCGGCTGTTTGACAAAAACGTGATTTGGCCAGCCTGTGCCGAATGCATAGAAGCAATGCCGGTGATGACGAGATCGCCATCACCGTGCAATTGTGCATCCAACTGCTGCGCTAGATCAGCCAGTCGAATTGAAGGCATGTTGTTATTTAACCTGTTTCAGCACGTCAGCAGTGATGTCTTTTGAAGTCCCTGCGTAGGCAACAGCGTTAGCATCGATAACTACGTCGTAGCCTTCTTTGCTGGCAACAGATTTCACAGCGTCCTGAATACGGCTCAGGATTTTGTTACGCTCTTCCATCTGACGGCGACGGTTGTCCTGCTCAAAAGCCTGTGCTTTCTGAGAGAACTGCTCGCGCTGTGCCATCACGTCTTTTTCCAACTTGCTGCGATCGCTGGCTTTCATGGTAGCGCCATCACGCTGCAAACGTTGCATTTTGGTCTGAAGGCTACGCTCCATAGTCTGAAGCTCACCCGCACGGCCTTTAAACTCGTTTTCCAGCTGTTTAGCTACGGTTTCACGAGCCGGCAACTGTTGGAAAATGCTGGAGACGTTAACTACAGCGATCTTATCTGCTGCCTGAACGCCAGCTGAAGCAGCCATTGCTAAACCGAGGCCTGCGGCACACAACCACTTTTTCACTATAAACTCCTTACCATCACCCATTTGTGTCATATGACACTTGAAGTACACAATCTGCCAGACTTATCCCGCAAAACAATGAGAATCATCTCTCTGTGTTCGGACGGGCGCCTGGCATTTGCGATTCTTAATAACTGCTATGCCCAGAAGCCGGACCTGTTACCAGGTCTTGCCAATGTTAAACTGGAACTGTTCGGACTTGTCGCCTTCGTATTTCTTGAGCGGGTTGGCATAAGAGAACACCAACGGACCCAAAGGTGACATCCACTGCAAGGCGATACCGGCAGAAACGCGGATGTTGCTCGCCTTACTGTAGTCCGGAATATCGTACATGCTGGTCTGCGCAGTATTCTGCCAGTTGGTATCCCACACGGTACCCGCATCCATGAACAGTGAAGTACGCACCGAGTTGGCGTATTTCTCACTGATGAATGGCGTTGGTGTGATCAATTCCATACTGGCGACAGCCATGGCGTTACCGCCCACTGCGTCGTCCGAATTACAAATCGGGGTACCGTTACTACAGCCATACGAATTGGAGTTGTAGTATGCCGCTTTTGGACCAATGGTGTTGGAGCCGAAACCACGCACGGTGCTGGAACCACCGGCATAGAAGTTTTCGTAGAACGGCATTTCTTTGCCGCCCAGACCATCTGCATAACCCAGACGGCCACGACCCAACAGCACCCAGGTGCGGTCATCATTGATCGGAACATACTGCACGCTGTCTAACGTCAACTTGTAGTATTCGTTATCCGAGCCTGGAATGGTGACTTTACCATTGAGCGTAGTGCGGTTACCCGAGGTTGGGAAATAGCCACGGTCAAGGTTGTTGTAGGTCCAACCCAGGTTCAGCGTGAAGTCATCGGCAGAATAGCTGGCGCGATCGGTGGTGTTAGGGTTCAGACCCATCGAGTCCAGATAACGCCACATGGCAATCTGCGGCTGCATGTTGGACAAGCCGTTATGCACGTAACCCAGGCCGGTACGCAACGAGTTGTTTTCGTTGATCGGGAAGCCCAGGGTACCGTCTATACCGTAACTCTTGTTGGTATAGTCGGACAGGTCCGCGTCATCGGCTTTAAAGTCGTTGTAGAAGATACGGCCACCCAAACTCACACCGTCAACGGTGAAGTACGGGTTGGTTACCGACAGCTCGGTGTAGGTCTGGTAATCGTTCTTGGTACCGCTGATGCCGACGGAATAGCCGGTCCCCAGCCAGTTGTCCTGCTGAACGCCTGCCTGGAAGCTCACGCCGCTCTCGGTGCCGTAGCCAACGCCGAAGTTGAAGGTACCGGTGTTACGCTCTTTCACCTTATAGGTGACATCAACCTGATCTGCAGTACCTGGCACGCGCTGGGTTTCCACATCTACCGTTTCAAAATAGCCCAAACGGTTCAGACGTTCTTTGCCCTGCTCTACCTGTGCATTGCCCAGCCACGCACCTTCCATCTGACGCATTTCACGGCGCAGTACGGAATCTTTACTGGTGTCGTTGCCTTCAAACTTGATGCGACGGACATAGAAACGGTTACCCGCATCAATATTCACGTGCAGCTTCACGGTTTTATCCGCGTCGTTGATTTCAGGCTGGGTAGAAACACGTGGGTAAGCGTAACCGTAACGGCCCAACATCGTTTTGATGTTGTCTTCCATTTTGGTCACTTTACTGCCGTTATACAGCTCACCTGGCTCAATCTTGGTCAACTGGGCGACTTCCGCCGAGTGGCCGGCCAGATTGCCGTTCACCACCACGTCGGTGAGCTTGTACTGCTCGCCTTCAGTGATATTGATGGTGATATAGATGCCTTTTTTGTCCGGCGTCAGGCTGACCTGAGTCGAATCAATATTAAAGCGCGCGTAGCCGCGGTCCAGATAGAAACTGCGCAGGGTTTCGAGGTCACCCGCCAGCTTTTGCTTCTGGTATTTGCGATCGCCAACCACGTTCCACCACGGCACTTCATCACGCAGTTGGAAGCGTGAAATCAGTTCATCATTGGTGAAGGCATGATTGCCGACAATGTTGATTTGTTGAATCTTGGCGGAAACCCCTTCCGTGAACACCAGTTTCAGGTCAACACGGTTACGCGGCAATGGCGTGACCACGGCTTTCACCGAGGCACTGTATTTACCGACGCTGTAATAGAAGTCTTCCAGCCCTTTTTCAATGCTGGATATCGTGGTGCGGTCGAGCGCTTCGCCAACCCGAACGCCAGAGGCTTCCAGGTTTTGCTTGAGCATGTCATCTTTCACCGACTTGTTGCCGGAGAAAGTGATGCTGGCAATGGTAGGGCGTTCCTTAACCTGAACAATCAGCGTATTACCATCGCGCAGCACGCGAACGTCCTCGAAGTTGCCAGTGGCAAACAAGGCACGGATGGTATTACTGATATCATCGTCAGTGACGGTATCGCCTACGCGAACCGGCATGTTGAGTAACGCCGCACCGACGGCGACTCGCTGCAGGCCTTCGAAATGAATATCCTTCACTACGAACCCGTCTGCACCGTATACGGTGGCGCTGCCAAACAGCAGCGACGCTATGAGCAACTTTTTCATCGCCATCGTTGTTATGCGTTCTTCCTAACCTATCCCCGCCCCTAAAGACGAGAAAAATCATTGAAAAGTGCAAGACCCATTAAAAGCACCAACACGATCGAACCTATGCGGTAACTGTAGTCCTGTACTCGCTCGGAAACCGGCCCACCCTTCAGCTTTTCTATCGCCAGGAAGAGGAGATGCCCACCATCTAACACCGGTAATGGGAACAGGTTGATGATACCCAGGTTGACACTGATCAACGCCAGAAACATCAGATAATACACAAACCCGACCCCAGCTGACGCCCCTGCTCCCTGTGCAATCGAAATCGGGCCACTCAGGTTGTTCAGCTTTACATCACCGGTTATTAATTTACCCAGCATTTTGACCGTAAGGCTCATAAGCTGCCAGGTCTTGTCCCCGGCCTGATACAGCGCCGGGAAAGGTCCATACTGGCGAATCGTCTTATACTCGTCCGGCAGCGGCAACACTTTCGGAATGATGCCGGCAAAACCCACCGATTTGTCTTTTCCCACCGGCTTTGTATCCGGTATCAGCGTCAAAGACAAGGGGGCGCCGTTTCTTTCGATCTCTAAAGCCAGCGGTTGCCCTGGACCGTTGTGTATCCGTTTCACCAACGTTTGCCAACGACCCAATAACTGACCATCGACTTTAACGATCCTGTCCCCCGCTTGTAAACCCGCCTTTTGCGCTGCCGACCCCGGCTGCACTTCGGCAAGGACAGATTCTATCTGCGGGCCGCGCGGAATGATACCCAACGCCACCACGGGATCCTGTTTGTCCGGTTCAAAATTCCACTGGCGCAAATCCAGGGTTTTGGTCACCACACTGGAAGAACCAAACGGCGCGATACCCACCTCGGTTTCTGCGTCGCCAATCTTCGCCACCAGTGCCAGACGAACTGATTCCCAATCAGGCGTTTCGATGCCATCTACGGACTTAAGTTCCATTCCAGGCGAAATTTCAGCGTGGGCTGCAATCGATTGGGGAGCGATTTCACCGATTACCGGGCGGAAACTGGGCACGCCGATAATGAATACCAGCCAGTAAGCAAGGATAGCAAACAGGAAATTGGCGATAGGACCGGCACTGATGATAGCGGCACGCTGCCAAACGGTTTTGTTGTTAAACGCCTGATGACGGAGTTCCGGTGCGACCGAATCAACCCGCTCATCGAGCATCTTCACGTAGCCGCCAAGCGGGATCAGGGCAATCACGTACTCCGTACCCTGACGGTCGGTACGACGCCACAGGGCGCGGCCGAAGCCAATGGAGAAGCGTTCTACACGGACGCCGCAGCGACGGGCGACCCAAAAGTGCCCGAACTCATGCACGGTGATCAATACACCGAGCGCAACAAGAAATGCGACTAAGTTCCAGAGCACGCTAACCATAATCCCTTCACTCCCCGCCGTTGACGGATTAAAACACTAACAGCATCAGGCAGGCAAATACAGGCACTGCTGCGGTCAGGCTATCGATACGATCCAGTATGCCGCCATGACCCGGTATCAAATGACCGCTGTCTTTGATACCCGCTTCGCGTTTGAACATGCTCTCGGTAAGATCGCCCAGCACTGAGGCCAGCACGGCAATCACCGAACAAATCAGTAAGGTTGTCGGCACCACATTGAGCGGGGCATAACGACCAAACAGCCAGGATATCAGGGCCGAAGTAATCAGGCCACCGACCAGCCCTTCCCAGGTTTTCCCCGGAGAAACTTTGGGTGCCAGCTTATGCTTGCCGAACAGTTTGCCGAACATGTAGGCACCGGAATCCGCGCCCCAAACCAGCAACATCACATACAGCAGCCACCAGGCGCCGGTGAAGTGGTTTTGTTCGTAGCCGAACTGACGCAGCGATAGCATACCCCAGAAGAACGGCACTATGGTCAGCAGACCGAAAACCAGACGTATCGGGCGTGAGTTACGCCACAGTGCGGCCGAGCCGGGATAAAACAGCACCAGCAACAGCGCCACCAGCCACCAAGCCATTGACAGCCACAGCGAACCGCCTACCTGAAGTAAATGGACCGACTGATGATAGGCCGGAATACTGAGCATCATCAACGCCAGCAGGAAGCCGCACAATATCGCCAACCAGATGCGCTGCGAGCGGGAGGTAAATCCGGCCAGTTGGCCCCACTCCCAGGCCGCTAACATGCACACCACGAGTGTTACCAGGGCAAAGCCCACCGGCGGCAGCAAAAACAGCGCCGCGATAACAATCGGAATTAAGATCAGAGCAGTTATGAGGCGATACTTCAGCAAAAGTTCCCCCTAGGACGCATTGGCGCCGATAGGTGTTGTTCCCCCGAAGCGACGCTCGCGTTGTGCAAATGCATTCAGCGCACCTTCAAAGACAAGTTCATCAAAATCAGGCCAGAGTACATCAGTAAAGTAAAGTTCGGCATAAGCAATTTGCCACAGCAAGAAGTTACTGATGCGATGTTCGCCACCGGTACGGATCACCAAATCCACCGGCGACAGATCGTTCATGCAGATCCGCTCACCCAGTAACTCTTCGCTGATTTGATCCGGACGCAGTGAACCGTCCTTCACCTGCTCAGCCAGTTCCCTTACTCCCTGAATAATATCCCAACGGCCGCCATAGTTGGCAGCAATGTTGAGCGTCAGGCCATCGTTATTTTCTGTCAGTTGCTCGGAGCGACGGATCCGCTCCTGCAAGCGCGTGCTGAAACGGCTGATATCACCGATCACTCGCAGTCTGACGTTATGTTTATGCAGGCTTTTTACTTCACTGTCCAAGGCGCGGACGAAAAGCTCCATCAAAGCGGAAACTTCCTGCACTGGACGATTCCAGTTCTCGCTGCTGAAGGCATAAAGCGTGAGCGCATCTAAATGGTTGTTGGCGGCAAAACTGACCGCGCGACGCACCGATTTCACCCCTGCTTTATGACCGAAGACACGTAACTTACCCTGACGTTTAGCCCAGCGCCCGTTGCCGTCCATAATAATGGCGACATGTCGTGGCCCCAGAGTGGACAGATTAGCCTCTTGTTGATTTGCGGACGACATAACTCGTACTTATTTCCTCAATAGAAATACAACTGCCCTTCCGGAACATCAGGCCCTTACGCGCAAAAAAAGCCGTGTGCCCGACACGGCTTTTCAGACTGCCTTGCGACAGCCGGTAATCTGCGCTGTACTATCGGCATTCGAGATGTCAATCAGGCCATAATTCAACGGTATAACCGCTGAAAGGTGGCGCAGACTATACCACCTCAGCAAGGCCTGAACAAACGGCCCCACTGCGGCACGCGTAATTTGCGAACAAAATAGGATAATTGCCGGTATCAGTTATGCAGTGATTTAACCAATCCAACCGCAACCTCACGCGCCTGGCGATCTATTTCTAAGACCGCATCAATGCAGGACGGTTCCTGCAGTGACAGCCGTTCGACTACTTTTTGGTTCACTGCCGCAATATCGGTAAAGCGAATCTGCTCCTGCAGGAAAGCCGCCACGGCCACTTCGTTAGCCGCGTTCAGCGCGGTAGTCGCCGCCTGACCGGCATCAAAGGCCTCAATGGCCAGATACAGGCAGGGATAGCGTTCCCGTTCAGGCTCGGCAAAGGTCAGCGAGCCGATGCGGCAGAAATCCAGTGCTTCCACACCAGAATTAACGCGCTGAGGATAAGCCATCGCATGGGCGATCGGCGTACGCATATCCGGCGTGCCCAACTGGGCCAGTACGCTGCCATCGGTGTAACGAACCATCGAGTGGATCACCGACTGCGGATGCAGAATCACTTCCATTTGCTCGGCCGAGGCGTTAAACAGCCAGCGGGCCTCAATATATTCCAGTCCTTTGTTCATCATGGTGGCGGAGTCCACCGAGATCTTGCGCCCCATCGACCAATTGGGATGGGCACAGGCCTGATCCGGCGTCATCGTGGTGAACTGCTCCAGCGGCGTAGTGCGGAACGGGCCGCCAGAACCGGTAAGCACGATGCGCGACACACCATGACTCTCTAATGAAGAGTATCCCAACTGACGCTGAATGCTCTCAGGCAAACTCTGAAAAATGGCGTTATGTTCGCTGTCGAGCGGCAGTAACTGCGTCTTGCTCTGTTGCACCGCGTCCATAAACAGACGCCCGCAGGTGACCAGCGACTCTTTGTTCGCCAGCAGCACCTGCTTGCCGGCACGAATTGCCGCCAGCGTTGGCAGCAGGCCGGCAGCGCCCACAATGGCTGCCGTGACCTGGTCGACGTCGTCCAATGCCGCCAACTCACAGGCCGCCTGCTCGCCCGCCATCACCTCGGTGGCAATACCGTTTTCCGCCAGCAGAGTACGCAGTTCACGCGCAGCGCCTTCGTCCGCCATCGCGGCATACGCCGGGCGAAATTCGATGCACTGTTGCGCCATAACCGCGACATTGCGGCCGGCAACCAGCGCTTTAATCGCAAAACGGTCGGGATTTTCCCTGACCACGGCCAGGGTACTGGTCCCCACTGAGCCGGTGGAACCAAGAATAGTCAGTTGCTTCATGAGCTCACTCTGAATAACTGTCTGATGAGATCGGAGGTGCTCCAGTGTGTAACCTTGGCCACCACTTGTCCATGATCAATCAGTACGATGAAACGGGATCTGCGCCACAAAAAACAAAGCGCCGCCCAGGCGACGCTTTGTTTCTGCGCGATGCTGATTAGAATTCCATCAGCTCTTTTTCTTTATCCGCCAGAGCGGCATCCAGAAGTTTGATGTAAGCATCGGTCAGTTTCTGAACGTCGTCCTGTGAACGACGATCTTCATCTTCGCTGATTTCTTTGTCTTTCAGCAGCGCTTTAACCTTGTCGTTGGCATCACGGCGCACGTTACGAACCGCTACACGGCCCTGCTCAGCTTCATTACGCACGATCTTGATCAGATCTTTACGGCGCTCTTCGGTCAATGCAGGAAGTGGAACACGGATGTCGCTACCGGCTGAAGATGGGTTCAGACCCAGATCGGAGCTCATGATTGCCTTTTCAACAGCGGCACTGATAGAGCGGTCAAATACGTTAATTT
The DNA here is from genome assembly GCF_024809935.1 of Serratia sp. BIGb0163. Lineage (NCBI taxonomy): Bacteria > Pseudomonadati > Pseudomonadota > Gammaproteobacteria > Enterobacterales > Yersiniaceae > Serratia > Serratia sp. BIGb0163. Next base: position 38,556 of record NZ_JANUDZ010000009.1, read on the forward strand.
TCAGCGTACGAGAATCTTCTACCGTCACGCTAGCCAGCTGACGCAGCGGCGTAGATGCGCCGTAATATTCAACCATGATGCCGTCCAGGATGCTCGGAGAAGCGCGGCCGGTACGGATTTTACTGATTTGGTTTTTGAATGCTTCTACGCTTTTTTCCATGCGTGAATCAGCATCTTTTCTGATTTCATTAATCACGTTGCGAACCCTTGAAAGCTGGATACTTGGCAGGCCATACCACAGTATAGCCCGTGAATTTTACTCAAGGAAAGCGCGCTACGCCTGGCGTTAGCCGCTCCCGCTAAATTTGGCAGACCCGCCTTATTTGCTGATCAGCGTGCCTTCGTTTTCACCCATCACTACCCGGCGCAGCGCACCCGGCTTGTTCATGTTGAATACGCGGATTGGCAGACCGTGATCGCGAGCCAGCGTAAATGCCGCCAGATCCATCACTTTCAGCTCACGTTCCAACACGTCCTGATAGGTTATATGTTCGTACAGTGTGGCATCCGGATTTTTAACCGGGTCAGCGGAGTATACACCATCCACTTTAGTCGCTTTCAATACCACATCCGCTTCAATCTCGATCCCGCGCAGGCACGCCGCAGAATCGGTAGTGAAGAACGGGTTGCCGGTACCGGCGGAGAAGATCACCACGCGATTATTACGCAGCAGGCTGATCGCCTCGGCCCAGCTGTAGTTGTCGCACACGCCGTTCAACGGAATTGCCGACATCAGGCGAGCGTTCACATAGGCACGGTGCAGTGCATCACGCATAGCCAGACCGTTCATCACGGTAGCCAGCATTCCCATGTGGTCGCCCACTACGCGGTTCATGCCGGCTTGTGCCAGGCCCGCGCCGCGGAACAGGTTACCGCCGCCAATAACTACACCGACCTGAATTCCCAGTTCGACCAGCTCTTTAACTTCCTGAGCCATGCGATCCAAAACGCTAGCGTCGATACCAAAACCTTCTGCACCTTGCAGGGCTTCGCCACTCAGTTTAAGCAGAATACGCTGATATACGGGTTTTGCATTGGTTGCCATGGTGATCTGTCCTAAGAAGCAGTATTAGTATTGGGGATTTCAGCCGATGAAACGCGCCTGTGCTGTGTATCATGCCACAGGGCTTGCCACCGGTGTAATTCTGGCTGGATAAAATGGAACCGCCAGACGGCGGCCCCATTAACAGTCATTAAGACTGCTTGCTCATTGCTGCAACTTCAGCAGCAAAGTCGTTCTCAACTTTAGCGATGCCTTCGCCCACTTCGAAGCGGATGAAGTTAACCACGTCAGCGTTGTGCTCTTTCAGCACCTGGCCAACGGTTTTGCTTGGTTCGATAACGAAAGGCTGACCGGTCAGGGAAACTTCGCCGGTGAATTTCTTCATGCGGCCTTCAACCATTTTCTCAGCGATTTCTTTCGGCTTGCCAGACTGCATGGCGATGTCCAACTGAACCTGGTACTCTTTTTCTACCACTTCAGCAGACACGTCTTCAGGCTTAACGAATTCAGGCTTGCTTGCCGCAACGTGCATGGCAATTTGCTTAACCAGCTCTTCGTCAGCACCGGTAGCTGCGATCAGAACGCCAATACGCGCACCGTGCAGGTAGCTACCCAGCACTTCGCCTTCCAGGGAAGCAACGCGACGGATGTTGATGTTCTCACCGATTTTTGCAACCAGCGCTACACGTTCTTCTTCGAACTGTGCTTTCAACACTTCAACGTCAGTGATTTTGCCGGCAAAAGCAGCATCCAGCACTTTGTCAGCGAATGCCTGGAAACCAGCATCTTTAGCTACGAAGTCAGTCTGGCAGTTAACTTCCAGGATCAGACCGTAGTTGCCTTCAATCTTGGTTTTGATCACGCCGTCAGCAGCTACGTTGCCTGCTTTTTTCGCCGCTTTGATCGCACCAGATTTACGCATGTTTTCGATTGCCAGCTCGATGTCGCCGTTAGACTCAACCAGAGCTTTTTTACAATCCATCATGCCAGCGCCAGTACGCTCACGCAGTTCTTTTACCAGAGCAGCGGTAATATCAGCCATTTCTTTTTCCTCGGTTATCTCACGTGGAGACAGTTCTCATTCAGATAAGCAAAGGGGGCCTATAAAGGCCCCCCTAACCAACATATTCAATACCTGGTTAATAAGGGCTCAGTGACGAGCTTGCCTTATTATTCAGCTTCTACGAAGCTTTCTTCCGCTTGAACGGCCAGATCTTGAGAACGACCTTCACGGACGGCGGCAGCAACGGCAGTCAGGTACAATTTGATTGCACGGATTGCATCGTCGTTACCAGGGATGATGAAGTCAACGCCGTCTGGATCGGAGTTGGTATCAACGATAGAGAATACCGGGATACCCAGGTTGTTGGCTTCTTTGATCGCGATGTGTTCGTGATCAGCATCGATTACGAACAGAGCGTCAGGCAGACCACCCATGTCCTTGATACCACCCAGGGAGTTTTCCAGCTTGGCCAGTTCGCGAGTACGCATCAGCGCCTCTTTCTTGGTCAGCTTGTCAAAGGTGCCATCTTGAGACTGGATTTCCAGATCTTTCAAACGCTTGATTGACTGACGAACGGTTTTCCAGTTAGTCAGCATGCCGCCCAACCAGCGATGGTTCACGAAGAACTGGTCGCAGCCGGTAGCATATTCTTTTACCGCTTCGCTTGCTGCGCGCTTGGTACCAACGAACAGGATCTTACCTTTACGGGAAGAGATCTTGGTCAGTTCAGCCAGTGCTGCGTTGGCCATTGGTACAGTTTTTTCCAGGTTGATGATGTGAACCTTGTTACGTGCGCCGAAGATGAAAGGCTTCATTTTCGGGTTCCAGTAACGGGTCTGGTGACCAAAGTGTACACCGGCCTGGAGCATGTCGCGCATGGAAACAGTTGCCATGATTAAACCTCTATAGAGTTAGTTGGGGTTATGCCTCCACGTATCCCATAACGCCGACCCTGGCGGTGATAAATCACCTCAGGGCACCCCGGCGGATGTGCCGATACGTGTGTGTTATTTACACAAAGTGAGTGCAGTTAAAGTATTTTCGGCCTATTCCGCCATTATCACAAGGAAGATGTGCGGATCTGCCGGCGCGCTTTATACCATAAACCCACCCCGGACACCAACTTTTGTTGCCAGGCGCAGGCCGGCGAGAAATCAAATTTGGCAGCCTCAGGCCGGGCTGATACCATAAGAGACTGCTTCTTATTTCTTTCTGTTGTCGGCGAGCACGACACCTGCGGACGAATTTCATGGCAATCTCAATTAAAACACCTGATGACATCCAAAAAATGCGCGTGGCCGGCCGACTGGCTGCCGAAGTGCTGGAAATCATTGAGCCGCACGTCAAACCTGGCGTGACCACCGGCGAACTCGATCGTATCTGTCACGATCACATCACCAACCAGCAGCAGGCGATCTCTGCCTGTCTGGGCTACCACGGTTTCCCGAAATCCGTGTGTATCTCGGTGAATGAAGTGGTCTGCCACGGCATCCCGAGCGATGACAAGGTCCTGAAAGACGGCGACATCGTTAATATCGACGTTACCGTCATCAAAGACGGTTTCCACGGTGATACTTCTAAAATGTTCATCGCCGGTAAACCGACCATTCTGGGCGAGCGCCTGTGCCGCATCACTCAGGAAAGCCTGTATCTGTCGCTGAAAATGGTGAAGCCGGGTATCCGCCTGCGCACGCTGGGCAAAGAGATCCAGAAATTCGTCGAGGCCGAGAATTTCTCGGTGGTTCGCGAGTACTGCGGCCACGGCATTGGTGAAGTGTTCCACGAGGAACCTCAGGTGCTGCACTATGACGCTGACGACGGCGGCGTGGTGCTGCAGGCTGGTATGGCCTTCACCATCGAGCCGATGGTCAATGCCGGTGATTACCGCATTCGCACCATGAAAGACGGCTGGACGGTAAAAACCAAAGATCGCAGCTTGTCGGCGCAGTATGAGCATACTATTGTGGTCACGGATAACGGCTGCGAGATAATGACGTTGCGCAAGGATGACACCATCCCCAACATCATTACGCACGAGATGTAAGCGCCGCGGCGTTTTGCCGCGATGCATGATGTCACAGGCCGGCTTTTGCCGGCCTTTTTTATGGGCTGCGTATTATGTCTGAAAACTTTCGCCAACAAGACACCTCGGTCATTTCGCCACAGGCCGTACCGGTGCAGCCTGAATATCCCAACGCCTATGGCGATGAGGAGATTAACTGCATCGCGCTGAAACAACGCCTGGAGCAGTTCCAATTATGGCTGGCGGCAGCGTTCAACGCCGGTTCCAGCGCCGAAAGCCTGGTAGCGGCCCGCAGTGACTTTATCGACCGCCTGCTGCGCCGCCTGTGGGTCTTCTACGGGTTCGAGGATATTCCGGAAACCGCGCTGGTTGCCGTTGGCGGCTATGGCCGTGGCGAGCTGCATCCGCTCTCAGACATTGACGTGCTGGTGCTCAGCCAGCGCCGCCTGAATGAACAGCAATCCCAACGCGTGGGGGAATTTATCACCCTGCTGTGGGATCTGAAGCTGGAAGTCGGCCACAGTGTGCGAACCCTGGAAGAATGCCTGCTGGAAGGGCTGGCGGACCTGACCGTCGCCACCAACCTGATTGAATCGCGGATGATCTGCGGCGATGTCGCACTGTTTCTGCAAATGCAAAAACATATCTTCAGCGATGGCTTCTGGCCCTCCCCGCAATTTTTCCACGCCAAGGTGGTTGAGCAGCAGGAACGCCATCAGCGATACCACGGTACCAGCTACAACCTGGAACCGGATATCAAGAGCAGCCCCGGTGGCCTGCGCGATATTCACACCTTGCTGTGGGTGGCGCGTCGTCACTTTGGCGCCACATCACTTGACGAAATGGTCGGCTTCGGCTTTCTCACTCAGGCCGAGCGCAACGAGCTGAACGAATGCCAGAGCTTCCTGTGGCGCATCCGCTTCGCACTGCACCTGGTGCTGCCGCGCTACGACAACCGTTTACTGTTCGATCGCCAGCTCAACGTGGCACAGTTACTGCGTTATGAGGGGGAAGGCAACGAACCGGTTGAACGCATGATGAAGGATTTTTATCGCATGACGCGCCGCGTCGGCGAGCTGAATCACATGCTGCTGCAGCTGTTCGACGAGGCAATTCTGGCGCTGGACGCGACGGAAAAACCGCGTCCGCTGAACGACGATTTCCAACTGCGCGGCGATCTGATCGACCTGCGTGATGAAACGCTGTTTATCCGCCAGCCGGAATCCATCATGCGGATGTTCTACCTGATGGTACGCAACCGTGAGATCAAAGGCATTTATTCCACCACAGTGCGCCAGCTGCGTCATGCGCGCCGCCATTTGAAGCAGCCGCTCTGCACCATTCCTGAGGCACGCGAACTGTTTATGGCCATTCTGCGCCACCCCGGCGCGGTCTCCCGGGCGTTGGTGCCGATGCACCGCCACAGCGTGCTGTGGGCCTATATGCCACAGTGGGGCAAAATCGTCGGGCAAATGCAGTTCGATCTGTTCCACGCCTACACCGTCGACGAACACACCATTCGCGTCCTGCAAAAACTGGAAAGCTTTGCCGATGCCGAAACGCGACCGCGCCATCCGCTGTGTGTCGAGCTGTATCCACGCCTGCCGAATCCGGAACTGCTACTGCTGGCTGCCCTGTTCCACGATATCGCCAAAGGGCGCGGCGGCGACCATTCGATCCTCGGTGCGCAGGACGTGCTGGAGTTCGCCGAAGTCCATGGGCTGAATTCCCGCGAGGCCCAACTGGTCGCCTGGCTGGTGCGTTGTCATCTGCTGATGTCAGTGACCGCCCAACGCCGCGACATTCAGGACCCGACCGTTATTCAGCAGTTCAGCGCCGAAGTGCAGAGCGAAACCCGTCTGCGTTATCTGGTCTGCCTGACGGTGGCGGATATCTGCGCCACCAATGAAACCCTGTGGAACAGTTGGAAACAGAGCCTGTTGCGCGAGCTGTATTTTGCCACAGAAAAACAGCTGCGCCGCGGCATGCAAAACAGCCCGGATCTGCGCGAACGCGTACGTCATCATCGCCTGCAGGCTTTGGCGTTGTTGCGCATGGACAATATCGACGAGGAGGCGCTGCACCGCATCTGGAGCCGCTGTCGCGCCGATTACTTCCTGCGTCATTCACCCAACCAGTTGGCCTGGCATGCGCGCCATTTGCTGGCCCATGACTCCACCAAACCGCTGGTGCTGGTCAGCCGGCAGGCCACGCGTGGCGGCACCGAAATTTTCATCTGGAGCCCGGATCGCCCTTACCTGTTTGCCGCCGTGGCCGGGGAGATGGATCGCCGTAACCTGAGCGTACATGACGCGCAGATCTTCACTAATCGTGACGGCATGGCAATGGATACCTTTATCGTACTGGAGCCGGACGGCAGCCCGCTGGCCCAGGACCGCCACACGGCGATCCGCCACGCACTGTTGCAGGCCATTACCCAGCGGGAATATCAGCCGCCGCGCGTGCGCAGGCCGTCTTCCAAGCTGCGTCATTTTAGCGTGCCGACCGAAGTCAGTTTCCTGCCGACCCATACCGACCGTCGCAGCTATCTGGAACTGACCGCACTCGACCAGCCCGGTCTGTTGGCTCGGGTGGGCGAAGTGTTCGCCGATCTCAACCTGTCGCTGCACGGCGCACGCATCTCCACTATCGGCGAACGGGTTGAGGATTTATTTATTCTGGCCGACAGCGATCGACGCGCCCTTAACCCGGAAACGCGCAGAAAGTTGGAACAACGGTTGACAGAGGCCCTCAATCCAAACGATAAAATGTGATACAAGTAACCTTTTCGTAGACAACATCAGGACAGAGAACAGCATGCAGCAATTACAAAACGTTATTGAAAACGCCTTCGAACGCCGTGCGGAAATCACCCCGGCGAACGCAGACACCGTAACGCGCGAAGCGGTAAACCAGGTGATCGCCCTGCTGGACAGCGGCGCCCTGCGCGTTGCCGAGAAGATTGACGGTCAGTGGGTAACGCATCAGTGGCTGAAAAAGGCCGTGCTGCTTTCTTTCCGCATCAATGACAACAAAGTGATGGACGGTGCCGAAACCCGTTATTACGACAAAGTGCCAATGAAATTCGCCGATTACGACGAAGCGCGCTTCCAGAAAGAAGGCTTCCGCGTGGTGCCACCAGCCACCGTTCGCCAGGGCGCGTTCATCGCCCGTAATACCGTACTGATGCCATCCTACGTGAACATCGGTGCCTACGTTGACGAAGGCAGCATGGTGGATACCTGGGCAACCGTCGGCTCTTGCGCGCAGATCGGCAAAAACGTTCACCTGTCCGGCGGCGTCGGCATCGGTGGCGTACTGGAGCCCCTGCAGGCCAACCCGACCATCATTGAAGACAACTGCTTTATCGGTGCGCGTTCAGAAGTGGTTGAAGGCGTGATCGTGGAAGAAGGTTCAGTGATCTCCATGGGCGTGTACCTGGGTCAGAGCACCCGCATTTACGACCGTGAAACCGGCGAAGTGCACTACGGCCGCGTACCGGCCGGTTCGGTAGTGGTTTCCGGTAACCTGCCGTCCAAAGATGGCTCTTACAGCCTGTATTGCGCGGTCATCGTCAAGAAGGTCGATGCCAAGACGCGTGGTAAAGTCGGCATTAATGAGTTATTACGCACCATCGACTAAAATAGACATGGCGGGTTAATCACCCGCCATTTTTTTATCTTCATTACGTGAGCAGTCACAGTCTCTGGCGCGGTTATTCGCCATAATCCCAGACCGTGGAATATAGTCTATTTATAAGGTGGCGCTATTATGTATGACAACCTGAAAAGCTTAGGAATCAATCAACCGGAAGATGTCGATCGCTATAGCCTGCGTCAGGAGGCCAATAACGACATTCTTAAGATTTATTTCCGCAAGGATAAAGGCGAATTCTTTGCCAAGAGCGTGAAATTCAAATATCCGCGCCAACGCAAAACGGTCGTCGCTGACAACGCCGGCCAGGGTTACAAAGAAATCCACGAAATTAACCCGAACCTTCGCTACGTCATTGATGAATTGGATCAGCTATGCCAGCGCGATCAGGTGGAAGTCGATCTGAAACGCAAAATTCTTGATGACTTGCGTCATCTGGAAGGCGTGGTCTCCCACAAAATTGCCGAGATCGAATCCGATCTGGAAAAACTGACTCGCGGTAAGTAAAGGTTCAGCGAACTGAGACTACAGATTGTAGGGGCGCAGCATGCTGCGCCCGTATTAATCGGGACGAATATATTCGCCCCTACAGGCGGCAGGTCATTCTATTTCAGCAGCGTGCCCCACTTCTCAACCCACGGGCAAGAAACCACTTCCGGTTCAGGCTGTTCCATCGCATCGATTTCCAACACTTCACCCACGCGGGTGGCGCCTTGTTCCTGCAGCAACGCATCAAAAGCACGCCCGGCACCGCAGAAATTGTCGTAGCTGCTGTCGCCCAGTGCGATCAGCCCATAGCGCAGCTCCGGCTGGTAGCCGACCTGGTCACGGATAGCGTGAAACAGCGGCGCAATGCTGTCCGGCAAATCACCCTGGCCGGTGGTTGAAGTAATCACCAGCGCGTAGTGCTGACGGTAAAACTGCCAGGCCTCAAGCGTGCCTTCTTCAAACAGTTTGACCTCGTGGCCCTGCTCACTGAGGATAGTTTCAGCCTCTTCCGCCACCAATAATGCGTTGCCGTAGACCGTTCCCACGAAGATTCCAACCTGAGCCATTGCCCCTACTCCCTTAAATATCTTTGAAAATGATCAGTTATCCTGACCGCTAGCCGGGGGAAACTCAACCCTGGCAAGCTCAGGGAGATTCTCTGTCCAGCCAAACTGTGACATGACTCCCTGCCAAGGTTCATCCCAGCGCGCGGAAAGATGCAGCGGCTCGCCGGTCACCGGATGATTCAGTTGCAGATGACTGGCATGCAGCATCAGGCGTGGACAGCCAAAATGCTGGGCCATACCCCGGTTCTGGTTCAGGTCGCCGTGTTTGCTGTCACCAATAATCGGATGGCGGATATGCACCATATGGCGGCGCAACTGGTGCTTGCGGCCATTTTCCGGCTTCAGTTCAACCAGGCTGTAGCGCGCGCTTTCGTAACGGCCAATCGCTACCGGCATTTCTACCCGCGCCAGCGGCCGGTAATGAGTGACCGCCGGCTGCGGGCCTTTGTCTTTAGAGGCAAACTTGTCGGCGATTTTGTCTAGTTCTTCCGTCAGCGGATAGTCGATGGTCGCCCCCTCCAGCACGTAACCACGCACCACCGCATGATAGGTTTTCTGCATCTGATGCTGTTCAAACTGCTGCGATAGCAACCGTGCCACCTCACTGGACAGCGCCATCAGCAGCACCCCTGAGGTGGGCCGATCGAGGCGATGCACGGTAAACACATGCTGGCCAATCTGATCGCGCACGGTTTGCATCACAAACCGGGTTTCATGGCGATCCAGCCAGCTGCGGTGTACCAACCACCCGGAAGGCTTGTTCACCGCCACCAAATGCTCATCCTGATATAGAATCTCAAGCATTATTGCAGCTCTTTATTCAGCATGTTATCCAGGCGCTGCAACAGCACCAACAGCGGCATGCAGTTGGGGTCGTTATCTTTCAACGCCTCTTCGAAATAAGGCGTGATGGCAAAACGCGTCGGCAGCGGCGCTCCCGCATCCAGCAACGCGTACATGCGTGGCAGAAAGACCCATTGCAACCAGGCTTCGGCCGACATGCTGTCAACGCAAAACGGCTCGGGGCTGGCGAAGGCTTCAGGCTCGGGCGGCGTAGCTTGCCACAGCGCCAACTCTCGCATTGACTGTTCAATCGCCTGCAAACTAAGGCGAACCTGATTTTGTATACTCATCTGCATTCCCGATCTGTTTAAACCATGATATTCAGCGGCGCGGCTGAAAGGCGGCAAAGCATAGCATTTTACTTTTTATAGCCCAAATTCAGCTGAGTTGATGGCCGAAATGGATTTGCACTGGTGGGCGACGCGGCCACACGGCACAATGTGTTCACCGAATAAACCACACAGATTAGACAGATGCCCGCAATCACACCGACAAAAAATCACGCCACGCCCGGCAAAGCCATGGTGGCTTCAGTCACCGGCTATGCCATGGACGGCTTTGACCTGCTGATCCTCGGCTTTATGCTGCCGGCCATCAGTATCGAAATGGGGTTAAGCTCCTCCGCTGCCGGTTCACTGGTCACCTGGACGCTGATCGGCGCGGTACTGGGCGGCGTGATCTTCGGCCACCTCAGCGATCGCTTTGGCCGTATCCGGGTGCTGACCATTACAATTTTGATGTTCTCACTGTTTACCGGTCTGTGCGCGCTGGCGCAAGGCTACTGGGATTTGCTCGCCTACCGCACGCTGGCTGGCATTGGACTCGGCGGCGAGTTCGGTATCGGCATGGCACTGATCGCCGAAGCCTGGCCGGCAGAAAAACGTAATCGCGCCTCGGCCTATGTGGGTATGGGCTGGCAGTTGGGCGTCCTGGCGGCGGCGTTCCTCACCCCACTGCTGCTGCCCCATATCGGCTGGCGTGGCATGTTCCTGGTTGGGCTGTTACCGGCGCTGGTGTCGTTCCTGATCCGCCGCACTCTGGGTGAGCCGGAAGAGTTCGTCCGTCAGCAAAACAGCGGCCCACAACTGTCATTCGCCCAACGTCTGAGCCTGCTATTCAAAGACCGGGCCACCAGCAAGGCCAGCATCGGCATTTTCATTCTGTGCTCGGTGCAGAACTTCGGTTATTACGGGCTGATGATTTGGATGCCGACCTACCTGGCAAAAAACTTTGGTTTCTCACTGACCAAATCCGGCCTGTGGACAGCCGTCACGGTGATCGGCATGACATTTGGCATCTGGCTATTTGGCGTGTTGGCCGATCGCTTCAGCCGCTGGAAGATTTTTATCTGCTATCAGATTGGTGCGGTGGTCATGGTGGTTGTCTACGCACAGCTTAGTGACCCAACGTTGATGCTGTTTGCCGGAGCGCTGATGGGGTTATTCGTTAATGGCATGATTGGGGGCTACGGCGCATTGATCTCCGATACCTACCCGGTTCAGGCGCGTGCCACTGCACAAAATATTCTGTTTAACCTGGGGCGAGGCGTCGGTGGACTGGGGCCATTGGTCATCGGCGCGCTGGTGACACAGGTATCCTTCACTGCGGCGATCAGCCTGCTGGCGGCTATTTATTTGCTGGATATCTACGCCACGCTGTTCCTGTTACCGAAAAAACAGGGCGATGGCGATACGCTGGGTGCGATTGGTTAATAACTGAGATGAATGTAAGCAGGGTTAAGTATTATTGATACTTAAAGCATGAACCCGTATAAAAAGTTGAGGGCACTGCGCTAACAGTGCCCTCGGTTCGTTTTATAGCAGTCCCGCTACACAGTGTGCTCCCTGCTCAATCCTTGAAAACTTTTCCTGCGGCCATCCTGACCAAAACCATCCTGGCTCTGTCCTGTAGCATCGTCCTGACGCGGTTCCTCAGTCTTCATGACCCGCCAACCATCCTGTGCCGGCTCTCAATCTCCATCCTGGAGGTGTCCCTGGTTTCAATCCTGAAACATCCTGAGCATCTCCTGACGCCGTCCTTCGCTCTTCACTGAGCGCATCCACTTCTTCATCCTGAAGCTGCATCATCCTGATGCTTTCCAGCTCCACCGTATCCCTTCCGGTGAACATAAGATCGCTTAATTATCCCGGGTTCACAAGGGCTTACTGGACGGCTGACAGGAAATTAACACTAAGAGTTATCCTAAAGAAAATCTAACCAATTGATCTGGATAACAATAAATCCCACCTAAGCTAGTGCGAGGGAAAAATTAAAAGCGATCTCTCACAGCCCGTGTGCGAGATCTCGCACACGGACTTCGGAACAAAAAGGCTCAAACACCCAACGTCGGGCGCAATGCATCGAGGAAATTGCCCAACGAAGCCGCCAGCAAAGTGCGTTTATCACTGCCAAACTGCTCCAAAACCACATTGCCGCTAACGTTACACAGCGAGACCATGGTCATTTCTGATTCGGTCGTTGCCAGGAACAGCGTTGGCGACAGTTTCAGGCGCTTTTGCGTCACCAGATGACCGATCAGGTTTTCCTGCAGACGAATAAAGTCGTCCTCGCTCCATACCTGCAACAGAGTCACGTGATGCTCACCAAACTGGGCGCTCATGTCACCCGCATACTGCTGGGTATAAAACAGATTGATATCCGGCTGCAAGCGCAGCTCGAGCGCGGTCTCTACCTTTTCCAGCGTCGCCGCCGGGGTAAACGGCTGGGGCAACCACAGCACTTCGTCATCACGATTTTCTACCAGGCAAGGCGACGGCACACCGTACAGATCCTGGCTGGCTGGGGCATGACCACGCTCTTGCTGCCAAAGATCAACATAGCGCTGGGTAAATTCACGCAGGGCGTGCGGTACATCATGGTCCATATTTTTTCTCGCATACGGTAAACTGACAACCATTGTACCTATCTATTACCAAGGTGACAGCAGATGTCCTCCTACCAAGACCATCACGCCCTGTCGGCACTGACGCTGGGCAAAGCCACCGCGTATCGCGACCATTACGACGCCACGCTGTTGCAGGCGGTACCGCGCAGTATGAACCGCGAGCCGCTGGGCTTGTATCCGGACAGCCTGCCGTTCCACGGGGCCGATATCTGGACGCTGTACGAACTCTCCTGGCTGAACGACAACGGCTTGCCGCAGGTGGCAGTTGGAGAGATAAGCCTGACTGCCGACAGCATCAATCTGATTGAGTCCAAGAGCTTCAAACTTTATCTCAACAGTTTCAACCAAACGCCTTTCAGCGACTGGGAGACGGTGCGCAATACCTTGCAACGCGATCTGTCTGCCTGCGCTCAGGGCGAGGTCAGCGTCTCATTGTTCCGCGTAGATCAGCTGGAAGGCAGCCCGATCGCCCGGTTGGACGGCGAATGCATCGATAACCAGGACATTCGTATCGATAACTACGAGTTCAATGCCGATTATCTGCAAAATGCCACCGGCCCCCTGCAGGTGGAAGAGCAGTTGGTCAGCCATCTGTTGAAGTCCAATTGCCTGATCACCAACCAGCCGGACTGGGGCTCGGTGCAAATTGCTTATCGTGGTGCGCAGATCGATCGCGAAGCGCTGCTGCGTTATCTGGTGTCTTTCCGTCATCACAATGAATTCCATGAACAATGTGTCGAACGCATCTTTAACGACCTGATGCGTTACTGTCAGCCGCAAAGCCTGACGGTATATGCGCGCTACACCCGTCGCGGCGGGTTGGACATCAATCCATGGCGCAGCAACACTGACTTTGTCCCGTCACATGGCCGTCTGGCACGCCAATAGTGCGAAACAGTGCTCAACAACTGAGCTAACGAGCGGTTTGTATTGGTAAAAAACAGGTGACGGCGGTAAGGTTAAATCAGGAGCGCTGGGCATTCCGGCTGGCAAACGATGACGTTGCCGCCGTGCGCTAACTATAACGAGATGCTGTTCTGCTGCGTATGGATTACTACTGCCCCTTTCCGGGTGCAAAGGAGTTACCTTGATTACACACATCAGCCCGCTTGGCTCTATGGATTTGCTGTCGCAGCTGGAAGTAGACATGCTGAAGCGTACCGCCAGCAGCGATCTATACCGTTTGTTCCGCAACTGTTCGCTGGCCGTCCTGAACTCCGGCAGCCAGACCGACAACAGCAAACAGCTGCTGTCACGCTACGAAACCTTTGATATTAACGTTCTGCGCCGTGAGCGCGGGGTCAAACTTGAACTGGTGAATCCACCGGAAGACGCGTTTGTCGACGGGCGAATCATCCGTTCGCTGCAGGCCAACCTGTTTGCCGTGCTGCGCGATATCCTGTTCGTTCACGGGCAGATCGACAGCGCCGGCCGTTTCCAGCATCTGAATCTGGAAAACTCGGCCCACATTACCAATCTGGTGTTCTCTATCCTGCGCAACGCCCGCGCGCTGCACCTTGATGAAGATCCCAATCTGGTAGTGTGCTGGGGGGGTCACTCGATCAACGAAAACGAATACCTCTACGCACGTAAGGTCGGAAGCCAACTGGGCCTGCGCGAGCTGAATATCTGTACCGGCTGTGGGCCGGGTGCCATGGAGGCACCGATGAAAGGCGCGGCCGTAGGCCATGCGCAACAGCGCTACCACAATAGCCGCTTTATCGGCATGACCGAGCCGTCGATCATCGCCGCAGAGCCACCCAACCCGTTGGTCAATGAGCTGGTGATCATGCCGGACATTGAAAAACGCCTGGAGGCCTTCGTCCGTATCGCCCACGGCATCATCATCTTCCCGGGCGGTGTCGGCACGGCAGAAGAGCTGCTTTATCTACTGGGTATCCTGATGAACCCGGAGAACAGCGAACAGGTGTTGCCGCTGATCCTCACCGGGCCGAAAGAGAGCGCCAACTACTTCCAGGTGCTGGATGAGTTCATCATGAACACGCTGGGAGATGAAGCGCGCCGTCACTACACCATCATCATCGACGATCCGGCCGAAGTCGCACGTCAGATGAAAAAAGCCATGCCGCTGGTGAAAGAGAACCGTCGTAATACCGGCGATGCCTACAGCTTTAACTGGTCGATCCGCATTGCGCCGGATTTGCAGCTGCCGTTTGAGCCAAGCCATGAGAATATGGCCAATCTCAACCTGTATCCCGACCAGCCGGCCGAACAGTTGGCTGCCGCGCTGCGCCGCGCGTTTTCCGGCATCGTCGCCGGTAACGTGAAGGAAAATGGCATTCATGCCATCGAACAGTTTGGGCCGTACAAGCTGCACGGCGAACCGCAGATGATGAAGCAAATGGACAGTCTGCTGCAGGGCTTTGTCGCTCAGCACCGGATGAAACTGCCAGGCACCGCTTATGTGCCCTGTTACGAAATAGTCGCTTAATGAGCTATCCGGGGCGGCCTGACAGCCGCCCTTCTTTCTTCTGACCTTGTAAGCCCATGATGATACACCTACTGATTGTCGATGCCCTCAACCTGATCCGCCGCATACACGCCGTGCAGGGGTCCCCCTGTGTGAATGCCTGCCAGCACGCACTGCAACAGTTGATTCAGCACAGTCGGCCAACGCACGCCGTAGCGGTGTTCGATGAGGATGACCGCAGCGAAAGCTGGCGCCACCAAATCCTGCCCGACTACAAGGCCGGACGTTCGCCCATGCCGGACAATTTGCAGCAGGAAATGCCGCAGTTACGGCAAGCATTTGAATCACTTGGCGTTGCCTGTTGGCACTCTCCAGGCAATGAGGCCGACGATCTGGCGGCAACGCTGACCGCCAAGGTTGCAGGCGGCGGCCATCAGGTGACCATTGTGTCCACCGACAAAGGCTATTGCCAACTATTGGCACCCAGCGTGCAGATCCGCGATTATTTCCAAAAACGTTGGCTGGATATGCCGTTTGTGCAGCAAGAGTTCGGCGTATCGCCACAACAATTGTCGGATTACTGGGGGCTGGCGGGAATAAGCAGCAGCAAAATCCCCGGCGTGGCGGGGATTGGGCCGAAGACGGCGGTATTGCTGTTACAACAGGCAGGTTCGCTGGATGGGTTATATCAGGATTTGGAACAGGTGCCGGAAAAATGGCGCGGAAAACTGCAACAGCACCGCGAGATGGCCTACGTCAGCAAAAGTGTCGCTACCTTGCGAACCGATCTGGCATTAACCGGCAACCTGCAGCAACTGCGGTTACCGGTTTAATCACTGGCGCTGAAGACAGCGCCCTGTCATTTAATCGCGCTCGTCGCGGCGGCCTGCCACGGCCGACCACATACGACGGACGTGCACGGTGACTTCTTCACGATCGTGATACAGCTGCTTGGCATGAATTTCTGAACTGATACCCGCCGTATCCAACGCTTCCTTGATGGCCAGCAGATTCTGCGAAACCTCTTCGTAACGTTTTTTCATCGGCAATTTCAGGTTGAAGATCGCCTCACGACACCAGCCTTTCACCAGCCACTGGATCATCAGGCTGGTCACCTTCGCCGGTTTTTCCACCATATCGCACACCAGCCAGTAAATCTTGCTGCTGGAAGGCTCATATCTGAAACCGTCGGCACGATGATGCGTCACCTGCCCGGTATCCATCAGGCTCGGTGCCATTGGGCCATTATCCACCGCGTGTACCATCATGCTGCGTTGCACCAGTTGATAGGTCCAGCCCCCCGGACAGGCGCCCAGATCGACCGCGTGCATGCCGCTGGCCAAACGTTCATCCCACTCGTCGGCAGGAATGAACACGTGGAACGCTTCTTCCAGTTTCAGGGTAGAACGGCTCGGTGCATCGGATGGGAACTTGAGACGCGGAATGCCCATATAGAACGGTGAGTTGTTGTTACTGAAGGAGTAACCCACATAGCAACACCCCGGAGCGATAAAGAACACATGCACCACTGGACGGGTCTTATTCTCACGCGCCATCAACACCTTCTGCTCACGCATCGCAGTACGCAACGGCACCGTCAGCTTGCGGCAGAACTTCAACAGTTCTTTGCTTTCGTTGGTATCCGGCACTTCCACGCGCAGCTCACCACCACGATCGACCACGCCAATCAGCATGCCGACAATCGGAGAAACCCGATCTTCCGGTGGTAAATCGCGCAGCAACTCGCCAACCACCAATATCTGACGGGCAAAAATCAGCTCCCGGAACGGGATTTCCTTCGCCAGGCGATCGGCGTCATCCGGCTGGTAGCACTCGAACAGCACGTAGCCGCTGTTATCCTTTACTCTGGCGAAACCGAACACTTCCAGTTCGGCAGCCTTGGCGGTAATTTCTGCCGCACACTCTTTTTCAAAGCCTTGACGGCAATACAACGCAAGTCTATTCATGGCGCTCGGCCTTTTTCCTCAGACGCAAAGCGCCAATCAACATCAATACCCAACCGATCAGGAAACACACGCCGCCAATCGGCGTGATATAAACCCAGAACTTCAGGTGTGACAGCGCCAGACAGTACAGACTGCCGCTGAACAGTACGGTGCCGAGCGCCAACAGCGCTCCGCTCCAGTAAAACCACAGGCTGACGCGGCGTTGCATTGCCACCGCCAGCGCCAGGATCGCCAGGGTATGGAACCCCTGATAGTCCAGTCCGGTACGGATCCAGACCATCTCGTTGGCACCCAGGGTGCCACTTAACACGTGTGCGCCAAACGCGCCCAGAGCAACAAATACAAAGCCACTGATAGCGGCAAAAATCAGCATTGAACGACTGCTCATCGTTATTTACCTTTATTGAAGAAAACCGGCTGCGCCATCGCGGCGACCGGCCTCATTGTTCGTAGCGAAAGCGGAACTTTTCTTGTTCGCTGGCTGCCCGAGCCAGGATCCACTGACGAAAGGCGGCTATTTTACCCAGTTCTGCCTGGCTGTCATGACATACCAGATAAAAAGCATTTTTACTGACCAAAACCTCGTTAAACGGACAGACCAAACGCCCGGCTTCAATCTCGGTCTGCGCCATCACGTTATTCACCAGCGCAATCCCCTGCCCATGCACCGCCGCCTGAACCACCATCGCGCTATGGCTGAAAATAGGCCCCTGCTGCACATTAATGTGCTGCAACCCCAACTGACGGGTATAGGCTAGCCAATCGCGGCGTGAAGTATCATGCAGTAGCGTGTGATAAGCCAGATCGCTCGTCATTTTTAACGCATGTTCCCCGGTCAGCAGGCTGGGTGAGCACACCGGCAACAGATATTCCGCGTATAAACGTTCGGCTCGCAATCCGGTCCAGTTGCCGCGCCCATAGAAAATAGCCACGTCGACATCATCCGCCAGCTTGTCTTCTTCGCGGTCCACGGCCTGAATACGCACGTCAATTCCCGGATAAGCTGAGTTAAAGCCGGACAGGCGCGGCACCAGCCACTGAATAGCAAAACTAGGGGGCAAACTGACGGTTAATGCCCCCTTGGCGCTGCGGGCCTGCAGCTTGCGGGTGGCCTCATTGATTGAGGTGAAAATTTCTTTGATATCCAGGTAATAACTTTGCCCTTCTTCCGTCAGCAACAGCGAGCGATTGCGGCGCCGAAACAGCTTCAGGCCGAGGAAGTCCTCCAGCGACTTGATCTGGTGGCTCACCGCGGCCTGGGTGACAAACAGTTCTTCTGCCGCTTTGGTAAAACTCAGGTGACGGGCAGCCGCGTCAAAAACCCGCAGTGCATTAAGAGGTGGTAAGCGTTTAGACATTTATTAGCTACTTTTGTGTAACAATAATCCGAGTGATTCGGCATAAAAAATCAGGCGGCGTTATCTGCCGTGCGATAGGCACCAGACAGCAAAGCGCTACCATTAGTTTTTTTAATCCGAGCCATTATAAATTGTCCGTTGAGCATGCGCCAGTAAATACCTATAGTGGCGGCACTTCCCGGGCCGGAACGAAAAGGGAGTGGGTGTCGAGGACGCCGATGAACTTTTGGCTTGTGGTTGTGATGTTGTGTTTGCAAATTGTCTGGCAATCCAGACGTGGTAGCTAAGCTACTGTTTTTCACTTCCTGTACATTTACCCTGTCTGTCCATAGTGATTTTATGCAGCACCGCAATCTTTGCGGTGCTTTTTTTTTGCCCGACGTTATTGGTCTTTTTCAACCATTTCCTTCACGTCTGAACGGTTGATCTGCTGCTCAACGCCGTTGGCGTCTTTATAGCTGATCATCCCGGTGTCGTTATCCAACGCGGGTTTTCCTTTAGCGACAATGGTGCGTCCATCATTGGTCTGCATCACGTAGTTGCTGGAACAGGCGGCCAGGGTAAACGTTAGCATCAGGGCAGAGATAACTGCGGCTGTTTTCTTCATTGTGGACTCCTTGTAGTTTTAAATGCTGTAAAAACCTTTTATGTTATTTAACGCCATGACTTAGTGCGCACCTAACAGCATAACAAACTTACCTATAATTTCCAGACGATGAATCCTAATATGCGGGATAGCTTGTCTCTGGCGGTAAAATAAGACAGGATCGGCCATTGACTCAAGCCAGTGACAATCAGGTTATGACACCTTTTAATCCCATCGTCTTTCGTAATCAGTTTCCTGCCTTGCAGCAAGCGGGCATTTATCTCGACAGCGCCGCCACCGCGTTGAAGCCGCTGGCGGTCATCAATGCCACGCAGCAGTTTTACCGCGACGATGCCGCTACCGTGCACCGCAGCCAGCACCGGGCGGCGCAGGATCTGACTGCACGCTTCGAGCAGGCTCGCCAACAGGTCGCGACGCTGGTCAATGCTCCTTCAGCCGACGACATTATCTGGACCCGCGGCACCACCGAAGCGATCAATTTGGTAGCGCAGAGCTATGCCCGCCCCCGGTTGCAGCCCGGTGACGAAATCCTGGTGAGCGAGGCCGAACACCACGCCAACCTGATCCCCTGGCTGATGGTGGCGGAACAAACCGGCGCTCGGGTGGTGAAACTGCCACTGGGTGCAGACCGCCTGCCGGATCTGGCCCAGTTACCCAGCCTGCTGAGTGATAAAACCCGCCTGCTGGCACTGGGCCAAATGTCCAACGTCACCGGCGGCTGTCCGGATCTGGATCTGGCCATCCGGCTTGCCCATAGTGCCGGCGCTCTGGTGATGATCGACGGCGCGCAGGGCATCGTTCACTGTCCGGCTGACGTTCAGCGACTAGACATTGATTTCTACGCTTTCTCCGGCCACAAATTATATGGCCCGACCGGCATCGGTGCGCTATACGGTAAAAGCGAATTGCTGGCGCAGATGGCCCCCTGGCAAGGCGGCGGCAAGATGCTGACTCAGGCCTCCTTCGACGGCTTCACGCCGCAAAAACCACCGCACTGTTTTGAAGCCGGTACGCCGAATATCGCCGGTGTGCTGGGGTTGGCCGCCGCATTGGAATGGCTTGGCACCCAGGATCTGGCGGCAGCCGAGCAATACAGCCGCGAACTGGCCGATCTCGCCGAGAAACAATTGGCGCAACTGCCGGGGTTCCGCAGCTTCCGTTGTTCGGGCTCCAGCTTACTGGCGTTTGATATTGCCGGTATCCATCACAGCGATATCGTCACCCTGCTGGCAGAACAAGGCATCGCACTGCGAGCCGGTCAGCACTGCGCTCAACCGCTGATGGCGGCGCTGGGTGTCAGTGGGACACTACGCGCCTCCTTTGCGCCATACAACACGCGGGAAGACGTCGATACCCTGGTAACCGCCCTGCACAACGCCATCGACCTGTTGGCCGATTAAATGAACCCCGGAGACGCTATGCTTGCCCCCCATCCCTTTGGCCATGAAATCACCGCCGAAGCGCTGATCGAGAAATTTACCGCGCTGAAACAATGGGAAGATCGTTATCGCCAACTGATCATGCTGGCGAAACAATTGCCGCCATTGCCAGAGGCATTACGCGCAGCAGAAATGGAGTTGAGTGGCTGTGAGAATCGGGTCTGGCTGGGGCATCAGTTACTGGCGGACGGCACGCTGCACTTTTATGGCGACAGCGAAGGCCGTATCGTGCGCGGCCTGTTGGCGGTACTGCTAACGGCGGTAGAAGGAAAAACGCCGCAGCAGATAGCGGCGATGGATCCCCTGGCGCTGTTTGATCAACTGGCGTTACGTGCTCAACTCAGTGCCACCCGCGCCAGCGGGCTGGCAGCACTGGCTGCTGCCGTGAAAGAAATGGCCGCTCGCTACGCCTGACGCGCGGCTTTCGCCACCATCTTCTTCAGCGCATGGGAAACGGCGACAAAACCAAAGGTAGCGGTAACCATGGTTGCCGCGCCAAATCCCGCACTGCAATCCATTCGTTTTGGCCCTTCCGCGGTACTGCGTGATGCGCAAACGCTGCCATCCGGCTGGGGGTAAACCAGCGGCTCGCTGGAAAATACGCAGTCGATGCCCAATTTGCCCTTGCTGTTCTTCACCACGTTGAAATCATTTTTCAACCGCTCACGCAGCTTGGCCGCCAGCGGATCCTGAATGGTTTTGGCCAGATCGACCACTGCAATCTGGGTCGGATCTATCTGACCACCTGCTCCGCCGGTAGTGACCACCGGGATCTTGTAACGACGACAATAGGCCAACAGCGCGGCCTTCGGTCGCACGCTGTCAATCGCATCGATGACATAGCTAAAATTGTTATTCAGCAGCTCTGCAACGTTGTCCGCAGTAATAAAGTCGTCAATGCAGGTCACCCGGCACTCCGGGTTGATCGCCAGAATGCGCTCCGCCATCACTTCCGTTTTTGACTGGCCCACATGCTGACGCAGCGCGTGGATTTGGCGGTTGGTGTTAGTGACGCAGACATCATCCATATCAATCAGCGTAATGGCACCGATACCGGTGCGCGCCAACGCCTCTGCCGCCCAGGAGCCCACGCCGCCGATGCCAATCACGCAAATGTGCGCCTGGGCAAACAGCGCCAGGGCCTGCTGACCGTATAAACGTGCCGTGCCGCCAAAACGCTGCAGGTAGGCTTCAGAATAGGCTGTGCTCATAACGCTTTAATTACCTTAACATTGCAAATAATAAGGGCCGGAATGTCCGGCCCTTGTGGTCAATTGTTGCCGTTAGCGGGTGACTAACAGCGAGCCGCCAGAGGCGGAACGGGTCTGGCTGGTGAACAACGGCGCATTAACGTTGGCGCCTTTCAGCACCCAAACGCGGCCGTAGTGGTTATAAAAACCGGCCGAGTGACCGGCATCCGGCCCGATGCCCTGATACATATCGAAGTGCTGGCCTTTGATTGCCCCACCCACGTCCAGAGCCACCATCAAGCGCATCTCATATTTTCCCGTGAATTTACCCTTGTTGTCCAGTAGCGGCACCTCTGCCAGCAGCGTGGTACCCGCCGGGATCAGTGAACGGTCGGAAGCCACCGACGCCTTGGCCACCAGCGGCACGGCGCTGGCACCGCGTACCGGCGCAAAGGCTTCAGGACGGAAGAAGACAAAGGAAGGGTTTTGCTCCAGCAATTCGCGCACTTCGGCGGCGCTGTGAGTGTCCGCCCACTGGCGGATCGCCTGCATCGACATATCCGCCTTGGCCACTTCACCGCGATCGATCAGCACTTTACCAATGCTGCGATACGCATGGCCGTTCTTGCCGCCGTAACCGAAGAACACCAACGGCTGGCCGTTGCCATAATCCACATAGCCACTGCCCTGGACTTCCATCATAAAGTTGTCCATCAGCGAGTTGGTATACGCCACGATATATCGGTCATCCAGTGCACCCGAATAAATGCCCGCGCGATCGGGCAGACGGCCTTTACCTTTTGGTGGCATGCGGTACAGCGGGTAACGGAACTCCCCCTGCTGGGTATAACGCGCCTGCAGCACCGGTGTGTAGTAACCGGTGAACTGCACGTTGCCATAGCTGTCCACGCCTTCCATTTGATAAGCACTGAGGCCATATTGGTTCAGAGTACGAGTGTCGGCACCGGACGCCATCCAGCTTTGTACCGCCTGGAAGGTAGTGTTGTTGCGATTAAAAAGTGAAGGAGAGGCGTATTTAATCTCCATCAGCTGATCCGAGTAATCCTTGGCATTAACCGGTACGCCCCTGGCGTTGGGTTGATTCACCAACTCCAGCGACTGATCCAGGTGACCATCCTTATATTGTTGTCCCCGGTCGGTCGGCTTGGAAGAACAGCCCGCCAGTACCGCTACCATTAACCCGCCCAGCAGGTATTTGCCCCAACGTCCTTTCATCACGCACACTCTCTACATATATGATCTCCCGGCGAACGATAACAAACGCCCATAGATAAAGGAATCGCCGCCAATAAAAAAAGCCCCAGGGGCAATAACGCTGAAAAAGAACGCAGATTGCGGACTAATCCAGCAGAAAGACTGTTTTAGTTCAATTAAGTGCAAAAAGGGTTGCAACAAAATGCACGGAGAGTATAGTGCGCTTCCATCGGACGCGGGGTGGAGCAGCCTGGTAGCTCGTCGGGCTCATAACCCGAAGGTCGTCGGTTCAAATCCGGCCTCCGCAACCAACCGATATTGCCAGAGGCAGTATCAAGTAAAGTGTTGGATTCGATGAAAAAGAAAGTATTATACGGACGCGGGGTGGAGCAGCCTGGTAGCTCGTCGGGCTCATAACCCGAAGGTCGTCGGTTCAAATCCGGCCCCCGCAACCAACCGATACTGTACCAGCGGTATCACATGAAATGTTGGTTTCGATAATACAAGCATTAAGACGGACGCGGGGTGGAGCAGCCTGGTAGCTCGTCGGGCTCATAACCCGAAGGTCGTCGGTTCAAATCCGGCCTCCGCAACCAATCTTAATGACTACAAATAAGCACCTTAACGGGTGTTTTTTTGTATCTGAAATCCGCCAAAAATCGACCGGGCAGCCGCCCAGTCGTTTCCGCATTAGCCTTACCCTCTGCGCGCTACCGCACCACCGTTGGCAAAGTACGCCTTGATACCCGCCAGAATAGATTCCGCCACCTGCTGCTGGAAATGCGTGGTACGCAGCTTGCGTTCTTCTTCGATGTTGCTGATAAACGCCGTCTCAACCAGAATCGAAGGGATGTCCGGCGCTTTCAATACCGCAAAACCGGCCTGATCGACACGATTCTTATGCAAACGGTTTATTTTGCCCATCCGGTTCAGCACTTCCTTACCGAATTTCAGGCTGTCATTGATGGTCGCGGTTTGAATCAGATCAAACATGGTGTGATCAAGATAGCGGTCACCGCTTTTGCTTACGCCGCCGATTTGGTCCGATTCATTTTGGGTCTGCGCCAGGAACTTCGCCGCCGAACTGGTGGCACCTTTGGTCGATAGCGCAAACACCGATGACCCACGTGCGGCCCGGCTGGTAAAGGCATCGGCGTGGATGGACACAAACAGGTCGGCACGCTGCTTACGCGCCTTCGCCACCCTCACCTTCAACGGAATGAAGACGTCTTCATTACGCGTCATAAACACCTTCATATTCGGCTCGCGCTTGATTAGCGTGCTTAGCCGGCGCGCAATCTGCAATACGATATCTTTTTCACGCGTTTTGAATTTACCAATCGCTCCGGGATCTTCGCCGCCGTGACCGGGATCCAGCATGATGACAATCGGTCGGTCACGCCCCGCCTTACCGGCCTGTGGCGCTTCCGCCGGCAATGTGCGCTCAAGATCGCCCTTGTTGTAATCTTCCAGTAACGCCAACAGCGGATCATAGTCTTCACCGCTGCCGCCCTTGCTCGGGTACAGATCCATCACCAGACGATTGCGGTATTCCGGCACCGGCGCCAGAGTAAACATGTGCGGGCTGACGCTGCGCTTAAGCTCCAGCACCAACCGGACGGTGTTTTGATCAAACTGACCAACGCGCGCCTGTTTCAGGTAGGGATCGTCGGCACGAACCTGGCCAACAATCCCCTTCAGCACGCTGTTGAGCTGCACGCCTTCAATATCCACCACCACGCGATCGGGATTGGTCAGCGCAAACTGCTTATATTTCAGTTCAACATTGGATTCGAGCGTCACCCGGGTATAGGTGGAGGATGGCCAGACGCGTACGGCAATGACGTGCGATGAAGCAGCGAAACCTGTGCGACTCACACTCAGCAACCAGCTTGCGGCAACCCCCTGTAATAAACGACGGCGGCCCAGATTGTGATTTGAGTTTGGCATGCGGCTCCAGCAGTGGTAACAGATTAAAACAGATGAAAAAAACACCAGTTAACAGGAATGCCGAAAACTTTAACCAATCAT
Source organism: Serratia sp. BIGb0163 (assembly GCF_024809935.1). Lineage (NCBI taxonomy): Bacteria > Pseudomonadati > Pseudomonadota > Gammaproteobacteria > Enterobacterales > Yersiniaceae > Serratia > Serratia sp. BIGb0163. The sequence continues at coordinate 63,280 of NZ_JANUDZ010000009.1, forward strand.
TCCGGCGCTGTCATCAGAAAATCTTTTTATGGTTTTTCAATTTATTAACGACTCAGCGCCCCCGGCAAAGAAATAGAGATAAATTCTCACTTGCCATCAGGGCAAGAAAAGAATAAAAATACAAAAATATCGTATAAATATGCAAATGAGGTTTGGCCGTGAAGGAACGTAGTACAGAGCTGGTCCAAGGATTCCGTCACTCAGTTCCCTATATCAACGCCCACCGTGGCAAGACGTTTGTCGTTATGCTGGGTGGCGAAGCCATAGAACATGAGAACTTTGCCAACATCGTTAACGACATCGGGCTGCTGCATAGTCTGGGTATTCGTTTAGTCGTGGTCTATGGTGCCCGGCCGCAGATTGACGTCAATCTGGCGCAGCATAATCTCGAACCGATTTATCACAAGCACACCCGCGTCACCGACGCCCATACGCTGGAGCTGGTTAAACAGGCGGCGGGTCTGCTGCAACTGGATATCACCGCCCGGCTGTCAATGAGCCTCAACAACACGCCATTGCAGGGCGCGCATATCAACGTGGTCAGCGGTAATTTTATTATCGCCCAGCCACTGGGGATTGATGACGGTGTGGACTACTGCCACAGCGGCCGTATCCGCCGTATTGATGAAGAAGCCATTCACCGTCAGCTCGATAGCAACGCCATCGTGCTGATTGGACCGGTGGCCGTTTCCGTCACCGGCGAAAGCTTTAACCTGACCTCGGAAGAAGTGGCAACCCAGTTGGCCGTCAAGCTGAAAGCCGAGAAAATGATCGGCTTCTGTTCGTCACAGGGGGTCACCAATCAGGAAGGTACCATCATTTCCGAACTGTTCCCCAACGACGCGCAAAAACGCATTGAGGAGCTGGAAGAGCATGGCGACTATCATTCCGGCACCGTGCGTTTCCTGCGTGGCGCGGTGAAGGCCTGCCGTAGCGGCGTACGCCGCAGCCACCTGATCAGCTATCAGGAAGACGGTGCGCTGGTGCAGGAACTGTTTTCACGCGATGGTATAGGCACTCAGATAGTGATGGAGAGCGCTGAACAGGTGCGCCGGGCGACGATTAACGATATCGGCGGCATCCTCGAGCTGATCCGTCCGCTTGAGCAGCAGGGCATCTTGGTGCGCCGCTCACGTGAGCAACTGGAGATGGAGATCGACAAATTCACCATTATTGAGCGCGATAACCTGACCATCGCTTGCGCGGCGTTGTATCCGTTCCCGGAAGAGAAGATTGGCGAGATGGCCTGCGTTGCGGTTCATCCTGATTACCGCAGCTCGTCACGGGGTGAAATGCTGCTGCAACGGGTGGAGAGTCAGGCACGCCAGATGGGCCTGCGTAAGCTGTTTGTGCTGACTACGCGCAGCATCCACTGGTTCCAGGAACGTGGTTTCACGCCGGCGGAAGTCGACGTGCTGCCGGTTGAGAAACAGGCGCTGTACAACTACCAACGCCGTTCCAAGATTTTGCTGGCGGATCTGTAATTGCTGGCGGGCGCAGCGTGCTGCGCCCATGGGCACTTAAGCCTTGAGCTGCAACCGCTCCGCCAACCCGCTACGGCGCTGGGTCGGAGTGCGGATCGCCCGCATCAAAACCGCATCGATGGCGTACAGTGAAAGCTGCCTGCGAGCGCGGGTGATCGCGGTGTACACCAGTTCACGAGTCAACACCGGCAGGAAATGATTGGGCAGCACCAGTACCGTATGGTCAAACTCCGAGCCTTGTGATTTATGCACCGTCATCGCATAAGCGGTTTCATGCGCCGGTAAACGGCTCGGCTGCACCGACTTGATGCTGCCGTCCGGCAGTTGAAAATGAACACGTAGTTCGCCGCTCTCGTCCCGCAAGGCAATGCCAATATCGCCGTTAAACAGCCCCAGAGCGCTGTCATTGCGACCAATCATCACCGGACGGCCAGAATACCAACGCCCAGCGGCTCCCGGCTTACGCTGGATTAGACCGGCACGTTGCAGCCCCGTCTCAATGCGTTCATTTAACCCGGCGATGCCGAAAGGCCCCTCGCGCAGCGCGCACAGCACCTGGAAATGACCAAACGCCGCCAACACCGCCACTGCATCCGCCCCTTCACCCACCAGCCGCAGATAATCACGGTAACCCGCCACGCAGGCATCCAACAGCGCCTGATAGTCCTGCGTTTCCGCCAGTGGATAACCGCTAACGTCAGCGAAACTGCCGCTGAGCGCCGCCATTGCCCGCTTGCCATCGCCGGCGTTCACGGCAAAGGCCAATTGACCAATACCTGAATTGGCATCAAAACGGTAGCTTTTACGCAGCAAGCACAGACTGTCGCGCACCGCAGCTTCCGCCTGGGCAGTTTGCCCCAGCAGTTGGCAGCCGGTCAGCCGCGAAAGTTGCTCCGCCCGCGCCACGCTGTAACCTTGTTCGGCAAAGCGGCAAATATCTCCCAGTACCGCCCCGGCCTCCACCGAAGCCAGTTGATCGCGGTCGCCCAGGAAGATCACCCGTGCCTGAGTGGGCAAGGCGGCAATCAAACGCGCCATCATAGGCAGGTCGACCATAGAGGCCTCATCAACTACCAGCACGTCCAGATGCAGCCGGTTGCCACTGTGATAACGCATACGCTGACTGTTGGGCTGAGCGCCCAGCAGGCGATGCAACGTGGAGGCCTCGGTAGGGAACAACGCACGCTGCTCCGGGGTTAGCGCCAATTGTTTGCCGGCGCTGCCTAACGATTCGGTTAAACGCGCCGCCGCTTTACCGGTAGGCGCCGCCAGTTGGATGCGTAAACGTCGCCCTTCATCGAGCTGCACCAGCGCCGCCAACAATTTGGCGACCGTGGTGGTCTTACCGGTGCCCGGTCCGCCCGAAATCACCGCAATACGTCGCGTAGCGGCCACCGCGGCAGCAATTTTCTGCCAGTCGGGTTCATCGGTCGCCTCACCAAATAATTGGTCGAGAATGGTGCGCAGGTCGGCCTCTTCAACCGCCTGAGGCAGACTGTCGCTGCTGATACTGTCACCACGGATAAAGGCGGCAACCTCCCCCTCGTTCTGCCACATGCGCTGCAGATACAAGCGCTGTGGTTGTAACACCATCGGCGTCGCAGTGCTGCCGTCGCTCACCGCCGCACTGGCCGACAGCCGCCGTTGCCAACCGGCCACATCCAACTGCCCTGCCGCCAACCACACGGCCTGCGCCAGCTCCGGCTGACGTCCGTCAAATAGGTTTTCCGGCAGCAGTTGCTCCAGCATCAGGCAAACGTGACCCGCGCCAGCCTCCGCGCTGAGGCAGGCGGCAGCCAACAGTATCTCAGGCTCATCCGCTCCAGCGACTACGCGGGCGAACTGCAAATCTAGTGGACGTAACACGCCAAGCGCTTGCGCCTGTTCCAGTAGAGCGATCATGATGCATCCTCCACCGCAGCGGTTTTACCACTGAATAACAAATCCATGCCTTCCACCAATTGCTCCTGCGGACGGCAGGCAAAAATGCCGTTGCCCGGATGCTGTGCATCCACACCGCGCAGGAACAGATAAATCACCCCGCCGAAGTGCCGCTGATAATCATAATCCGGCAACCTATGGCGCAGATAGCGGTGCAATGCCAGCGTGTATAGCTGGTACTGCAAATCGTAACGGTGCTCCGCCATCGCCTGCTCCATCGCCGGTTGGGTATAGGCACTGCTGTCTTCACCCAACCAGTTGGATTTGTAGTCCAGCAGGTAATATTTCCCCTGCCAGCAGAACACCAGGTCGATAAATCCTTTCAGCATCCCCTGCACCTGCTGAAAATCCAACTCAGGGCATCGGGCAGAAAGCGGATCGTAACTTTTCACCAGCTTATCCAGCTCACGCGCCTGCAACAGCTGCTCGATAGGCAGATAAAACTGCAACTCAGCCTGCTTATGCTGCGGAGCCAGCGCCGACAAAGCGACGCCGGTATCATTAAGTGGGGTGTTTAACAGCACCTGCATCCACGCCAACAGTATCGGTTGCCAGTGTTCGCCAAATCCTTGTTGTTGCAACTGCTCCAGCAACCACGCCTCATCGAGGGGTTGGGTAAAGTCGATCGTTTCAAACAGACTGTGCAGGAAAGTCCCCGGACCGGCGCCACGAGGAAAGGTATGCGGTGTGAGCGCTGGCTCACTGTCCTGCGCTTGCTCGCCGGCGGCATCAACATCCAACCGCGGCAACAAATCCTGCATCAGGCTCGTGCCGTGCTGTTGCAGACCGGTATAGCTGGTCACCCGCCAGAAATCCTGCACCTGGCGCGTGAAGTGTTTCGCCGACAGTTCGGTCAAGTCTGGCGTTTGCGGCTGCCAGGGTTGCTCGTCCAGGCTTTCGACCAGCGACAGTGCAACGCCATCTACAGCCAACTGTTGCAGACATTGCTGCAGATAAGCCGCATCGCCGGCCTGGCCGGCCTGCACCAGATAGCCCAGCGCGCTGCGGTGTAAATCGCTATCGCCCTGTTTTTTGCGGGTGCCCTGAATCAACGGCGCAATGCCGATACTGCAGTGGTATACCGAACGGGTCAGCGCGACATACAACAGGCGTAAATCTTCCGCCAGCCGCTCCTCCTCTGCCCACTCAATACTTTGCTCATCGGCGTTGAGGTCAAGCAGAGCCTGGAAGCTGTGACGATCGTGGTACAACACCTGCTGTTGCTGGCGGAAATTGCCGACGAACGGCAGCCATACCAGATCGAACTCCAACCCTTTGGATTTATGGATGGTGATCACCTGTACCAAATGGCGGTCGCTTTCCAGCCGTAGCTGCTGGTTGTCTGACTGCCGATTGGGCTGAGCAATCTGCTGCGCCAGCCAACGCACCAGCGCATGCTCGCTGTCGAGCTGCGCAGAAGCTTCCTGCAAAAGCTCGCCCAGATGCATCACGTCGGTCAACCGGCGCTCACCGCCGAGGCTGGCCAACAGGTTTTCTGCCAGATGGCGCTGATTCATCACCTCACGCAGCATCGGCAACACGCCGCGGCGCAGCCACAGCGTACGATATTTATCGAACTCGTTGACCAGCGCATCCCAGGCGCGCTCATCCCGATTCAATCCGTCCAGCGCCTGCGCATCCAGCCCCATCAGCCCGGTAGCCATGGCACTGCGCAGCGTACGTTCCTGCTCCGGTGCCAGCACGGCCTGCAGCAGCCACAGCAAATCCTTGGCTTCTGGCGTATCGAACACGCTGTCGCGGTTGGACAAATAAACCGAAGGTATCGCCAGCGCACTCAGGGCATCACGTACTAACGCCGCCTCATTGCGGCTGCGCACCAGCACGGTAATGTCTGACGCCTCTACCGCCCGCCGTTTCTCGCCGTCGACCAGCCAGGCCTGTTGGTTTTGTCCGGCGCTGAGCCAGTCGCGAATTTGCGTGGCGCACAGGCGCGCCATCAATTGTTGGTACTCACTAACGCCAACACCTTCCCCCTGCTGCAGCCAGAACTGCATCGCCGGCTGCGGCTGATTTTGCAGCTCAAACGCCAGCCCCCGATTTTTCTCGGCGGCGGCAACCTCAATAAAGGGAATCTGGCCGAACAGGAAAGGTTTTTCCACCTGCGCAAACAGATGGTTAACGCTGTTCACCATCGCCGGTGAGGAGCGCCAGTTGGTTTCGAGCGTGTAGTGGGCGCTTACCTCTGAACGAGCGCGCATATAGGTAAAGATATCGGCACCGCGGAAAGCGTAAATTGCCTGTTTGGGATCGCCGATCAGCAGCAGGCCGCATTCCGGCCTGCTGACATAGAGTTTTTGGAAGATGCGGTATTGCTGTGGATCGGTATCCTGGAACTCATCGATCATCGCCACCGGGTAACGCTGGCGAATCGCCTGTGCCAAACGTTCACCACCTTCGCTCTGCAATGCACTGTCCAGCCGACTTAACAGGTCGTCAAAACCCAGCTCGGCCCGCTGGCGTTTCTCCTGCTGAATGGACAAACGTATCTCGCTCAGCGCCCGCGCCATGATCAAATCACGCAGTGTCAGCGGTTCATCGAACAGTTCGTCGATCGCCACGAACAATGCATGGTGCGGCGGTTCGCCTTTTTTGGTTTTCTCCAACAGTACCGACTGGCGAAATTTATCCAGCTCTTTCGGCAGTTGGTAGTCCTGAGTTTCCAGCACCACCCATTCACCCACCTTCTGCAGCCAGTTAGGCAGGTGTTTGCTGCTGTAACTGCGCTTATCAACGCCGGACTGGCTGATTAACGCCTCCAAATCGCCCGCCGCTGCCAGCCACTGCGCTTTGAGGGCGTCAATACGCGCCACGATCTGCTCATGGCGCATCAGCACCGTTTCTTCATCCTTCGGCGGCCGACGCAGCATGGGCGCTTCGCCATGCAGATAGCCGGAAAGATCGGCCAGCAGCGCTTCCGGGCCGCTCCATTCCTGACTCACCGCCCGGGCAACGCCAATCGGCAACGGATAACAATGGCGACGCCAAAAGTCCGCACAGGCCTGGCGGCGCAGCGGCAGTTCATCCTGCACCAGCGTTTGCTCAAACAGAATGCCGGACTCGAAGGCGTTGTGGGTCAGCATACGCTGGCAAAAACCGTGGATGGTGTAGATTGCCGCTTCGTCCATCTGCCGCTCGGCAGCCAGCAGTTGCGCGGCAGCATCGGGCAGATCGTCAATTTCCGCCATTAACGCATTAAATAACGGGTCTTTACTGCTGCCACGTACGCAGGCAATGCGTAAGCCATGGATATTGCTGCGGATGCGTCCACGCAGCTCCTCGGTGGCGGCCTCGGTAAAGGTCACCACCAGGATCTCCTCTACCGTCAGCGGCCGGGGAAAGGCCGCTGCCTGGCCCAGGCCAAGCAGCAGGCGCAGATACAGCGCACCGATGGTAAAGGTTTTACCGGTCCCCGCCGACGCTTCTATCAACCGCTCGCCAAATAGCGGCAACGTTAGCGGATCAAGTCGCTGCGGGGTGGTCTCTGTCATGGTGTCGCCACCTTACGCGGCAGAGTTTTCTGCAGCGCAGAGGCGTTTGGATAAGTCACCCAGTTCGGCTGCACCGCATAATCCGCCTTCTCTTGCCCACTACCACTCACCTGCGACAGCACCGCCAGCCCCTGCGGCTTAATCACCGCCTGGTGGAAATAATCCGCCAGTTTGGTCGGCGTCAACTGCTTGATTTGCTCAATCAGTTTATGACGGGTATCAAATGCGAAGTTGCCACGGTCGAAGTCATTGGAGAAACGGCCGGCTTCTTCGCTCAGGGTTTGTGGACGCTGCTTCAATTCGTTGATCATCGCCTGCTTATACTGCTCGAAGTCTGCTTCTTTCATCTCTCGCAGGCGTTTCTCGGTTTTCGGGTAGAAATCCTGATAGCGCTGATACAGGTACGCCGGTTGCTTGCTGTTACTTTGCAGCAGGAAACCAATACCCCACTGACGGCCGACGGACATCGGGAAAGCAAACACCGCGTAGCCCAGCTGTTCCTGAGTACGCAGTTGGCTGTAGAACCATGGCTGGATAATTTGGCCAAGCAGCGAGCTGTAAGCCATGCCGGTCACTTCGTCGTAGCCGGTCGGCACATACACTGCCGCCAGCGCCGAGTCGGTGCTGCTGCCTGCCCGCTGCAGATTGGCCAACTGGCTTTTAGTCACTTCAACGTCTTCGCCATGCCACCATGCAACACCGGTACAACCCAGACGGTGTTTCAGCGTGGAGGCCAGGGTATCCACCTGCTGCTTGCTCATATTGCCCACCACCAACAACTCCGGCGTCGCCTCAGCCAGCAGGCTGTCACGGTAGGCCAGCACATCTTTCAGCGTCAGGGTTTTCAGCACCTCACGGCGCTCACTACGTTCTGAGTAAGGCACGCGGGAAACCATCTGCACCGGCTGGATAGCCAGTTCAAAGGCTTTGCCTTTCTCGGCAGAATCCAGCTGTTCCAGATACCAGGATTTGGCCTGCGCAAGTTGATCTTCCGTCGGCGTAAAGCTTGAGTAGCCTTCGATCAGCGAGGTCAGCAATTGCGGCAGACGCTGGGTAAAGCCGTTGGCGTTGAACTCCAGACCGTTGTTCGGCGAGGTTGAGAAACTCAGCCCGCCAACCGAAGCCTGATAGCTCAGTTGATCCAGTGAAATCCCGGCCAGATAGTCAGTCAAAGAGAACAACACCTGGTTACGTGCAGAATCCATGGTTTTTGCATTGCGGAACGCTACTGTGACGTCAGCCTTCGGCTCGTCGGCAAAGTAACGGCTCGGCATATACAACACGCGCAGGCCCGGTTGGTCGACCACCACCTCCGGTTTTTTAAACTCGTGCGAAGGTTTGGTCAGGCTGAAATCATCAGGAATATACGGATTCAGCGTGGGTAACGACAGGCTGATGCCTTTCCCCAGTTGCTGCCACTGCTCAAAGCGCTGCGGAGTGATTTTATCGACCTGATACGGCGCATTGACGAAGTAGGCCATCTTGTTATGCGGCTCATTTGGGCTGACGAACCAGATACGCGCATTTTGCGGCGTCATGGCGTCCAGACGCTCGGCAATCGCTTTGGCGTCATAGCGGTCGGCCAGATAAGGCGCATCCAGCGTATGCTCGACCGGCACGCGCAGCATGGTATCCACCAGCCATTCGATGTAGTCCATATCACGGGTGATCGACGGATAGCGGAAATCCAGATTCAGTACGTGGGAAATCTCATCAAAATAGCTTTGCTTGATGCCTTCGCTACGCAACATTTTCAGGTAGTTGAAGATGGCCGCCACCACTTCGTCACGCTTGGCCAGGCCTTTATCGGTCAGCGAGACGCTGATCGAGAATACGCCGCCGTTACGATCTACCATAGGATCGGCCCCGGCATTGATGGCATCCGCCAACCCCTGCTTTTGCAGCCAGTCAGACAGGGTATTTTGGCTGCGGTTGCCAATCAGGTAACTGATGTAGGTATCGGTCTTGCTGCGGAACTCGGCACTGTTGTTGTCGATGCGGAATTCTACTTTCAACTGTTTACGCGGCTGGGCCGGTACATAATGAATAATGATGCCCTGCTGTTCAGGGGTGACCGCCGGGACTGTGATCGGCGGTACGCTGGCGTCTCGGTTAGGGACCTTGCCAAAGGTTTTGGCCGCCAGTTCAGCCAGTTCCGGCAATGGCTGGTTGCTGTACAGCACCCCCATCATCAGATTGGCAGAATAATAACGTTGGTAGAATGCCGTCAGCTCATCGTGCAGCTTGCTGCCCGGCTTGTCCTTTAAGGTATCGAGGTTACCGCCAGAGAAACGCGCGCTCGGGTGAGCCGGGTTCAGCGTTTCTGCCCCAACCTGCGCCATGCGCATACCGTCGCGTGAGCGTGCCATCGTCAGTTCGGCGTTGACCGCATTACGTTCACGATCGGCATTGCCCGGATCCAGCAGTGGCTCGGCGATGGCGTCCGCCATGCGGTCTACCGCCGGGGCCAGCGCGTCGTTTTCCACTTCCAGATAGAACGCGGTGCGGTAAGACGCGGTGCTGGCGTTATGGCTGCCACCGTGCTTCTTCAGGAACTCCGACAGGTTTTCGGGTTGCGGATAGCGCTTGGAACCCATCAGCACCATGTGCTCCAGGTAGTGCGCTAACCCCAGCTGACTGTTCGGATCTTCCAGCGAGCCTACCGGCAGTGCCAGCGCCGCCAGTGATTTCGGTGCCTGAGCATCGGAAACCAACAGCACGGTCATGCCGTTCGTCAGTTTGATCGCCTGATACTGGCGCGGATCGTGATCGCTTTTATTGATCTTCTCCGCCAGCGGTTGCCATCCCTGTGCGGCCCAGCTCAACGGCGTCCAAAACATAACCACTAATACCAACCCGGTGATGCGGGCCAACTGTCTGCGCATATCCAAAATGAACCCCTATTCAGACGCCGTCGCGCCACATCCCTGACGTTGACGGCGTACATCAAAACAACACACTCAAAATCTATACCCTATGAATTTCAAGCTGTAGCTTGAAAGGCGACGGGTCTATATGCTTGTACGTTATGTAAGACCGGGACTAACCCCGATAGTTGAATATAACCCTGATTATTTTTACCACCTCAGGGCAATCAGTACCACCGGGGGATTGTTACCCAAGGTTATGCCGTGCCACCGGCAACAGATAACGTTCTGTTTCGTCCAGAATTTGCGCTAAATAAATATTGTCCAACTGGCGGAAGACCCGCTGCACATAAGGGTCTTCACCTTCGCCCGGAATACGCTGGTCGCCCTGCCAGGTTTGCAGCAGCTTGCCCCGGGCCTTGATTTGCACCTCTTCATCCCAGTCAATCTGCTGCGTTTGTGGCTGATAGCACTGGCTCAGCCACGCCCAGCCGCTTTTGTTCAGCAGCAGCAACGGCTGACACAGGCCGCGCTGATAACCCGCCACCAGTTCGGCCAATTGTTCGTGGGCCTCTTGCGCGCTTAATGCAGCAAAGCGCCAGACAGCCCCTTTGCGCCCGTAAATGCGACTTTCGCCGCTCCCCCCGACGCAGCAATACACCAGATGCTCCAGCCACAGCAATATGCCATCGACTGCCGATAGGGTTGATGGCCGCCAGCGCAGCAGCCCATCGCCTTGTACCTGATGTAACCAGCCGCTGATGCGCACACCGGCAATGTCGATATCCAGTTCCAGGCTGTGCCCTTCACTTCTTTCGGCGCGTACCTGTTCGGCCAGTTCGCTCATCTCTTCTTGTTGTTTTTGCCAGTAAATTTCGCCGAAGGGGCCAAAAGGCAACCCACCGGCGGCACGCACCCGCTGAAACAGGCGGCTGGCATCCTCACCGTCAATCAGGGTGTTCAGCAGTTGGCTGTTGAACTGATAGCGGCTGAGGTTATCCAGGGTGAAGGGTTCTTCATCCGGCAGTTCGGTTTCTTCCAGGATGAAACTGACCCCCAGCCGCAGTTGGAAGAAGGCGCGGATCGGGTGGCGGTAGAAGCGTAATAAATCGTCCAGCGAGACCTGAGTTTTCTCATCCGGCAGCAAGGGCTGATTAAACGGCGGATGTGCCGCACCGCGCCGATCGGCGGCAGGCAGCCATTCTGCCGCATAGCTCTGCGCTTCGGTATCGGGCAGGAAGTTCTCGGCGGCAAACGGCATGCGTGAATGCCAGTTAAGCAAGTGTTTACCCACACGCCGTGCGCTGCCATCGGCGTCCAGATGTTCATCGCCCGGCAGACAATAACTTTGCTCCAGATACTCCAGCAGTTCGGTCACCAGCACCGAAGGAAAACGCTCGCTGTTATCCTGAATGGAGCGGCCAATAAAGCTGATGTACAGCCGTTGCTGAGCCGACAAAATCGCTTCCAGGAACAGGTAACGGTCATCATCACGGCGGCTGCGGTCACCGCGTTTGACCTGTTGCGCCATCAGATCAAAACCTAACGGCGGCAGAGTGCGCGGATAAACCCCGTCGTTCATGCCCAGCAGGCAAACCACTTTGAATGGGATAGAACGCATGGGCATCAGCGTACAGAAGTTGATTTGCCCGGCCAGGAAACGCTGGCTGATGCGTTCCTGATCGAGGCGCGCTGCCAACTCGTCCCGCAGGATAGACAGCGGGACCTCATCGGGATAGCGCGCCGCCAACCCGAACTCGAACAGCCTGTTCCACTCCCGCTCTATCAGTGCCAACACCACTTCCGTTTCGCCGTCCTGCTCAAAGAAAGTCTCAAGCAGTTGACGACACAGTGGCTGCCACTCTGGCAAAGAGCGCGCCTGCCCCAGACGTTGCCGCCAACGACTCAGCGCTGCCAGCAGTTCCGCCAGTTGCCCGGCCAGTTCTGCCACCAGCCCGCTCGACTCGTCATAAGGCAAAACGCCCTGCCAATCACCGGCATTGCTGTCCATCGCGTAACCCAGCAGCATGCGTGTAATGCCAAATTGCCAGGTATGCTGGCCGGTAGCGGGCAGATCCAATTCACGCACGTTGTCGTCATCCAGCCCCCAGCGCACGCCAGACTCACCAACCCAATGGCGCAACAGGCGCAATCCTTCCTCCCGAATGGAGAAACGTGCCGCCAGTGCCGGAACTTCCAGCAAAGCCAGTACCTGTTCTGAGGTAAAGCGGCTCTGCGGCAGATCCAACAGCGAGATAAACGCCTGTAGCGCCGGGTGCGCCTGGCTGGCTTTTCGGTCAGAAATGGCAAACGGCAGATAGCGTTCGGGCGAGGCGTTACCGAATACCGCCTGAATATAAGGGGTGTAACTGTCGATATCCGCCACCATCACGATGATGTCACGCGGCGTCAGCTCAGGATCGTCCGCCAGCATGCTCAACAGTTGGTCATGCAGCACCTCTACCTCACGCTGCGGACTATGGCAGGCGTGCAGGCTGATAGACCTGTCGGCCGGATCCAGTCGACGTTTGGTGTCGCTGCTCTCCAGCGTTTCCGGGGTGGTGCCGATCACCGCACTGTTCTTCAGCTCCAACATATCGTGCTGAATGCCATGCAACAGATTGTCCGCAGGGATATCCACAAAGGCAAAAACCTCTTCTGAGGACTCGATCTGCGAAAGTAAAAAATGGTGGTCGCGCCCCAACTTGCCCCATGAGGCCAACAGCGGGTTCGGCAAGTCTTGCTCGCCGGCGTCATTAAACAATGCAGAGGCGTTATCTGGATCCCTGAATAACGAATATTCCGTTTTATCGCGATAATGCTGTCTTTTGCGGCTCTGTAATTTCGCCAGGAAGGACTGGCTCTGAATGTCCCCCCAATAGTAGCGGCAGGGGTTGGTGAACATCAGATGAATATCGATATGCTTGCCCAGCGCCTGCAGCGCTTCCAGATAGACCGGCGGCAAGGCCGAGATGCCGCAGATAAATACCCGAGGCGGCAACCCCGCAGGTGGGGTTTCAGCTTTATCTAACGCGCTGATAAAACGGCGATACAGGTTGGCACGATGCCATTCCGGCTGCCCCAGTTCCTGGGTGTATTCGACCAGTCGCGCCCACAGTGGTGCCTGCCACTGCTGTGCTTCCGCCAGTCCGTCAATGCGTTCGCCTTTCTGCCAGCTTTCCAGCCATTGCGGGCGATACACCAGATATTGGTCAAACAGGTCGGCGACCCGGCCGGCAAGCTGGTGAATCTTCCGCTTGTCGCCGTCGTCGGTGAGGTAATGCTGCAGCGGGGCAAATTCAGGCTGAGTGAGCAGATCGGGCAGCAGCCACATCAGCTTCCAGGTCATGGCGTCTTTGCTGAAGGCGCTCTCTTTCGGGATGCCCGGTAACACCCGGGTAAACATGTCCCAGATGAAGGTCGCCGGCAGTGGGAAAGCGATGTTGGCAGCAATGCCAAACTGTTCAGCCAGTTGCATCTGCAGCCACTGTGCCATACCCGGGCTCTGCACCAGCACCACTTCCTGTTGAAAAGGATCGGCCAATGGCTCTCTGGCTATCAACGCGCTGGTTAACGTTTTCAGCAAATCCAACTGATTGGAATGATAAACCCTAAACATTGGGAGCTCCCTTAAAACAAAATAGTCTGCCGGTTCACTGACGCATGCAGTACCAACGACTGAGTTCCGCCCACTGCCGTTGGGGCGTTTGTATTCTTACCGTCAGCCGCTGGCAGGCGGCTTGCGGGGTGCTTAACCCGATCTGACGCTGCCATCCGGATGTCGGTAGCGGTAGTCCAACGTCTACCCGCCCGGTAGCGGCGAAAACTTCCAATTGCTGATGCGCCAACGACCAGGCCTGTCGATACTGCCATTGGCGCTGGAACGACTGCAACAGCACCTGATGATACTGTAACAATCCCAGCAGTGACACCGCGAACAGCAATGCGGCAATCAGCACCTCCGGCAGGCTGAAGCCCCGTTGGCTACTCCGCACAGTCAGCCTGCTTTTTCTCGGGGCAAAAATCCAGCCAGCCGCCGGTTTCCGCTCTTAGCCCGATGTCGCCCCCTGAGCCATCAGGCCTGGTTCGTTGATATAACCGCAGCGGTTCCCCACGGCTCACCTGCGCATCACCACGTACCAGCACAATACCTGCCTGAGAGGACAGTTTTGCACAGGCCCGCAGTTGGTCGGTTTGCTGGCACCACCAGCCGTTGGCGGCGAGCCTGCCGCGTGGCCAGGACTGCGCAACACCCCAACTGAGCGCCGAAGCGGCCTGATTGTAAGCCTGTAAATATTGCTTCTCGTCGGCAGCCAGCAGCAAAGCACTGTCGAGTTGGCGATGCTGGGCATTCAACAGCATCAGCCCCATCACCAACAGCATCATCACCGCCGCCAGAGTGCTGCCTCCCCGTTGCCCGGCAGCGCTCATGGCAGCGAGGCCATATTAACCGCCCACTGCAGACTGCGCCGTATGCCGCCATCCGCTTTTGAACGGCCACTCAAGGTCAGCGTTACCCAGCGTTTACCGCCTTCGCCCGCATTCACCTTGATGCCGAAGGCTTCAATGCGCACTTCGTCGTTATCGAGCAGACGCTCCCAGCCAGCGCCATGGCAGTGTCTCACCCCACGTTGCCCCTCCAGCATGCCTTGCCGTAAGCGGTAACCGAAGTATCCGGCGTCGGCGCCAAGAGTTTCCCAGCGCCCACTGCGGGTGATGTCATAGGCGACTATCACGCAACTGCCCACGGCCTCTCCGCCCGCCCGGCTAATCAACAGCGGTTGCCCCTGGCACTGGCCGGCACAGAAGCCGGCGCGGCGCAGATCCTTCTCAATGCCAAAGGCTAACTGCCGCAACACCGATTCCAGCCGATAATGCCGACCAACATCGACACTGTGCTGACGCAAGACCGGATAAGTTTTAGCCGCCGCCAACGCAATCAGGCTGCCAAACGTCAGCGCCAGCATCACCTCCGGCAAGGTAAAACCGCGCGCTAGGGCTGGCATGTCGCAATCCCTCTTATGCTCACGCCTTCACTGCATAGCCGTAGCCGCCCCTTGGCAGACAGCACCAATCGCAGGCGGCCAGCGCCATTGCTGAGCAAGATATGCCCGGCCTGTGCATTGTTACGCAGGCCATAGAACCCCATATCCTTTTGAGTAAAACCCGCCAGTTGCACGTCCCGATAGCCGGGGCTGAACACATCATCGCCGAGCGCTGCGCAATCCATTGGCGATTGGCCGCTGCCGATGCACCAGGGATCGCCGGTTTTAAACCCCAGCAGTGCCGTGCGGTTGCGCCAGTTGGCGTCTGCCTGTAACCGGGTGAGAAATGCCAGCAGTTGCTGCGCGGTATGTTCCAGCCGCAGAGCCTGTTGATAATGACGCCAATGGCTAACCCCCCAACCGGTCAGCAGGCTTGCCAGGGTTATCACCACCAGCAGCTCAATCAGCGTCATCCCGCGCTGGCCATCAATATTATTGAAAATCATCTTGTCGTTCATGGCGGCCAGTGTAACCAGAGCCGCCGCCGGATAAAGACGGCGTTATCCGGCCTGAAGCGCGCTGCGCAACCTTTCTATGAAACTGACGGGAGAAACCAACAAAATGCGATGAGGAACGCAGAAACAACCACGGCGGATCGGCAGAAATAAAAAAGGGCGCAACCTGTGCGCCCCTGGGGATCAATCATCGGGTAAAAATCAGATGGCAACCGGTGCCTTAATGGCTGGGTGCGGATCGTAACCTTCGATTTCAAAGTCTTCGAAACGGTAATCAAACAGCGATGCCGGCTTGCGCTTAATCACTAGCTTCGGCAATGCACGCGGCTCACGCGTCAACTGCAGCTGGGTTTGTTCCATATGGTTGCTGTACAAATGAGTGTCGCCGCCGGTCCAGACGAAATCACCCACTTCCAGGTCACATTGCTGCGCCATCATATGTACCAATAGCGCGTAGCTGGCAATGTTGAACGGCAGGCCGAGGAACACATCGCAGGAACGCTGGTACAGTTGACAAGACAATTTGCCATCCGCCACGTAGAACTGGAAGAACGCGTGGCACGGTGCCAACGCCATCTGATCCAACTCCCCCACGTTCCAGGCTGAAACAATGATACGGCGTGAATCCGGGTCCTGTTTCAACTGGTTCAGCACGGTGGTCAATTGATCGATCTGACGACCGTCCGCCGTCCCCCAGGCACGCCACTGCTTGCCGTACACCGGGCCAAGGCTACCGTTTTCGTCGGCCCACTCGTCCCAGATGCTGACTTTGTTTTCCTTAAGGTAAGCCACGTTGGTGTCACCGTTCAGGAACCACAACAGCTCATGGATGATTGAACGCAGGTGACACTTTTTGGTAGTGACCAGCGGAAACCCTTCCTGCAAATTGAAACGCATCTGGTGGCCGAATATCGACAAGGTGCCAGTGCCGGTACGGTCGGCTTTAGGGGTGCCCTCGGCGAGCACTTTGTTCATCAAATCCAGATACTGTTTCATTTGTTCCTCACGACAGTTGTTGCTGCGGGCGGCGACGATACGCCCAAATCATCATAATAATACCGGCCACCACCATAGGGACGGACAGGATCTGCCCCATGCTGATTACGCCGTCGAACAGGCCGAGCTGGGCATCCGGCTGGCGGAAAGCTTCGACAATAATACGGAATGCACCATAGCCAATCAGGAACAGGCCGGAGACGGCGCCCATCGGCCGCGGCTTGCGGATAAACAGGTTGAGAATGATAAACAGCACCACGCCTTCCAACAGCAGTTCATACAGCTGGGACGGGTGACGCGGCAACACGCCGTATTGGTTCAGGATAGGCAACAGTTTCGGATCGGCGGCGGCAAGCGCCACGTCTTCTGCACGCGAGCTTGGGAACAGCATCGCCCATGGGGTATCGGTAGTCACGCGGCCCCAGAGTTCGCCGTTAATAAAGTTGCCCAAACGGCCGGCGCCCAGGCCGAAGGGGATCAACGGGGCAATAAAATCAGAAACCTGGAAGAAGGTGCGTTTGGTGCGGCGAGCGAACCAGAACATCACCAGGATCACCCCCATCAAACCGCCGTGGAACGACATGCCGCCATCCCAGACTTTAAACAGATAGAGCGGGTTTTCCATGAACAGCGGCAGGTTGTAGAACAGCACATAACCCACGCGGCCACCGACGAACACACCGAGGAAACCGGCGTACAGCAGGTTCTCTACTTCATCCTTGGTCCAGCCGCTGCCTGGTTTGTTAGCCCGGCGTACCGCCAGCCACATGGCAAAAACAAAGCCAACCAGGTACATCAGACCGTACCAATGCAGAGAAACCGGGCCGATCGAGAAAATCACCGGATCAAATTTAGGAAACGCCAGATAGCTATTGGTCATCTATCACCACAACATGTCTATTATTCTTCCCCATCCGGGGGCGGCAGGTGCCAAACGCGGTGAAACACAGCGGGAACACTATTTTTCCGTGGCTTTCAACGCAGTTGAGGAAGCGGATAATAGCATAAGCTTAACCACCACCGGACTGGCCCGCCGGGAAAAGTTCTGTAAAAAAATCAGTCAGCCCGTGGCCTTACTTGCCGCCGCGGATCAAACCGCCCATACCACGACGTTCTATAAATGCGGCCACCTGATGGCGCACTTCGGTGGTCATTTGGGCGTTAAGCACCCGCTGGGCCAGCACTTCGGCGTCGGATAACTCAATGTGTCGCAGCAGATATTTTATCCGCGCCACGCTGCGGCCGTTCATGCTCAGGTTGCGGTAGCCCATCCCCACCAGCAGCAGCGCCCCCATAGGGTCGCCGGCCAGTTCTCCACACAGGCTGACCTGCAGCCCGACGGCCCTGGCCTGAACGGCTATCAGCTTCAGCACCTGCAACATGGAAGGATGCAGGCTGTCGTACAGTGAGGCCACCCGGGTATTGTTGCGATCCACCGCCAGCAGGTATTGGGTCAGGTCGTTGGTCCCCACCGAAATAAACTCAATGCGCCCGGCCAGATGCGGGATCATGAAGATCATCGAAGGGACTTCCAGCATGATGCCCAATTTGGGTTTTGGGATTTCATACCCCAGCACCTCTTCCACTTCCCGCCCTGCCCGGTCGATCAACCTGCGAGCCTCGTCGATCTCTTCCAGGCTGGTGATCATCGGCAGCAGTATGCCCAGATTGCCGGTACCGGCATTGGCGCGCAGCATGGCTCGCACCTGGATCAGGAAGATCTCCGGTTGATCCAGGGTAATTCGGATACCACGCCAGCCCAGGCACGGGTTTTCTTCGCTGATCGGCATATAAGGCAGTTGTTTATCGGCACCGATATCCAGCGTACGTAGCGTCACTGGCTTATTCGGGTACATCTGCAACATGCCCTGATACTGGGCGACCTGCTCCTCTTCGGAAGGGAAGCCGCTCTGTAGCATAAAGGGAATTTCGGTACGGTACAGACCCACACCGTCAACCCGCCCGCCCAGCAGCTTTTCATGTTCCGGGCTGAGGCCGGCATTAAGCATCACCTGAACCCGCTCGCCGCTTTTAAGCTGGGCCGGTTGCTCAACGTCATCTTCCGCCAATCGGCTTAATTCCAACTCTTCGCTGATCAGCCGTTGGTATTCCTGCACCAGCACCGGTTCGGGGTCGACCAAAAGTTCGCCGCGATAACCGTCAACAATCAGCAGTCGCTGGCTGAGCAGCGCAGGCTGAATATCCGCGCCCATCACCGTCGGTACGCCCATCGCCCGCACCAATATGGCTGCATGGGAGTTGGCGGCACCGTCGCGCACCACCACGCCGACCAGCCTGTCCTGCGGCATTTCAGCCAGCAGAGTCGCGGTCAGCTCATCGGCTACCAGCACAAAGCGCGCCGGCCACTGGGTAGCACCCTGGGTGGTGTCATCGAGATGGAATAGCAGACGCTGGCCGAGCGCGCGCAGATCGCTGGCACGCTCACGCATATAGGTGTCTTGCAGGCTGGCAAACTGGGCGGCAAAGACTTCGATCACCTGTTTAACCGCCCATTCCGCCACGGAACCGGCATCAATCTCGGCAAAGAGTTCGCGCTTGAGGCGAGCGTCGTTGAGCAGGTGAGAGTAAAGATCGAAGATCGCCGCGCTCTCTTTTTGCGAGCTGGCGGCAAAGCGCTTGCTGAAACGGCGGAATTCCGCGCCGGCCTCTTCGAGTGCCTGAGTCAGGCGTTCACGTTCGCTGGCGGTATCGAGCGTCGAGGCTTTGTAAACCTGGTCGAGAGACGGCTGGCTGCTGTCCTGCCAGCCTTCAGCTACCGCGACGCCCGGCGATGCCGCCAGTGCACGAATACGCGTCTGACGATATTGACCAAAAATGGCGTTAAGCTGTGACTGCGAGAGGATCCCGGCCATTTGCGTGGCCAAGGTCACCATGAAGGATTCTTCGCTTTCGTCAAACTGGCGCAGTTCACGCTGCTGCACCACCAATACCCCCAGCAACTGACGGCGATGAATGATCGGCACGCCGAGGAAGGATCGGAAACGATCCTCTTTCACCTGGGGAATGTATTTGAAGCTGGGGTGGCTCTGCGCGTCTGCCAGGTTAATCGGCTCCGCACGGCGTCCGACCAACCCGACAATACCTTCATCAAATGCCAGTGCGATAGCGCGCCCACGCGGTTTTTTTAACCCGCGTGTCGCCATCAGGTAATAGCAGCGGCGGTCGTTGTCCGCCAGGTAGATGGAACAGACTTCTGTATCCATTGCCAGACAGGTTTCATTGACCAAAAGATCCAGCGCATCTGTCAGACTGGCCGCCGCGGCCACCTTCTCAACAATTTCTCGCAAGCGCGTGAGCATAGTCGGCTTAACTTAACCTCTCTTCCGGCGATAAGCGGGGGTCTGCCGCTGTGCTGCCTGCTCCTGCATCGGCATCACGGTGACGGCGAATTCTTTCATCACCCGGCGGTAAACGTCGCGTTTGAACGACACCACCTGGCGCACCGGATACCAAAAACTTACCCAGCGCCAACCGTCAAACTCCGGCGTGCTGCTGCGTTGCATATTGATATCAGCGTCATTGCACATTAACTGCAACAGAAACCATTTCTGCTTTTGGCCGATACAAACCGGCTTTGTGTCCCAACGCACCAAACGTTTTGGCAATTTATAGCGCAACCAGTTGCGGGTTGAGGCCAGGATACGGACATCCTTTTTACTCAGCCCCACTTCTTCGAACAGCTCACGGTACATGGCCTGTTCTGCGGTTTCACCAGGGTTAATCCCACCTTGGGGAAACTGCCAGGAGTGTTGACCGTAACGGCGAGCCCACAGGACTTGCCCCTGACGATTACAGATTACGATACCAACATTCGGGCGGTAGCCATCATCATCGATCACCGGACTACCTCGATAAGCTTAAATTCGCATAGATACCCTGATTGTTTCACACAAGCTACAGGCGGTAAACCACTGCTTTGCGGCGCTGCAAACCGGATAACATTGGGATAACTCACAGATAATGGCAAAGTTATAAACATGCGGAACGATTTACACCGGGTTTTATTCACTTTTTCTGTGGATAGGTATGTGAAGAACTCAAGGGATAAGCCGGTAAAACTCTGGTGAGCCTAAAAACCCCGGAAATACAAAAATCACATTAACCCTTTAAAAACATATTAATATGTAATTATCAACAGCCCTATACAGAGCAAAAATGTGATCTATGTCCGTTTAGGATCTTACCCTGGCGAAAGATCCACCAACGTCGTTTTTATCCACAGATTATCCGTATGAGTTACGCACAAATCGGACAATTTCGCAAAAAAGTGCCTGAGTCAAGGCTGTAAATCGAACCAGTGATCGGTAAAAATTTGGGTTATCCCATAAATCTGTGGATAAATAGGTGTAAGATCCTGTTTATTGTCGGTGGCTACAGGTGCACAAGCGTCAGCCGGAATTTTTCCTCTGTCGGGTGAGAGAGAAAAAGTCATGGAAAATCATGCTACTATTATTCTTTTCCCCAGTCCTTTCCGGTCAAAGTTCTCTGTGGACAAATACAGTACGTTTTTCAACCAAATCTAACAGGCTTGTATTATGGCGTTTTTATCTCCTTTGCCCCCTCCTCCTGAAAACGAACAACAGCTGTTTGAAAGGGCGCAGCGGCTTGCCGGCTGTTCCCTGGGCGAACTGGCCGAAGGTGCGCGGTTGGCTATCCCCAGGGATCTTAAGCGTGATAAAGGCTGGGTTGGCATGCTGCTGGAGCAATATCTTGGCGCCATGGCGGGCAGCAAGCCGGAGCAGGATTTCCCCGAACTGGGCATCGAGCTGAAAACCATCCCGATAGACGCCGCCGGCAAACCGCTGGAAACCACCTTCGTCTGCGTAGCCCCCTTAACCGGCAACAGCGGTGTCACCTGGGCCAGCAGCCATGTACGTCATAAGCTGGCGCGGGTGCTGTGGATCCCGGTAGAAGGTGAGCGACAAATCCCGCTGGCGCAGCGACGTATCGGTTCACCGCTGTTGTGGAGCCCAAACGCCGAAGAAGAAGAGATGCTGCGCCGCGACTGGGAGGAACTGATGGATTTGATCGTGCTCGGCCACGTAGAGCGGATCACCGCCCGCCACGGTGAGGTGCTGCAACTGCGTCCCAAGGCGGCCAACAGTAAGGCCCTGACCGAAGCTATCGGCGAACAGGGGCAGCCGATCCTCACATTGCCACGCGGTTTTTACCTGAAAAAAAGCTTCACCGGCGCATTATTGGCAAGACATTTCTTTGTCTGATCCCTTTTGTTTAGGTCGCGTTTAGCTAACAGTGTCGTTGTATCAATAAACGCGTATAATTCAGCCTTTGTTTTTTATTAAGGTGTGGCTCGACAATGTTTGAGTGGATTATGGATCCCAATGCCTGGTTAGCGTTAGGTACGCTGACCATTCTTGAGATCATTCTGGGTATTGATAACATTATTTTCCTTTCGCTGGTGGTGTCCAAGCTGCCGAAAGCGCAGCAGAACAAGGCTCGCCGCATCGGGCTGGCCGGCGCAATGTTAATGCGTCTGGGGCTGTTGGCCTCCATCGCCTGGGTGATCCGTCTGACCCATCCGCTGTTTAGCGTCATGGACCACAGCATCTCGGCACGCGATCTGATCCTGCTGCTGGGTGGGCTGTTCCTGATTTGGAAAGCCAGTAAAGAGATCCATGAGACCATCGAAGGCTCTGATGAAGAGCACCACACCAAGGTGCACGGTTTCTTCGGCGCTATCGTGCAAATTATGCTGCTGGACATCATTTTCAGCCTGGACTCGGTGATTACCGCGGTAGGCCTGTCCGACCATCTGTTTATTATGATGGCCGCAGTGGTGATTGCCGTTGGCGTCATGATGTTTGCCGCCCGGCCTATTGGCGAGTTCGTTAACCGCCACCCTTCGGTGAAGATGCTGGCGTTGGCGTTCCTGATCCTGGTGGGCTTCACCCTGATGCTGGAAAGCTTCCAGGTACATGTGCCGAAAGGCTACATCTACTTTGCGATGTTCTTCTCAATGTCGGTCGAAGCGCTCAACCTGATGCGCAGCAAGAAAAAAACCGTCTCTGAGTAATTCTCCACGGGAGTGCGCGTCAGCCACTCCCGTTATTATTTTCTGCTGCCCTGTTTCAGCGTCACTTTCCCTATCAAGATAAAGACTTATCCGAAACACGGCGCATCCAGATTTTGCTAATCTTAAAAGAAGCTTCTTTTTTGCATATATAACTGAGGATCCGCAGGATGAAAAAGTGGGTAATGGCAGTGTCTGCGTTGGTGATCGCCGCCGGGTTGGCGGGATGTTCCAGCGATTACGTGATGGCGACCAAAGACGGCAATATGATCCTGACCGAGGGCAAACCGGAGATTGACCAAGATACCGGCCTGATCAGCTATAAAGATGAAAAAGGTAACAGCCGCCAAATCAACGGCGATCAGGTTTCACAGGTTATCGAACGTTAAATTCCCCGTCGGCTATCGCTCTCGTAGTGCGCGATAGCCCTCCCCGCACTGAATCCGCTTCCCCCATCTTCTCGGCTTGGTTATAGTCGGCAAAGGCAGTACACCGCCTTGCAGGTTGTTTGCCACAGCCTGCCCTTTGGCTCCTGTTTCACCGGGCGGTTTAGCCCGTAAGCGCTAACATGAAAGGAAGGCCGTTAATGCAATACCACCGTATTCCCCACAGTTCTTTAGAAGTGAGCGTGCTGGGACTGGGCACCATGACCTTTGGCGAACAGAACAGTGAAGCCGATGCCCACGCGCAACTCGACTATGCATTAGCCGCTGGCGTCAACCTGATTGACACCGCAGAGATGTACCCGGTACCGCCCCGCCCTGAAACCCAGGGGCTGACCGAGCAATACATCGGCAGTTGGATCAAGGCACGCGGCAACCGTGAAAAGATAGTGCTGGCCAGCAAGATTGCCGGGCCGGTGCGCGGTACCGACAGCAGCATCCGCCCGCAGCAGGCGCTGGATCGCAAAAATATTCGTGTCGCGCTGGACGCCAGCCTGAAACGACTCAACACCGATTATCTCGATCTCTACCAATTGCACTGGCCGCAGCGCCCGACCAACTACTTCGGCAAGCTCAATTATCAATACACCGACGATAAGGCCACCGTCACCCTGCTGGAAACGCTGGAAGCGCTGGCCGAACAGGTGCGTGCCGGTAAAATCCGCTATATCGGGGTGTCTAACGAAACGCCATGGGGCGTAATGCGTTACCTGCAACTGGCTGAAAAACATGAGTTGCCGCGCATCGTTTCGATTCAAAACCCCTATAGCCTGCTGAACCGCAGTTTTGAGATTGCCCTGGCGGAGATCAGCCAGCACGAAGGGGTCGAACTGTTGGCCTATTCCAGCCTGGCGTTCGGCACCCTGAGCGGCAAGTATCTCAACGGTGCCAAGCCTGCCGGGGCACGCAACACGCTATTCACTCGCTTTAACCGCTACTCTGCGCCACAAACGCAGTTGGCGATTGCCGAGTATGTCGCGTTAGCCAAAAAGCACGGGTTGGATCCGTCGCAGATGGCACTGGCGTTTGTGCGCCAGCAGCCGTTCGTTGCCAGCACCCTGCTGGGTGCAACCACGCTGGAACAGCTGAAAACCAACATCGACAGTTTCGACGTGGTATTGAATGAAGACGTACTGCAGGGGCTGGAAGAGATCCACACCCGCTTTACTATTCCGGCACCATAAAACACGTCCTGCGCCATCAATAAGATGGGGCGCCTAATCCGCGCCCCTTCTGCTATTTTGCCCGCCGCTGCGACAGCCACAGCGCGCTAATTGCCAGCGCAAACACCACGCCAAAGCCAATTCCCACGCCGACCACCGGCACGCTGACTTTAACGGCCAGCGAATACAACCCCAGCATCAGCAGCATGGCGGTGTTCTCCCCCAGGTTCTGTACCGCGATCGCATTGCCTGCCCCCACCGAATTTTTGCCCCGTTCCTGCAACAGCGCATTCAACGGCACCACAAAAAAACCGCCCAATACGCCGATAATCAACAGCAGTGCATAAGCATTAAACAGGGTGGTTTGCAGGGCAAATATTGCCACCGCCACGCCGATCAGGATCCCGGCTGGCATACAGCGCTTCACCGTCTCCAGCGTGACGAAACGCGCGGCTGCCCCGGCGCCTATCACTATCCCGACCGCCACCATCGCATTGAGCAACGTCGGCGTAGCGTTGTCGGCGATACCGAGTGCCACCGGCACCCAAAGCACCAACAGGAAGCGCAGCGTGACCCCGGCCCCCCAAAACAGACTGGTACCGATCAAAGAGAAACGCGTCTGACCGTCGCGCCACAGCACCACACAGGCGTTGAAGAAAGCCTGCGTCATGGCACGCGGCGTCCAGGAAACGGCAGGATGTGCCGCCGGCAAACGTGGAATGTACAGATTGGCGATCACCGCCGCCGCGTAGACCACCGCACACACCGCCAGCGCCGCCACAATGTGCCAGTCGGCCAATATGCCACCGGCCACCGAACCTATCAGGATCGCGGCGATGGTAGAAGCCTCCATCAGGCCGTTGGCTTTGACCAGCTTTTCGCCGCTGGTGATCTCACCCAGAATGCCGTATTTGGCGGGTGAATAGGCGGCTGCCCCTACGCCGACCAGGGTATAGCCGAGGAACGGATTAAACCCGAAACAGATCACCAACGCGCCGGCCAGTTTCAGGCCGTTGGCCACCATCATCACCCGCCCCTTGGCGAAGCTGTCGGCGACCTGCCCGACAAAGGGCGCGAGGATGATATAGGTGGCGACAAACGCCATCTGCAAAATCGGTTGGCTCCAGTCGGGGTAGAGCTGTTGCTTGATCAATGCCAGGGTAGCGAACAGCAATGCATTGTCACCGAATGCGGACAGAAACTGGGCGCAAATTACGGCGATCATACTGCGAGAAAGCAAAGGTGAATCAGTAGGTAACGTCGGGTTCATCAGGCAATCTCCGGCTGTTCAGCCATGTTACGCAGGGTCACAAAGTCCGGTTTACCGCTGCCAAGCACCGGTAAGGTTTTCAAAATACGGATATCACGCGGCACCGTCAGCTCAGGGCTGCCCAACTCACGCGCCACCTTCAACAAGGCCTCACGGGTGATGCCGGCGTCGGTGGTAAACAGCACCAGCGCCTCGCCCTTGCTGCTGTCGCTTTTAACCGTGGCGGCATGCTGGGCTTCCGGCGCGACGCGCTGTGCCAGCAGTTCAACGCTTTCCAGCGAGACCATTTCCCCCGCCAGTTTGGCAAAGCGCTTCACCCGGCCGCGGATCACGCAGTAACCCTGCTCGTCCAATGTGACAATATCGCCGGTGTCGTACCAACCCGGCTGCAGGTTGCCATGCTCATCCTCGGCCGCCGGGGGTTCCAGTTCGCCCGGACGCTCGACCCGCAGGTAACCTTTCATGATATTAGGCCCCTTCAACTGTAGGCGCCCACCGTTATCGATGCCCGGCACCTTCATCAGCCGCGCTTCCATGTTCGGCATAATACGGCCGACGGTACCGACCTTGGCCGCCAGCGGCACGTTGATCGACACCACCGGTGCGCATTCAGTCACGCCATAGCCTTCCAGAATACGGATGCCGTATTTGTCCTGATAAATCTGTTTGGTGCTGTCCGCCAGCTTTTCCGCCCCGGCAACCACATAGCGCAAACGGGCAAAATCATACGGGTGAGCAAAACGCGCATAGTTATTAAGGAAGGTCGCTGTGCCGAACAACACGGTGCAGTTACGGTCGTACACCAGTTCCGGAACCACACGGTAATGCAGCGGGCTGGGGTAAAGGAAGATGCGGCTGCCGGTCATCAGCGGCGTCAGCAGCCCGACCGTCAGGCCGAACGAGTGGAACAACGGCAGCGATGACATAAAGCGGTCACGCGGGGTGAAATCGGAGATGGTACGGATCTGTTCAACGTTGGCCAACAGGCTGGCATGGGAATGCACCACGCCCTTCGGATTGCCCTCCGAACCCGAGGTGAACAGGATCAGCGCCGCATCGTCAGGTTGCTGCGGCAGCATGGCCCGCGCCGGTTGCAACAGATGGCGCAGGATCCACAGCTTGTCCGCCAGGGTCACCGTATCTTTCAGGTCTTCCAGGTACACCCAGTTGGCCTCCGGCACCTGCTGCGGCAAATGGGTCAGCTTGCCCTTTTCGAGAAACTGGCGTGACGTGACGATAGTTTTGAGGCTGGCGGCGGTCATGGCGCTTTTCAGGCCCTTGGAACCGGCGGTGTAGTTGAGCATCGCCGGAATGCGGTTGCGCAGTGAAGCGCCAAAAATCGCCGCTACGGTGATGGTCGCGTTCGGCAATAACATACCGACATGTTCGCCCTCGGCGGTAAAACGTTGCAGGATACGGCTGACGCCCAGCGCTTTCTTGGTCAGCGTGCGGTAACTGTCCTCCTTGAAGTTAATATCCTCGATACACGGCTTGCTGCGGCCATAACGGTGCTGCGCCGCCAGCAGAGCCTGAAACAGAGTCTGCGGCTCACGGGTATCCATTCGCGCCTGCATCATGATCTGGTGCAGCCGATCCCCGGCCAATGCTCGGCGATCGCGGGCGCGCGGCGCTACCGGCATCGGCAGCGAGGTCGGCGGTAAAATACGGATGCTGATCTGCGGGAACCAGCGGATCTTGAACACTCCGGCCATGCGGCCAAAGGGGCTGAACTCGGCGCCATCGAGCCGTATCGGCACCAGGGTCGCCCCCGATTTGGCGGCGATAAACGCGGCACCGTCATAAACCTTCATCAGCGAACCGGTAACGGTTATACGTCCTTCGGGAAACACCACTACCGGCCTGCCCTGTTCCACCGTGCGCACCAGCTGTTTGATGGCCATGGGTTTGGTAGGGTCGAGTGAGACAAAGTCGATATAGGGCCGCAGCCAGCGCATAAACCAGCGATCGCCAATACTGGCATAGACGGCAAACACCGGTTTGATCGGCAAAAACAACGCCAGCAAAATACCGTCAAGGAAGGAGACATGATTGGGCGTAATTAGCAGTTTTTGCTGGTCGAAATGCCGGACGTCGCCCTCGACACGTACCCGGTACAGCAGGCGGAACAGCACCCGCAGTATAGAAAAGATCATGCCCTTCTCCCCTTGGCCAAGATGAGCGTAAATGGTTGTAGGGAAAAGAATACTATATGGCAGGCAAAAAAAAACCTACGCATCCGCGTAGGTTGGTGCAATTGAAAATGGCTTCAACATACAGAGTATGCTGATTTCTCACCAATCAATACCTCTGGGATCACCTACTCTAGAGAGGTAGCGATCAAGAAACTACCGACCAATCGCAAGAGTTTTGCTCTAAATGCAACCAGCTGTAAATTTCCCGCAATTTACGGAAATAACTCAATGAAACTTAAACAGTCCTGGAACAGAAAAAAACAAAATCGAATTTTGTGCAGGCGGGATGGCAAGGCATCAGACAAAAAAAAACCTACGCATCTGCGTAGGTTGGTGCAAATTAATATGGGTTCAACAACAAGTTGCTGAGATTCACCAATCAATACCTCTGGGACGTTCAATTTACCCTGTGCCGGCAAAAACCAGCCAGCAGGCAATCGCAACATTGGGGCGCAAAGTGTAACCAGCTGTTTATACCCGTCGCCTTTCAAGCCGCAGCGTTGTTATCTGCACTCGCTCACCCCAGTTACTTACTCAAGTAAGCGCCTGGGGATGAGCGAGTTGGTCGCCTAGCTGCAACTTGAAATTCATAGGGTATATTACCTATCGAACGCTCACCTCGACCAGGCAGCTCATGGCGTTCGGCCCCTGGGTTAACGGCGAGGTGCCGATATCCAGCGTTAATACGTTCGGATTGCCGGACTGTTCCACCTGCAGCCGCTGGCTGCCGAAGCCCGGATCAAACCAGGCACCGGTGGCCATCAGCACCACGCCCGGTGTAACGCCGTCGGTAATAGCGACGCCCGCCAGACAACTGCCGCGCGCATTGCTGACCAACACCTCAACGCCATCGACAATACCGCGTTTTATCGCATCCTGCGGGTGCATATACAGCGTTTCGCGCCCGGCGGTTTTATTGCCCTGCGCCAGGGGTGCCGGGTCCATCTGGCTGTGTAAACGATCGCTCGGCTGGATGGAAATCAGGTGCAGCGGCCACTCTTTGGCCTGTGGCGCCCCCAGCCATTCGACCGGCGGCTGCCACTGCGGATGCGGTGCAAAATCAGCATAACCGTAGCCGGCAATTTTCTCGCTGAACAACTCAATCTTGCCGCTCGGGGTTTGCAGCGGGTTGGCCTGTGGGTCGGCGCGGAAGTCGTCAAAGAACACAAATTCTTTCGCCGGTGCCGGCAGCTCGACATAGCCTTTACGCCAAAAACCCTCGAACTCGGGCCATTCCACACCGGTACCGGCCTGCGCCTGTCCGCACTGCTGATAGATAGATTCGATCCAGGCTCGTTCATCGCGATTTTCGGTGAATTGTTCGCGGTAACCCAGTCGCTCCGCCAGATCGGCAAAAATATCAAAGTCGTTACGCGCCTGATGCTGCGGCGCAATGGCCTGATGCATCGCCAACACGTAGCGATCGCGCGATGAACCGCCGATATCGTTACGTTCCAGCGAGGTGGTTACCGGCAGCACGATATCCGCCATTTTGGCGGCCGGAGTCCACCAGATATCCTGCACAATCACCGTATCCGGCTTCTGCCAGCCTTCCACCAGCCGGTTTAACTGTTGGTGATGATGGAACGGGTTACCCCCGGCCCAGTGCACCAGATGGATATCCGGATAATGCAGCGTCTCGCCACGGAACTGGTAGGGTTCGCCCGGTTGCAGCAACATGTCGCAAATGCGTGCCACCGGGATCGCCAACCCGCAAGGGTTAGGCCCCACCGGCATCATTGGCCCCGGCGTATCCACGCGCGGGTTGCCAACGCCGTTCATTGAACCGTGGCCAAACGAGAAGCCGCCGCCCGGTAGCCCAACCTGGCCGAGCATCGCCGACAGGGCAATCATCATCCAATAGGGCTGTTCGCCACGATGAGCGCGCTGAACGGAATAGGAGCAGGTAAGAAAGCTTCGCACGCCAATCAGTTGCTGTGCGAGCAAGCCAATGCGCGCCGCCGGAATACCGGTGATCGCACTGGCCCATTCTGGGGTTTTCGCCACGCCGTCATCGGTGCCGCGCAGATAACTCGCCAGTTGGTCATAACCGGCACAGTGGCTATAGAGAAATGCTTCGTCCTGCGCGCCCCGACGCTGAATTTCATACGCCAGTGCCAGCATTAACGCCACATCGGTATTCGGGCGGATTGGGATCCATTCGGCATTCACAAATGCCGGGCAGTCATCACGCATCGGGCTGATGTTGATAACCGGGGTGCCTTTCTGCACCAGTTTTTGCAACCATGGTTTGAGCGAGTGTTCCGCCGCGCCACCGGACGATACCTGGGCATTTTTCAGTGCCAACCCACCGAAAGCCACAAACAGTTCACAGTGCTCAACCACGCTCGGCCA
Source organism: Serratia sp. BIGb0163 (assembly GCF_024809935.1). Classification (NCBI taxonomy): domain Bacteria; kingdom Pseudomonadati; phylum Pseudomonadota; class Gammaproteobacteria; order Enterobacterales; family Yersiniaceae; genus Serratia; species Serratia sp. BIGb0163. The sequence continues at coordinate 93,052 of NZ_JANUDZ010000009.1, forward strand.
ACTGGTGACGCGCCCGGTCAATGGGGTGAAGGTACCAATCACATAGGGCAGGAAAAACTGCGCAGCGCCCCAACTGTAGTTGCCTAACTGATCAACACCGCCGCCACCGCCGAAATAAAAGCGCCGCACCAGCGAACGCGCATGATGCAAACGCCCGGCGGATGACCAACCATAGGAGCCGGTAAACAGGCCCGAGGGGCCATAGCGATCGCGCACGCGGCGGTTTTCTTCCGCCACCAGATCGAGCGCCAGATCCCAGTCCACTTCGACAAAATCCTCACGGCCACGCAGCGTGCGGTCACTGCCTTCACGCTTTTGCAGCCAGGAACGGCGCACCGCCGGCTTGCGGATCCGTTTGTCGGAATAGGCCATCGGCGCGATGGAGTCGAGCATCGGGGAAGGATCCGGATCGCCTGCAAACGGCTCACAGCGGATAAGCCTGCCGTCTTCAACCACGGCGGTATACGCCCCCCAGTGAGCGAGTTGCGGGTAACGTTTAATCGACATGCGGTTCTCAAACAAAATGGGATACACAAAAGTAACATTAGCTGCCGTGCGCCGCCAAAGCACAAATGGCTCTATTACTGAGCTGCGCAGGTCTAAGCACAGAATAAATCGCCCATATCTGCAACAGCCGCCACAAGTTGCGATCGCCAGCGCTTGCAGCCCCGGGTTTTTTCCGCAAGACTGAGGAATGTAAGCGATTACCCAGGATGTATGACAGATATGGCTACCATAAAGGATGTTGCCAGGCTGGCGGGTGTTTCCGTGGCCACGGTATCCCGCGTAATAAACCATTCCCCGAAGGCCAGCGAAAGCTCACGCACCGCCGTGCTGGCTGCGATGGAACAACTGCAGTACCACCCAAACGCCAACGCCCGCGCGCTGGCGCAGCAATCGACCGAAACGCTGGGGCTGATCGTCTCCGACGTGTCCGATCCCTTTTTTGGCGCTATGGTCAAAGCGGTCGAACAGGTGGCCTACGCTACCCACAACTTCTTGCTGATTGGCAACGGTTACCATGAGGCGGAAAAAGAGCGTCAGGCGATTGAACAACTGGTGCGTCACCGCTGTGCAGCACTGGTGGTACATGCCAAAAAGCTGACCGATCCTGAGTTAAGCGGCTGGATGCAGCAGATCCCGGGGATGGTGCTGATTAACCGCACGCTGCCGGGCTTTGAATCGCGCTGTGTGGCGCTGGACGACCGCTATGGTGCCTGGCTGGCGACTCGCCATCTGATTCAACAGGGGCATCAGCGTATTGCCATCGTCTGCTCCACCCACCAAATTTCCGACGCCGCAGACCGCCTGCAGGGTTATCTCGATGCATTGCAGGAGCATGGCATTGCGGTAGATGAAAGGCTGATTGCCTACGGAGAGCCGGACGAAATCGGCGGTGAACAAGCGATGACCGAGTTGCTCGGGCGCGGTAAAAACTTCACCGCAGTGACCTGTTATAACGATTCGATGGCCGCAGGCGCGCTCTCGGTGCTGAGCGACAACAGCGTGGATGTGCCGGGCCAAATGTCGTTGATTGGCTTTGATGACGTGTTGATTTCACGCTATCTGCGCCCCCGCCTGACCACCATCCGCTATCCGGTGGTGGCCATGGCGACCCAGGCGGCCGAACTGGCACTGGCGCTGGCCAATAACCAGCCGCTGCCGGAGATCACCAATATGTTCAGCCCGACGCTGGTGCGCCGCCACTCGGTGGCCAGCATCAATAACGTTTACGAGCAGAACTAGTCCAGCTCGCGGTGATAGAGTCGCACCGGGCGGTCAGGGTAGTCCAGCGCGTCGCCGATATAGTGCCAGCCGTGACGTTCGTAATAGCCGCTGAAGTCACTGTAGAGATACAGCTCGTCAAAGCCGGCCTGGCGGCTGTAGTCCTGTACATGCTGCTGTAGCCGCAAGCCCAGGCCGCTGCCGCGCTGGCTTTCATCGACATACAGCGCCGCCAGCCAGGGCGTCAGATCCTGGCGGCTGATTAAATCACAGCGCCACAGACCGACGGTGCCGACCAGTTCGTCCCCCTGCAAGGCAATAAAAGTGATGGGCAAGTCTGCCCCACGCAGACCACTGTCCACCACGCTGGCGAAAAATGCCCTGCTGTTTTCACTGCCGAATGCCTGCCATAGCCAGTTGATCACCTGCTGCCGGTGCTGCGGATAATCTGCCAGAAGCACAATATTAGTCATCCAGCCTTCCCCTTATTCTCATTGCCAGAGAACAGTCTACGAGCGTTTCACCACAACGCAATCACTGCGATAAAAAGCCGCGCAGCCAAGGGCTAACCCTATGCTAGACTGAGCATTATTTGCCACAGCGGATGTTGAAAGGGGTAAGCCATTGATGATCACCATGTTGGATGTTTCCATTCGCGCGGGGGTATCTAAAGCCACGGTTTCACGCGTGTTGAATGGCACCGGCCAGGTGAAAAAGAGCACCCGCGACGCGGTGTTCAAGGCCATGGACGACCTGGGCTACCGCCCCAATTTCCTGGCCCAATCGCTGGCAAATAAAAGCTCCAACAGTATCGGGCTGGTGGTTTCCAACTTCGATGGTCCCTACTTCGGCCGCCTGCTGCGAAAAGCCGCCAAGCTGATCGAGGCCAGCGGCAAGCATCTGATTGTCACCGATGGCCACGACACGCCGGAAGACGAGCTGCAGGCGGTGCAACTGCTGGCCGATCGCCGCTGCGACGCCATCATCCTGTATACCCGTTTTATGTCCGAGCCCACGCTGATGAACCTGTTGGACAGCCTGCCGGTGCCGATCATGGTGATCAACCGCGATCTGCCACAGGCCCGCGCACGCTGTGTGTCCTTCGAACAGCAGAAAGCCGCCTTCCATGCGGTGGATTATTTGATTCGGCAAGGACATCGCGAGATAGCCTGCATTACAGGGCCGATTGCCACGCCTACCGCCCTGGCTCGGTTAGCCGGTTATCGGCAGGCGCTTGAGCATCACACCATTGCCTTCGATGACACCCGCGTAGCCTATGGTGACAGCAGCGTACAGAGCGGCCATCAGGCTGTGCGTAGTTTACTGGCCGGGGGTAGCGGCTTTAGCGCCCTGTTTGCCTGTAACGACGACATGGCGGTCGGCGCAATGAAAGCGTTGCACGATGCGGGTAAACGCCTGCCGCAGGATGTCTCACTGTTCGGCTTTGACGACGAACCCAGCGCCGCCTATTTGCAACCGGCGCTGTCTACCGTTTATCTGCCGATCGACGTGATGATCGAAGCCGCCATCAGCCAGGCTTTCCGCCTGATTAAGGGGGAGGACATACAGCCACTTACGCCTTTCACCGGTGAACTTCGGCTACGGGAATCCGTGGTGCCAGGGCCTTACGCCGACTGATTCCATCTGGCGCCGCCGCTGATTGCGCGCCGCGCCGCATTTCCTCCACCGCCATTTCCTTTCCCTGCCACCAGCCCGCATATTGTCATGACAATAACCTTTACACTATATAGCACAAAGGCTATATTGGAGTGCGGCCGTCGAGCGATTCGACAACTGATTTTTATTTGGCAACCCAGAGGTAACGCAAATGGCCAAACCATTATCAAATCTGATCGATAAGCTCGATCCCGCCGTGGTTGACGCGGCTCGGCAAAAAGCGGACAAAGAAATTTTTGAACTGCGGCTGGCTATGCTGCGGGAAGAACTGGCGGTTTCCCAGGTAGAACTGGCGAAGCGGCTTGGCATCAGCCAACCTTCTGTGGCCAATTTGGAAAAACGCGGTAGCGAAATCAAACTCTCTTCGTTGAAACGCTATATTGAAGCCATGGGCGGTACGCTGTCGCTGGAAGTCCAACTCCCCAACGGCCAGCACCGGCGCATGTCTCTGTGAGACGGGCGCAGTACTGAACTGCGCCCGAAAGCATCAGATCAGTTCCAGCGCAATCAGCTCTTCAATGGTCTGGCGGCGGCGAATCAATCGCGCTTCGCCGTTTTCAAACAGCACTTCCGGCAGCAATGGACGGCTGTTGTAGTTCGATGACATTGACGCGCCGTAAGCACCGGTGTCATGGAACACCAAATAATCACCGACCTGCACCGGCGGCAGTTCGCGGGTTTCAATGCCACCACCGGCCTGCTGGGTAAAGACATCACCGGATTCGCACAGCGGCCCGGCAATCACGGTATCGCGCAGCGGCTGGTTGGCAGTATCGCGGCCATCGGCCGGCAGCAGAGAAATATGGTGGTAACTGCCGTACATCGCCGGACGCATCAAATCGTTAAAACCGGCGTCCACCAGCACAAAGTGGCGGCTGCCCATGTCTTTCACCGCACGCACCTCGGCCACCAGCACCCCGGCTTCCGCCATCAGGAAACGTCCAGGTTCAATCTCCAGGCTCACCGGATGCCCCAGATGCGCGGCAATGCGCTCACGGGCACTGTTCCACAGGCCAAAATAGTGCTCGGTATCAATCGCCTCTTCACCGTACTGATAAGGGATCGACAGGCCGCCACCGGCGGAGATGGCGCTGATATCCTGGCCGAGATCGATCACCTGCTGCACCATGGCATCACACACCCGCTCCAGATGCTGGTAATCCACGCCCGAGCCGATATGCATATGCACACCGATCAATTTCAGGCCGTACTGCTGAATTTTCTCCACCGCCTGCGGTAAATCGGCATACCAAATGCCGTGCTTGCTGTTCTCGCCGCCGGTATTGGTTTTCTGGCTGTGGCCGTGCCCAAAGCCTGGGTTGATGCGCAGCCACACTGGATGTCCGGTAGAAACCTGGCCCAGTTGTTCCAGCATGTCGATCGAACCGACGTTAACCGGAATTTTCAATTCGCTGACGCGCGCCAGGGTCGCGTGATCCAGCACGTCGGCGGTAAACACAATCTCACTTGGCTCACCACCCGGCTGAAAACCGGCCTGCAATGCACGCTCAATCTCTCCCAACGACACCGAGTCCACCTTGACGCCCTGCTCACGCATCAGGCGCAGAATATGGATATTCGAGCAGGCTTTTTGGGCAAAACGAATAACATCGAAATGACGCAGCTGGCTGATGCGCTCGCTAATGATAGCGGCGTCATAGGCCCATACCGGGCAACCAAAGCGCTCAGGCAGGGCCAACAGGTTAGCGGCATTAAGGGCAGTCGTCGTATAGTGTAAAGCACGTGGCATGGTGGTATCCCTGAATAAAATTTAGTGACTCTAATACCCCAATATTGCCGCACGCTTTCTTGGATGGAAAATATCTATTTAGCCAGAGTCTATTCATTTATGATATGGCTTTGCTGATTAAAAGAGCTGCCGATGCACGCGATAACGCTACGCCAGATTGAAATCTTCTATGCGGTGATGACCACCGGCAACCTGACCGAAGCCGCCGCGCTGCTGCAAACCTCGCAGCCCACCGTCAGCCGTGAGCTGGCGCGCTTTGAGAAGCTAATCCAGCTGCAATTGTTCGAACGGGTTCGCGGCCGGTTATCCCCAACGGTGCAAGGCCTGCGGCTATTGGAAGAGGTGCAACGCTCCTACTACGGTCTGGATCGTATCACCGCCGCCGCCGCCAGTATCCGCCAGTTCCGGCAGGCGCAGCTGTCGATTGCCTGCCTGCCGGTGTTCTCGCAATCACTGCTGCCCGCGGTGTGCAAACCTTTTATCGATCGCTATCCGGAAGTGAGCTTCAGCGTAATACCGCAGGAATCACCGCTGCTGGAGGAGTGGCTGTCGGCGCAGCGTCACGATTTGGGACTCACAGAAAATACCCTGACCCCGGCGGGGACCGAGCGCATGACGCTGATGACCTTGAACGAGGTGTGCGTGCTACCGGCCGGGCATCCCCTGCTGGCGAAAACGGTGTTGACGCCGCAGGACTTTGCCGGACAAAACTTTATCAGCCTGTCGAACACCGACAGTTATCGCCAGCTACTGGATTCGTTGTTCAGTGAGGAAGGAGTCAACCGCCGTCTGGTGATGGAAACCCATAGCGCCGCATCGGTCTGCGCCATGGTTAAAGCGGGAGTGGGAGTGTCGATCGTTAACCCGCTGACGGCGCTCGATTACGCCGGCAGCGGCGTCCACGTGCGGCCATTCAGCGTTGACGTCCCCTTTACCGTCAGTCTGATCCGGCCGCTGCATCGCCCATCGTCGGCGCTGGTCACGGCCTTTACTCAGCATTTGCAACAGCAGGCGCAGACACTCCCCGCCCGCCTGGCTGCGGTAATTACACGCTAGCCGGGCGCTTGGCGCGGCTGAAGGTCACTATGCAGAGCAGCAGCCCCAGCAGCGCGATCCCTGCTGCGGCCAGCGGTACGCTGGTCAAGCCCAGCCCCTGCGCGATCACCACGCCACCGACCCAGGCACCAATGGCGTTGCCAACGTTAAACGCGGCAATATTCAACGTAGAGACCAGGTTGGGGGCTTTTTTACCGTAGGTCACCACGTTGATCTGCAGCGCAGGCACCGCGGCAAACGCCGCAGCGGCCCACAGGAACAGGGTGATTTCCGCCGGCACCATTGAGTGACTGGTCCAACTGAACAGCGCCGCGAAACAGGCGATGACCAGGAAAGTACAGGTCAGGGTCAGCGGCAAACGCCAGTCTGCCAGACGGCCGCCAAGGATATTGCCCAGCGTCAGGCCAACCCCCATCAACAACAGCGTCCAACTCACGCCATGTGACGAAACCCCGGTCACTTCGGTCAGCAGCGGGGCAATATAGGTAAACAGTGCGAACATCGATGCGGCAAAGGCCACGGTCATCAGCAGCGAAAGCCAGATGCCGCCGCCGCGCAGTGCCGTCAGCTCTTTTTTCAGGTCGGTCGGTTGTTCATCCCTGACCGTCGGCAGCTTGCTATACAGCGCCAACAGGGATAATACGCCGATCACCGTCACCGCCCAGAAGGTTGAGCGCCAGCCCAATGCTTGCCCCAGTGCAGTGCCGATCGGCACCCCCAGCACGTTGGCCAATGTCAGACCGGTGAACATCAACGCCACGGCGGAAGCCCGACGGTTGGGAGCCACCAGATTCGCCGCCACTACAGCGCCAATGCCGAAGAATGCTCCGTGGCACAGGGCGGTGATAATGCGCGCCAGCATCAGGAAATCGTAGCTGTAACTCAGCGCGCACATAATATTGCCGAAGATGAAAATCACCATCAGCAGCAGCAGAGTCTTTTTGCGCGGCAGCTTCGCCGTTAGCAGCGCCATGATCGGTGCGCCGATAGCCACGCCAAGGGCATAGCCGCTGATCAACCAGCCGGCGGAAGGAATAGAGACCTGCAGATCCCTCGCGACCTCCGGCAACAACCCCATAATAACGAACTCGGTGGTGCCGATAGCAAATGCACTTAATGCCAGTGCGAGCAGAGAAACAGGCATGCGTAACGCTCCCAATCAACAAAGCCCCGGCGTCAGGCGCGCGAGGCTGGTAAAAAAACACAAAATTATCGGCCAGCCTGGCAGGCTGCCCGTGGAAAGGTCAGAGAGGATGTTCAAAGAGCCGGGATATCTATTTAACCCTATAATTATTAAGTCTTATTCACTCTTCTCACGCTACAAAAACTACACGTCGCACCATCAGTTAACCAGTGACAGAGCCGCGACAGCGCACAAAATGCCCCGGTAAACTCGCTAACCGCTTGAATGCGCTAATGATGAAAAATGTGTAAAAATGTTACTGCGGAGTTAATAATATCAGCGCAACGTCGCTCGCCAGCCGGCATCGGTGGCAAACCACTCCACTAAAAAGTCCAACATGGTCCTCAGAGTCGCCGGCATCTGCCGACGCGAAGTATAAATGCCGTAAATGCCCATCGACTGGGGCCGATAATCCGGCATCAGCTCAATCAGTTCGCCGCTGGCCAGCAGCGGTGCCGCCGAATAATAAGGTTGCATGGAAACCCCGGCCCCCTGCACCGTTCCCGCCATCAATACCACCGATTCATTGGCGCTCAGATTACCGCTGACCGCGACTGCCGACTTCACCCCCTGGTGGTCAAAATGCCACAGGCTTTTACCGAAGTAGGAGTAAGTCAGGCAGTTGTGCAGCGCCAGATCCTGCGGATGGCGCGGCGTGCCATGCGCCGCCAGATAGGCCGGTGCAGCGCAGACCACCGAGGCGCAGGAAGAGAGCGGTCGGGCGATCAGATTGGGATCCAGCTCATTGGTAATTCGCAGCGCCAAATCGATACGCTCTTCGACCAGATTCACTGCGCGGTTATTCATTTGCAGATCCACAGCCACCTGCGGATGACGCTTCAGATATTGCGCTACCGCGCCCACCAGCGCCGTCTGGCCCAGCGACTGCGAGCAGGTGATCCGCAGCAGGCCGCGTAGTTCATCACTCTGTTCCCCTTCAACCAGGTCTATTTCCCCCGCCAGCGCCAACATCTGTCGGCAACGCTCTAATGTACGCTCACCGGCGTCAGTCAGACTAAGCTTACGGGTAGTACGGTGCAGCAAACGTGCCCCGGCCCATTGCTCCATCTGGGCCAGATAACGCGTCACCATGGCTCGCGACATTTCCAGCGTTTCTGCCGCCGCAATCATGCTGCCACGGTCAACGATGGTGATAAAAACCTCAGCTGCGGTGATGCGATCCATGATTCGTCCGATTTACGCAATTAATAATTGCTCATTATCCGGTTTTTCTATCGCTTTATGCAACCTAACATCTATACAACATTTAATCGCTACCCAAGGACCTCTGCCCATGTTTAACAAATCATTACTGACCCTGGCCTTCGCCGGCATCACCACCTTTAGCGCCTACGCCACCGCCGCCGACACTCTGACCATGGAAGTGTACAACCCAGGTGAGAAAAGCGTGTTCCCGGTGTCCTCTGAGATCATCAGCGGTAAACACGAAGTGGCGCTGATTGACGCCCAGTTCCAGCGCAACGACGCAGAGGAACTGGTGAAAAAGATCAAGGCCACCGGCAAAAAGCTGACCACCGTCTACATCAGCCATTCAGATCCGGATTTCTACTTTGGTCTGGACGTGATTAAAGCCGCGTTCCCACAGGCGAAAATCATCGCGTCCCCAGGCACCATCGAAGAAATCAACGCCACCAAAGACGGTAAAGTCGCCTATTGGGGCCCGATCCTGAAAGACAATGCACCGAAAGCGGTGGTGGTTCCACAGGCATTGCAGGGTGACAGCTTCACCGTTGACGGCCAGAAAGTGGAAGTGAAAGGCCTGACCGGCCCAACGCCGGAGCGCACCTACGTGTGGATACCGGCGCTGAAAGCGGTTGTGGGCGGTGTTCCGGTCGCGGGCGACAACATCCATCCGTGGGTCGCCGATAACCAGAGCGTTGAATCCCGCGCGCACTGGCAGCAAACGCTGGAAGGCATCAAGGCATTGAAACCGAAAATCGTTGTCCCTGGCCATTTCCTGCCGGGTGCCGACCAGACGCTGAAATCCGTGACCTTTACCCAGAACTACCTGACCACACTGGAAGCTGAACTGCCGAAAGCCAAAGATTCTGCTGCACTGGTGGCGGCAATGAAAAAGCATTACCCGAACCTGAAAGATGAATCGAGCCTGGAACTGAGCGCCAAGGTGCTGAAAGGCGAAATGAAGTGGCCGCAATAAGCCCGCCTTAATACACAGACTACGGCGTTACTGCAACCCGCCCTTGAAAGAGGGCGGGGATAACGAGGAATAAATATGACCGGCACGACTCTGCATTACATTTTCGATCCGCTGTGTGGCTGGTGCTATGGCGCAGCCCCGCTGGTGAAGGCGGCCAAAACCATTCCAGGGCTGAACATCGCGCTGCATGCCGGTGGCATGATGACCGGCAACAACCGCCGCCAAATCACGGACGAATGGCGTAATTATGTTATCCCGCACGACAAACGTATTGCGGAGTTAACCGGACAGACCTTTGGTGATGCCTATTTCAATGGCCTGCTGCGTGATACCACGGCGATCATGGACTCAGAGCCGCCGATTACCGCGATACTGGCGGCGCAAGCGCTGGCGGGACGTGGGCTGGATATGCTGCATCGCATTCAGGAAGCGCATTATCAGGAAGGTCGACGCATCGCCGATACGCCGGTGCTGGAGGCCCTGGCGAAAGAGCTGGGTCTGGCCTCTGCCCCGTTCATCGCCGAGATGCGCTTTAACGCCGGTGCCCCGACCGCGCAACACATCGCACAAAGCCGGGCGATGCTTGCCAAAGTTCAGGGACAAGGCTTCCCGACCTTTGCGCTTGAAGACAGTGAAGGCCAGCTGCGCCAGATCCCGGCGGGCAACTATCTGGGGAATGTTGAAGCCTGGAAAGAGTTGTTGAGCGGTGCCACTACCTGGGCGTAATGCCTGTTACAGTGCCCGGTCATTCAGGATATTGAATGTCCGGGGCTGATTATTCGACCCGCACGAAGCGCCCTTCCGCCCGCACGTTAAAACCAAAACCGCAGTCGCCTTTGGTGTGCATTTCCAGCGCATCCGCGCTGAATTGCATCGTCACATCACAGGCCATCGCGTCCTCCGGCTCCCGCTGACGGTACAGCGCCTTGCCCTGTTCAATCGGCAACACCTCGGCGAATTCGCCCATATTCGGGCCGTAATACAACCCCATTTGCGGCATATAATAGCCGGAATAATTGATCAGCCAGCGGCCGTCCTGTGGCTTGACCTCCACTTCGCTCCACACGCCGCGCCCGGCGTACTGCCAGTAGACGCCACCCGGTCCGTTCGACGGCGGTTGCTTCGCCAGGCGCTGCTGCAGCAGTTTCAAATTATGTTGGGATTTACTGTCCTGCGGCGCCAGTTCCAGATAGGCGCGTGCCTTGAGCAGTTCACCGGCATGCATCAGCGCCAGCGCCACATTGTTGTAAGCAGTGGCGGTCGCCTGATTGTCGAGACCGCAGAACTCACTCCAGGCGGCCTGATCGCGGAAAACGTCGGCTGCGCGTGGGTAATCACCGCGCTGGTAGGCACTTTTCCCCAGCTCGGCATAGCTCGCCACCTTGTGACAATCGGCATCAATATCCGGCTCATCAATCTGTGCCGTCGCCTGGCCGCTGGTGAGCGCACCATAGGCCAACAGCAGGGGAACCCACGCCTTCATCACTCATCCTTTCCACAGTAAACAAGCCAAATTTCGGCGCCAGTATAACCGCCATCCCTCCCGGCTTCACCTCTGACGATTCAATCACAATATTTCAAAAGGTTAGCCGCGTTAAAACTGCTTACAGTCCCGGTTTGTTTGTTACTTGCCTGCGGCCCATGCTGAAAAAAATGCAGAATTAACGAGACCTCATGAACGCAACCCCCCCCCCCAAACACGCCGTCTGGCAATTAATTAAACCCTTCTGGGTTTCGGAAGAAAAGCTGCGGGCCTGGTCGATGCTGATCGCCATTGTCGCTTTGTCGCTCGGGCTGGTGTACATCAGCGTACAGATCAATGAGTGGAACCAGGTGTTTTACGACGCGCTGCAAAACAAAAACTATCCGGTATTCAAGGCGCAACTGTGGCGTTTTACCTATCTGGCGCTGATCTTTATCGTGCTCGCGGTATATAAAATTTACCTGACGCAGGGCCTGCAGATGCGCTGGCGGCGCTGGATGACGGAAAAATTTATGGGTAAATGGCTGGCGCATCAGGCCTATTACCATACCGAACAGCAACAGATCGTCGATAACCCGGACCAGCGTATTGCCGAAGATCTCAATGTACTGACCCAGTACACGCTGTCGCTGTCGCTCGGGCTGCTCTCCAGCCTGGTGACGCTGTTTTCCTTTATCACCATTCTCTGGCACGTCAGCGGGCCAATGACCTTTGTTATCCATCAGCATGCCGTCACCCTGCCCGGCTATATGGTGTGGTTCGCCCTGCTGTACGCGGTGCTGGGTTCGCTGTTGATTTGGTGGGTCGGCAAACCGCTGGTCCAGCTCGGCTTTAATCAGGAGCGCTATGAGGCAAACTTCCGTTTTGGGCTGATCCGTATCCGGGAAAACAACGATGCCATCGCGCTTTATCACGGCGAACCGCGCGAAGCGCAACAGTTGGGTGACCGCTTTGACAACATCCGCACCAACTGGTGGTCAATCATGCGCATCACCCGCCGGCTGAACATCGCCTCTAATTTTTACAGCCAGTTTGCCATTGTTTTCCCGCTGTTGGTGGCGGCACCGCGCTACTTCTCCGGCGCTATCCAGATGGGCGGCATGATGCAGATCGCCTCCGCCTTTGGCCAGGTACAGGGGGCGCTGTCATGGTTTATCGATGCCTTTAGCGATCTGGCGACCTGGAAAGCCTGCGTTAACCGTCTGGCCGGTTTTAACGCCGCCGTGGATCAGGTACACCATCAGCAACGCGGCATTCAACTGCAAGCGGAGAACGACCAACCGCTGATCCTCGATCGTCTCAGCCTGCAACTGCCGGACGGTCAAAGTTTGCTGGGCTCAACGTCGATGACGCTGAAACGCGGTGAAAAAGTGCTGGTCGTCGGCCCTTCGGGCTGCGGTAAATCCACGCTGCTGCGTGCTATCGCCGGGATCTGGCCCTACGGTTCCGGCACCATTGGCCGCGACGCGGCCAGCAGCGCCTTATTCCTGCCACAACGCAGCTATATTCCCATCGGCACGCTGCGCGAGGCGCTCAGTTATCCGCATCTTGCGGCCGAATACAGTGATGAGCAACTACTGAGAGTGCTGGAAAATTGCCGTCTGAAGCATCTGCAACGCTGGCTGGACACCAGCGCCAACTGGAGCCACCGCCTGTCGCCAGGCGAGCAACAGCGGATGGCATTCGCCCGTGCGATTCTGACCCGCCCGGATATTCTGTTCCTCGACGAGGCCACCAGCGCGCTGGACGATGAAACCGAGCAGTTGATGTACTGCCTGTTGGTCGATGAACTGCCGCAGGTGACGTTGGTCAGCGTGGCACACCGCAACAGCGTGGCGAAATACCACCAGAGCTGCTGGCGCTTTAGCCGCCCGGAGGAGAATCAACCGGCCCGCATGGCGCTTAGCCCGCTGCCGGCCGTCGGTTAATCAACCGGGTGCCGCTCACTGGAGCGGTACCCGGCTTCCCTCAAATGCCGTCGGTCTGTACGTCCTCACATTTTACCCGGCGTCTTTCGTGCCACAGGCTGGTCAACCCGCGCTTGCCGCACGCCAGTGCCACTTCGCGGAATTCGTCCAGGCTCAGCCCGTCCCTTTCCAGCATCATTTCCGCCGCCAACTGCATATTCACCCCGGTCAGCACCTCACAATCCCCGTGCGTATCCGCCAGTTCGCTGGCACAGCGAAACGGCGAACCGCCGAGCATATCGGTGAGAAACACCACGCCGTCCGGCTGCGCCACTTCGGCCAACGCCGAGCTCAACGCCGCTTTTAACTCGGCAGTACTCATCTGCTCGGGAAAATTGACCGCAACGCAGTACGGCTGCGGCCCCACCACCTGTTCAACCGCCTGCAACAGCCCACTGGCGAAACCACCGTGACCGGTAATCACAATGCCTGGCATAAACCGCTCCTCACAATAAACCGATAAACTTGCCCACCACACCAATCACCACCGTCACACCGATCAGTTTCACCGGTGAGAAGCCGCGCTTCATCAGGAAGAAAATCAGCAGCGTAAAGCACAGCGGCAGCAGGTTGGGCATCAGCTTGTCCAGCACATCGGTCTGAAGCGCCACGCTGGCTTTGCCGGCATGCATCACCAGCGGGGTTGAAAGATGAACATACGAAGCCACCAGTGCGCCGATCACCGTCATGCCGACAATCGAGGCGGCGTGGGATATTCGCCGGGTATGGGTTTTCAGCAGCGCCAGCGCGCTGGTACCGGCCTGATAACCGTAGTGAGCCAACCCGAAGCGCAGCCCGAAGTGAAAGACGTTAAACAGCAGCAGGAAGACGATCGGCCCAAACAGGCTACCCTCAAGCGCCAGCGAGGCACCAATCCCGGCGCAGATCGGCAGCAGCGTCAGCCAGAACAGCGCATCACCAATACCGCCCAGCGGCCCCATCAGCGCCACTTTTACCGCACGGATGGTGGAGATCTTCTCTTTGTTTTGCTCCATCGCCAGCACCAACCCGGAAAGGAAGGTGACGTCAAACGGATGCACATTGATAAACTCCATGTGCATTTTCATCGAGTTGGACAGATCCTGCGGATTACGGTGGATCTTGCGCAATGCCGGGATCAACTGATACAGCCAGCCACCGGCCTGCATACGCTCATAGTTGAACGACGCCTGCAACAGCAACGAGCGCCAGGCCATCCGGTTGATATCGCCGCGGGTCAGAGCCTCGGCGGGCTGGCTATCGACGTAGTCGTCCTGCTCCACCTGACTGGTGGCCAGCGCCTGCGCCATACGTTTTTCCGCTTTTTGCGCCAGCAGATCGTCAGAATCATTAAATGCCATCTTCAGCATCCTCCTGGGGTACAGGTTGTTTGAGCGGGTCGGCAGCGGCCCGTTGACTGTTAAAGAAGTCGATCAGGGCGATCGCCAGCGCGCCCAGCGCCACGGCCAGGATCGGCAATTTAAGGAAGGTGACGGAAATAAAACCGAGGATGAAATAGGCCACATAGGTTTTTTTCATCATCACTTTCATCAACAGTGAGAAACCAATCGCCGGCATCATGCCACCCGCCACCGCCAGGCCGTCCAACAGCCAGACCGGGGCCTTTTGCACCATGGCGCTGGCCGCATCGGCGCCGAAATAAATCGGCAGAAACGCCACCACGAAATAGAACGCGAACAGGATGGTGATACCGAGATAGTTCACCCGTTCAATACCGCGCCAGTTCAGTTCTTTCACCATGCGATCGCAGCGATGCATCATCGGTGAAAACAGGGTGAACAGCAGCGTGATACAGCCCTGCACCGCAATCGAAAACGGCACCGCAACGCCAATCGCCACCTTGGGATCGGCTTTGGTAAGAATGGCGAACGCCGTGCCAATCACCCCGCCGATCACCACGTTCGGCGGCTGAGCGCCCGCCAGCGGCACCATGCCCATCCACACCAGCTCCAGCGTGCCGCCGACCAGCAGGCCGGTGTAGACATCCCCGAGGATCAGGCCGACCAGCGGCCCCAGAACCACAGGACGGTGGAAGTGGGTCAGGCCGTCGAACAGATCGACCCCCGCCAGCCCGGCCAGCAGTGCTATCAATAACGCATCAGTCAACATGATTTCCCCCAAACTCAAAACAGCAGTTTGCCGACAGGCTCACCCGCTTCATCCGGCACCCGACGCACCTCACACTCGACGCCCAGCGCCGCCAGTTCGCGAAAGGCGGCCACGTCACCCTCATCCAGCGAGACCGTTTTATGTACCTGCCGCTTGCCCTCGGCGAAATGCATGTTGCCGACGTTGACGAAACGGATCGGTACTCCGCCCTGTACCAGCCGCAAAACATCCTGCGGCGTTTTGCACACTAAAAAGATCTTCTGGCGATCCGCCGCCTTGTGGATCACGTCGATGGTTTTCTGCAGCGTGAAGTAGCGCGTCTGCACCCCCTCCGCCACCACCATATCCATCAGGTTCTGCTGCACCGGATCGGCCGCCGCTTCATCGTTGGCCACCACCACCAGATTGGCCCCCAGGGTGTTGGTCCAGGTAACGCCGACCTGGCCATGTACCAGTCGGTTATCAATGCGGGTCATCAGGATATTCGGCATTTCAGTGCACCTCCGGGTAGCAGGCGGCGTGATAATCATCGAGCACCTGCGTCACCTTGTGCATCACCCAGTCCTGCGGATCCTCGCTCAATTCGCCGGCATTCATCGCGCGGGCTTGCTCGGGCAGATATTGGCTTAACAGCGCCAGCGGTACCGGGTTGCGGCGCAGATTGTCAATTAGCCCCTCTACCGCCTGCTGAACCTGCGGCTGTGGCCAGTAGTAACGCACCCGGTCGCTCAGGCTGTAGTGGCGATCCAGATACTGTTGATGCGGGTTGCCGTGGTAATAGCGGCTCCACTGCTGTGGCTGCTCGCGCATCACCTGTTCCAGCGTGGCGCACAGCTGCGCCGACTGATGCTCGCCCAGCCATTCACGTTCAATATGATCCAGGGCGAACAGCGCCTCACGCAGGGCAAAAGTCAGCGCCGGGCCGACTTTCAGGATGGCGAAATGGTCGCCCACCAGTTGCCGATAGGCCTGCGGGGGTTGGTAGTCCGTTGAGTGCGCTTCGTAAACCATGCCAGGCTGCCGTTCGATAAAACGACTCAGCTCATGAGCCCGCTGTGGCTGGTAGTGTTCTACGCTGTGATGATCAAACTCCACGCCCGGCTGCACCACCAGCGCAATGGTTCGCCTCCAGGCATCGACCAGCTCTGCCCGTTGCCAGGCCAGGCGATGTACCTCAAGCGTTTGCTGGACCGCCTGTGGCGTGGTGACCTGCATGCCTTCCAGCGCCTCCTGCGCGCCGCCTGGCACCGGCACTTCGGTACCTATGACATACACCGGTGGCTCGCCGCCGCTTTGCTGCCAGGCGCGTTCCGCGACGCTACATAACCGGGCGGCACGAACGGCCACGGTTTCATCATTGAGCGGGAAAGGATCGCCAACGCAGGACATGGAGCAATCGAGGTGAATTTTGCGAAAGCCGGCGCGGACATAATCGTCGATCAGCGTTTCCGCCAGTTGCATCGCCTCTTCCGCCGGCCGGTCCTGCCAGGCATTGGGACCGAGATGATCGCCCCCCAGCCACAGACGATCCCGCGACAGCCCTACTTCATCCGCCAGTTGCCACAGCGCATCGCGGAACTGCTGCGCCGTCTGGCCGGTGTAACCACCAAACTGATTGACCTGATTCGAGGTGGCCTCAACCAGCACCGGCGTGCCACGCGCTTTGGCCTGTCGCAGGGCCGCTTTCAGCACCCAGGGGTGAGCGGAACAAACGGAAAATACCCCAACCGGTTTTCCGGCCTTGTGCTGCTCAACAAGCTGTAACAACTGCTGCATGAAACCCCCACGCAGGCGCCGTACTACCGATCGGCGATGACAACCTCCACGCCCAACTCGGTTAACGCCCGCTCGTAATCGTCCGGAAGAAGGCTGTCGGTAATCAGCCGATGAATTTGTCCGGCTTCGCGAATCATGCAAAAGCTCTTGCGACCAAACTTGCTGGCATCCGCCACGGCGATGATCTCGCGCGCCACCTCGCACATCACGCGATTGAGGTGGGCCTCACCGGGGTGAGGCGTGGTGATGCCGGCAACCAGATCGAAACCGTCGACACCCAAAAACAGTTTGTCGAAGCGGTACTGGCGCAATTGCTGCTCGGCAGCCGGACCGTAGAGCGAGTAGGAGTTACGGCGCACGCTGCCGCCCAGCACCATCACCTCCACCCCATCGTTACCTGAAAGCTCATAGGCAATGTTCAGCGCATTGGTCATCACCACCAGATCGCGTCGCCCTTTGAGGAACGGCACTATCTGGGTGGTGGTGGAACCGGAATCGAGGATCAGCGCGTCACCATCGTGCACATAGCTGGCCGCTACGCTTGCGATCTGCGACTTCACGTCGCGGTTTAACCGCCCCTTGTCATGCAACGGGCGATCGAAGGCGAATTGCTGATTGAGCATCGCGCCGCCATAAGCCCGCAGCGCACACCCTTTTCGTTCCAGAAAGCGCAGATCGTTGCGGATCGTCACCGTGGATACTGCAAACTGTTTGCTGAGCTGCTCCACGCGCACGCTGCCGTGCTCGCATAACAAGTCGATAATGTGTTCACGTCGCTTTGCGGTATTCACTGGCATGAGCTGCGGTCCTCAAGTTTCCGGCCGGGCCGGGGAGAAGATGGCTTTCGCTCTACTGCGCTGGCATTACAGCAAAGCGAAAGCAATGAAATTGTGATCGGGGTTACAGCGCTGTTTTAGCAGAAAAAGAGGCTAAAAACCTTTCGGATCGAAATGAAGTGAAAATATTAAGCGGCAGTGAAAGGCAAAGTGAAATCTCTGCGTGGGCGCGGCTGCCGGGGTGAGGAGTCGAAGGCGCAGCAGAAAACGAAAGAGGGGGTGCAGCGGCCCGGCTGGCTGACTTTTATTTCATCAGGTGATCGGGATCACATAACAGCAATTATCCCCTCCCGGCATTGCGTCGCAGACGCCGGAATGGCGCATACATCGCAAAACCAGCCCCTTGTCAGGTCAGGGGTTCTTCCCTACACTTGCGCGCAGACATTGGCCGCTGCCGATGCGTAAGCGTTAACGTCAATCAACGCATCATGCCATGCAGTATTGATTGACTGCCTGCCCTGGTGCGAGGAACTGATGCCCCAATCTGTCTTACCCCCAACGTCTGCTCCCCTAAAACGCAGCCGTTTACGCCACCCATTATTACTGGTCACCGGCATTATGCTGGTCGCGGCCAACCTGCGCGCCGCGCTCACCAGCGTCGGACCGTTACTGGAACAGATCCAGCAACAGTTGTTGCTGTCCGCCACCGCGGCCGGGCTGCTTAATTCGTTACCGTTGATCCTGTTTGCCGTGCTGTCACCAGTGACTCCTGGCCTGGCCAAACGCCTGGGGATTGAACGCACTCTGGGTATGGCACTGTTGTTGCTGGTTTTCGGCATCGCACTGCGTTCCCTGCCGCAACCCGGCATGTTATGGCTGGGCACTATTCTGATCGGCGCTGCCATCGCATTTGCCAACGTGGTCCTGCCGACGCTGGTGAAACGCGACTTTCCAGGCCGTGCCGCCGCCATGATTGCCGGTTACGCGGCGGTGATGTCACTGGTGGCCGCAACCGCTTCGGGTCTGGCGGTGCCGCTGGCGGGGTTGAATGGTCTCGGTTGGCGTTTTTCCCTGCTGTGCTGGAGCCTGCCTGCCCTGTTGGCGTTGATTGTCTGGCTGCCGCAGCTGCGCCGTCCAGCAACTTCGGTGACTGCCGATGCCCCGGCGGTTCAGCCGGCGCCGCCCCGCTCCCCCTGGGGCAGTGCGCTCGGATGGCAGGTGGCGCTGTTTATGGGCCTGCAGTCCATCACCTTCTATACCATTATCGGCTGGTTTAGCGCCTTCGCCGCCAGCCATGGCACCTCGCCGCAGCAGGCGGGGTTTGAGCTGTTTATCTATCAGGTGGTGGCAATCGCTGCCAACTTTGTGATGGTGTTTATTCTGCCGCGCGCACGCGATCAGCGGGCTATTGCGCTGTGCAGTTCACTGCTGATTTTTATCGGCGTCGCCGGGCTGCTGCTGCTGCCAACCTATTCTCTGATTTGGTTGATTTTTGCCGGTCTGGGGGCGGGAAGTTCTTTGGTACTGGCGCTGTCGTTCTTTGGCCTGCGCAGCAGCCATCATCACCAGGCCACGCAACTGTCAGGCATGGCGCAATCGGTAGGCTATTTACTGGCCGCGCTGGGGCCGACGCTGTTCGGTCTGTTACATGACCTGACTCAGGGCTGGCAGTTGCCGCTGAGCATTCTGCTGGGCCTGACGCTGCTGCAGATGCTGTTCGGCATATTGGCCGGGCGCAATAGGGTTATTCGTTAACGCCGGGCCGGGTGGCCGGTTTCGGTACGGGTTCCGTGGCATCGTCCTGCCAGAGATCGTTGATAAAATCCCGTTGTTGTTGGGTCAACTGCCATAAAGGGGGGATCTTGACCGGGCTGTCATCCCGGGCGCCCCCTTTCTTCTTTACGCGCTTTTTGTCCATCGATTTGTTTCCTAAATAAGCAGCCAGTAAATCACGGCGGCAACGGCCAGCCAAAACACCCCGCAGCCGATAAATACGCACAGCCAAGCTTTACGTTTGATATCCGCGTCATCCTTGCTTATCACAGCCGCCTCATCTAATAGATTAAACTAATCAAAATGCAATTATTGATCTATTTAAACGATCAATAAAGAAGTTTGTTCCTATAGAAATTTAAAAAATATCTGCTACTCATGTACCTAAAGTCAGGTATGCGGCAGAAAGACAACAGGATTAGTCAGGTCATTGGCGCCAGATTTGGGGTGAATTAATCGACAAACCGCAGTGTGGCACAAGCAGGTAGATCAAAATTAAACCACTATTCAATAAATCAAAACACAATTAATCAGCACAACTTAAGTTAAATTGGCGACAATTTAGGCCGGAGAGTGACTCTGAAACGCGGGGATATGCTGATTTTAGCGGATAGCGCCATGCGAGAAGAATGGATAACCCAGCCCAATAGTGCAGGCCGGGTGATATTAATATCAGTTAATTTGCGAAACCGAGTCCTTGCTGGCACGTTCACGTTCACTGCCGGTCAACTCGCTGAGGCGCCCGTCACGCATTTGCAGCAGCCGGTCGGCATGTTCGAAGTAATGATCGTCATGGCTGATGGCAAACACCGTTTTACCCAAAGCGCGTAACTGCGGTAGCAGTTCACGATAGAATATTCGGCGAAATTGTGGATCCTGATCCGCCGCCCATTCGTCCAATAGCAAAATATCCCGCTTCTCCGCCACTGCCAGCAGCAGCGCCAGTCGCTTGCGCTGCCCCTGCGACAACTGTGGATTAGTTACCCGCAGGCCGTCGAATTGCAATTTGCTTTTCATGTTCAAACGGTTAAGCCAGCTTTCCACCAGTTCGGCATCCGGCTGTTCGCCTTCAGGCCCCTGCAAATGGTGGAACGGATGAAAGTCGGTGAAAATGGCGGAGAACAAACGACGATAGTCAGACATATCGTTCAGAGTCTGTGGCACGCCATCCAGCAAGATTTGTCCACTGACCGGCTGATATAACCCGGTCAGCAACATCGCCAGCGTCGACTTCCCACTGCCGTTACCGCCAATCAGGAAGACCAGTTCACCACGTTGCAACCTCAGGTCGATCGGCCCAACGGCGAACCCCGTTTTTTGCTCCGTCGCGCCATAGTGGAACATCACATCGCGCAGCTCCAGGGTTTGCCAGGCTTTGGCCGCTACCGCAGGAAACTCGGGTTGATAATCGGCAAGTCGCAGCGCTTTGACCTTGCCGAAGGCAACTTCGGCACCGATCAGCGTCGGGAATGCCCCCACCGCCTGCAGCAACGGGGTACGCAGGAACAGCAACGTCAGCGAGTAGGTTGCCGCGACGGTGGTATCGGCCCAGCCCAGGCTGTTGGCCATGTAAAACACCAAACCAATCGCCCCCAACATCATGATATTCGACCAGTTCACCGCACTGAGATGGTAGGTATCGGCGCGGATAATGTGCTGTCGATAATCTTCGGCATCCGGCTGGTAGGCCTGCTGGTACAGCGCTTTTGCACGATCGCGGTTCAATGCCAGCTCTTTGCGGCCGTCAATCGCAGACTGATAGTGTTCGTAGAGGCGCTCTTCGGCCTCTCGCACGCTGGTCAAATGACGATACACCCGCGAGACCAGACAGCCGCTGCCAAATACCGTCACCGCGACCCAAACGGCGGTGACCGCCAGCATCTGCGGAGATAGCCAGCCCAGATAGGCCGCCGACCCCAGCGTCAGTATCACCCCTTGCACCAGTTCCGGCAGGCGAACAAAGGCAATGGTGATATTTCGTATATCACTGGCCAGACTCGCCAACAGTGAGGCGCTGCCCAGTTGCTCTATCCGCTCGATATCGGTATCCAGGATCTGTTTCACCAGTTGGCCGCGCAGTCGGAACACAAAATGGTGGCCGAGCGTGGTCAGCGCCAGCTGCGAGCCCAGCGTGACCGCCATCAGCAACGCCAGCAGCCCGAGGAACTCAGGCAATACGGCCAGCGGGTTGCCCGCCACCGTCATCAGCCGCAAATTTATAAAGGCGATGATGCCTATACCCAGCGCCGCACTGGCCATGGTCAACGCCATTACCGCCAGAAACGGCCAGCGATACTGGCGGTAAACCACCCGTAGCAACTCCATGAAGAACCCTTAGCCTGAAATCTTGAGATGGCAGGCATTGTAAGCGGCCAAAAAGTGATATCAATAACAATTCTCATATTGTCGCCAACGATTGATTCCTGAACCTGAGGATTTACACTGGCCGTTACTCCGGGACGAGGAAAACACCCACCGATGCTGCCCACACATGAATACGCCAACGACCTGATCCTGTTCGCCCTGATTGTTGACTGCGGTTCTTTCAGCAAAGCCGCTGAAACCGCCGGCATCACCAGCTCGGTGGTCAGCAAGCGCATTGGTCGCCTGGAGAAATCTCTCGGCGCACGCCTGCTGTACCGCACCACCCGCAGCCTGACGCTAACCGAAAACGGCCAAAGCCTGTACCGTCAGGCCAAAGAAATCAGCGCAAAAACTCAGGAAGCCCTGAACGTCATCAGTGAACACAGCGATGAACTGACCGGCATCATCCGCATGTCGGTGCCAACCATTTCAGGGGAATTGTTGTTAAGTGAAAGCGTGGCGGAATTTTGTGCCCTTCACCCGAACCTGAAGGTGGAAATGCGGCTGGAAAATCGCTTCGCCGATTTGGTCAACGAAGGGATAGATCTGGCTATCCGCACCGGCACCCTGCCGGATTCCAGCCTGATCGCCCGTCCGATCCTGAACTCCCGCTGGGTGATCGTTTGCTCGCCCAGCTATCTGCAACAATATTCTGAGCCGAAGTCAGCAGGCGACCTGCTCGAGCATAACTGTCTGACCTATACCTATCAGGAAAGCGGCACCGACAACTGGCTGATGAAGCAGCCGGGCAGCAACAAGATTTATGAACTGCAGGTTAGTGGCAACCTGTCCGCCAATAACGCCCGGGCGATCCGCAAGGCGGTGATCGCCGGTTATGGCATTGCCATGGTGCCACGCTGCATGGTGTACGAGGATTTACAGGAAGGTAGCATGGTGGAGGTTTTGAGCGGCCACTGTGGCAAGGTATTAGGTATTTACGCGGTTTACCCTTATACCCGCAATTTACCGTTAAAAACCCGGCTGCTGATCGAACATATCATTACGTCCTATCAGAATATCAGCCACTATTTTTGAAGTGAGTCACATAATTATTTTTCGTTGGCTCGTGAGCGAGCCGCGGGATTACTCCATTTTTGAATATAATCTATTGGTAATTATTGTGTAATCAATGTGACCCAGCACATTCATCACACAACAAAAAATTATATCCACTTGATTTTAAATCAAATAATAACAAACATAATAATCAGAAATCATCCCACAGAGTCACTATACCGCCCTACATCCCCATCCTGGAAAATTGCAGAATAGAACATCAGCCAGCGTTGTGATTAGAATGAAAATGTTGCGGTAATTAACCTTCCGGCTACATACCTCTACAAATAACAATAATAACGCTGAGGCTCTTATGTCCCTGTTTTTCAGTATTGCGCCGATCGTCCTGCTGATTTGGATGATGACCAAAAAGAACGGTGTGCCCTCTTATATCGCGCTGCCCTTAACGGCCGCTGCCGTGTATGGCGTGCAAATGTTTTGGTTCGACAGTCTGCCCCTGCTGCTGCACGCCAATATCATTACCGCACTGGTGTCGGTTTTCACCCCGATAACCATTATTGCCGGCGCGATTTTGCTGAATAAGCTGATGCAAATCAGCGGTGCGGAAAACGTGGTTCGTCGTTGGCTGGAAAATATCAGCCCCAATCCGGTAGCTCAGTTGATGATTATCGGTTGGGCATTCGCCTTTATGATTGAAGGCGCCAGCGGATTCGGCACGCCAGCCGCCATTGCCGCCCCCATTCTGGTCGGGCTAGGCTTTAACCCCCTGCGCGTTGCGCTGCTGACGCTGGTCATGAACTCGGTTCCCGTCTCATTCGGTGCCGTCGGCACGCCCACCTGGTTCGGGTTTGCCAATTTGGGGTTATCCGATGCCAGCCTGCTGGAAATTGGCCGTCAGACCGCGTTGATCCACTTTGTCGCCGGATTTGTTATCCCATTGCTGGCGCTGCGTTTTATCGTTTCCTGGCGTGAAATTCGCTATAACCTGCCGTTTATTTTACTCAGCGTCTTGAGTTGCACGGTGCCTTACCTGCTGCTGGCACAGGTTAACTATGAATTCCCGGCTCTGGTGGGCGGCGCCATTGGCCTGATGCTGTCGGTGCTGTTGGCGCGTGCCGGCATCGGCCTGACCCGCTGCGAAGGCAAAACATCTCCCCAGGCCGTGCCATTCGTTCAGGTCATCAAGGCAATGACCCCGACCCTGCTGCTGATTGCTATTCTGATAGTGACCCGTATCCACCAGTTGGGCATTAAAGCGCTGCTCAACAGCAGTGCACTGCTGTGGCAAGGGAGCTTTGGCAACCTGGGTGAGCTACGCGTCAGCAATGCCCTGATCATTGAATTGCAGCAGGTGTTCGGCACTTCTGCCGCCGCCAGCTACAAAACGCTGTATGTACCCGCACTGATCCCTTTCTTGCTGGTGGTCGTGCTGTGTATTCCCCTGTTTCGGCTGAACTGCAGGCAGGTAAAACAGATGTTCGCAGAAACCGGTGGGCGCGTGGCTAAACCCTTTATCGCCCTGTTTGGTGCGCTGGTGATGGTCAACCTGATGATGCTGGGCGGCGACAATGCGCCGGTGATCCTCATCGGCAAGGCGTTGGCGGCATTGACGGGGGAAAGCTGGCTGCTGTTCTCTTCTTTCCTTGGGGCGCTGGGTTCGTTTTTCTCCGGTTCCAATACCGTTTCCAACCTGACGTTCGGCGGCATCCAGCAGTCTATCGCCCTGAGCAGCGGGCTAAACGTCAACCTGACGCTGGCACTGCAATCCGTCGGGGGAGCGATGGGCAACATGATATGCCTGAACAATATTATCGCCGTTTGCTCAATCCTCGGGATCGGCAATGCCGAAGGCAAAATTATCAAAAAGACCGTATTGCCCATGTTGGTGTACGGGGGGATCGCCGCTGTGATGGCGCAGGCAATGATCCTCTGAGCGTAAAAGCCCATTATCGAAATAAGGTATAAATATGATCATCTCCGCTTCAACCGATTACCGGGCCGCAGCACAGGCTAAGCTCCCGCCTTTTCTGTTTCACTATATTGACGGCGGGGCCTACGCGGAACACACGCTACGACGCAACACGGAAGACCTGGCGGGCATCGCGCTGCGCCAGCGCATACTGCGCAATATGTCCGACCTCAGCCTGGAAACCAGCCTGTTCGGTGAAAAACTGGCGATGCCGGTGATCCTCGGCCCGGTCGGGTTAACCGGTATGTACGCCCGACGCGGTGAAGTCCAGGCAGCCAAAGCCGCCGCGCAGAAAGGCATTCCTTTTACCCTGTCGACGGTCTCTGTTTGCCCGATTGAAGAAGTGGCACCGGCAATCGATCGGCCGATGTGGTTCCAGCTGTACGTATTGAAAGACCGGGGCTTTATGCGCAATGCGCTGGAGCGCGCCAAAGCGGCCGGGGTGAAAACCCTGGTATTCACCGTCGATATGCCGGTGCCCGGTGCGCGTTACCGCGACGCCCACTCCGGCATGAGTGGCCCCAATGCCGCCGTGCGCCGCATGTTGCAGGCGGTGACCCATCCGCAGTGGGCCTGGGACGTCGGGCTGTGCGGCAAGCCGCACGATCTGGGCAACGTCTCGGCCTATCGCGGCAAACCCACCAGCCTGGAAGACTATATCGGCTGGCTGGGCACCAACTTCGATCCCTCAATCTCCTGGAAGGATCTGGACTGGATCCGCGAGTTCTGGCAAGGCCCGATGATCATCAAAGGCATTTTGGATCCCGAAGACGCCAAAGATGCGGTGCGTTTCGGGGCCGACGGTATTGTGGTATCCAACCACGGCGGCCGCCAGCTGGACGGCGTGTTATCCACTGCCCATGCGCTGCCGGCGATTGCCGAGGCGGTAAAAGGCGATATCACCCTGCTGGCCGACTCCGGCATTCGCAGCGGGCTGGACGTGGTGCGCATGATTGCTCTGGGCGCCGACGGCGTGCTGCTGGGGCGCGCCTTTGCCTATGCGCTGGCCGCCGCCGGGCAGGCCGGAGTCGCCAACCTGCTCGAGCTGATCGATAAAGAAATGCGCGTTGCCATGACGCTGATCGGCGCGAAAACCATTGCGGACATCAGCGCCGACTCGCTGGTCCAGGGGCTGCGTTAATCACATCGTTCTTATAATTAGCGCTACCATTGCGCCAGCCTTGGTGGGTGGTAACGCTGGCAATTCAGCACCCGGCAGACGAAAACCCCTCGGCAAAGGCACTGCGCAGATAACGGCTGAACTCCGCCACCGCTCGCGAGACCTGGGGCGCATAAGGGCGTACCACATAAAGGCTGTCAGCAAAGGCATCTATCGGCCGCCAGGCCGGTAATACCTCGATCAATCTGCCGTCTGCCAATGCCTGCTGCGCGCTAAAGTCTGGCAACAGGGCAATGCCCAAGCCTTCCGCTGCCGCATCACGTATCGACTCGCTGTTGTTGGTGGCAAACGGGCCGCTGACCGGCACCCGAATCTTTTCTGTCTTGCCCTCTGCTGCCTGTTTGGCGACAAAGCTCCAGCTCGGGGATTCACTGCTGCGGGGATAATAAAGACACTGATGCCGTTGCAGATCGGCCGGTGAAACCGGCATGCCGTGCCGTTTCACGTAGTCTGCCGAGGCCACCGCCAAGGTTTCGGTCTGGCACAGCCGCCAGGCGACATGGGTATCGGGCAGGCTGTCACTGTGGCGGATCGCCAAATCGAACCCTTCGCTGGTTAACGACACCAGCCGGTCGGACACCTCAAGCTGCAACCGCACCTCCGGATTAGCACGCAGAAAGCCGGTAATACGTGGCACCAGCTGCTGGCGGGCAAACGCCACCGGCGCCGTCACCCGTACCGAACCACGCAGCGGCCCGGCCGAATCGCAAATGCCGGAGAAACTCTGCTTTATCTGCGCGAAAGGCTGGCGCAGTTCCTCCACCAGTCGCAGCCCGGCATCGGTCAGTCTGACGCTGCGCGTCGTGCGTTGCACCAGCGGCACCCCGGCCAAGGTTTCAATCTCTTTGATTTTTTGGCTCATCGCCGCTTTGCTGACATCCAGCCGCTCCGCCGCACGGGTAAAACTGCCCTGCTCGGCCAGCACGGTGAGCCAGTGCAAATGGGTCCACAGGGTTTCTATTTTTGGGTTTTTCATCGTCGACTGTTCATTTATATAAACAATGAGTTCAAGTATAGCGCTTCTTCCCACACCGCCGCTTGGCTAAGATGGGTTCTCCAGGGCGAAGATGACTCGCTGCCTCATATCGAGATTAACCCACTGACAGGATTATAAAAATGCCATTACTTATCTTTGAAGTCATTGAGGGCCGCAGCGAAGCCGAACTGAAAACCCTGCTCGATGCTGCCCACCGAGCGGTGCTCAGCGCCTTTGAAGTCCCGCCGCGTGACAGGTACCAGATTGTTCATGAAAACAAGGCTCACCACATGGTGATTGAAGACACCGGCCTTAACCTGACTCGCACCCGCGATTTGGTGGTGGTACGGGTGATTACCAGCCCGCGACCCGAGCAGCAGAAACAGCGGTTTTATGCCGATCTCAGCCGGGAGCTGAAGGAGAACTGTGGGATTGAAGGCAGTGACCTGATGGTGTCAATCACCACCAACAGTCAGGGCGACTGGAGTTTCGGCAACGGTGTAGCGCAGTACCTGACCGGCGATCTATAAACGACAATCCCCAGGCGCAGTAAAGCGCCCGGGGTCAACACCTTCAGGGCTGCTGTTCGTCGTTATATTGGTTTTGCCACATCGCAGCATAGCGGCCATTGGCTGCCAGCAAGGCTTCATGCCGTCCGCGCTCAACGATTTCACCGGCCTCCAGCACGATAATTTCATCGGCATCCACTACCGTCGATAAACGGTGCGCAATCACCAGCGTGGTGTGGTCACGGCTCACTTCACGTAAGTGCGACTGGATTTCGCGTTCGGTCTGGGTATCCAGCGCGCTGGTAGCTTCGTCGAAAACCAGGATCGCCGGATTTTTCAGAATGGTACGAGCAATTGCCACCCGTTGCTTTTCACCGCCGGACAGCTTAAGCCCACGCTCCCCCACCCGGGTTTGATAGCCGTCGGGCAGGCTGACGATAAACTCATGTATATGCGCCAGCCTGGCGGCCCGCTCGATCTCGTCCTGGCTCGAGCCGGTTTTACCGTAGCCAATGTTGTAGCCCAGGGTATCGTTAAACAGTACGGTGTCCTGCGGCACGATGCCGATCGCCGCGCGCAGGCTGGCCTGTTTCAGGCTGCGGATATCCTGGCCGTCAATCGAGACCGAGCCACCGCTCACGTCATAGAAACGAAACAGCAACCGGGACAGCGTGGACTTGCCCGCCCCCGAAGCTCCGACCACCGCGACCGTGTTACCGGCCGGAATAGTGAAGCTGACGTTTTTCAGGATCGGCCGACGCGCATCATAGCCAAAGCTGACCGAGTCAAAACTCACCTCGCCAGCAGCCAGGTGCAGCGCCTTCGCATCCGGCCGATCGACGATCTCCTGCTCTTCCTGCAACAAATCGAACATGTTTTCCATATCGATCAGCGCCTGCCGGACCTCGGCATAAATAAAACCGAAGAAATTCAGCGGCTGATAGAGTTGCAGCAGATAGGCATTCACCAATACAAAGTCACCAATCGTCATGCGCCCTTGCACAATACCCTGCGCCGCCATCGCCATCATCACAATCAGGCCGATGGAAATAATGGCAGTTTGCCCGAGGTTCAGAGCGGTAAAACTGAACTGGTTCTTGATGGCGGCATATTCATACAGCCGGCGCGACATATTAAAACGCTCGGCCTCGAAGTCTTCGTTACCGAAGTATTTTACCGTCTCATAATTGAGCAGGCTGTCGATAGATTTGGTATTGGCATCGGCATTCGCCTGATTAAGCTCGCGCCGAAAGCGGCTACGCCAACTGACCGCCATCACGGTAAACAGGATATAGCAGCCGACCGTCAGCAAAATGGCCAGTGCAAACCAACCGTTTAACAGATGCCACATGATCACCGCGACCAGGGTGATCTCGAACAAAATGGGGAAAATGGAGAACAGCAGCCGCGAAAGCACCGTTGCCACCGCCTGGGTACCGCGTTCGATCGATAACGATAACCCGCCGGTTTGGCGCTCCAGGTGAAAGCGCAGGCTCAGCGCGTGCAACTGTCTGAAAACCCGCAGCCCCAGTAATCGGGTGGCATTCTGGCTGACATGCACAAACATCACGTTGCGTAATTCTTCAAATAACGCCCCACCGATACGGGCGACGCCATAGGCCAAAATCAATCCTATGGGGATGGCCAGCATTTTGGCGGTTTCGCCACTCAGGGCGTCGATCATCGCTTTGTATGCCAGCGGCACCAGCGTGATACTGACCTTGGATATCACCATGAAAGCAAAGGCAATAACCAGGTAATAACGCAGTTTAGGGTTATCTTTAGGCCAAAGATAAGGCAGCAGAAATTTCAGTAAGCGGGAAGGAGCCATCATCGGATATCTATTATCTCGGTCAGCATATCGGCATCGGTTTTATCTCTATTCTGGCACGTATGCCATGAAAAACCTTACGTAATCCACCTGCGAGGCTCTTTTTGGTACCGGAGGAAAAACACCGCAGCCATGCATCATCCTCAAGGCGGCGTGTTCCACTATACTCAGTGGTGAACAGTACAGGACATTCAAAACAAGGGAGTTACATCATGCTAAATATGAATCATCTTCATTCGTTGAACATCGACGAACAGAGCCTAAAGAAACAACGCACCCCGCTGTTAATCATCTCGCTACTGCTGTTACTGGGCGGCCTTTTCTGCCTGTTCAGCCCCTTCGCCTCCGGCGCGGCGATCAGTATGGTCGTGGGGATTTTCTTGTTGCTGAGTGGATTCGGTCTGATTTTCGCCATGGTTGCCAACCGGTTGCAAAATACCTGGCCGATGATCGGCGGCATTCTGCTCGGGGTGGCTTACCTGATTATCGGCTACGTTTTTATCACCAACCCGGCGGTGGGCATTTTCGCCATGGCAATTTATCTCGCCGCTTTGTTTGCGCTGGGTGGGATTGCTCGTCTGATCGCCGGCTATAAGCTGCGTGAAATTAAAGGAAGCTGGTTGCAATTGGTGATTGGCGTTCTGGATTTGGCGATTGCCTGGCTGCTGCTGAGCGCCGATCCCGTGACGTCGGTGGTGTTGGTGACCACCATTGTCGGCATTGAAATGCTGTTCAGCTCTTTCAGCCTGTTCCAGGTTGCCCGACTACTGAAACGGGCGTGATCCCGCAGCGGAGCCACCCGGCTCCGCTTTTTGGTTGCCAAACCGCCTGATGACATCGGGACATCAACGACAAACAGCCCGACTAAGAGTAAAGTTTCACCCAATACAGGTTCAACTATCCCCCTGACGAAAGATTGAAGTGAGATGATAACGCTATGGAATTCAAGGACTACTATGCCATTTTAGGGGTTAAGCCGGCGGACGATCTCAAGGCAATCAAAACTGCCTATCGCCGACTGGCACGAAAATATCACCCCGACGTCAGCACCGAATCGAATGCCGAGGAACAGTTCAAACTGGTCGCCGAAGCCTATGAAGTGCTGAAAGACGACGAACGCCGCGCCGAATATGATCAACTGCGAGAGCACCGCAACGATCCCAATTTTGGCCGCCAGACGCAGCATGGCAGTGCTCATAACGCCGAAGATTTTTCCGATATTTTCTCCTCCATGTTCGGCGAACATGCCCGTGGCCAACAACATCGTCAACGACGTCAGGGCATGCGTGGCCAGGATGTTGAAATGGAAGTGGCTATCTTCCTGGAAGAAACCCAGGCCGAGCAAACCCGTACCATTCGCTATAGCCTGCCGGTATATAACGCTTTCGGCATGGTGGAGCAGGAAATTCCTAAAACCCTTAATGTGAAAATCCCCGCCGGCGTTGGCGATGGCGAACGCATTCGTCTTAAGGGCCAGGGCGGACCAGGAACTGACGGTGGTGCCAGCGGCGATCTCTATCTGATCATCCGCATTGCTCCGCATCCATTGTTCGACATCGTCGGTCACAATCTGGAGATCGTGCTGCCAGTCGCCCCGTGGGAAGCCGCACTCGGCGCCAAAGTACCGGTACCCACACTGAAAGACAGTATCCTGTTGACCATTCCTGCCGGTAGCCAAACCGGGCAGCGCTTGCGCATCAAGGGAAAAGGCCTGGTCGGCAAAAAAGAAACCGGGGATTTGTATGCCGTGATCAAGGTCATGATGCCACCGAAGCCGGACGAAAAAAGCGCCGCGCTGTGGCAACAGTTGGCAGAAGCCCAGCAGAGCTTCGATCCGCGCAAAGACTGGAGTAAGCAAAATGGCTAACGTAACAGTAACTTTCACCATTACCGAGTTTTGCCTGCATACCGGCGTTTCACAGGATGAGCTGACGGAAATTGTCGGGCTGGGTGTGATTCAACCGCGCGATCCCGAGACTGAAGACTGGATCTTTGACGATCGTGCATTAATCACCTTCCATCGCGCTGAGCAGTTGCATCGCGAGCTGGCTCTGGATTGGCCCGGAATTGCGGTAACGCTGACGCTGCTGGAAGAAATTGAGCATTTACGTAAAGAGAACAGTCAATTACATCAACGGCTGGCCCGCTTTATCGCTAAGCCCTGATAGCATCAAAACCAGCCCGTTGCTTCTGCAGCGGGCTATGTCAGACACTGCCATTCTCTGCTGTTCCACTATAATTTTGTTTTCATTAATTAATTAAAAAATAAGTTTTACCCTACCGCCACTGTACGAATTTCAAGCATAATAAACCTCCTAAAACTCAAGATTTGAGGCTGAAAAATAAGCGTTCCATGATGCTTAGTCGATGATTATTATGAATACTGTTAATAAAGACATGTCATTAAAAACATGTTATTAAAAACAGTATTGACACCCCTTAAAAAACCAGTAGATTAGTAATCATCAACAGCGTAATAATAGCTTGTTGATAAAGGTAAAAGTATTGAAGTTTAGTTATTACAGTTATTTTTGCGATAAAGGCCACGAAGTATTTTTTGTATGGACATCAGTATCGAGATAAGCAACATTCTCTATTGATGACGCTTTCAGGCCATGTAGTCAGTACCTACAATCGCAGGGTGTGTACCAACACGCGATGATGTAAGGCCATGTTCTAATTGTTTTTTGTTTGCGATTCTTCAGTTTAGTGCAACAGATCGCAATAGAAGTGAGGCCACGCATCAAAGAGTCTATATCGCGAGGGGAGATGTACCTGGTTAAGCCATCAATCTTTGAATATCTATTAGGATTGATGATAAACGTAAACTGGTAAATATAGGGGAGGTTTTAGTTCGCCCAATATTATCTGTGATAAACATGTACATTTAATGGTAGTACCTTAGCAGTAAGAAATCAGTAAGTTCATTAATGTTAAATTTGAAGTCGATAGTACCTTAAAAGCCCTGGCAACCATTGTCAGGGCTTTTATCTTTTATGCATCAGCCACATGACGATAAAAGATGCCTGCCACACAGCCTGAGTCCTGTCATTATCCCTCATGCGGCACCAAGGAAATATTGGCCTGCCAATGACATTAAGGAAATTAATCCTTGCTTAATAAATCAAACCAAGCCTACTATGGCGGCATCGGTTTGGAACACAGACCTTATGAAAGCAGTTTTAGTAAAGCAGTTCTCAGTTCAAGCGTTATCTCTAGATACCCTTCTTCATGAGCCTCCTCCTAAGTGCCCCATAAGTAAAAATCTGCAAAACAGGCCATGTTCGCCACGTTGAGTGGCTCAAAAAATGAAAAGGATATATCTATGTCTAACAAAATGACTGGTTTAGTAAAATGGTTTAACGCTGACAAAGGCTTCGGCTTTATCACTCCACAAGATGGCAGCAAAGATGTCTTCGTACATTTCTCCGCCATCCAGAGCAGCGATTTTAAAACCCTGGATGAAGGTCAGAAAGTAGAGTTCTCGATTGAGAACGGCGCTAAAGGCCCATCTGCTGTTAATGTTATCGCGCTTTAATCGCCGATAACCTCACTAAGACTTACGATAGCGATGAAGGCACCAGCCTGAGCAGTTAAGCATTAGTGATAAAAAACCCGCGTTGAGCGGGTTTTTTGCATTTCACATCTAAGAAAAATAGTGACTCATCAACAAACAATATTATCCAGCGCTACGCCCCCCGTTATAAGAACCCGTAGGCCGCGGCCAGCACCCAACCCATCACGCAGGATACGGAAACCCCGATCAAACCCACCATGATGAAACTGTGGTTGATGACGAACCGTCCGATGTTGGTTGTCCCGGAGCGATCGAACTGAATAGCCGCCAGATCGCTTGGGTAGGTGGGTAAAATATAGTAGCCATAACAAGCGGGAGCAGAAGCTACGATATAGGCCGGATCAACACCGATAGCCAATGCGACAGGGACGATGGCTGCAAGTGCAGCAGCCTGGGAGTTAACAAACTTGGAAACCAGCAGCAAAATGATAGCGTAGGCCCAGGGATACTCTTTAACCAGGGTTCCCAGTACGGACTTTATCTCTTCCAAATGCGCACCAAACATGGTTTCGGCCATCCAGGCAATACCGTAAACCGCCACTATGGCAATCATGCCTGAACGGAAAACCTCGTTTTTTGAGATATTGGCCGGATTCGTTTTGGTCGCGATAATAATTACTGCACCTGCACACAGCATAAACATCTGGATGACCAATACCATGGAAAGTGGTTTTCCATTAATTAATGGCCGTAGTTCAGAAAAAGCGCCCAATAGCGCAACAATAGCTATGGTAGCCAGAAAAATCCACATTGCCACCCAGTTGCTGGTGGGCAATTTCTTATCCAGTAATGTTGCCGTTTCGCCATAAACGTATTTATAGTTTTCTGGGTCTGAAATGAAGTTTTGGAACTTTTCATCCTTATCCAGATCCTTACCCCGGAACCAACTGAATATACCAATAGCCAGAATGCCGCACAGGGTCGAGGGAATAGTAATGGCCAGCAGATCGAGAAACTCGAGGTGCTTGCCATTGAAGGTAAAATTACCCAACATGGCGACCAGCGACACCACAGCGACGGATACCGGGCTGGCTATAATGCCCATCTGTGCCCCGATAGAACTGGCCGCCATCGGCCTTTCCGGGCGAATGTTATTCTTGATTGCCACATCATAAATAATCGGCAAAATGGTGTATACCACATGCCCGGTACCGCAAAGAATGGTCAGGATGCAGGTCACAAAGGGAGCGACGATGGAAACATATTTAGGATTGCGGCGCAGCATACGCTCGGCAATCTGCAGCATCACGTCAAGCCCACCGGATGCCTGCAACGTCGCCGATGCGGCCACCACGGCGATGATAACCAGCATAACGTCAACCGGCGGTTTTCCGGGCGGTAAATGAAAAACGAAAACCAGGATGATTAATCCAATACCGCCGAGCAGCCCCAGTGCAATCCCACCTTTTCTGGCTCCATAAAAGAGACAGATCAGTATGACAATAAGTTGAATGGTAAATAACATGCTAACCTCATTATTATTGTTAAGAAGGTTAATAGTTAACTTATTTTCATTTCCATTGAGGGATAGCGATCACAAACAGATGGTTTTTTAAGTTAAAAAAACACCAGGGGAAATAACTTGAACTCAGCTTGTTTAAATAAAGTTATTATTGTTTTTGTTTTGTAAAAAAATGGAAATTGATTATCATCAACTTCGGTAAATAAATATAGCTATAAATTTCCCTTAAGACTGCCGACAATGCCGGCAGTGATTAATTAAACGTCGGGGCAATGTTGTTTCAGCCATCCCCGAACATCCGTCACTACAATACCCTGCCGAGCATTGTAGGTTTTCGCTTTATCCCAGGAGACACCATCAGCACGGGCAAACGCCAGTCGGTAGGCCGCAGTGAGACTTTCAGGTGACGCAGTCACAGCATCTTGCAAAGCCTGATGATCCTCGACCACCAGCGTATAAGCACATCGGTCATGCTCACCAAGCAGTTCAGCCAACTGACGGTAAGTAATGCTATCCCCTGCGATATAAATAATGTCATTGTCTATCCGTGGCCGCTGGAAGAAAATCTTCGCCGTCAGTCGACCAATATCTTCGGGCGTGGTCAGGGTGACCGAATAGTCAGCACTCCCCGGTACATTAACCCTGTGGAGCTCCCGCTCAACCACCCCAAAGCCGGGGTCGAAAAGATAGCTGGTGAACATTCCGGTCGATACGATGACCCAATTTGTCCTCTGCTGCGCACGTAACAGACTCCGCACGGCAAGCTGTTCATCCCATACCGGTTGGCCGCTTCCCATGCCGATACGATCGTAATCGACGCCAAACTGCCAGGGGAAATAACGGGCCACCCCGGCTAACAGAACCGCACGAGTAATTTTAAGCTGTGTTCCTTTACCACCGACAAATCCACTACAGTTTATGACGGCGTCATACTTGGCAAAAACCGTTGCCAGTTCTTGTTCCGATTGCAGGCTAAAATCGGCGGTAACGATATTAATCCCCCATGCTTCGAGCTGCCTTTGACGCAACAGGTTTTCCTGCGAGGTATTGCCCAGTGATAAAGGCCGCAGCAGTACCGTCAGTTCGATATCAGGCCGCCGTTTCTTCTCCCTCACAAATCCGTTCAACATGGCCATGCCAAGTTCTCCGGCCCCCAGAATCAGGATATTAGATATTTGACGACTATTTGAGATGCTCATACTCTCTCCTGCTGTATTGGTCGCCATATCCTGTCAGCCTGATAGCAGGGGAGCAATCAGGCACACCGTTGATACTGTGAGGATGAAATGAAACTCAACGACGAACAAAAAACAAAATTTGCCGCGATATGCAGTGCGCTCAGCGATGAAGATGATGGCTTAAAACGAGAAGTATTGGCGCATACCGGCAACCGTTGGTCTCTGAGTATCATCTATACGCTGGGCACCCATGGGCCTTTACGTCATGCGGAACTGGGCCGGGCGCTATCCGGTGTAACACAACGCATGCTGACAAGAACACTGCGCCATTTGGAGCGTGACGGATTGATTACTCGTCACGACTACCAACAAAAATACCCGCATCCTCACGTTGAATATCAATTAACCCCAATTGGCGAAGGCGTGCTGATTAATATGCTGCCAATGTGGGAATGGATCCTGTCAAACATGGCTGAGATCCGGGATTCCCGTAGCAAATTTATGGCGGGAGCTATGGATGTTCAAGGTGAAAACACAGCGACACAATTAGGATTTTTACCCAAAAAACAGTTTTAGATTCAATGTGATTAGGATTCATCTTAAAATACACCTGGCATATTTATGGATATTAAATGCCAGGGAACAGGATGAACAAAAAGGAGCCTAAACCCGATTATCAGGTTGAATATGGCGAAGAATGGAAACCGGAAAAAACCTCCAAATGGTTTTGGATCCTGCTGATCGCCATCATCGGTGCTCTGGTCGCCATTTCGTGAAGCGCGGCCTCCCGGTCAATGAGAAGAAATAAAATCTGAAGGGGTCACTGGCGCAGGCAACGAAAAGTTGTGCCTCATACGCTCAACTTCATTAAGCGGCGTTAGTCCGAACAGACGTTTAAACTCACGACTAAACTGAGAAACGCTTTCATACCCCACCCGCACGCAGGCGGCTGAAGCGGAGAGATTATTTCGCAGCATCAGCAATCTGGCCTGATGCAGTCGCGTAGACTTAAGATATTGTATCGGCGTGGTATTGGTCACAGTTTTGAAATGGCTATGGAATGTTGGCAGGCTCATACCCGCCTCTTTCGCCAGCGCATTCACATCCAGATGCGAGTCATATTCAGCGTGCAATTTTCGCAGCGCTTTCGCCACTTTGCCAAACTGCCCTTGGGTGGTCAGCGCATTTCGCAACATCTGCCCCTGCGCCCCGGTCATTACGCGGTAATAAATTTCCCGCATCATCGCCGGCCCCAATATCTCGGCATCCAGCGGTGAAGCCATGACCTGTAAAAAACGTAAAACCGAACGGCTTATTGCGTCATCCATCGGACTCGAGACCATACTTCGTGGCGGCTCGCTGAGCGCCGGAGCGCGATCGTCGAGTTGCAACATCAACTGAGCGGCCAAACTGAAATCCAACCGCATGTAAATCGCCAGCATCGGCTCGGAAGCACTGGCATCCGTTTCCATGGTAAAGGGCACCGGAACCGAGACCATCAGATAATGCTGCGCATCATACAAATAGACATCGTTCCCCAAAAATCCGCGTTTTCGCCCCTGCACCACAATGACGATCCCCGGTTCATATAAAACCGGCGTGCGCATCAGCGGACGGTTGGAGCGTAAAAAACGCACGTCCGCCAGGGCGGTTAGGTTGTAGCCTTCACGCGGTGTCAACCGATCCAAAAGCTCAATCATCTGGTCCGTAACCGTTGGCATGAAGAAGGTCATAGGCATCTGAAAAGAGAAGTGGGAAGTCATTGAAGTGTGACACTCAGCGTCATCCTCGTCCAGACAGCTCAGAGGAATAGGCAAACATCAGAGAGGATCTGGGCTACGGATTTTATCCTGTCCCCCCTATTCTGCTTCTCCACATTACTGAGGAGAGTGCCATGAACCATTCAAAATTATTTTTCATCACCGGAGTCAGCAGCGGTTTAGGTCGCGCACTGGCAGAAGAAGCGCTTAAAGCGGGGCACCGCGTGGTCGGAACACTACGCAACCAGCAGGCCAAAGATGAATTCGAAACCCTGGCGCCGGGCCGCTGCTTTGGCCGCATTCTCGATGTCTCTCACTTTGCTGCGGTTGCCCCACTGGTCGATGCCGTAGAGCAGGAACTGGGGGCTGTCGACGTTCTGGTCAATAATGCCGGTTATGGCCACGAAGGGATTATGGAAGAATCGCCGCTGAGTGAAGCTCTCCACCAATTTGAGGTCAACGTGTTTGGTGCAGTGGCCGTAATTAAAGCCATCCTGCCTTATTTTCGGGCGCGCCGGGCCGGCCATATTCTCAATGTGACCTCCATGGGCGGCTTCATTACCCTGCCGGGGATCAGCTACTATTGCGGCAGCAAATTTGCCTTGCAGGGAATTTCAGAAACGCTGACCAAAGAACTAAAGCCCTTTAATATTGCGGTCACCGCCATTCAGCCCGGCTCTTTTCGAACCGACTGGGCCGGGCGCTCGATGGTGCGTTCACCACGCAGCATCAGTGATTACGATCAGAGTTTTGGACCGATCCGTGAAACACGCGAAAAACGCAGCGGCCATCAACCCGGCGATCCGGTTAAGGCCGCCAAAGCCATCCTGCAACTCATCAACAGCCCAGCCCCACCTGCATCACTGCTGCTGGGCAGCGACGCCGTCATGTATGTCAGAGAAAAACTGCACCAAATGAATACCGATATCGATGCTTGGGAAACCCTTAGCCGCTCAACCGACAGCTAATACTGTCTGCGTTCATTCTTGTTTACAGCAACATATCGCTTGAAGGTAGTCGGCGCTGGCTAAAAATTGCGTTGGCAATAGTGTCGACTACAATTCAATCGAAATACCTCCCTACAAAGTCAGTCTTGATTCATATTTGAGGTGATTATGTTACATAAACACGAAAACGTAATAAGTATGACTGCACTTAGCCACCAGGCCACCCAACAATTAATGCCGTCGTTTTCTGGCTTGCCGCATACACAACACGCCGACGGCAAGTACCGTTTGCGCCGCTATTCGGTCGTCAAACATATCAATGGTCATGTGGTAGAAATTGGTCCGCGCAATTTCGTTCAGTCTGATGAAATCAACCACTTTCAGGGCAACGTAGTGCGCCGTTTCGAACCGATTGACGATGCCGTACTGCAAAGCGCCGCTATGGAAGAAATGTGCAATCTGTTTGCTGAAAGCAATGATTTACCTGAAGGAACGGAAATAGAAATTCATCAGATGCGCGTGGTCGCTATTGATAATGAAACGCAGGTGGCGCCGGAAGGGATCCATCAGGATGGTTTTGACCATATAGCGATGATTGGTATTCATCGGCAAAATATTGTCGGCGGCGAGATCATGCTATACGCCGATAATCACCAGCCCCCGTTCTTTAAAAAAGTGTTGGCGGACGGCGAAGCCGTTTTGTTGGCGGACAGTAAGCTATGGCATAACGCCACGCCGATCAGCGCCATTGTCCCGGAACAAGAAGGGCATCTTGACCTGTTTGTTCTGACCGCACGAGGGGAGAAAGCATGACATTTACTCCCGAACTCGCCCGGGCTCAGTTTAGTGCGCTGACCCAACACCATGATGACAAACCCGTTATCTTTTTCGATGGGCCTGGCGGTTCTCAGGTTTCGCAAGGGGTGCTGGAGAAAATGACCCACTACCTGGGGAAATATAACGCCAATCTGGGCGGACATTATTTTTCCAGCCATAAAACAACCGAGGTGATGGATCATGCAAGGGAATCGGTGCGCGCCTTCTTGAATGCACCCTCGCCCGATAATATCGTTTTTGGCATGAACATGACCTCGCTGACGTTCCACCTCAGCCGCATCATTAGCCGTAGTTGGCAAGCCGGGGACGAAATCATCGTTACCGAGCTGGATCACTACGCCAATGTCTCCAGCTGGCAGCAGGCGGCAAATGACAAGCAAGTCACCGTGCATCAAATCCCCCTGCAACAAGCGGATTGTTCTTTGGATACCGCCCGGCTTTGCGAAAAGATTACCGCCAAAACTCGCCTGGTCGCAGTCAGCTATGCGTCTAATGTTACGGGCAGCATCGTCGATATTAAAGCCATCACCGAAGCCGCCCACCGGGTCGGCGCGCAGGTTTATGTCGACGCAGTGCATTATGCTCCGCATAACCTGATCGATGTGCAGGCGCTGGGTTGCGACTTTCTGGTGTGTTCTGCCTATAAATTCTTTGGCCCGCATATCGGCATGGCCTATATCGCGCCGCAATGGTTGCAACGGCTGCAGCCCTATAAAGTCGAGCCGGCCACCGACATCGGCCCAGGCCGTTTTGAGACCGGCACCCAAAGTTTCGAAGGGCTGGCCGGTGTAACGGCGGCGATTGACTACCTGGCGCAATGGGGCACAGCAGGCGCTCCTTTAAGGCAGCGTTTACAGGAAAGTTTTGCCGACTATCACCGTCATGAAGAGAATCTGTGCAGGTACTTTTTGCAACGCTTATCGCAAATCGATGATGTACAACTCTACGGTTCACCCCTGGCGGATCCCCAACGCCGGACGCCCACGTTTGCATTGACCTTTAAGCGGCATTCGCCTGAACAG
The DNA here is from genome assembly GCF_024809935.1 of Serratia sp. BIGb0163. NCBI lineage: Bacteria > Pseudomonadati > Pseudomonadota > Gammaproteobacteria > Enterobacterales > Yersiniaceae > Serratia > Serratia sp. BIGb0163. The sequence continues at coordinate 133,135 of NZ_JANUDZ010000009.1, forward strand.
GTTGCCCGCAGGTTAGGCCAACACAATATCTGCGTCGGCAGCGGACACTTCTATGCACTGGGGTTAATTCGACGGTTGAACCTGCAGGACAGCGGCGGCGTGCTGCGCATTGGGATGATGCATTACAATACTCTGCAAGAAATCGATACTTTGTTTGAGATACTTGCCAGCGGAAGGTAGTGACAGGAAGTTTTGGAGCGGGTGAAGGGAATCGAACATAGGTACTTCCCGAACTACCGGTAAGTGCCTAATCCCATTGCTGATGCGGTGAATACTACATCAGAGAATGGGATAACGCTATGGGTAACAGTGCGAGAAATCAGTACCTGTACAGACACGAATCCGGTATTTGGATGTTTCAAATAGCAGTGCCTCAGCATATGCGACATTTAACAAATGGCCGGAGGCTGTTCAGGAAAAGCACTGGTCAGCGTGACGTTCAGAAAGCCCGAACAGTGCGCGACCGATTAGTTGTTGAATGGAACCACGTAAAAGAAAAACACGCTGTTGATACCGAAACTATAACGTTAAATCGCGCCATCAATGCAGTACAGCAACTGGGACAAGTATCAGCAGCGGCTTCCGGTAATCAGGTAATGCTTCGAGCGGTTACTTCCGAATACCTCGCTGAATACAAGAAAACACGCAGCCCCAGCACCATCAGTAAACACGCTCTAGCAGTGCGACTCCTGCTCGAACATTTAACCGTTGCTGATACCGAGATAACCGGAATCACCCGGACTGCAGTTACGCAGTTCATCCGCACGTTAAAACCCAAGAAATCCGCCCAGACAATCCAGAACTACCTGTCCGGCCTGAACTCGGTGTATGAGTACGCCCGCCGCTGTTATGACGATATCCCCGCCGCCTCACCGTTCACAGGACATCGACTTGAGGCGAAGCAGACAGTTAGCAGTTACCAGCCGTTCACGCAGGTAGAGATTACAACCCTTCTCGCTCATGCTGAGGAAGAACTTCATGACGTTATTTTTATTGGCCTGTACTCAGGAATGCGTCTGAATGAAATTGCCTCTCTCGGTGTTGACGACGTGTCAGAAGTCGACAGTGTGAAGTGCTTCCGTGTTCAGGTAGCCAAAACAAAAGCAGGCGTTCGATTGGTGCCAATTCATCCCGCTTTGATAGGCATCATCGAGAAGTACAAACAGTTGAATGCTCAGGGGCAGCATGGGCAGTACTTGCTGCCTAAAGCAAACGCCATCAAGAGGGCAGATGCCAAGCGCGGGCCGTGGTTTAGTCAGCAGTTCACCCGCCTACGAAATAAGGTGCTGCCGAACGCTACAGACCGGCAATGCTTCCACAGCCTACGGGGAATGTTTATCACCAGTTTGGACAGACACAACATAGACGACAGCCGGATAGCCGCGCTTGTAGGTCACACACAGCGAACCATGGCGAAACAGGTTTATAGTCAAGGAGTTGAACTTGAAGAGTTAAGTAAGATCATAGAGTTAGTGAATTATCAGGGCTTGTAGTTCAGCATTCAGTAATACACTGAAAATCTTACATAGCTTTACCCACATTCTTCTTGATCTTATTGCTGGGTAGACATACAGTTAACACAACATGTAGTGTTAATATTTAAATATAGACACCACATGCAAGTAATTCGTACCCTAAACAACGATAAGGTCATAGAAATGGCAAACAGCAAACAAACCTCTAAATCAGTAGCCTCAACGGCTGCACAAACACTGAAAAACCCTAACGCATCAGCAATTCAAAAAAGCTTAGCTGGTTCGGCCTTGGCTCAATCAGGTACAAGCAAACAGACTGGCGCTTCAATGGAATCAAAGGCTTCAGCAGCTTTAGATAATCCTCGTTCCGCAGCTCTTACACGTACCCTTGCCGGAACTGTTGTTTCACAGTCAGACAAGAAACGCTAAGTAATACATACTCTAAGGGCGGCTTTCGTCGCCTTTTTCCTGCCTCTCTGCATGATTCCCCTCGCCCAACACATTAAGCGGTGCTCCTAATCATACCTGACAACCCAACCACCCAAGCACGACTAACATCACCAACTGATCACTTTGGCCGATCGATGTGGCGAAATTGATCTACAAAACCAATTATCAATCACCCCTCATAGCTGCCAGAATGACAAGATGTGTGCTGGGTGAGATTGATGAAATGCACAGACAAATTATTTAATGCACAGATGGAACAATAACGACCTCGCTACATGTGCCCAGTACCTTCGTGAACGATCTCCGAAGGCCGCTACAGTTCGCTCTAAACGCGCGTCTGAATTTCAACTCTTAGGAAAACCGATGACAAGCACCAACAATACAGAAGGGAACTACCCCGAGCTAGACAGAGAAAACAGTTCTCAGGATTGGGACATAATGATTATTTCAGAGCGCTTTGATAACTCGGGTAATATAATCGATGGTTATCGAGAGTATCAATCAATTGCTGAGAATGAACAATGAAAATAGCAATAATTTCAGCATCCACAGCTATTACAGCAATCGTTATATCAATCACTGTAATATCGACATCAGCACCGCCATACATACCAGCACATAGAGAAGACCCTACTTATTATGTAAAGCAAGGCATGGATACTTTAGAATTCAATAAAGTACCGATAAAGAGATTTAACAGCTGGATTTACAGTGAGGGCTGCGTACTTAAAGTTAATAATAACTTCGCCGTTGCGACACCAGAGTCCTGTATTAAATTATTCGACCAGACTGTCATTCAGTTTGATAAAGTGTTTCCGTCAAAGCCGAGAGAGTTTGTTATCAATGGTGCCAACGTTGGAGAATGTTCTAATAATCAAAATCCCCGGTGTCGCAAACTACAATAACTAGAGTGGTACTATCCATGACAAGCGAAACCGCCGTGCAACTGTACACGTACGGTCTGTATCATTCTTGTCAGTGTTTCCAAGTTGCTTGAACGAACCCGCCAGCGAGCGCCATTAGATTGCACCTGCGCTTGGTATGCTCTGCCAACAACGGTAATCCCTTTCGGCAGTGCCGCAGAACCCGACCTTTTACGGGTGTTCCGGTTGTTCTCAGCGCGAGTACAAAGCCGCAGGTTCTCCAACCTGTTGTTTCCTCGGTTGCCGTCAATGTGGTCAATACATAGCCCTGCCGGGATTTCTCCATTCAACAGCCACCACAGCACGCGATGCGCAGCTAGTTTCTTACCTTTAACCTGCACAGACCAGTAACCATCTTTACCAAGTGTACCGGCAATACCTCCAGCCTTAACACGATTAGCCAACGGACGTCGCCATGCTAGACCACTCGGGGAAGTAGCATCAGGCGCAAGCGCATTCTGAATCAGATACTCAATTTCTTGCGGGAAAGTACCCATGCTACCTCTCAGATTTCACGTAGCAGCGCCCTGCTGCGTTCACTAGGGTTCATCGCATCGATAGCAGTCAGCTTCAGGGCAGAGATGCGTACGGTCTTGGCGCGGGATGTCAAATGCTGCACCAGTGCCACAGGGGGCTGCTTCTGCCCACCCTGTACGATGGCTGTGAGCAATTGAATCTCGCGAGTCAGCTCAAGGTGTTCCCGCACAATCTCCGCAGGCACGTACTGGAATTCTCGGTCGATGTCGTACCCAAACCCCAACTCCATAACGTCCCGCCAACCGGTATGAACATGAACCTCGTAGTTCATCGGCTGTAGGTGCTGCTGCCGGAACAGCTCTCGTTCCTCACCGGGAAAGAACACCGTACATGGCGAGCCAGCAACCGGACCAGTATCACCACCTGTTCGATGGCGCAGACCAGAAGGAGAATCAGCGGCTAGCGTGAACTGCTCATCGATAGGTTTAATCCCAGGAATTTCTTTGTAGAACATATCGCCTCCTTTACAGGGCTTGACCAGCAACAGAGTACAGCGCCTGTAAAGAAGTCCTGATAGTGCTGGCGTGCCACAGGACACCGTCCAATCCGATAACGTAACAGCCCGGCTGAGCTTTCTTCTCACAGCCTGCGGGGTCGCCTGCGTTCCGGCTGCGGGTGCCAACTCCCCTGTTCCACTCCTTCCAGACCAATCCGGATGGGGAATTATCACTCAGAGCCAGTGCAGCATTGAAGCGTGCGGCCTGTCGGATTGATACCGTGCGGCGGGGTTGTTTACGGCGGGGCCTAGGCGCAGCACTGGCGTCCGCACCAGCGCCGGTATTAAATTGGGTCATTATTCCTCCACACCCAGCGCGTAGCCGGGGACGATTAAAGGGGCAAGTCTGGTGCAGGGGTCAGCCGCAACACGGCGTGAACGTACTCCCAGATAGCCTTAAAGGCAGGGTCTTGTTTACATAGATTTCGAACGGTGAAGGCGTCAGATTCATGCACAGAAATAACCACAGTTACACCCGCTAGGTTCTTCCCGATAAAGTCGCCATCACGAAATACCCAGCCCCCACAACGGATTTCGCCAAACTTGCGGATTCTGTCTCTCAGGTCGCGTTGATACATCAGCGACTGCCTGCGGGCTTGGTACTCGGCTGAACGTTCTTCCGACAGTGGCGTGTACACCGAGCCGACGCCCTCGATAATCGTGAAACACAACGGGATGCGTTGCCCTGCACAGAAAGCGCAGGCTAGGTTCCTCGTGTAACGCTCGCTGTTGCCACAGGTGGGGCAAGCCCACCCGTGCTGATAAAAGCGTTTACGTCCATCTAGCACTGCTGAATATCGCTCTGGATTGTTTTTCTGGATGCTTCGCAGGCGGGGCTGATATTCGGCGTACCCCAGTCGCATTAGCTGGAGTTCGCGATTGGTAGGGTGTTTACCATTCGGCAATGGGTTACGACTGGAGTTCATCAGCGAACACCTCCCCGATAATTGGCTTGCCACGGGCCTGAATGTTCCGCACGCGGTTAACCTGTTCACGCTGCTCCAGAGCGATTGCACGGGCCGCAGTGGATACCTGAATCGGGTACCAGCCTGAGTCAGTCCATACGCTCAGAATCCACTTACCGCCCGGCTGCACAGCCATATTAAAGCTAGAACCCTCGGGGGAGTTCTTCACATTTCCGAGAGGCAGACTGAAAGTGCAGCCCGATGGTGAATCCGCCTGCTCAGCCCATGCATCCGCTGCGGTGCGATAATCAGCCCCCACGGCAGGGAGTACGCCGGTGAGGTCTACCCCGGCCATCTGCGCAGCCATGTTCGGCTTGCCATCGGCCAGCATATCCAGCAGTGACTGCACTTCAGTTTCACTGAAACGCTTACGCAGGGCGTGCAGGTGCATGAACCCATCGGCCACCAACTTATAATCAGCAGCTAGCTTATCTGCGGCAGCGGCACGGGCCGAGCGCCCAACCTCGAGGATTCGGTCACGCTTATCACGGCACATCTTGTTGGCCATCTCAGCGCCGATAATCCCAAGTAGAGAATCGATATCCGCCAACGATTGAACATGCCAACCGCGGGTAATATCGCGGACGTCTAACGCAACTCGTGAATGGGCACTTGCTCGGTACTGGAAAGATAATTCATCGGCAGAGTACTGCACCGCCTGTAACGGCTCAGGAAGATCCTGGATCGTCTCTGCGGCCTGCACGGTACCAGCGTATTCAAGAACAGCCAGAACAGCACCACGATCCATTGAGAGCGCCTCATGGGCGTTGGTAGGCATACCCTGCTTAGGTGTTGCCTCATCCGGGGTTGTTGCTTCTGCAGTCGGGGATGGAACCCCGGGGACATCCAGCACGGTAACTCGCAGGGCAGGTGCTGCATCAGTTGAAGCTGGCTTAATTTTATTGGTCATTGTATCTCCTACTTGGTTTTAATTCGTTATTTCGTATAGGTTTATTGGCTGGCGCTACCAGTACCGGTTAGGCTTACTCAACATCACGCAGGGCTTCCAATGCTTCGCCCCACTTCGCGCCCTCAGTACTACCTGTGCGCCCATCGGCTGAGCCTGTCTTGGCGTACAACGCCACCATTCGGGCATCAGCGCCAGAGAGTTCACGCTCACCAATCAACTGATTTAGCGCCTGTTGATACAGGGCGTGCTGGTTAGCATTGGCACCACGCATTCGCTGGCCTAGGTCGTGTAACACCTGCCGCTCCTGATGGCTGAAGCTGGAGCCTGCGGAACTTGAACTGTCGGAACGAGATGAGCCAGAGCCACTGGAACGGGCTACTGATTGCGGGCCTTTTTGATAGTGCTGGTTGAAGCTGTCGGATATGTTACTTTTTGATTTAAACATTGAGTTGAAATTGCTCATGCTTGGCTCCTCGTAGATAAATTGAATAGATGGATTCTGAAACCCGATTAAATAGGAACGCCCTAACCCAAGGCTAAAGTGATACTGGAAAGAACCGGTCGGGGCAGGTTGTTATTATTCTGGGGAGGGATTTTCTGGTGCAGGGATGGAAGAATTACATATATATTTATATATAAGACTTTTGGCCTATTTTAGGTGTACGCAACTGTACGCAAATCGCGTACAGCTACTTAACCCATCGCTGAATAGTGCTACGGCTACGGCCTGTGGCTTTCGCAATCGCACCGAGCGACTTCCCATCCGCGTGCATACTGCGAGACAGTTCTCGCGGGTCTTGCCCGGCATCTTCGATGGCGTGGCGTTTTTCAGTGTTCTCCTTGAACGCTTCCAGCTCTTTCAGGCGCGATTCCATATCCTGCATGCGCTGCTCATGCTCATTCAACTTACGGACAACCATAGCGGCATTCTGGAGGCTCTGTAGACCGGAACTGATAGTATCGGCATCCATACGAATAGGGTTCCCTTGCTTTTGAGCGGTAACAACTGCGGGGTGACTAGCGTTTGCCTTGAGGGCCTTTTTCATGCGCTTGCGCTGCTGAGGTCTGCTCATCACGGGCTTTACATCCTTTCCGGGTAACAGGTTGCGTACAATATTAATGCTGGGTTGTGGCTCACCAGAGTGGTAAACATCCAGCGAAGACCTCACTGCGTGGGTTACTTGGCTTTGCTTTAGGCTGACGCGGTTAGGGTTCTGCATCGCCAACTTACGTATAGTAGCCTCTGCGCGTAGCTTGTCCGCTACAGCCGCTTTCATGTCGGAGCTTGAATGCGTCGCTCGGTAGCGTTCGTACGATTGTTTAATTGAGGGGGCTTGCATATCGTTATGAGATGGCACCCAACCATTCTGAAACATACCCCAGTATGTGGCGTCTATTTGGTTCAGCTCTGGCGGAGTGTTATTACCGCCGAATTGTTCAGGTAATTCTTTATCATCAAACATTCTTTCTCCTATATTGAGCCTACTCAGGCGTTATTTATCGCACCACGTGATGAAGTGGTGTGTTTAGGTTTAAGCAGGCTGTATTATTTTGTAGAAGAAAGATTATTCATATTGTGCCTCAAGGGAAAGCATAATATGAATATTCTCTCGATGATTTTTGGCAGTCACTTCCCCCATCTCCCTTAGAGTGGTCATCTTAATTGCTATTACTAGCGAAGCCCGCTCTCATAGCGGTGTGAGTTATTACTTCTCATCTCCCTTAGAGTGCATCTCTAAAGAAATTTCAATATGAAGGAATAAGTTATCTGTACTAACTAAATTCCTTTTTTATACGGTAAAAAGTCGCCCGACCGCAACCAACCAGCTTGATGATGTCATCATTGCTGTGGGTGCCTAGCCGGATATATCTGTGTATTTTCTCCCGCAGTTCATCATCCTTCTGGCGGCCCTTGAAAGCTCCCCGCTCCTTGGCTGCTGCAATGCCTTCATTCTGCCGCTGTCGGATAAAACTGCGTTCCAACTCTCCCACAGCACCCAGCATAGTAATCATAAACTTACTCGTCGGGCTATTATCAAACGTCATACTATTATCGATGAATGACACGCTGACTCCTTTCGCGGTGAACTCTTCCAGCAGTTCCAGCAAATCCTTTGTATTACGTGCCAAACGGTCTACGGACTTCACCCGCACAGTATCTCCGGCACGAACCATCCCACGGAGTTTAGCCAGCTCTGGCCGGTCGGTGTTCTTTCCACTTACCCTGTCCAGCAGTATCTCATCACAATCAACCAGCGCTAGTGTTTGCCGGTCGGGATTCTGATCTTTTGTTGATACACGTGCATACCCGAAGGTTTTACAGCTCATACATACCTCTCCCTAGTCTTTTATTAATGACCAGAATGATACTGTATCTTTTGAGTTATGCAATAGCGTATTTGAGACTAAACAGATACGTAGTCACGCAGTATCAGTAGGTAATACTCAAATGATACCTGCTTATGCGATGCTGCGATCTGTAAGGCATGCAGCGGCGTTACAAACGCTCGTCAATGTAATTGAGGCTTCTGAGGAAAAGGCCACAGGGATCGGTACAGGACGTTATAGGTATGAGGAATGGTTAGCCTACCCCTCCCCGCGTTCGGCACGCGTATAACAGACGGGTACGGGGGACTAGTGACCGTGGGTCGATGGAGGGAGGGGCTTCCATGAGTATAATAAAATTTAGTTGCACATAGAATGTTCCAATAAATTATCATACAATATTTCGATATATAATCAACGTCATACCACAGGTAAATCATATGGATAAGAGATATCAGGTTTTTGTAAGTTCTACCTTTACTGATTTGAAAGAAGAGCGCAGCAACGTAATTCAAACACTAATGGAAATGGACTGCATACCAGCAGGAATGGAACTATTCCCGGCAATTGATGAGGAACAATGGGAGTTTATAAAGAAAATCATTGACGACTGTGATTATTACCTACTTATTATTGGTGGTCGTTATGGTTCCGTAGCGGAAGATGGACTTAGCTATACAGAAAAAGAATTCGACTATGCTGTTTCGAAAGGTATAAAAATAGTTGTATTAACTCATGAAGATCGCTCAGCGCTACCAGTTGCCAAATCTGATATCAATGAGGAATTACGAAATAAGTTAGAGTTATTCATTGAGAAGGCTTCCACAGGCAGGCTCCGAAAAACATGGGCAACCGCAAAAGACCTCCCCGGATTAGTAGCTTTAAGCATGACAAAAACTATAAAAACTTATCCGGCAATAGGTTGGGTTCGCGCCAATAATTTAGGTAATGAGTCTGACCTGCGGGATATGATAAAACTACAGAAAGAATATGAGCATTTGAAAAATGAACTTCTCAATATTAAAAGTAACAAAAGAGAATCAGAAAGTCTAAACTTGGCTGATATTGAAAGCTCGTTCAACTTTGCATGTACATCACATTATGACGCTCAAAAATATAGCAAGGCAGGATATAGAGAGTGGGATGTAGAAATGTCATGGAAAGAGATTTTTTATGTTATATCCCCTTATTTATCTGAGTATATGGCAGAGAGTAAAGTATCTAATTTAATAGCAAAATCAGCGCAACAGAAAATCGGTAAGGGTGGAACCAACCCATCAGTAGTATCACAAGATTTGAAAACGATCGGTATCCAACTTCAAGCCTATGAATTAATTAGCATACAATCCCTTAAAACAACGACAGGAAATATGGCTCTATTTTGGATTCTTACTGACTCAGGAAAAAGTGAAATGCTCAGGATTAGAACGATCAAAAATCAAACACAAGTAAACTCGGGTGAATAAAACCATAAAGCCCCGGTTAGTGATACCTAAGCAGCGGAGCGTCAGCGACATCATCAGATTTTCATAGCACATCATCGTTATCAGGTCGCCCGTGCATCCTAAAGGAACCGTGGGCCAGCCGGAGATAGAGCCGGATCTTTCGCTACCGGTGCGTATCACTTGAGCCTGTTTATCCCTGTAAAGGGGCATCGGGGCTGAATGCTGCGATGTATTATGTTTTGGGAGAGTTTAGAGCCGCTGGCACGGCATGCTGTTCTTGTTAAGCTATCGCGGTAAGACAGTAGAACGACCGCCAGCGGTTTGATATGCTCCCAGAACCACACACCAAGCCACAACAGCGATGGGCAATTCCTTGTGATACCTTTGTAGGTACCTGAACATTCAACCACTTCTTAACTTGCTGATTTTTACCGAAAAGGTACTAACAGAAAGGATTGGAGCGGGTGAAGGGAATCGAACCCTCGTATGCAGCTTGGGAAGCTGCCGTTCTACCATTGAACTACACCCGCATCGGTGTGCGGCTGCCATTATAACCGGTTATCCCTGCCGGGCAAGCGGAGATAACGCGTAACTGCTGATGTTTTAAGCAGTTAGCGATAATAGGCTCTATCCTCACTCATGAGACGAAAAAAAACCGGCACAGAGACCTGCGCCGGTTGATATTCATTACTGCGAAGTTATTTCTGCGGGCGCATTGCCGGGAACAGAATCACGTCGCGAATGGTGTGGCTGTTAGTGAACAGCATCACCATACGGTCGATACCGATGCCCAGACCTGCGGTTGGTGGCAGGCCGTGCTCCAGCGCGGTGACGTAGTCTTCGTCGTAGAACATGGCTTCGTCATCACCTGCGTCTTTCGCATTAGCCTGGTCAGCAAAACGCTGCGCCTGGTCTTCTGCGTCATTCAGCTCGGAGAAGCCGTTGCCGATTTCACGGCCGCCGATGAAGAACTCAAAGCGGTCAGTGATTTCCGGGTTAACGTCGTTACGGCGCGCCAGCGGTGAAACTTCGGCCGGGTATTCAGTGATGAAAGTCGGCTGAATCAGATGGCTCTCCGCCACTTCTTCGAAGATCTCGGTCACTACGCGGCCCAGACCCCAGCTCTTCTCAACCTTGATGCCGATGGATTCAGCGATAGCCACCGCTTTGCCCATATCAGCCAGGTCAGCCAGATCGGTTTCCGGACGGTATTTTTTGATCGCCTCGGTCATGGTCAGCTTCACGAACGGCTTGCCGAAGTCGAACACTTCATCACCGTACTGCACCTGAGTATTACCCAGCACGTTCTGGGTCAGGGTGCGGAACAGCGACTCGGTCAGTTCGATCAGATCTTTGTAATCCGCGTAAGCCATATAGAGTTCCATCATGGTGAACTCTGGGTTATGACGCGGAGAAACGCCTTCGTTACGGAAGTTACGGTTGATTTCGAACACGCGCTCGAAGCCACCTACCACCAGACGCTTCAGGTACAGCTCTGGGGCAATACGCAGGTACATATCGATGTCCAGCGCATTGTGGTGAGTCACGAATGGACGAGCAGAAGCGCCACCCGGGATCACCTGCATCATAGGGGTTTCGACTTCCATGAAGCCGCGTTCCACCATGAAGTTACGCATCGCCGCCATGATCTGAGAACGCACCTGGAAGGTCTTGCGCGATTCGTCATTGGCAATCAGATCCAGGTAACGCTGACGATAGCGGGTTTCCTGATCGGCCAGGCCGTGGAACTTGTCCGGCAGCGGGCGCAGTGCCTTGGTCAACAGGCGCAGTTCGGTGCAGTGGATAGACAGTTCACCCGTCTTGGTTTTGAACAGCTTGCCGCGTGCGCCAAGGATGTCACCCAGGTCCCACTTCTTGAATTCTTCGTTGTAAACGCCTTCCGCCAGATCGTCGCGGGCGACGTACAACTGGATGCGGCCACCAACGTCTTGCAGCGTGACAAAGGATGCCTTGCCCATGATACGGCGGGTCATCATACGGCCGGCAACGGTGACTTCTACACCCAGTGCTTCCAGCTCTTCGTTGTCTTTATCGCCGTACGCAGCGTGCAGCTTGTCGGACGTGGTGTCGCGACGGAAATCATTCGGGAACGCAATGCCGTTCTCGCGCAGCGCAGCCAGTTTTTCACGGCGTGACTGCAACTCGTTATTGAGATCCAGCGCCTGTTCGGCGCCTTGTGGTTGTTGCTCAGACATTTCTGTTCCTTATAACCCGGCTTTCAAACTTGCCTCAATGAATTTATCCAGGTCGCCATCTAATACGGCCTGCGTGTTGCGCGTTTCAACGTTAGTGCGCAAATCCTTGATTCGGGCGTCATCCAGCACGTAAGAGCGGATTTGGCTGCCCCACCCGATATCGGACTTGTTGTCTTCCATCATCTGTTTATCAGCATTTTTCTTTTGCATCTCAAACTCGTACAGCTTGGCTCGCAGCTGTTTAAACGCTTGATCCTTGTTCTTATGCTGAGAACGGTCATTCTGACACTGCACTACGATGTTGGTCGGCAAGTGGGTAATACGCACCGCCGACTCAGTTTTGTTCACGTGCTGACCACCCGCACCCGAGGCGCGGTAAACGTCTATACGCAAATCCGCCGGGTTGATGTCGATATCGATATCGTCGTCCACTTCCGGGTAGATAAACACCGAACTGAACGAGGTATGACGACGGCCGCCGGAGTCGAACGGGCTCTTGCGCACCAGGCGATGTACGCCGGTTTCAGTACGCAACCAGCCGAACGCATAGTCACCGATGATCTTGATGGTGGCGGACTTCAACCCTGCCACGTCGCCGTCGGACTCTTCAATCACTTCGGTCTTGAAGCCTTTGGCCTCGGCCCAGCGCAGGTACATGCGCAGCAACATGCTGGCCCAGTCCTGTGCTTCGGTGCCGCCGGAACCCGCCTGGATGTCCAGGTAGCAATCAGCACTGTCGTATTCACCAGAGAACATACGACGGAATTCTAATTGCTCAAGCTTGGCAGACAGTTGATCAAGCTCAACGACGGCTTCGTTAAAGGTTTCTTCATCGTCGGCTTCAATCGCCAATTCCAGCAGGCCAGAGACGTCTTCGCCGCCCTGCTCCAGCTGATCGATGGTTTCAACGATGGCTTCAAGCGCTGCGCGCTCTTTACCCAGCGCCTGTGCGCGCTCGGGTTCGTTCCAAACGTCAGGTTGTTCCAGCTCTGCGTTAACTTCTTCTAGGCGTTCTTTCTTGGCATCATAGTCAAAGATACCCCCTAAGAACGGCAGTCCGCACGGACAGGTCCTGAATTCGGTTTTTTACCGGGTTAATTTCAAACATGTTTTTTGCGTTCTTTTACGTTGATGTCGTCGATGGCGAAATGCCATTGGAACCGGTAATTCTAGCGGATCCAGGCGTCAGTTTATAGCCGGTTGGTTAGTTTTTGTGGGGGAAGAAAACTTGCCGGGATTTGGCAGAGCAAACCCCGGGATAAAGCAACCACAAATCAACGCGGCCAGAGGTGCTGGATCAGTAACTGCACGTTACGGTTGCCACGGAACTCGTTGACGTCGAGCTTGTAGGCCAGCTCCACTTCGCGCACGCTGCTGTCGGGCCACAGGGTGGTATCGACATTGAACGCGATACCGTCCAGCAGCGGGCCGCCGCCAAGCGGTTCCACCATCAGTTTCAGGTGTTTCTCGCCCACCAGCCGCTGCTGCAGGATGCGGAATGTGCCATCGAAGGTCGGTTCCGGGAACGCCTGGCCCCAGGGGCCGCCCTCGCGCAACAGCTCCGCCGTTTCGAGCGAAAGTTCCTGCATCGCCAGTTCGCCGTCAGACCAAATCACCCCTTCCAGCATCGCCGGATCGAGCCATTCACCCACCAGATCGCCAAAGCGCTGGCGGAACTCGTCGAATTTGCTCTCTTCCAGCGACAGCCCGGCCGCCATGGCATGACCACCGAACTTCATCATCAACCCCGGATTCAGCGTATCCAACCGCTCCAGCGCATCACGCATGTGCAGACCGGCTATCGAACGGCCCGAACCTTTAAGAATGCCCTCACCGGCCGGTGCAAAGGCTATCACCGGGCGATGGAAGCGCTCCTTGATACGTGAGGCCAGAATCCCCACCACGCCCTGATGCCACTCCGGATGATACATCGCCAGCCCGTATGGCAAGGCGGTGCTGCTGCGCTCGAGTTCGTCGCACAGCTGCAGAGCTTCAACCTGCATGCCCTGTTCAATCTCACGCCGTGTCAGATTGAGCGCATCAAGATCGTTAGCCAACATACGCGCCTGCGCGATGTCATCACTCAACAACAAGGCCACGCCGATCGACATATCATCCAGCCGCCCGGCGGCGTTGAGCCGCGGCCCCAGCGCAAAGCCGAGATCGTTGGCCGCCAGCTGACGTGCATCACGATTAGCCACTTCCAGCAGCGCCCGGATGCCCGGCCGGCATTTACCGGCGCGGATGCGGTTCAGGCCCTGGTACACCAGAATGCGGTTGTTGGCGTCGAGTGGCACCACGTCCGCCACCGTACCGAGCGCGACCAGATCCAGCAGTTCCGCCAGGTTCGGCATCGCCAGCGCACGTTGTTCGAACCAGCCGCTGTCACGCAGCCGCGCACGCAGCGCCAGCATCAGATAAAAAGCCACACCGACGCCGGCCAGGGATTTGGAAGGGAACTCACAGCCGCGCAGGTTCGGGTTGACGATCGCTTCCGCCGCCGGCAGGGTTTCCCCCGGCAGGTGGTGGTCAGTCACCAGCACCTGCATGCCTTTGGCGTGGGCCACGTCCACTCCCGCATGGGAAGAGATGCCGTTATCCACCGTGAGGATCAATTCGGCACCGCGCGTCGCCGCCTGTTCGACCACTTCGGGACTCAGGCCGTAGCCGTCCTCAAAACGATTCGGCACCAGATAATCGACCGCACTGCCGCCCATGCTGCGCAGCGCCAACACCGTCAACGCAGTACTGGTGGCGCCATCAGCGTCGAAGTCCCCCACCACCATGATGCGGCGACTCGCCGCCAGCGCCTGTTGCAGAATGCCAACGGCGGTGTCAATGCCATCCAACTGCTGCCACGGCAGCATGCCTTTGACGCTGCGTTCCAATTCCTGCTCAGCCTGAACGCCGCGCAGCGCATATAAACGGCGCAACAGCGGGTGCAGGCTGGCTGGCAAATGGCTGTCGTCCGTCGCCGCACGGCGGCGTAGTTGTGTTTTGATGCTCACCGGCGATTAACCACCGGTTTTGGTTGCGGTCTGATGCGCGTCCAGCATGGCGGCCATCTCTTTTGGCCCCTGATACCCTGGGATCATCATGCCGTTTTCCAGAATGATCGCCGGGGTGCCCTGAATACCGAACTGCACGCCGAGCGCATAGTGTTTGCTGATATCGGTTTTACAGGTCGCCGGAGAAACCGCGTCGCCTTTCATGGCGGTATCGAAGGCCTTGGCCTTGTCGGCGGTACACCAGATTGACTGCATGTCTTTTTCGGCCTGGGAATTTAGCCCCTGACGCGGGAACGCCAGGTAACGGACGGTAATGCCCAGATCGTTATATTCTTTCATCTGCTGGTGCAGCTTGTGGCAATAGCCACAGGTGATGTCGGTGAACACGGTGATCACGTGTTTCTGCTTTGGCGCTTTGTAGACGATCATCTGATCTTTCAGCGCTTCCAGCTTGCCGGTCAGCAGTTGGTTGGTGACGTTAACCGGCTCTTTGCCACTCACGTCGTACAGCGGGCCTTGCAGAATGTGTTTGCCGTCTTCGGTCACGTACAGCACGCCGCTATCGGTCAATACGGTTTTCAGGCCGTTCACCGGTGAAGGCTGCACGTCCGCCTGCTGAATGCCCAGGCTGCCAAGTGCTTTTTGAATTGCCGCGTCGTCGGCATGGGCCGCGCCGGTCACTGAAGCCACCAGCATAGAGAGCAGCATTAAACCTTTCTTCATTCTTCCAATCCTTTTGAACCCGGCGTGTCAGGCACGCGGGTGGTGCTGTTGATGTAGCTGTTTAAGTCTTTCGGTCGCTACATGCGTGTAAATTTGTGTGGTCGAGAGGTCGCTATGCCCCAATAACATCTGTACGACACGGAGATCGGCCCCATGGTTCAGCAAATGGGTGGCAAACGCGTGGCGCAACACGTGCGGCGACAGCCTCTCGCTGTCAATGCCCGCTAGGATCGCATAGTGTTTGATGCGATGCCAGAATGTCTGTCGGGTCATTTGCTGGCTGCGGTTGCTGGGGAACAAGACGTCCAGCGCCTGGCCGTTGACCATCCACGGGCGGCCGTGCTCCAGATAATTTTCTATCCAGTACACCGCTTCTTCACCCAGCGGCACCAGTCGTTCCTTGTTGCCTTTACCTATCACCCGTACCACGCCCTGACGCAGGCTGACATCGCTGATGGTCAGCCCGACCAGTTCGGAGACGCGCAGCCCGGTAGCGTACAGCACTTCCAGCATCGCCTTGTCACGCAGCTCCAGCGGCTGATCGACACAGGGCGCCTTCAGCAGCGCATCGACCTGCGCTTCGCTCAAGTCTTTCGGCAGGCGCTGCGGCAACTTCGGCGAAGCCAGCAGTGCCGTGGGATCGTCGCTACGCATATTTTCGCGATACAGGTATTGGAACAGACGGCGCATGGCGCTCAGCAAACGTGCGGAGCTGGTCGCTTTATATCCTCCCTCCACCCGATCGGCGAGAAACGCCTGTAAATCCAGCGCCTGTGCCTGTAACAGCGAGGTATTTTTCTGATTCAGCCAGGCACCCAGCGCCTGCAAATCCAATCGGTAAGAGGCCAGCGTATTTTCTGCCAGATTACGTTCGAGCCACAGCGCATCCAGGAATTGCTCAATCAACGCACTCTCTTGCTGTTGCACGCGGTCCTCTCTTTGTTACGTTTATGCCACAGGCATTATGCCTTAAGCCGGGACAAATCGGGTATACTCGCTGCAATTCTACCTACGGCAATATAAACGGTTTACACATGAAGATTGGTCTGTTTTACGGCTCCAGCACCTGCTACACCGAGATGGCGGCAGAAAAAATCCGTGAGATTTTAGGTGAAGACCTGGTCGACCTGCACAACCTGAAAGACGTTTCCCCCAAGCTGATGGAAGAGTACTCCATCCTGATCCTCGGCATGCCAACCTGGGATTTCGGTGAGCTTCAGGAAGACTGGGAAGCGATTTGGCCACAGCTGACCACGCTGGATCTCCAGGGGAAAATTGTCGCCATGTATGGCATGGGCGATCAACTCGGCTATGGCGAATGGTTCCTCGATGCACTCGGCATGTTGCACGATCACATTGCCCCACTGGGCGTACAGTTTATTGGTTTCTGGCCGATCGACGGCTTCGAATTCACCAGCCCGAAACCGCTAAGCGCCGACGGCAAACACTTTGTTGGCCTGGCGCTCGATGATGTGAACCAATACGACATGAGCGAAGAACGTCTGCAACAGTGGTGCGAACAGATCCTGCTGGAGATGGAACCCCTGCTGTAATGCCCGTGGGCGCGGTAGCCGCGCCCAGTCCGATGCTTATTTCCACAACCGGAAGCGGCTCTCCTCCGCGCCGGTTGGCGTTTCTCCGTTCAAGCGCGCCGGATCGGCCACCTGATACCAGTCCAATTTACGCGTCAGCAGCATAATTCCCGCCAAAATAGCGAACAACAGCCCTGCCCCCAGCACCAACGCGTTATCTTCCGACTGCAGCAACAGATACAGCACGCCATACAACATCAACAGACTGGCCGCGAACAGCGCCCCCCGCAGCCTGCCACGCAGTACCGCGCTGAGGTAAAAGGCGATCAACCCACTGCAGGCGATGCTGGCCAGCAGATAAGCGGTGGCGAAGCCAAAATGCTCGGAGAATGCCAGCAGGATCAGGTAGAACAGCACCAGTGCCGTGCCGACCAGCAGGTACTGAATCGGGTGTACCCGCAGGCCGGTCAGGGTTTCGAACAGGAAGAACGCCATAAATGTCAGGCCGATAAACAGCACCGCATACTTCACCGCGCGTTCGGTCAGTTGATAGTGATCGACCGGTTCAATCAGGCTGGTGCTGAAGGTTGGCAACTTGTCTTCGCCAAGAATTTCGTCGTCGTAATGGAAAGCGCTGTTGATGTTGTTGGCAAACCAGGTGCTGCGCCAGCGGGCACTGAAGCCTTTTTCCGTCACCTTGCGTTCGTCCGGCAAGAAGTTACCGAGGAAATTCGGGTGTGGCCAATTACTCTGCAACGTCAATTCGCTGCTACGCCCGAGCGGTACCAGTGACAGGCTGCTGGTGCCGGCCAGCGTCAGGGTGAACTCGGCATCCAGCCCCGCTTTTTGCAATGCGGGCAGCGTCAGCGGTGCATGAATACCCTGAGGTAACACGTTTACCTGGGTACCCGGTTCAAACACCGTTTGAGACTCTGCGCTGCTAAGCGGCGAGATGCTCTTGATGCCGCGTGAATCGCTCAGCGAAACCAGCAGGAACGGCTGGCCAATCACGACATTGCTGCGTTGCAGGTCTGTCACATCCGGCTGGCCAAACTTCACCTTAAACTGCAACGGTCCCTGATAGACCTGAGTCTGGTAAATGCCCAGCTTGCGCACCTCCACGTTCGGCTTGCCGCTGACCTGCAACGTCTCGGGCAGCAGATAGCGATGATGCCGAACTATCTGCACCACCTTCTGCCCCTTGTCATCCGTCTTCTCCTCCCGCTCGCTGTAAGGGATGACGATCAGCGGCCCCAAAATGCGCTGCGCCCGGCTGGTGCTTTCACTGACCTGCCCAACCACGCTCTGGCGGTAGCCGCTGCGCTCATCAATCACATTCATTAACATCGTTACCGGGATAATCATTAAAATCATTAGTCCCAGCAGAGTGGTTATTTTCCAAAACAGTATCGATTTCATCATCGCCGCGCTCCATGTAGGTAATGGAGTCACGATAATGCCCTCGGGTGAAAGCAGAATGTGGTTATGTGAAGGGACGGTGAAGTCAGAGCGATAAGGTGAAAATAGCGGTCACGCCGTGCGGCTGACGGTTGCTCAACTGGATACTGCCACGGTGCAAGCGCGCCACTTCCTGCACAAAATTCAGCCCCAGACCGCTGCTTTTCGGCTTATCCGATCGGGCCAGAGAATAGAAACGCTCGAACACTTTATCCAGTGCATAATCCGGAATGCCGCTGCCGTCGTCACTAACGGTGACCTGATAGTGGCCCTCATGGCGCTCACCGCGCACCTTGATGCTGCCGCCAACCGGGGTGAAGTCCAGTGCGTTGTCCAGCAGGTTGGTCAGCGCCTGGCTAATCAGCAGTCCATCGCCGTTCAGGGTAATATCTTCCACTCCTTCAACCTGTAGCAAAACGCTACGCCGCGCTGCCTGCGCCTCTTTGCCTGCCACAGCCTGACGCACCAGCGTCGCCATTGCCAGTGGCACAAGTTCCAGGACCGGCCGGCTCTCCAGCCGCGCCTGCACCAGCAATTTATCCACCAGTTGCTGAATGCGCGCACTCTGCTGTTCGATATTGGTCAGAAAACGCTGGGCGGTGGCCGGAGGTGGCTGTTCCTGCAACAGCTCGGCCGCACCGCGGATCGCCGCCAACGGGCTTTTCAGTTCGTGGGTCAGGGTATGTACATACTGTTCGATGTAAGCCTTGCCCTCCAGCTTCACCCGCATGCTGTCCAGCGCCTGCGCCAACTGGGTCAATTCGTGGCCGCCCATCTTCGGCAACGGCACACTTTTTCCCTGCGCCACGCCGTCGGCGTAGTACACCAGCCGCCCAATCGAGCGGTTGATCCACCAGACAAAGCCCAGGCCAATCAGCAAGGCAATGCCCAACAGCAGCGCACCGGCCCACAGAATACGGCGTTCGCTGCGCTTGATTACCGGTACCATGGTGCTGTTAGGTTTACCGACGCTCAGCACACCGATAATTTTCCCCTGCTCCATGACCGGCGCGGCAACATACATCACCGAGCTGTTTTCATCCTGCGGATCGCTGCGCGTGCTGCGTGCGCCGTACTGGCCAAGCAGCGTCAGATAAACGTCATTCCAGCGTGAGTAGTCCTGGCCGAGCGCCTTGCCGCTGGAATCAAAAATGACCTTGCCGTTTTGATCGGTAAGATAAACGTGATATTCGCTGCGATCCTTGCGGATGCCGGCAATATTGGCGCCAATGGGGCGTTGATTGAGTTGAGAGAACGCCTGCGCCAGTTGCCCGTGCGCTACGTCGGCGCGCTGCATGTCCAGACGTGCAATCTGCGCCAGCAGGTTGGCAGTGTCCACCAGTGTGCCTTCGGTAGCGCGCCGCACGCCGGGTTTCACTTCCTGCACGAAAATGCTCAGTACGAAATAGCCCGCCACCGCCACAATCAGGAAGTACCCCAACAGCAGGCGTAGGCCTATTCTCATGGCTGGCGGCTCACGCTGTAGCCGAGGCCGCGATGAGTGTGGATCGGCGGTTCAGCGGGATCGATGGCGCGCAGCTTGGCACGCAGCGTTTTGATATGGGTGTCGACGGTGCGATCCAGGCTTTCTTCGGCCAGCGCCCAGACGCTTTCCATCAGTTGCTGGCGTGAAAATACCCGGCCGGGCGCCAGCAACAGCGTTTTCAACAGCAAAAATTCGTAACGGGTCAGCAGCAGCGGCTGCTGATGGTAATGGATGGCCGCGGCCTGTTCGTCCAGGCTGAAAGGGCCGAATTGATACAGAGCCGGCTGCTGCAGGCGCTGCTGTTTTTGCAAACGGCGCAGAATAGTGCGCACCCGGGCGCTGACTTCTCGCGGGGAAAAGGGTTTGGCGACGTAATCATCGGCACCGATTTCCAACCCTATCAGGCGATCAAGCTCATCGCTGCGGGCGGTGAGAAATAAAATAGGCAAATCCGCCGACTGCGATAACAACCGGCGGCAGAGTTCAAAACCATTGATGTCCGGCAGACCAACATCGAGGATCGCCAGCGCAGGTGCCCCTTGCGCCAACGCCTGTAATGCCGGTTCACCGCGTTCGAACCAGCGCACCTGAAAGCCTTCGCTTTCCAGGGTATAAATCAGCGTATCGGCAATGCTGGGTTCATCTTCCACCAGCCAGAGCGTCGGCTTCATCAGGGCTCCTCGTCATCACTGGCGGGCGGATACAGCAACCGTTGGCGCAACTGCCGCCAGTCGGCTTTAGCCATGGAGTCGGAAGCCAGCCACAGCCGACGGCGCTTTTTGCCTCCCACCGGCTGTAAGGTCAACAGAATGCCGTAACGTGGCATCCAGGGCTGCTTTAGCAGTTGCCACTCCTGCCCATGCCAACCCAGGCGTTGGTTCTCCAGCAGGCGCAGCTCACCCTGCCGCGACGCAATACGCTTTTGGCTGCGAATGCACTCAAACACCACCAGCGTCAGTAGCACCAGCCAGATCGGGCCATAGCCTTCCGGCCAGGGCGAAATCAGGATCAGCAGGATCAATACGCCATGTGTCAGCAGCGAAAATAACTGGGTGCGCCAGGAAATACGGACGTCACATCGCCACTGGGCCACGGTCTTTATTTCGCGTCTGGATCAGTGTCACCATTCTCTGCAGTTCACTGTCCTGCGGAGCGCCATGATTCATCAGCCAATTGAAGAGATCGGGATCGTCAGACTCCAGCAGACGGATAAACAGCGCTTTGTCTGTATCGTTCAACAGGTCATATTCATACTCGAAGAAGGGCATGATGGAGATGTCCAGCTCACGCATACCGCGGCGACAAGCCCAGTGGATACGTGCTTTGTTATTAATATCCATGTTGTTATGACTAACCTCTTTTCAGCGTGGCAACGCCATCGCAGGGTTCAACTGACACACTGTATGGCAACACCGGCGCGATATAATTCCATCAGCCAAAGATCTGTCTGCAAGGGTTACCCTTGGCCGCAAGCCTATAGAGTAACAATTTGACATACTCGCCGGGAAGAACGTTCTCGG
The DNA here is from genome assembly GCF_024809935.1 of Serratia sp. BIGb0163. Classification (NCBI taxonomy): domain Bacteria; kingdom Pseudomonadati; phylum Pseudomonadota; class Gammaproteobacteria; order Enterobacterales; family Yersiniaceae; genus Serratia; species Serratia sp. BIGb0163. Next base: position 154,604 of record NZ_JANUDZ010000009.1, read on the forward strand.
TGTAAAGCGTAATAAAGCGCTAAATGTCAAAAAAAGCGCTGTCTGCGAGGCAAGCGTGAATAACAGTTTGCAAAGGCCGCCACCTCTTTTACCATGGGGCCAACACACCTTCAGGTAAGCTAAACGTTAAGCAGGATCTTACTATGGCGTATAAAATTCCATTTCCACCCCGTCAGCCTTCCGCTTCCTCCCATCTGCCCCTGACCCTGATCTCTCTGGAAGATTGGGCGCTGGTGACATTGAACGGGCCGGACCGGGTGAAATACCTTCAGGGCCAGGTAACCGCCGATATCGAAGCGCTGCCGGCCGATAGCCACGTGTTGTGCGGCCACTGTGATGCCAAAGGCAAAATGTGGAGCAACCTGCGTTTATTCCATCGCGGTGAAGGCTTTGCCTATCTGGAACGCCGCAGCGTGCTGGACAGCCAACTGGCTGAAATCAAAAAGTACGCGGTATTTTCCAAACTCACCATTGCCGCCGACAGCGAAGCAGTGTTGCTGGGCGTAGCCGGTTTTCAGGCACGCGCGGCGCTGGCGGGCGTTTTCAACAGCCTGCCGGATGCCGAACATCAGGTCGTGCAGGACGGTGAAACTACCCTGTTGCACTTCTCACTCCCGGCAGAACGTTTTCTATTGGTCACCACCGCCGCCGTTGCCGAACAGCTGGTCGACAAACTGCACGAGCAGGCCGAACTGAACGACAGTCAGCAGTGGCTGACGCTGGATATCGAAGCCGGCTACCCGGTGATTGACGCCGCCAACAGCGGGCAGTTGATCCCACAGGCCACCAACCTGCAGGCGCTGGATGGCATCAGCTTCAGCAAGGGCTGCTACACCGGTCAGGAAATGGTGGCGCGCGCCAAGTTCCGCGGGGCCAACAAACGGGCATTGTACTGGCTGGAAGGCAAGGCTGGGCGAGTGCCGCAGGCCGCTGAAGACGTGGAATTGCAGTTGGGTGAAAACTGGCGCCGTACCGGTACGGTGCTGAGCGCTGCCAGATTGGCCGACGGCACGCTGTGGGTACAAGTGGTGCTGAATAACGATCTGGACGCCGACAGCAAGCTGCGGGTTCGCGACGATGCCACCAGTCAACTGGCCATCAAGCCGCTGCCATACTCACTGGCGGAAGAGAAATAAAGAAGGGAGCAGTCAGAGCTTCCTGGTCTGTCTGCAATAGATTTCGCACTGCAGCCAACAACGCTGCAGTGCGAAAGATATCAGCGGGTCTCAGACGTACAGATAAATCGCCATAAAGTGGCACAGGCTGCCACCGAGCACGAAACCATGCCAAATGGCGTGGCCGAAGCGGAAACGCTTCGATGCATAGAAGATCACGCCCAGGGTATAAACCACGCCACCGACCGCCAGCAGCGTCACACCGCCCAGCGCCAAACGAGTTGCCAACTGATAAATCACGATCAGCGACAGCCAACCCATGGTCAGATAGGTCACCAGCGAGAGCGCTTCAAACCGGTGTGCGAACGCCAGTTTGAACAACACGCCCAGCAGCGCCAAACCCCAAATTACCGCCATCAACCCCTTTGCCAACGGTGAATTCAGCCCCACCAACAGAAACGGCGTGTAGGTACCGGCAATCAAAAGATAAATGGCGCAGTGGTCAAATTTTTTCAGCCAGTGCTTGGCTTTCTGGTGGGGAATGGCATGGTACAGCGTGGAGGCCAGGAACAGCAGGATCATGCTGCCGCCATAAAGACTGTAGCTGGCGATGGCCGTTACGTCAGCGCCGGTGTCTACCGCCTGAACCAACAACAGTACCAGGCCGACAATACCAAAAACCAACCCTATACCGTGACTGATGCTGTTAGCGATTTCTTCCGCCCACGGATAGGCCGTGGCGGCCATTTTTTCAGTACCGGCTTTCACTACGCCCGTTTTTCCCATTGCACACAACCCCTCAAAACAGCCAACATTGTTCGAAATTACCGCAAGGCAGCTTAACTGAGAATAATTTCAGTGTACACGTGTACGCTAAAATAAAACTGTGTGCGCGTGTAACCATCGAAATCCCTCGCCCGCTGGTCTACAATCGTTCGGCTTCAACCCATCTACCATGAGGTTTACACCATGTCATCCGCTGTACCCGCGTTAGATTTCGGCTCCATGACCCAGGTCATCCAGTTCCTGATGGAAATCGACAAGTTGAAAAGCGTGCAACGCCGCACCAAAGTGCTGGGCACCCAACGCCAGGAAAATTCCGCCGAACATAGCTGGCACTTTGCTATTGCTGCCATGAGCCTGGCCCCTTACGCCAGTGAAGGCGTAGATATCCAACGCGTGATCCAGATGGCGCTGCTGCATGACATCGTTGAGATCGATGCCGGTGACGTGCTGGTCTACGATCTGGCGGCACGCGCAGCGATCCATGATGTGGAAGTGGCGGCGGCACGCCGGTTGTTCGGTATGCTGCCGGACACTCAGCGCGAGTATTTCACCGCTTTATGGCAGGAATATGAAGATGGCGAGAGCGCCGACGCGCGCTTTGCGCTGGTGCTGGATCGCACCATGCCGATGCTGATGAACCTGCACAACCAGGGCCAAAGCTGGGTAGAGAACGGTATCAGCCTGGAGCAGGTATTGGCGCGTAACACTACCATCGCCGATGTTCACCCGGAGTTGTGGAAGTACCTGCTGCAACACCTGCAGGACGCACAACGCAAAGGCTGGCTGAAGTAACAGCGTTGCTATTGTGACAGGCCGGGTGATCCCTTCACCCGGCACGCCTTTCATAACGGCTTGTGTGCCGTTTCCTTCGCGGCAATCACTGCCCACAGTGTGATTAGCAGTGCCAGCACCACATAGGCCGAAATAGCCAGCGTGCTGTCGTAAGACTTGAACAATGAGGCGATGATCAGCGGCGCAAAGCCACCGCCGATAATACCTGCCAACGTATAAGCCAACGACGACCCCGCATAACGCACCCGGGTTGGGAATTGTTCGGTGATAAAGGCCGCCTGCGGACCATACATTGCCGCATGGATCAACAGACCCACTACCACCGCCAGGCAGATCAGCACCGGCTGGCTGCTGTCGAGCAGCATAAAGAACACAAATGCCCAAACCATCGCCGCCAAAGCCCCACCGATATACACCGGCCGACGGCCAAAACGATCGGACAGTGCGCCGAACATCGGCACGGTAATCGCGTTACCGATCGCCCCCAACATGGTGGCAGCCAACGCCACCGGGCGCGGCAGGTTCAATACCGTAGTGACGTAGGTTAGGGTAAAAACCACCACCAACGCATACAGCACGTCGGAACCAATACGCGAACCCCCGGCGATCAACAGCGGACGCCGATGCTGGGTGAAAACTTCGCGGATTGGTGAATGGGTAACATCCTTCGATGCCTCCAGTTTCAGAAACGCCGGCGTTTCCCCCACGCCACGGCGTAGCCACAGGCCAAACACCACCAGTACCAGGCTAAGCAGGAAGGGAATACGCCAGCCCCACTGCTGGAAATCCTCCGCCGTCATCGCCACCGTCACCAGCGTGATAAGCCCGGTGCCGATCAGCGTTCCGCAGGAAGGGCCAACCTGAGCAAAGGAGGCGTTGCGTCCTCGCTGATGAGGCTTGCCGTGCTCCATCGACAGCAATACCGCCCCCGCCCATTCGCCCCCCAGCGCAATTCCCTGAATAAAGCGCAGCGTCACCAACAGCAGCGGGCTCCAAATCCCCCAACTGGCATAACCGGGTAGCAGCCCCATCAGCGCGGTTGTCACACCCATGATCACCAGCGTGGTCACCAATACAAAACGCCGTCCCAGCACGTCACCCAGATGACCAAAGACGATACCGCCAATCGGCCGCGAAACATAACCCACCGCGTAGGTGGAAAACGCCAAAATGGTGCCCACCAGCGGATCGAAAGAGGGGAAAAATACGTGGTTGAAAATCAGCGCCGCCATGATGTTGTAGACGGTGAAGTCATACCATTCCAGCGCGGTGCCAATCGAACTGGCCGCCGCCAGCTTGCCGGTGTTTGGCGGATGGGCGGTAGCCTCGGCAGTGGAGGCTTCCGCGATTGACGGCTGTGTGGTTGAAGTGCTCATGATGAAAGCTCCTGTGTGGTCAGTTGCCAGCCAAGGGCATAATGCAGGGCATCGGTGGCGGGGATTTTCAGTTGGCTACAGGCCAACTCACTCAGCCGCTGTCCGGCTTCGGCGCTGCTGCTTTCGATCAGCATCATCGGCAGTAACCGGCGGTTCTCCCGCGACTCTTTCGGCAACGGGGAACTTAGCTCAGCGTCCGGCGACAGCAGGCTACTGCGCACAAAACCGGACAGTTCGGCCAGTTGGCTCCCCAAATGCTTGATGCAGGCCTTCAGCACTTGCGGCTGCGCCGGTTCGAGGGTAACGATAGTCAAATGGCTACCGCAGCCCTGACCGGTAACCGCCTCCACCGCGCAGACACGACGCATCGGGTTGCGCATTTTATCGAGACTGGCGACCGACCAGGGGGTCTGTTCGGTAAACGCAGCGCGGTAGGCCGCCGAGGTAAAGCTGGCCAGGGATTCGGTTTTATACAGTCCGAGGTATTTGCGTCCGCCCTGCAGCACCTGATAGCGCGTACCCGACAAGAAACCGGGCACCCGCACTCGCTCTTCCACGTGCTCGCGGTCGTACCACTTATTGAAATCCGCCTCGTCCTGCGCGGCGACATCTGTTGCGACAAACAGCATTCCGTTTGGGGAACCGGTCATGGGTACTCTCCTGTTAGTTCAAAGTAAGGCGGGGTCGTCCCCACCGGAAAATCACGCCTCGGCGAGGCAGCGTTCGATCGCCAGCGCCCAGCCCAGCAGCGCCTCGTCATGCAGCGGCAGCCCGGCCACCATCAGGCCCACTGGAGCCGTATCGGGCCGCTGGCAAGGAAGCGACAGCGCACAACCATCGAGGAAGTTGATCACCGAAGGGTTACGCAACGCGGCACCGTTGATACGGAAATAGGCGTCTTCATCCTCCTGCAGTTCGGCAATGGTCGGCGCAATAAAGGGCAGGGTTGGCATCAACAACGCGTCAAATTTTCCCACTGCCGCGGTCACTCGCCGTTGCCAATCGGCACGCTGCATCCGCAATTGCTGCAGATCCTGCTCATCGAGCAACTGGCCGCGACGAATACGTGACAGCACCCGTGGGTCATAGTCTTCGGCATGTTCGGCAATCAGCGGCTGGTGCCAGCGCCAGGACTCCAGCGCGGTGAAACCACCGGCGGCGTTGATCGCTGCCAGCTCGGCGAACTCATGACAGGGAATAAATTCAATCTGTGCCCCCGCCTGCACCAGCCGCTCCACGCTGAGATGAAAGGCGGCGGTGACTTCCTCATCCAGTCCATCCAGCACCAACGTTTGTGGCACGGCAAAGCGCGCCTGACTCAGCGTTTTCTGCTGCGGGTGCAGCGGCTGCTGGGCAATCACCGTATCCAGCGCGATGCAACCGGCAACGTCATGGGCAATCACGCCAATTGAATCCAGTGAGGGTGACAAGGGCAGCAAACCACGACTGCTGATGCGCCGGGCGGTAGGTTTATAACCGGTCAGGCCACAGAAGGCCGCCGGAATACGTACCGAACCGCCGGTATCGCTGCCTATCGCGCCAAAGCACATGCCGTCAGCCACCGCAACCGCCGCACCGGAAGACGAACCACCGGGAATACGGCCAGCAGGGCGATCCCAGGGATTGGCGGGCGTGCCGTAGTGGGGATTAATGCCAAGCCCCGAATAGGCAAACTCGGTCATGTTGGTTTTGCCGATCACTACCGCGCCAGCCTGCAACAACTGCGCCACCACTGCAGCGTGGTTGTTGGCTACCGGCGCATCGGCCAACACCCGCGAACCGGCAGCGGTGGCCTCCCCGGCGACATCAAACAGGTCTTTGACCGATACCGGCACACCGTCCAACGCCGACAGGGGCTTACCCGCCGCACGCCGTCGATCGGCAGTCAATGCCTGCTGCTGTGCCCAGTCGCTATAAACATGAGTAAAAGTGCGTGCGCCCTCCCCCTGTGGGTCGGCGATTTGCGCCAGAGCGGTGGCGGTCAGTTGCACAGCAGTGAATTCACCACTGGCCAACCCGGCGACGGCCTGCGCTAAAGTCAGTTTTTTCATCACGCCACCACCGGCAGTTCTATGCTGCGATAACCGTGGCTGATGGTACGTCCCAGCACTTCGTCCACCAGTTCCATACGAAACTCGACCGCCGGACGGATACCGCCAATCGCCGCGACCGTGCCACAGGCCATCGCCAGGCCATCTCGCGGCTGCGGGACCGTCAGCCCGCCCTCCGGCACCTGCTGACCACTCAAATAGCGATCCAGCAGATCGCCGGGAGTACGCAGACTGGCAAGGTAACCCTGCTGATAAAGCCGGAACTCACCGTTTTCTTTGATCCAGGATCGCAGGATCAATGAATCCCAGTGAGCAATCACTTCCCGTAGTGGCCAGGCGGCGCGGGCTACCGGTTTGACGCAGATTTGTTTGGACAGCGCGACGCTGTGCGCCTCCAGTTGGCGATCGGTATGATCTGAGGCCAGCGAAACAAACAGTTCACCCTGATGAGTGAAGATCAAAGGTTCCGCTTCGCCGGAGCTGGCATTGCCGATCACTTCAATGCAATCGCTCTGACTGAGCTGATTAGCCGCCACCCGATAAAATAGCGGGACTGCACTGGGTTGGGGCACGCCCAGCTCGGCCAACTCCCTAATATGGTGCAGAATGGCCTCGCGATCGCGGCCGGTCCAGCCGGCGATCACCAGATGATCAATCTCAACATCCAGCACCCCGGCCCCGCTGGATTCAGGTAAAGTGAAGGTCAGTCTCATGGCGTTTGTGTCCCCTTGGTTAAAATACTGTGAAATTTCACTATATCTTTAGCTACCAAATAAGCGATTTCCATGCCATGTTTTTGTGTACTATGTCTAAAAACTTTCTTCTTGCAGGAGCAGAACGTGATGAGCCTTGACGCAGAGAGCCAGGAACTCCCGACGGCAGAGGAAGCCGGAATGTCACTGAATGAACTGGCCTATCGGCGCTTTAAGCAGGCATTGGTGACGTTGAGTTATAAGCCTGGTGAATATCTCAATACCGCGCAGGTAATGAGTGAGCTGGATATGGGCAGAACGCCAATCAATCAGGCAATCCACCGGCTGGCCAATGAAGGGTTGTTACAGGTGATCCCGCGTAAAGGAGTGATGGTTTCGCCGCTGTCGATGGATGACGCACTGGAACTGATTGAAGTCCGACTGGCCAATGAAATGCTGTGTATGCGGCTGGCAAGCAAGCGAATTACCGAACCACAAGTCGCTGCACTGACGGCCCTCAATCAACAAATTGAAGCCGCCAGCCAGCGCCGTGACCGGGTGCAGATGATGACGCTGGACCACCAGTTCCACCAGCAGCTGGCGCAGATCGCCGGGAATAATATGCTGGCGGACATCCTGAGCGTGCTGCATGCCAGGGCGCAACGCTTTTGGGCCAGTACGCTGTCACGCGAAGGTCATATGCGAGAGGTGATCGAAGAACATCGAGCCATTATCGTTGCACTGGCCGCACAGGATGACGACGCAGCCGCCAATGCAGCAGAGGCGCACATTCTGTCTTTCCGCAGCGCGCTGCTGCATGAGGGCTGACACTCTTGAACTGCAAAGGGTCCGCCTAGATACCGTTTGTAATAAAATTGACTGAATATCAACAATTGACATTAGCGGAGTAGCAGCATCCCATGAAATTGAGTTATTAGGGTAATTAGCGGCGACAAAAGGGAAATGACACCTAAAGTCATTTCCCTTTATCCCTGTCAGCGACCGCCGGCGGCCTCGATAAAGCTGCCGGTGACGTAAGAAGCGGCATCGGACAGCAGCCAGGCGATGATTTCTGCCACCTCTTCCGGGGTACCGCCGCGTTGCATCGGCAGGCTGCTTTTTACCCGATCAACGCGCCCAGGCTCGCCGCCGCTGGCATGCATTTCGGTATAAATAAGCCCCGGCCGCACCGCGTTGACGCGAATGCCCTGCGCCGCCACCTCCAACGCCAGTCCGGTAGTTAGCGTGTCCACCGCCCCTTTAGAGGCGGCATAGTCGATGTATTCGCCCGGTGCGCCTAAGCGTGCTGCAGCGGAAGAGACATTGACGATCGCCCCGCCCTGGCCGCCATGACGATGCGCCATGCGCTTCACCGTCTCGCGGCAACAGAGAAAATAACCGGTAACGTTGGTGCTCAGCACCTTGTTGATGCGCTCGGCGGTCAGTTGCTCAATGCTCGACTGCTGAAACAGAATACCGGCATTGTTGACCAGAGCATCAATAGGCCCGAGGGTGGCATCCAGTTGGCTAAACATCGCCTGTACCTGGCTTTCATCGCCAATATCGGCACGCAGCGCCAGCGCCCGGCCGCCCAGTGATTCTATCTCCGCGACCACCTGTTGCGCCGCAGCTTCATTCTGCAGATAGTTAACGCCTACCGCATAACCCTGACGTGCCAGCAGTAGCGCCGTGGCGCGGCCAATTCCCCGGCTGGCGCCGGTGACCAATGCAACTTTAGTCATGTTGTTCCTTTCTTTGATTGGGAAGTCATAACCGGTAACTGGCGCTCGGCAAAGCTACCTCAGCCACCTTCTTCAACAGAGTATAGATATCCATGCTGCAGAATATCCAAGGGTATTTTTCCACTTGTTGCCCTTATTAAAATAAACCTTATAACTGCACCAAACGACGCAGCTGTTTTTTAATCCGTGGCTTTAAGCTTTTATAAAAAATCAGGGACTGCTCATGCTGAATATGCGGCAAAGGAGAAGAAATCTGGACGGGATGATTACCCCCTTGCGCGCCAACGTCGGAAGGCAGTATGACCAACACCAACAATAAAATTGCGCCTGTACAGGTAACCGCCATTGAAAAGTTGTCGACACGCATTTTTCCTACCCTGATGATTTGTGCAGGAATCAGCGTAATCGAAATATATCGACGCTCCCTTAACGCCAAATTAATCCCAGATTAAGGTTTGCTTAAGAACGATGGTGCAAAAAGGATGACGCCGTTGTCTTCCCATGAGGGTTGTAGTTATATAGCCGCCAGCGTCGTGACATAAACCGGATACCCCGTGAACATATTGTTAGTGGAAGACGATCTGCAATTGGGCAAGGCCCTGTGCCGGGCACTAGAACTGGCGGGTTTTGAGCTATGCTGGGTGCGGCTGGTGCATGATGCTCAAACCAGGCTCTCACAGGGCAGTTTCGATTTAATGCTGTTAGACCTGACCCTGCCAGACGGGGATGGATTAAAAAAACTGGTCGAGTGGCGGGCCGCCGGACAAAATATCCCGATCATTATTCTGACCGCACGCGACCGTATCGAAAGCCTGGTCAATAGCCTGGACTCCGGCGCGGACGACTTTCTGGCCAAACCTTTCGCCTTGCCTGAGTTGATATCCCGCGTGAAGGCGGTGAACCGCCGCATGGCCGGGTTTGCCTCCCAAACCTGGAGCCTGGGCAATCTGTATCTGGACCCAATTAATCACCAGGTGACGCTGGATGACGAACTTCTGCTGTTATCGAAAAAGGAGTATCGGCTGCTGCATGAACTGATGCGCTGCGCCGGCACCGTGGTGCGTAAAACCGCACTGGAGCAGAGTCTGTTCGGCCATGGCGACAGCGTGGAAAGTAATTCTCTGGAGGTGCATATGCATAACTTGCGGCGCAAGATTGGCAAGGAAAAAATTATCACCGTGCGTGGCATCGGTTATTTATTAAAAAAAGAGACTCTGGGATGATAAGTTTTAAATCCTTTTTTATGCGCACCATTATTTTCCAGGTTTTAGCTATATTATTGCTCTGGGGCGCATTGATTGGTTGGGTAAAATATTCATATTATCCCGATGCGGAAAAGTATTTAGATAATCAGCAACGCATTGTCGCCCGGGGTATCGCCAATATTCTTGATAAGACAGATGTTAGCAACCGCAGTTATCTTGAGGTGATTAAAGATATCGAAGTCATGTATATCGACTCGATCAAAAACGGCATGCAGGATGAAATAGACTATCGCCCGCTATTTGTGGTTTACGATAGCAACAACCAAATGCTTTACGCCTCACCGTCACAGGAAAAACCGCTGTTCCTGCCGCCGTCGGTGCTGTCCGGCACCATCAGCTACGCCAATGTGAAGTGGCATATTGCCGGCAGTTGGAGCGATAAACAGCAATTTAGGGTGATCGTCGGCGAATCCTTTGACAACCGCACCACTATTTTCGGCAATCCGGCGGAAAGCACCGCGATCCCGTTGTTGGTCACTCTGGCAGCCATCATTGTCACTTTGCTGTTTACCGCCTATCTCAGCCTGCGGCCACTGCGACAAATTGCCAGAATGATCTCTGACCGCAAGCCCGGTACTCTGTCTCCGATCAATGCGGCCGAACAATATCAAGAAATCCGGCCAATCGTTTTGGAAATCAATAAGCTGATGTCGCGCATCGATGCTGCCAACCAACGTGAAAAGCGTTTTATGGCCGATGCGGCGCATGAGCTGCGCACCCCGATCGCCGCCGTACTGGCACAGCTGCACCTGTTGACCCAGGTGGCGGATAAAACCGAACGTCAGGAAATCATTGAAGACATGCAGCATGGGTTGGATCGCGCCGCATCGCTTTCGCGCCAACTGATTGATCTGGCCAAACTGGAGTCGGAAGACTTCCCACTGAAGATTGAAACGGTGAATATCCACGCGGAAATCGGCAAATGCATTGCCCAGCACGTGCCCTATGCGCTGGAGAAGAACGTCGAACTTTCGCTGGATGGCAGTGAAAATGTGATGATTGATACCGATCGTCACTCGCTGATTACCATTTTTACCAACCTGTTGGAAAACGCCATCAAATACGCGCCTGACGGTGGCCGAATCGAAGTCAACATCCGTTCGCTATCGCCACTGGGTTGCTATATTACTGTGCGAGACAATGGCCCCGGTATTAACCCTGAATACCACAAACGGTTATTCGAACGTTTTTATCGCGTGCCAGGTACTCTGCAGGTCGGCAGCGGTCTGGGGCTGGCGATTGCCAAAAATCTGGCGGATAAAATCGGTGCGCAACTGCGGGTAGCCGAAGGGCTTGATGAACGCGGCATCGGGTTTGTTATTGATCTACCGGAGAACTATCTGGTGTCATCGGAGAGTTAAGCCAACATCGCCCAGCCAATTTTACTGCAACGGCATCCGCTTGATTTGCTGTGGCAAACAAATGGGCAAACTGCGGTTTGCCCATAAGTATATAATAGCTATCCGGCAATGCGGATCACCGAGCGGACGTCGCTTTTCTTGTTCAGATCCCACACTTCCGCGATCTCGGATAAGCCATGCTCCTGAGTCTCGACCGAAATCTGCCCGGTGGCCGCCAACGCCAGGATCTCACTGGCATATCTCTGCATCTCAGCCGCCGATGGGAAATTGCCGGTGCCGCTACCCATAATCTGCAGTTGGTTACTGCGCAATACTGCCGCCGGCAAGCGAATGTCCGGCCCTGCCATCGACCCAACATTAACCAAGCGAATACCGCGCCCTCCGGCGTAGGAAGACAGGTCATGGTTGTTCAGCGTGGCCAGCAGCGCTTCGGTCGCCTTACCCCAGATGTAATCGACTATCACCTGATATCCGTTCGGCCCTGCGGCAGCAGCGAAAGCCTGGGTTAGCGCATCCCCTTCCAAACTGAGATCCACCGTAGCATCGACATCCAACGTATCCAGCACGCTCTGCCGACGGCCGGCTGCAACAATGCGCCCTGCACCCGCCTGACGAGCCGCCGCCACCGCCAGCTTGCCCGAGGTGCCGGTCGCGCCAATAATCAGTACCGTTTCACCCGCCTGAAGCTCGGCACGCCAGTGCAGCGGCAGCCAGGCAGCGAATGCCGGGTTGATCAAGGCGGCGGCGGTAGCATCATCCACACCAGCCGGTACCGGCACGGTCCAGGAAGCGACGGTACGCTCAGCCAGAGCACCGTGCGGCTGTCGGAAAGAGGCGAAATAAACCCGCTGGCCGTCCGGTGTATAACCAACACCATCGGTTCCGGGCACGATCGGCAACGCCTTCGGGCTGGAATAATGGGTTCCCGCCACCATGGCGCGATCCAGTTGTTTGATACCGGCTACGCTCACCTCGATCAGCGTCTCCCCTTCCCTGGCTACCGGCTCATCCACATTACCCGCCACCGGCGCTTGACCTAACACGTTGACAATTGCAGCTCTCATCATTATTGCTCCATATATCGTTCGGGTACCCTGCGGCGACAATAGAAAAGGACACTGCATAATGCAGTGTCCCCTGATAGTACGCTTTGCCGAACGTGTTATTGATATTGACTAAAATCAGAACCGCCAGGTCACGGACAGATTGCCCTCTAACGAATTGCTGCCCTGACGGAACAGCTCGCTGGAAAGGCCGGCCCCGACGGAAACATCTTTAGTAAGCTGATATTGCACACCCGCCTGCGCGGCCAATCCATCACGACCGGCCAACTTGCTTTCGCTATCAAAAGCAGAGGCGTCATAACCGACGAATTGAGCACGCTGAGTGACATTGTTGCTCAGCAGCTCATGCTGCCAGCCAAGGCGCAGGGTGGCGGACAAAGCCTGTGGCCCCTGGTACAACGCTTCTACGCCCAGCGTGCTTTGCAGTGAATCGGCATAATGGCCTTTAATCTGCATCGGCAAGGTACCAGACCCGGACTCTTTAATTGTACGATGCCTGCTGGCGGTATAATCCAGTGCCGCCAACGGGCCGAAGCTGAACGACTCGGTTAACGCAAAATGATAGCCGCCGCCCAGGGCTAATGAACCGTTCCACGACGTCCAGTCGCTCTTGCTGGTGCCACTCACGCCGGCAACATCAAATTGACGCTTCATATGATTATCCTCAGCCCCTACACGACCCAGGCCATAGGCAAACGGCCCGGCCATGGGATCCTGCGCGAAGCTGAACTGCAGACCGACATCAAATGACGTGCTGTGTGCACGCGCCCGATCGGCGCTTTTGGCATTGACCGTTTGCCCACCAACCGCCGCGTGGAAGCCGGTTGTCAGCCCCGGCACCAGGACATTGCGTTTCTCCGCGCCGAACAGCACGCCATAGCGCGATGCGTTGTAACCGGTGATGTTGGCCGCATTACGCTGCCAGGTGCCACCGCCGTAAGGCAGGGCAAAACTGATCCAATCCTGCTCGTCGCCCATTGGAGCCAACGTCAAATTGCGCTCCGGCGCCGTCAACGCTCGGGTTAATTGGCGTTCGCGATCGAATGACGCCTGAATCAGGCTGTTATAGGCCGACGGCTCCAGCTGCGCCAAAGCGCCGCTCACCTGCTTGCCATCAGGGGTGGAAAAATCCAGCGCGGTCAGCAACGGCCGCATATCATTACCCGCCCTCGCCGCCGCACGGGCCAACGCCAGCCCGACGTTTCGCTCATTAGCACTCTGCGCATACTGGCTGTAGGCAGATGCACCACGGGTCGCACTGATTTGATATTCTCCAGCCGCCAATGGCGCTGTACTGAAACTCAGCGTCGGTGACTGCGTCTGCACGCTGACTTGATCGAACTCGCCGCTGACCTGTCCCAGTTGCAGCAGCGAAGCGCTGTTCAACTGCCAGTCTGAGGCATACCAGCCTTTTACCGGCATCAGCGTCAGGGCACCGTCCAGACTGGATGTGCCACTGATTGACACCTGATCTCCGCGCCCCAGGCTGTCGAACATCAGTTGCAAACGCCCCTGCGGCCCCTGCTGGTAATCACCAATGATAGCAACCTGGCCAAAAGGCGAACCGGTCGTCAGCAAGCCATTATTGGTGAACAACCCGGCATCCGACAGCGCATAACGGCTGTTGCCTGCCAACTGGGCCCCCGGATCAATATCCACGCTATACACCTGATGCTCGCCATTCAGGGTGGTTTTGCCCCCTTCGGCCACCAGAGCCAAATTATCCTTACCGCGAATGTTGCCGTTATAGGTGAAATCAAAGCCACTATCCGCCGCAGCGGTCACCTGCCCCAACCCATCCGGTTGCAGACCGAAGGTTAAACGGGTGAGCCGAGCCTGATTATTTTCGTCCCATTGCGCATAATCAGAAATAATATCACCCTGAATATCGGCGCCGCGCATCACGTTAATCGCGCCGGCCAGCGCATTCACCGACTGGTAAATAGCCGCTTTGGCCCCCTTTAACGAGCCGGTGATATCGAAACTGGACACCAATGGTCCCGCCATGTCTTCGGACTGATCGGTGCCGCCCACCAGCCAAATATATGAACCCCGATATTCACTCTCATTGCCCAGCAGGTTGTTGCCGAAATCCAACCGGGCGGCGACGCCTTCTTTGCCGGTCGCCTCCAGGCTGCCGCGCTGGAGAATCCTGTGGTTATCTCCGTAGGCCACCAATAAACCGGTGCCGTAATCACCGTTGGCCTGTACCCGGGTACCCGGTGCGATGGTCAGCGTATTGCCCGCACCGTCAACCCGAATACCGGCGGCGGCAACGCCGTCGGCCAGTAAGTCACCGCGTTGCTCCACCCGGTTATTACTGCCGTAAATGTGCAACCCGACACCGCGGGCGGCGGTATTGGCCTGGCCGTCGAGATACGCAGTTCCTGCGGCATTGCGCGCGAAATACCCCAGCTGATTAACCACATCCAGGCCACTGCCGTACACAGAGCGACCAAAGAAGTTACGGCGATCGATGTCGTATCCCATGTCTTGCAACACCGCCAGTTCGGCTTCCATCATGGAGGTGTAGTTGCGGTAGTCTTGATGGCTCATCAGACTGCGGTCCAGCTCACTGTGGGACATGTAATCATCATCCAGACTGCCATCCTCAAAGAGGATTCGCACAGGAACTCCCGGCATAGCACCGGCCAGCACCTCTTTGACGTGACTGCCGGCAAAATAGCCCTGGTCTTTGCGCACGTCAAAGCCTGAAGGATCGTCCGGCCCCTCGCATCCTTTGCATAAAATAGCCTGCCCTGGCCGTGCCGGATTACCGTTGTCGTCAAACAGGTGTGATGTCCAGCTGCCCTGCGTCGGACCGAACTGGGTCACGCCATCATCCGGCACGCCGGCGCTGGTGCTAATCCCTAACGCATGGGCAAGCTCATGAAATAGGGTGACTTCCAGATCAAAGCGGGAATCGGTCGGGACCTGCGCAGGCGCGGCCTGTACCGGGGTAAAGTTCAGTTTACCGATGCTGACGAAGGCGTGAGCGCCACTGTCCAACTCACCCGCATCCTGGCCTTGCAATACCGCCTGAAGTTGGGTCAGGCTGAAAGGGGCTTCGCTAACATCAGGGCTCAATGCTCCGGCATTCTGTTCATCAAAAGTACCGATATTGATCACCCCGGGCAATTCGCCGGGCTTGGGTTTAATGATATCGGCCCAGCGCTGCGCCGCACTGATCACCTGGGCCTTTTGTCCGGCATCCAGTGTCCAGGATGAGCGCTGAGGCCCATCCTCATCCGTAAAATAACTGCCGTCGGGGGGAGCGTAAAAATTCAGTTTAAATACCGTTTGTCCGCTGTGATTACGGACTTCATAACTCTCAACCGCCTGCGCGGAACAGAAGGGTAAAGCCGCAATGATTGCGATAGCCAACCTTTTCATAGAGCACTCCTTGTGAGTCAATCTTCCCTGCAAAATATTTTGCTGAGATCAATTTAATCACCAGGGTTTAAACGGAATGTATACCGGATGAAGTCTTAAACCAGGTTGAGAATAAACTGCGCAGAGCTGCACAATAAATAAAAAAACATCAAAAATATAAGCAAGAAAAGTATGGGTTAAAGGGCAAAAAAAAGCAGCGCATGATGCGCTGCTTTTTAAACACCGGACTACAGAAGAGCTTATTCGTATTCGCTCATCGGCACGCAGGAACAGAACAGGTTACGGTCGCCGTACACATCATCCAGACGCTTCACGCTCGGCCAGTATTTGTTCTCACGCACACCGGCGATAGGGAACACAGCCAGCTCACGACTATAGGCATGCTGCCAGTCGCTGACCAGTTCCGCCTGAATGTGCGGCGCGTTCACCAGCGGGTTGTCTTCCAACGGCCATTCACCTTTTGCCACCCGGTCGATCTCGCTGCGGATAGCCAGCATCGCGTCGATAAAGCGATCCAGCTCCACTTTGCTCTCCGATTCGGTAGGTTCAACCATCAGCGTGCCCGCTACCGGGAACGACATGGTCGGCGCATGGAAACCGTAGTCAATCAGACGTTTGGCAATATCCATTTCGCTGATGCCGGTCTCTTCTTTCAGCGGACGAATGTCGAGAATACATTCATGCGCCACGCGGTGATCGCGGCCGGTATACAGCACCGGGTAAGCGTCCTTCAGGCGGGTCGCAATGTAGTTGGCATTAAGAATTGCCACCTGGCTCGCCTGTTTCAGCCCTTCCGCGCCCATCATGCGGATATACATCCAGCTGATTGGCAGAATAGAAGCGCTGCCGAACGGCGCAGCGGAAACCGCACCCTGCTGAGTGAGCACACCGTCGATCTGCACTACGCTGTGGCCTGGAACGAAGGGTGCCAAATGCGCTTTAACGCCGATTGGCCCCATGCCTGGACCGCCGCCGCCGTGCGGGATACAGAAGGTTTTATGCAGGTTAAGGTGTGAGACATCCGCACCGATATAACCTGGCGTAGTGATGCCCACCTGAGCATTCATGTTGGCGCCGTCGAGGTACACCTGGCCGCCGAACTGATGAACGATTTGGCACACTTCACGGATAGTTTCTTCATACACGCCGTGGGTCGACGGGTAAGTCACCATGATACAAGACAGCGCTTCACCCGCTTGCTCTGCCTTGACGCGCAGATCGTGCAGATCGATGTTGCCGTTCTTGTCGCAGGCCACCACCACCACGCTCATTCCTGCCATTTGGGCAGAAGCCGGGTTAGTACCGTGTGCGGAGCTTGGGATCAGGCAGATATGACGGCCGGATTCGTTACGGCTTTCATGGTAATGGCGGATCGCCAGCAACCCGGCATATTCACCCTGCGCGCCGGAGTTAGGCTGCATGCAAACCGCGTCGTAACCGGTCAATTGCACCAGCCACTGTGACAACTGGCCGATCATCTGCTGATAGCCTGCAGCCTGCTCTGGCGGGCAGAACGGGTGCAGCTCGGAGAATTCAGGCCAGGTAATCGGGATCATTTCCGCCGCGGCGTTCAGCTTCATGGTGCAAGAGCCGAGCGGGATCATCGCCTGGTTAAGCGCCAGATCCTTGCGCTCCAGACGGTGCATATAACGCATCATCTCGGTTTCGCTGTGGTAACTGTTGAATACCGGGTGCGTCAGGATCGGATCCTTACGCAGCATGCCCGCCGGGATCGACTGGCTATTTTTGCTTACCGCCGCGTCCAGCGCGTCGATGTCCAGACCGTGATTGTCGCCCACCAGCAGGGCGAACAAAGTCTGCACGTCTTCACGTGAGGTGGCTTCGTCCAGCGTGATACCCACCGCACCGTGAATGTCGGTACGCAGGTTGATACCAAAGCTCAATGCGCGTTCCAGCACCGCGGCCTTGTCTTTCACTTCCACCGTCAGGGTGTCGAACCAGGTTTTGTGGCGCAATTGCAGACCGGCCTGTTGCAGCCCGGCTGCCAGAATGTCGGTCAGGCGATGGATACGCCCGGCAATGCGCTGCAGGCCCTGTGGGCCATGGTACACCGCGTACAGGCTGGCGATGTTGGCCAGCAGCACCTGCGAGGTACAGATATTCGAGTTGGCTTTTTCACGACGGATATGTTGTTCACGGGTTTGCATCGCCATGCGCAGCGCGGTGTTACCAGCGGCATCGCGGGAAACACCGATGATGCGGCCCGGCATCGAACGTTTGAATTCGTCACGGCAGGCGAAGAAGGCGGCGTGTGGGCCACCGTAGCCCATCGGCACGCCAAAGCGCTGCGCGGAGCCGAACACCACGTCGGCGCCCTGTTTGCCCGGTGCGGTCAACAGCACCAGCGCCATAATGTCGGCAGCCACGCTGGTGCCGATTTTACGGTTTTTCAGTTCCGCCAGCAGTGCGCTGTAATCGTGCAATTCACCGGTCGTGCCAACCTGTTGCAGCAGCACGCCAAACACGCCCTGCAGTTCCAGCACCTTCTCGGCTTTATCTACAATGACTTCAAAACCGAAGGTGGCGGCGCGGGTACGTACTACGTCCAGCGTCTGCGGATGTACGTCGTCAGCCACGAAGAAGCGGTTAGCGTCTTTCAGCTTGCTGGCGCGTTTGGCCAACGCCATCGCTTCGGCTGCTGCGGTTGCTTCGTCCAGCAATGAAGCGGATGCCAGATCCAGACCGGTCAGATCAAGAGTTACGGTCTGGAAGTTCAACAGCGCCTCAAGACGGCCCTGTGACACTTCCGGCTGATAAGGAGTATAAGCGGTATACCAGCCCGGGTTTTCCAGCATGTTACGCAGGATCACCGGCGGCGTCAGCACTGCGCTGTAGCCCATACCGATATAGGATTTGTAGCGCTGATTCTGCGAGGCAATCGCCTTCAGTTCGGCCAGCGCCTGATGTTCAGTGGCCGCATCACCCACCGGCGGCGGCGCAGGCAGTTGAATATCTGCCGGCACAATCTGTTGGATCAGCGCGTTGAGCGAACGTGCGCCCACCGCTTCCAGCAACTGCTGCTGTTGCTGCGCAGAAGAGCCGATATGACGTTCGATGAACGCTTCGCTGTGTTCAAGTTGGCTGAGTGTCTGAGTCATTGCTACAAATTCCTGAATGCTTACGGGGTACGGGACATAGCCTGTTCTGTAACTAAAACGCCCCGACCAATAGGCCTGGGGCGTTGCAACGGTTACTCGTCGATAGAAGCCTGATAAGCCGCGGCGTCCAGCAGCTTCGCCAGTTCGCCTTCGTCTGAGGCTTTAATCTGGAACAGGAAGCCTTCAGCGTATGGTCCGCTGTTGACCAGCTCCGGAGAACTTTCCAGTTCGCCGTTTACCGCAACGATTTCGCCGCTGATTGGCGCGTAAATGTCAGAGGCCGCCTTGACGGACTCCGCCACGGCGCAGTCTTCACCGGCGGCAACGGTACGGCCTACTTCCGGCAGATCGACAAATACCATATCGCCCAGCAGTTCCTGCGCGTGTTCGGTGATGCCCACGGTGTAAACGCCGTTACCTTCTGAACGAACCCACTCATGGGAAGATGCATACTTCAATTCTGTTGGCACATTGCTCATCGCCAGCTACTCCTTCGAAGAAATAAAGAATCAATAAACAAAAAATTAATTAGTCAGTGGCTTACCGGCACGCACGAATCCAGGTTTGGTGACCTTGACCGGCATTTCACGGTTGCGGATCTGCACGATGGCCTGCTCACCGATACCGGCGGGCACGCGGGCCAGGGCAATACTGAAGCCCAGGGTCGGTGAGAATGAACCGCTGGTGATAATCCCTTCATGCGTCTGACCTGCTTCATCGGTGAATCGCACCGGCAGCTCATTACGTAATACGCCTTTTTCCGTCATGATCAAGCCGACCAGTTGCTCGGTACCCATTTCACGCTGTTTTTCCAGCGCCTCACGGCCAATAAACTGACGGTCTTCCGGCAGCCAGGCAATGGTCCAGCCCATGTTGGCGGCCAGCGGCGAAACGCCTTCGTCCATTTCTTGCCCGTACAGGTTCATGCCGGCCTCCAGACGCAGCGTGTCGCGTGCGCCCAGGCCGGCAGGCTTCACACCTGCTGCCAGCAGTTTTTGCCAGAAATCGACCACCTGCTCTTTCGGCAGGGCGATTTCATAGCCCGCTTCGCCGGTATAACCGGTGGTGGCAATAAACAGATCCCCGGCCTGTACGCCGAAGAATGGCTTCATGCCTTCAACCGCGCTTTTTTGTTCCGGGGTAAATAAGGTGGCGGCGCGCTCTTTGGCCTGTGGGCCCTGCACCGCAACCAGCGCCAGATCGTCACGCACCGTCAGGGCTACGCCGTAAGGGGCTGCGTGCTCTTCGATCCAGGCCAGGTCTTTTTCGCGTGTGGCGGAGTTCACCACCAGGCGGAAATAGTCTTCAGTAAGGAAGTAAACAATCAGGTCGTCGATCACACCGCCGGACGCATTCAGCATACCGGTGTATAACGCTTTGCCAGGTTGAGTGAGCTTGGCGACGTCGTTCGCCAGCAGGTAACGCAGGAACTCGCGGGTGCGGGCACCGCGCAGATCCACAATGGTCATGTGGGAGACGTCGAACATACCGGCATCCTGACGCACGGCGTGGTGCTCATCGATCTGGGAGCCGTAATGCAGCGGCATCATCCAGCCATGAAAATCTACCATGCGCGCACCGCACGCCACGTGCTGGTCGTACAGTGGGGTTTGCTTTGCCATCTTTTCCCTCATTTCACTCAGAAGCTGAAGATAGGGTGCTGCTACGCAATACATCAGATAATGGCTCGCGGCCGGATTGCGTGGCGCACTGACTGCCCAACAGAAACGCTGCGCCGAAACGTGCAAAAACTGCGGCTAACCGCCGCGACGCAAACGATACCTTTGTCCTGACGTTATCACCGAACGACCCCATTAACCATAAGATAAAATAGGCTTGGCGTCGTTCAGGGCCAGTAAAATGCCGGGCTAGTGTGCAGAGTTTTTGACTGGAAAAATGCGCTTTAAGGCACAAAACCAACAATTAAAGCACCAAAAATCCGAAGTTATATAACAAACCCACGGCCGTATACGGAATTTCGACTTTTGATAACCGAACATGGAATTAGAAAAACTAATGGCAAAACCAGCCTGGAATTAGATTATTTCAAATGAAGGGTTATATAAGAAAAATCTATGGGTATAAGGCGCAGGGCTGCGCCTTCGGGAGCGATGATAATGCGAGGAAAATAAGGCAGAGAGGTCTGGCGACCTCCCTCAGACAGCGGTCAGGCCAGCCATTCTGGCAGATCATTGAGGCCCATCGCCTGACGCACCAACCTGGGCTTCACGCCCGGCAGGCTATCGGCCAGGCGTAGCCCGACATCACGCAGCAGCTTCTTCGCCGGATGGTTGCCGTCAAACAGTTCTCGGAACCCCTGCATGCTGGCCAGCATGACCGCCGCGCCGTGTTTGCGGCGGCGCTCGTAACGACGTAGATACAGATGTTGGCCAATATCCTTGCCCTGACGTTGCAGACGACGCAGTTCGGCAATCAACTCGGCGGCGTCCATAAAGCCCAGGTTCACCCCTTGCCCTGCCAGCGGATGCACGGTATGCGCTGCATCACCTACCAGCGCCAGCCGGTGCGCGGCAAAGCTGCGGGCGTAACGCCCGGTCAGGGGGAAGGTCTGACGTTCACTTTCCACCGTGCAGGCACCGAGGCGCAGGTCAAAAGCCATCGCCAGCTCACGGTTAAACTGTTCCGGCTCCAGTTGCTTCAGCCGTTCTGCCTCCTCCGGCGCCACCGACCAAACGATCGAGCTTAAATGCGGATCGCTGAACGGCAGAAACGCCAGAATGCCATCGCCGTGGAACACCTGCCGCGCCGTCGCCAAATGCGGTTCTTCGGTGCGAATGGTGGCCACCAGTGCATGGTGGCGATAATCCCAGAAGGTTAGCGGAATATCGGCATGCTGACGCAGCCAGGAATGGGCGCCATCGGCACCAATGACCAACCGGGCGGTCAGCATGCGGCCATCTTCCAGGGTGATAAAAGCGTCGTTTTCGCCCCAGGCCACCTGCTTGAGCGCCGCCGGAGTCATCAGCGTGACGTCGCTCAGGCTTTCCGCCCGTTTCCACAATGCCTGCTGGATCACCGAGTTCTCGATGATATGACCGAGATGACTGAAGCCGCACTCGTCACCACGAAAGGCTATTTTACCGAAGCTGTCGCGATCCCAAACTTCCATCGCGTTATAGGCGCTGGCGCGCAGGTTGAGGATCTCGTCCCACACGCCAATATGCTGCAGCAGGCGCTCGCTGGCGGCATTGATAGCGGAAACGCGCAGTTCCGGTTGTGGTTGCGGCGGCGTCATATCCGGTTGCTGATGTTCCAGCACCGCAACGCGCAGACCGCTGCCCTGCAAACCACAGGCCAGAGCCAGCCCCACCATACCGCCGCCGGCGATAACCACGTCAAATGATTGCATGCTGCTTAATTTCCTTAAATGACTCGCTGTGCCATTGCCCAGCGTTTTGGGCGCAGCACGCTACGCCCCTGCTCATACACCGCTTAGCGATCGACCCAGCCCAAAGTGCGCTTGGCAAAGGCGTCTCGCACCGCCGGTAACCGGGCCATCGCCATCAGGCCCAGATTGCGACCGACCACCAGGGGGCCATAGCGATTGGCGAACAGCCGGATCAGGCCGTCGGTCACGCCGATGGTCGCCTGCTGATCTTGCTGCCGCCGTTGTTGGTAACGCCCCAACAGCGCATAGCCACCGGGATCTTCTCCGGCCTGCTGCGCCTCGGCCAGGGTTTCCGCCAGCGACATCACGTCACGCAGGCCGAGATTGAACCCCTGCCCGGCGATCGGGTGCAGCGTTTGCGCGGCATTGCCCACCAGTGCCAGGCGATGGCTGACATGCTGATTGGCGGTCAATAGGCTGAGCGGATAGCTGTGACGTTTCCCGGCGCGAAGGATGCGCCCCAGACGCCAGCCAAATGCCTGCTGCAACTCACTGATAAAACGTTCGTCGTCCCAGACGTCAACCTGCTCGCGATCTTCACGCGCATGGCACCACACCAGTGAGCTGCGTCCCTGAGACATCGGCAATAATGCCAGCGGCCCGTACCGGGTGAAGCGTTCAAAAGCGCGCCCCTGCGGATGCTCGGCGGTGGTGACGTTGGCGATGGTAGCAAACTGCGGATAGTCGCTTTGCTGCCACTGCACATTGCAAGCCTGTGCCAGCGCCGAACGCGAGCCGTCTGCCGCCACCAGCAGTTTCCCGCTGATGCGTTGACCGTTATCCAGCAGCACTTCGGCCTGCTCCGCGGTGCGCACCACATCGACCACTCGGGCCGGACAGTGCAGCGTAACGCCGGGGGCCTTGGCCAGCAGCGCAAACAGCCGTTGCCCTGCGTCGTGCAGCTCAATCACCTGCCCCAACGCGTCAACCTGATAATCCTGCGCGTGCAAATTAACGAACCCGGCGTGGCCGCGATCGCTAACGTGCACCTGGGTGATGGCCGTCGCACAGTCACGCAGCGCCGGCCAAACGCCGATGCGCGTCAACTGCTGACAGGTGCCCTGCGCCAGGGCAATGGCGCGGGCGTCAAATCCCGGATGGCTGCGGTCGTCCGGTCGGGTCGCTTCGACCAGATCAACCGCCAATCGTCCCTGAGTAAGCGATGAAATGGCCAACGCCAAAGTCGCGCCCGCCATACCGCCGCCAACGATGATTACACTCATGCTATTACCTTGCCGCCGCCATCAGTGCTTCGATGGCGTCAGCGTCTTTCACTACGCCGGCAGTCAGGTTCTCAATACCGGTCGCGGTGATCAGGATGTCGTCTTCAATACGAATGCCCATGCCGCGATATTCTTCCGGCACGTCGGCATCCGGCGCAATGTACAGCCCCGGTTCAACCGTCAGCACCATACCCGGCTCCAGCGTACGGTCGCG
This sequence comes from Serratia sp. BIGb0163, assembly GCF_024809935.1. Taxonomy (NCBI): domain Bacteria; kingdom Pseudomonadati; phylum Pseudomonadota; class Gammaproteobacteria; order Enterobacterales; family Yersiniaceae; genus Serratia; species Serratia sp. BIGb0163. The sequence continues at coordinate 178,206 of NZ_JANUDZ010000009.1, forward strand.
ATCCGGCGTGCCGTAATGGCCGACATCATGTACATCCAGCCCCAACCAGTGGCCAAGGCCATGCATATAGAACGGACGGTGGGCCTGCTCGGCAATCAACTGCTCTACTTCGCCTTTCAGGATCCCCAGCTCTACCATCCCGGTAATCATAATGCGCACCACCTCATCATTCACCACACGGATGCTGATGCCCGGCTTGAACATCTCCAGCGCCCGCGTCAGTGACGCCAGCACGATGTCATACACCGCGCGCTGCGGTCGGCTGAATTTGCCGTTGACCGGGAAGGTACGGGTGATGTCACCGGCATAGCCTTTAAACTCACAGCCGGCGTCGATCAACACCAGATCGCCATCGCGCAATTCGCTTTCGTTTTCGGTGTAATGCAGGATGCAGGCGTTGTCTCCACCACCGACGATGGTGTTGTAGGACGGGGAGCGGGCACCCAGGCGGGTAAACTCATGATGAATTTCCGCCTCGAGCTGATATTCGAACATCCCGGGACGGCATTTCTCCATCGCGCGGGTATGGGCCAGCGCACTAATTTCACCTGCGCGGCGCATGATAACCATCTCTTCGGACGACTTGAACAGGCGCATTTCATGCAGCCACGGACGCCAATCGGTCAGGGTCGCCGGTGCCTGAAGGTTCTGACGGAAGCCTTTACGTAGCTTGTCCAGCGCGTCGAACACTATTTTATCGGCATAGGTGTACTGGCCCTGTGCGTGGTAAACCACGTCCAGGCCATTAAGCAACAGAGGCAATTGATCATTGATTTCATTGAACGGCAGAGCGCGGTCCACACTCAGCTTCGCCGGAGCGGCATCCTGGCCCAGACGGCGGCCAAACCAGGTTTCCGCCGCCAGATCGCGCACCCGGTTGAACAGCACGCTGTGGTTATGCGTCTCGTCACTTTTCACCAGAATCAGCACCGCTTCCGGCTCGTTAAAACCGGTCAGGTACCAGAAATCGCTGTTCTGACGGTAAGGATATTCAGTATCGGCACTGCGCGTCGCTTCCGGCGCAGAGAAAATAATCGCCGCGCTGGCCGGAGCCATTTTAGCCAACAGCGCCTGACGGCGGCTGTTGAATTCCTGCTGAGTCATCACCTTCTCCTGAAATCAATCTGCCTGTGCTCACGGCCTTAAGGACGTGAAATCGGGTATTTAGTGCAAGGTCGGTTTGGCATTTTCCGGTGCCGTCGGCTTGCGGCGGGTAAATTCGGTGTGGCACAAAATGGCCGCCATCCGCACATACTCCACCACTTCCTCCAGAGAGTGCTCAAGCTCTTCCTGGTCTTCGTCTTCTTCATAACCGAGTTGGGCGATATTGCGCAGATCGTCGATCGCCTCACCCACCTCGTCTTTCACCTGAGCCAGTTTCGGCTGCATCATGCCGAGCCCGAGCAGGAAATGGTTCACCCAACCGCTCAGCGCGTCGGCGCGATCAAACACGCTGACCGTCTCGCCTTCCGGCATCATCAGTTGGAACATGAAATCGTCGTCTTCCAGCGTTTCACGCGTAATTTCATGAAGTTGCTGAAGTGGCAAGCTTAGCGCCTGCGGGAAGGCCACGCCTTCGTTAGTCAGATCATAGACCAGCGATTGCCAGCCGGCGTCGCGGCTGCCACCGCACAACAGGCCACTGATCAGGCCGTGCATTTCTGCAGCGGTCAACGCCACCGCTTGCTGGTTGAGGGCAAGGGTCAAAGATTGGTAACTTGGAAATGTATTCTGTATAGACATGCGTATTCGTCATCGTTGGCAGGATAAGTTCGTGTTATGCTACCACCAAGGTCCGTCGCTGTACCAGATAAGCACGACACCTCAGTGGCTAGTTATAATCGTGATGTGCCAGATCTCACACACTGCCGGCAGGGAACAAAATGAAGCTAAATACGCATTTTGAAACCCTTTTTTGACTGGTAATGTCTGTCGCAGTAGATTACAACCAGGTACTGAAAAAGGGGTTGTATCTTGGTACCGAGGTATATATAGTGGCGCCCGCTTTGGACAGCCCGGTAAGGGCAGGTTGAGGCTGGCGCGAAATTTAGGCAGGAAGGTGGCATGTCTGCACAACCAGTAGATATTCAAATTTTTGGTCGCTCTTTAAGAGTCAATTGCCCGCCAGAACAACAAGATGCGTTGAACATGGCAGCGGTCGATCTTAACGAACGGTTGCAAGATCTTAAAGTTCGCACTAGAGTCACAAATACTGAGCAGCTCGTTTTCATCGCGGCATTAAATGTTTGTCACGAACTTGCTCAAGAACGGTTGAAAACCCGTGATTATGCGTCCAATATGGAACAACGCATTCGCATGCTACAACAGACCATTGAACAGGCTTTGCTTGAACAGGGTCGCATCTCTGAACGTCAGGATGCACAATTCGAATAACTTAAGTTGCTGAAATTCAAGGTTTCGGCAATGAGTAAAAAATTTCTCTGAGATGTTCGCCAGCGGGCCAGTCCCCTGAGCCGATATTTAGTACCAACAGAATGTGATGATCCGCGATCGGTGTGCATGCTCGGCCCGCCGAGAAGCCTTAAGATTGCGACAGCACGTTCACCTTGAACCATGGGTTCAAGGGTTACAGCCTGCGACGGCATCTCGGAGATTCCCCCTTCCTCAGCGGTAAGTGTGCTGACTATGTCTTTTCAAGCCCAGTATGCCCAGCAGCGGCAGAACATCCGTAACCAAATCCGTCAGCGTCGACGCGCCCTAACCTCTGAACAACAAAATAACTTTGCTCTGCAAACTGCCGAACGTATCGCTACGCATCCGCGCATCCAGGCGGCACACAGCATTGCAGTATTTTTGTCGTTTGACGGTGAGTTGGATACCCGTCCGCTGATTGAACGGTTATGGCAACAGGCTAAGCAAGTCTACCTGCCGGTGTTGCACCCGTTTAGCCCCGGCAACCTGCTGTTCCTGCGTTACACTCCGGAAACGCCGCTGGTTAACAACCGTTTCAATATCCTTGAGCCACAGCTCGATGTGCGCAACGTCTTGCCGGTCGGATCACTCGACGTGGTGCTGACGCCATTGGTGGCGTTTGACAGCTCGGGCCAGCGTTTGGGGATGGGCGGCGGTTTTTACGATCGCACTCTGCAAAACTGGCAGCATCTCGGCCCCTACCCTATCGGGTTGGCGCATGACTGCCAGCAGGTGGAACAGTTGCCGGTGGAGCATTGGGATATCCCGCTGCCGGAAATCATTACCCCATCTCAAAATTGGACATGGCAGATAGCCAAATAGAAAAGGCCGGAAAAATCCGGCCTTTTTGTCACCGCGTATTCAATCAGAGCAGCAGGCGAGCACGGATAGTGCCGTCAATAGCCTTCATGCGTTGCAGTGCAGCATCAGCACGTTCGGTTTCCGCTTCGATATCGATAACCACGTAGCCGATTTCCGGACCGGTTTGCAGGTACTGCGCGGCGATGTTCACCCCTTCTTCAGCGAAGATCTGGTTAATCTGCGTCAGTACACCAGGACGGTTTTCATGGATGTGCAGCAGACGGCTGGCATTAGGGCCATGCGCCGGCAGTGATACTTCCGGGAAGTTAACCGCCGACAGGGTCGAACCGTTGTCGGAGTATTTCGCCAGCTTACCGGCCACTTCGTCACCGATGTTCTCCTGCGCTTCCTGCGTAGAACCGCCAATGTGCGGAGTCAGGATCACGTTGTCGAACTCGCACAACGGTGAGATGAACGGCTCACTGTTGGTCGCAGGTTCTTCCGGGAAGACGTCGATCGCCGCACCGGCCAAATGCTTGCTGGCCAGGACTTTGCACAATTCTGGAATATCCACCACGGTACCGCGCGAGGCGTTGATCAGAATCGAGCCTGGCTTCATCAACGCCAGCTCTTCTGCGCCCATCATATTCTTGGTCGACAGGGTTTCCGGCACGTGCAGCGTCACTACGTCGCTCATATTGAGCAGATCGGACAGGTGGCGCACCTGCTGGGCATTACCCAACGGCAGCTTGTTCTCGATATCGTAGAAGAACACTTTCATGCCCAGGCCTTCGGCCAGGATACCCAGTTGGGTGCCGATATGGCCGTAGCCAATAATCCCCAGCTTCTTGCCGCGCGCTTCAAACGAGCCGACGGCCAGTTTCTGCCATTCGCCACGGTGCGCTTTGGCGTTGGCGGACGGAATGCCGCGCAACATCAGCAGCAGTTCGCCCAGCACCATTTCAGCCACGGATCGGGTATTAGAGAAAGGTGCGTTAAACACCGGGACGCCGCGTTTGGTCGCCGCCTTCAAATCAACCTGGTTAGTGCCGATACAGAAACAGCCAACCGCCACCAGCTTCTCTGCGGCAGCGAAAACCTCTTCAGTCAGATTTGTGCGCGATCGGATACCGACGAAGTGAGCATCGCGAATCGATGCCTTAAGCGATTCGGTGTCTAACGCACCTTTGTGATATTCAATGTTGGTATATCCGGCTGCCAGCAGATTATCTACCGTGCTCTGATGAACCCCTTCCACCAACAGGAATTTAATCCTGTCTTTCTCCAATGATACTTTTGCCATTTACCCGACCCTATGTTCAGACTTCAGAAGCGGCTGTTGTGAAACAGCACGCATCCAACATAACAAAAATATCGCGGGCGGCAATACAAACGATTGCCCGCCCGTCAGTACAAGGCTCAGCGTTGTTGGTGGTTTCTGGCAGAAAATGCCATAGGGAAAGAAATAGACAGAAGCTTCGTGGAGCTATCGCTCGCAATGTGACATATGTCACCAAATTTGACGCTTTTAATAAAAGATATTTTAACCAGTGAATTATGCGGCCTGGTGGGATCCAAGACCGCATACCTGTAGCGGCACTACATTACTCGACAACCTTCACGCCGTCAGGCGTACCTACCAGCGCCACATCGGCACCCCGGTTGGCGAACAGACCCACGGTCACCACACCGGCGATGCCGTTGATTTTGTTTTCCAGCGCAATGGCGTCCATGATACTCAGGTTATGCACATCGAGGATCACGTTGCCGTTATCGGTCAGGACATTCTGACGATACTCCGGCAGCCCGCCCAGCTTGACCAGCTCACGCGCTACGTAAGAACGTGCCATCGGGATGACTTCTACCGGCAGAGGGAATTTACCCAACACATCGACCTGTTTGCTGGAATCGACAATACAGATAAATTTGCGCGCGATAGCGGCAATGATTTTTTCACGCGTCAGCGCAGCGCCGCCGCCTTTGATCATCTGCATATGGCGGTTGATTTCATCCGCGCCGTCGACATAAATATCCAGTGAATCCACTTCATTGCTGTCGAAAACGTGGATACCGAGGCTTTTCAGCTTGGCGGTAGAGGCGTCAGAGCTGGACACCGCCCCTTCAATCTGGTGCTTGATCGAGCCGAGCGCGTCAATAAAGTGGGCGGCGGTCGAGCCAGTGCCGACCCCAACGATGGTGCCCGGGGTAACGTAATCCAGTGCTGCCCAGCCAACCGCTTTTTTCAGTTCATCCTGCGTCATAATATGTCCATTGCCTCTGTACGAAAACGTGTGCGTATTATAGGGTAAATCGCTATTTTTCACTTAGGCAGGATCACACTTCTTCACGCCAGGCCGCATTTTTAGGCGCGGTGCGGCAAGATGGCCCGGTGATTTTCCACCTGTAATACACCAGAGATGTGGCATAGTGCCTGTATCAATTTACTTTAAGGGATATCTTTCCGATGAAACGCCCAGACTATCGAACGCTGCAAGCGCTGGACGCGGTGATCCGTGAGCGTGGCTTTGAGCGCGCCGCGCAAAAACTTTGCATCACACAATCGGCAGTATCCCAGCGCATCAAGCAGTTGGAAAATCTGTTTGGCCAACCGCTGTTGGTGCGTACCGTGCCGCCACGCCCGACCGAGCAGGGCCAAAAACTGCTGGCGCTGTTGCACCAGGTGGAATTACTGGAAGAAGAGTGGCTGGGCAACGATACCGGCATTGATACGCCGCTGCTGCTGTCGCTGGCGGTTAACGCCGACAGCCTGGCGACCTGGCTGCTACCGGCATTGAAACCGGTGCTGACAGATTCCCCTATCCGCCTGAACCTGCAGGTAGAAGACGAAACCCGCACTCAGGAACGTCTGCGCCGGGGTGAAGTGGTTGGCGCTGTGAGTATCCAGCCACAGCCGCTGCCAAGCTGCCTGGTGGATCAACTGGGCGCGCTGGACTATTTGTTTGTCGCCTCGAAGGGTTTTGCCGAGCGTTACTTCCCGAACGGGGTTACGCGCTCCGCGCTGCTAAAAGCGCCGGCGGTGGCGTTCGATCATCTCGACGACATGCACCAGGCTTTCCTGCAGCAGAACTTTGATCTGTCGCCGGGTAGCGTGCCCTGCCATATCGTGAACTCGTCGGAAGCCTTCGTGCAGTTGGCACGCCAGGGCACCACCTGCTGTATGATCCCGCATCTGCAGATTGAGAAAGAGTTGGCTTCGGGCGAACTGATCGATCTGACGCCGGGTCTGTTCCAGCGCCGCATGCTGTTCTGGCACCGCTTCGCGCCGGAGAGCCGCATGATGCGTAAAGTGACCGATGCCCTGCTGGAGCACGGCCGCCAGGTTCTGCGTCAGGATTAAATAGAAAAGGTTCGCCGCGGCGAACCTTTTGAGGTTACTGACAAAGTTGTTTTTAAGCCCGAGATACACGGGCCTAGCGCACCGAGGGGCACTCCGACGGCCAAGGCCGTTACGACCCCTTCGGCACGCTCTCCCTAATAACGAGCTTTGTAAGTAGTCTGCAAAACCAGTGTTATACCCTAAATAATTGGAGCTGCATCAAGACGGCCAGGGCAGGAGTCCCCAGGAGCTTACTCAAGTAAGTGACTGGGGTGACTGCCTGCAGCCAACACAGATGCAGCTTCAAGTATGACGGGTATATTATTGTGCCGCGTTACGCTGCAACTCAAACACTACATCCACCTGATCGTCAAAGTGAATGCTTTGCTGTTCGTAGGTTTGCGCCGCATCACTTTCCGCTGCCGCCCCCGCCGATTTATACATACGCGCTACCGGCATCGGCTGGTAGTTGGCGACATGGTAACGAATGCTGTATACCGGCCCCAGCTTGGCGTTAAAGCCTTTCGCCAGAGACGCGGCCTGCTGAGTCGCGTTCTCGATAGCCTTCTGACGCGCCTGCTCACGGTAGACGTCTGGTTTTGCCACGCCCAGCTCAACGGAACGGATCTCATTGAGACCGGATTTCAACGCCCCGTCCAGCAGCTCGTTCAACTTGTCCAACTGGCGCAACGTCACCTGTACCTGACGAACGGCACGGTAGCCTTTCAGCACCGACTCACCGGTTTTCAGGTAATCATATTCCGGCTGGGTGCGCAGGTTGGCGGCGCTGATGTCTTTCTTCTCAATATTGTTTTTCTGCAGGAAATCAAAATATTGCGCTACGCGCTCATCAACCTGCTTCTTCGCCTGGGCGGCGTCTTTGGATGAAACGCTGACCTCGATCGCCAGGGTGGCGATGTCTGGCGTCGCGTCAACGCTGGAGGTACCCGAGGTCACTACGTGCGGCCCTTCCGGCACTTCTGCCGCCTGCAGCGCCAGAGGTAACGTCCCTAATCCAATCATTGCGGCCATAGCCAATGCTTTAAGCTTCACGGTGTCTCCTTGATGACAGGCTCTAACTGATTACCGGCCTGAAAGGCCAGTTCCTTGGCATCAAAGCTAGCATATCGCACGGGTTTTTGAATTCGGATTAGTGACAAATTCTTATAAACTTGCCCCTTGCCAGGCCAACTGCAAGGCGATGCCCCACATCACCACCCCGACCAATGTATTAATGATGCGCTGCGCCATTTGGGTTTTCAGCCACGGCGCCAGCCAGGAGGCCAACAGTGCCAGGGCGAAGAACCACACGACGGAAGCGCTCACCGCCCCCAGCGCAAACCAGGAACGTACATCCGGCGTCAGTTGCCCTCCCAAACTTCCCAGAACCACAAAGGTGTCGAGATAGACATGCGGATTCAACCAGGTCACCGCCAGCATGGTAACCACCAGCCGCCAGCGACTTTGCTTCAGCTCTTCGGCCGTCGCCAGCGCCAGTTGCCGGCTAAATGCGGTACGAAAGGCCCCCCAGCCGTACCACAGCAGAAAAGCTACCCCACCCCAGGTCACCAGCGCCAGCAGCAGCGGCGAGCGGCTCAGTAAGGCGCTGCCACCGAAAATCCCGCCGCAGATCAGCACGATGTCGCTCAGCGCACACAACGACGCGACCATCAGATGATACTGGCGACGAATACCCTGATTCATAACAAAAACGTTTTGTGGGCCAAGCGGCAGGATCATCGCGGCGCTCAGGGCAAAGCCCTGCAAAAAGACAGCTAGCATGGTATTCCTCACAGAGAAAAGAGCGCCGTTCAGCGGCGCGTATCGGTCAATACGCGCATCATAGGAGGAAAAAATTATTAGGTGAAATTGATATTTCTAATCAACTATCAGCAATGCTAATAATCAGGCGGGAATAACAAATCCCAGCTCCTGAGAAATACGCTGTGCGGTCGCCAGCACCGGCTTAATCAGGGCTTTGACACCAATCTGTTGCAGTTTGGCGGTCGGCAAAGAGACCGACACCGCATAAGGCACCCGCTGTTGAATATCAAATACCGGTGCCGCCACGCAGGACACCCCCAGCTCATTCTCTTCGCGATCCATCGCCATGCCCTGCTTGCGAATATCGGCCAGTTCCTCATACATCTTCGGCAACTCGGTGATGGTATTGCGCGTCAACGTCTGAATTTCATGCTGATGGGTTTGCCAGTAACGATCGGGATAATCGCTGTTGCCGTAGGCCATAAAAATCTTGCCCATCGCCGAGCAATACAGCGGCATATGCTGGCCGATATAGGCGCGAGTGCGCATCATGCCGGTGGTTGGCTCCAGCTTGTAGATCAAAATGACATGGTCGTCTTCGCGGCTGGAGAAGTTGACCGTCTCCCCCACTTCCAGATTGAGCTGTTCCAGATGCGGCGCAGCGACATGGATAATATTCAGCGAAGAAAGCGCCTTCTGACCGACAGAAATAAACTTGGTGGTCAGACGGTAGCTACCGGGCGAAGGCGCCTGAGTGACATAGCCGCTGGTATGTAGCCCCTGCAGCAGGCGATGGACGGTACTCTTGTTCATACCGGCCAACTCAGACAGGTGCGCCAGTGGGCAGCCGTTAGGGAAGTTGCTCAGGATCTCAATCAGTTGCAAACCACGGAACAGGCTTTGGCTGCCCAGGGGTTTGTCTTTCTTGTCATCTTTCTCGTCGACAGCTTTCAGGCTCATAGCGCAATTTCTCCAGTGTCGGGCCGCCAGCCAACGCCACGGCGTGGCAAACGGATCCTTTGCCGGGAATGTTACCCCAAGGCCCGCATCAGGTGAAGACGGAACGCCGTTTCATTGTCGTCAGCGGGTTAAAAACTCGCAACATTCCGCTAACTTCCGAAGTGAGTTGTGCGTCACAATTTCGCAAAGATATAAATAACCACTTGTTTTAAAAAGACAATTAAAACCTCTCCTGCTTTGCTTTAGATCGGCAATCGGCATATTATTTTTGAAATTGAATTTCGCATATTGAAATTTAAAGGCGATATAACCACCAATTAGCATCACGCTGATCGCGGATGCAGGGACCAGGGGCGCATCACATGACACCAGAAAATGCGGAACAACCCATTCTCACCCTCAGCCATATCGTCAAACGTTTTGGCGGTAACGTCGCGGTGAATGACGTCAGCCTGCAGGTGATGCCGGGCGAAGTCCTGGCCTTGCTGGGCGAAAATGGCGCAGGCAAATCGACGCTGATCAAAGTACTGGCCGGGGTTTACCCACGCGACGCTGGCGATATTCAGTTTCAAGGGTCCAGCATAGCCTCCGCCGCGGCGATAAAAAGTGACAGCCGCCAGCCTATTGCCTTTATTCATCAGGATCTCGGGCTGATCGAATGGATGACGGTAGCGGAAAACATGGCGCTGGTGATGGGTTTCCCACGTCGTTTCGGCCTGATCGACTGGCGTGCCATTCGCCGCCGTGCCGTTCAGGCACTGCAGGATGTCGGTATAGAGTTGGATCCCGACGCCAGAGTCTTCGAACTGTCGCGTACCGAGAAATCGCTGTTGGCGATAGCCCGGGCGGTCGCGGTCAATGCCGAACTGCTGGTGCTGGATGAACCCACCGCCTCGCTGCCCGCCAACGATGTGCGCCACCTGTTCGCGGTGATTAACCGGCTACGTGCCAAAAAGGTCGGCATGATTTACGTCACCCATCGGCTGGATGAAGTAATCGAAATTGCCGACCGGGTGTGCGTTATGCGCGACGGCCGTTATGTGGCCGGTGGCAATACCGCCGATTATTCGCTGCGCGATCTGGTGCAGATGATCGTCGGCGAAGCAATGGCTGACGATCAGCGTGAACCTCTGCCTGAAAATCGGCCGCCCGTGCTGCAGCTCAATAACGTGGTGGTCGGTGATATCGGCCCGGTCAGCTTCAATCTGCAGCCTGGGGAAATGCTGGCGCTGGCCGGTCTGCGCGGTGCCGGACAGGAAGAAATTGGTCGGTTGCTGTTTGGCCTGCGTCACGCTGATGAAGGCGAAATCCGCTTTCGCGAGCAAGGCTACACCGCCAGCAGCCCACAGCAAGCCATGGCCTGCGGCGTCTCATTGGTCGCAGGGGATCGCACCGGCGAAAGCCTGGTGATGTCGATGAGCGTGCGTGAAAACCTGTTTATCAACCCTGTGGCCAGCGGCCACAAACTGCTGTCACGCTACAGCCGCCGGGCCGAGATCGGGGCCAGTTGGTGGAAAGTCCAGTTGTTCGACGTGCGGCCCAAGGACGTCAATATCGATATCAGCGCCCTGTCCGGCGGCAACCAGCAAAAGGTGGTCATGGCACGCTGGATGCATCTGGGCGCCCCACTGCTGATCCTGGAAGATCCCACCGCCGGCGTCGACGTCGGCGCACGGGCGGAAATCTACCATCTGTTAAATAAATCCCTGGAGGAAGGCGTGGCGGTATTGGTTATCTCCAATGACTTTGAGGAGATCGCCCATATCTGCAACCGCGCACTGGTATTTAACCGGGGAAAAGTGGTCGGCGAGCTGAAAAATCAGCAGGTGTCATTCGCCAATTTATTGGAACTGGCCTCCGCCAGCGCCGGGGAAACTCTCGAGACAAGATTAGAATCTGAGGTGGGTCATGTCTAAAACATCTGTTAAATCAACGGCACTGGAACAAAGAGTCAGCCTGTCGCAGGACGGCGCCGGCCCGTGGCTGATGCAGGTCCTTACCCGCTACGGCCTGCTGTTGCTGTGCATTGCGCTGGTGATCCTGTTTTCACTGATCTCCCCCACGTTCGCCTCAATGCTGACGCTGCAGGCGATCCTCTCCAGCAAAGCAAAAATCGCCCTGTTGGCGCTGGCGGCGACCATCCCGATGATCGTCGGCAAAATTGACCTTAACGTCGGCTTCGGCATCGTGCTGTGGCATATCCTGGCCATTACCTTACAGGTGGAATACGGCTTTTCGTGGCAGATGGCGGTGCTGACGGTGCTGGCACTCTCCGCGCTGTACGGTCTGTTGAACGGTATTTTGGTGGCGCTGGCGGATATCGACAGTTTCGTCGCCACCCTCGGTTCAGGCACCGTGCTGTATGCCATTGCGCTGTGGCACTCCGGCGGACGACAGATCGTCGGCGATCTGCCGGACGCCTTTATCGCCCTGCACCACACCGAGATCGGCGGGATCCCGATCGTGGCGTTCTACGTGTTGATCGTCGCGGTGGTGCTGTGGTTGATCACCGAACACACTCCACTGGGCCGTTGTATGTATGCCGTTGGCGGTAACCCGGCGGCGGCGCGGCTGAACGGCATTTCGGTCAATCGCTTTACCATCGGTGCCTTTATCGCCTCTAGCGTGCTGACCGGCTTTAGCGGGGTGCTGATCGCCGCCGAGCAGGGTGTTGGCCAGGCCAGCGTCGGCATGGACTATCTATTGCCCGCGCTGGTGGGCGCCTTCCTCGGCAGTACCACCATTCGTCCCGGTCGGGTTAACGTCTGGGGCACCGTGGTCGGCATCGCCATTCTGGCTATCGGCATCGCCGGTATCCAGCAGTTCGGCGGCGAGTTCTGGGTCGAACCCCTGTTTAACGGTGCGACGCTGTTGCTGTCAATCACGCTGGCAGGCTACGCCCAACGCCGTCGGCTACTCAATCAAAAAGCGGTTCAACGCAGCCCAGCCATTCCGGCTGATAAAAATAACCATAAAGCGATCAATCCTTAACCAGGAGTTCACCGAATGAAACATCTTTGGATATTGCCCACCACCCTGCTGCTGGCCGGCGCCTCATCATCCGCCTGGGCCGATGCCTATCTCGACCAGGCCACGGCGGCGGTCACCAAGGCCACCGCCAGCGTGACCCAGTGGGATGGCCCCACCAGCGGGCCAAAGTTACAGGCCAACAAGAAAATCATCTTTATCGCTTCGGACATGAAAAACGGCGGCGTGCAGGGCGTGCAGGAAGGGCTGAGTGAAGCGGCGAAAGCGGCCGGCTGGAAATTGGAAACCCTGGATGGCGGCGGCTCGGTGAAAGATCAATTGGCGTCACTGAACCAGGCGATTGCCCAGAAGCCGGACGGTATCGTGATCGGCGGCTGGAACCCGAACGTGGCCAAGATCCCGCTGAAAAAAGCCATCCAGCAAGGCATTGTGCTGACCGCCTGGCATGCGGTGCCTGAGCCAGGGCCAATCGCCAAATACAACGTGTTTTACAATGTCACCTCCGACTCCAATGACGTGGCACGCATCGCCGCACAGTATGCGGTGGTACAGTCCGGCGGCAAGGCCAACGTGTTGATCTTTACCGATTCGCTGTACCAAATCGCGCTGGACAAGGCCAACGTAATGAAAGAGGAAATCGGCAAATGCAGCGGCTGCAAGGTGGTCGAGTTTATCGACACCCCGCTGGCAGACACCGCCAACCGCATGCCGGCCATGACTTTCAGCCTACTGCAAAAATACGGTGACCAGTTCCAGTACGCGCTGGCCATTAACGATCTGTATTTTGATTTTATGGCCCCGGCGCTGAAAACCGCCGGCAAAGGCGGCAACAATGCGCCCTACAGCATCTCGGCCGGTGACGGCTCTATTTCCGCCTATCAACGCATCCGCTCTGGGGGCAGCCAATCGGCTACGGTACCGGAACCGCTTAAACTGCACGGCTGGCAACTGTTGGATGAGTTTAACCGCGCCTTCGCCAAACAGCCGCCTTCCGGCTACGTCACCCCGGCGCACCTGGTGACCCGCGACAATATCACTGCCGACGGTGGCAGCAGCAATCGGTATGACCCGCAAAATGATTATCAGGGCCACTACAAAGCCATTTGGGGCGTGAAGTAAGCGGAGGCAGCATGAACCCACTGATGACAGGTCACCCGCTTGAACGCCTGTGCTCATCGGCCATTTGGGCCGAGGGGCCGGTGTGGCTGCCGCTGCAGGATGCGGTGGTGTTCAGCGACGTGAAAGGCAACCGCATGTTCCACTGGTCGCGACAGGGAGAACTCAGCCTGTGGCGCTCCCCGTCGCACTATGCCAACGGCAATGCGCGCGATGCCGAAGGCCGGGTGATCAGCTGCGAACACGGGCGGCGCGGCATCAGCCGCACCGAAAGCAACGGTGAGATGCAAATGCTGGTCGATCGGGTAGACGGCAAGCGCTTCAACTCCCCTAATGACCTGGTGGTTCGCTCCGATGGCACCCTTTGGTTTACCGACCCGCCCTATGGCATCACCGGGGATGAAGAAGGTTACAAATCGGAAAGCCAGATCATCGGCTGCTACCTCTACTGTTTTGATCCGCGCGACGGCTCGCTGAACATTGCCGCCAGTGACCTGCAGCGGCCAAACGGCCTGGCGTTTTCACCGGATGAGTCACTGTTATATGTGGCGGACATGTCGATCGTCGATTTCCCGACCCTCGGCCGCAGTGAACTGCGGGTGTATCAGGTCAATGGGCGTGAACTGGATGCCGGTCGGCGTTTCGTCAGCGTGGCACCCGGCTTCCCGGACGGCTTTTGTGTTGATGAGATCGGTAACCTGTTTTGCAGCTGTGCCGATGGGGTACTGATCTTCAACAGCCAGGGAAAACAGCTAGGTAAGATTGAGGTGCCGGAACGCGTCTCTAACTGCACCTTCGGCGGACCGGATGGCAATGAGTTGTACATTACCGCCACCACCTCGTTATACCGCATGGTGCTGAATACTCGCGGATAACGGGGAAAAATGATGTTGGCAGAGCGGGCCTGTTCCGCTCTGCTTTGCCACGTCTGAAGCACGTCAACACCCCAAAATGTGTTGTCGATCACAAATTCATCAGATTAATTTAACACACTGTTTTATATAAATAACTTTCTCCTCCGTCGCTTTGACTTCGTTTAACCGCAGGTATAGCATTTATTTGAAATGCAATTCCGTATATTGAAATACAAAGATCATAAAACAAACAAATACGCCGTAGCGGAGAATCAGGATGAGAGTGAGTTACACCGATCTAAAGCAGCAATTCAAACGCGTGCTATTGGCGCGGGGCGTGGCGGAAGGCACCGCCGATGACTGTGCCGGTATGTTCGCCGATACCTCCGCCAGCGGCGTTTACTCCCACGGCGTTAACCGTTTCCCACGTTTTATTCAGCAGTTGGACGCTGGCGATATTGTGCCGGACGCCGAGCCCAGCAAGCTGCTGTCGCTGGGTGCAATTGAGCAATGGGACGCCCATCAGGGCATAGGTAACCTCACCGCCCGCAAGATGATGGATCGCGCCATGCAGTTAGCCGACGGCCACGGTATCGGGCTGGTGGCCCTGCGTAATGCCAACCACTGGATGCGCGGCGGCGGCTACGGCTGGCAAGCGGCAGAGAAAGGCTATATCGGCATTTGCTGGACCAACTCAGCAGCAGTGATGCCGCCCTGGGGAGCCAAAGAGTGCCGCATCGGCACCAATCCATTGATCGTCGCGGTGCCGGGTAACCCAATCACCATGGTAGATATGTCGATGTCGATGTTCTCCTATGGCGCGCTGGAGCTGAACCGGCTGGCGGGCAAAACCCTGCCAGTGGACGGCGGCTTTGACAACGACGGGCAATTGACGCGCGATCCGGCCACCATTGAAGAGAACCGTCGCATTCTTCCGATGGGCTACTGGAAAGGATCGGCGCTGTCGGTAGTGCTGGATATGATCGCCACCCTGCTTTCCGGCGGATCTTCAGTCGCGGAAGTCACCGAGGACAACAGTGACGAGTACGGCGTGTCGCAGGTGTTTATCGCCATTGAGATCGAACGCTTGATCAACGGTGCCACTCGCGATGCAAAACTGCAGCGCATCATGGACTACATCACCAACGCCGAACGCGATAACCCGGAGGTGGCTATCCGCCTGCCGGGCCATAAATTCCCACGCATTCATGCAGAAAACATGCGTGACGGCATTCCGGTGGATGAGCGCATCTGGGCGCGCATTCAGGCGCTGTAACAGGAGAAACACCATGATCTTTGGCCATATCGCCAATACCTCACCGGAGCACTACCCGGCACCGGTGGCTCACGCCATCGCCTATTTGCAAGGCACGGATTTCAGCGCCCTGCCCGCCGGACGTTATCAGGATCCCGCTACCGGCTATGTAGTACAGGTGCTGGATCTGCACACCCAGCAACCGAGCGATCTGCGGCCCGAAGTGCACCGTCAAAATGTTGATGTGCAGTTTCTGGTCAGCGGCAGCGAATTGATCGGCGTGGCGGCGGATCGTGGCGATAACCCGATCCATCAGGAATTACTGGCGCAGCGCGACATTATTTTTTATCAGGACGTCGCGGATGAATCCTGGTTAACCATGCAGCCCGGTAATTTTGCGGTATTTTTCCCGCCGGATGTTCATCGCCCGGCCTGTATTCATCAACAACCCTGCGATATTCGCAAAGTAGTGGTGAAAATACCGCTGGCATTATTTAGCGCCTGACCGACAGCAAAGGAATCAAAGATAAAAATCATCAGCCTACGGGCGGGTGTGGGCGCCCCTGCGCCTTAAACCACCAAAACAATAAAATCTGACCCTACAGGTGTATATATGAATATTGCCTCTGTTTCTGTCACTCAAAACCAGGCGATCCCCAAATTACGCTGGCTGCGGATCGTACCGCCGATCCTGATTACCTGCATCATTTCCTATATGGACCGGGTGAATATCGCCTTCGCCATGCCCGGTGGTATGGATGCCGAGCTGGGTATTACCGCCTCGATGGCCGGTTTGGCCGGCGGCATCTTCTTTATCGGTTATCTGTTCCTGCAGGTGCCCGGCGGCAAGTTGGCGGTGTACGGCAACGGCAAGAAATTCATCGGTTGGTCGCTGCTGGCCTGGGCGATTATTTCGGTGCTGACCGGGCTAGTCAGTAACCAGTATCAACTGTTGTTCCTGCGCTTTGCCCTGGGCGTCTCCGAGGGCGGCATGCTGCCGGTGGTGCTGACCATGATCAGCAACTGGTTCCCGGACAAGGAACGCGGCCGTGCCAACGCCATCGTCATTATGTTCGTGCCGATAGCCGGTATTCTCACCGCCCCGCTGTCCGGCTGGATCATCACCGTCTGGGACTGGCGTATGCTGTTTCTGGTGGAAGGCGCGCTGTCGCTGGTGGTGATGGTGCTGTGGTACTTCACCATCAGCAACCGTCCGCAGGAGGCCAAGTGGATTTCAGCAGCGGAAAAAGACTACCTGATCAAAACGCTGCATGACGAACAACTGCTGATCAAAGGCAAAACGGTGCGCAACGCCTCGCTGCGCCGGGTGTTGGGCGACAAGATCATGTGGCAGCTGATCCTGGTAAACTTCTTCTACCAGACCGGGATTTACGGCTACACCCTGTGGCTGCCGACCATCCTCAAGGGGCTGACCAACGGCAACATGGAACAGGTCGGCATACTGGCTATTCTGCCCTACATCGGCGCCATCTTCGGCATGCTGGTGATTTCCTCACTCTCCGATCGTACCGGAAAACGCAAAATCTTCGTCGCGCTGCCGCTGGCCTGCTTCGCCATCTGCATGGCGCTGTCGGTGCTGTTGAAAGATCACATCTGGTGGTCTTACGCGGCGCTGGTCGGCTGCGGGGTATTCATCCAGGCCGCCGCCGGGGTGTTCTGGACCATTCCTCCCAAACTGTTCAATGCCGAAGTGGCCGGTGGGGCACGCGGCGTGATCAACGCGCTGGGCAACCTGGGCGGTTTCTGCGGCCCTTATATGGTCGGCGTATTGATCAGCCTGTTCAGCAAGGACGTCGGCGTTTATAGCCTGGCGGTATCACTGGCCATTGCCTCGGTGCTGGCGCTGATGCTGCCGAACAAATGCGACCAAAGCGCGAGGGCCGAATAATGGACTATTGGTTGGGGTTGGACTGCGGCGGCACCTTTATCAAAGCCGGGCTGTATGACCGTCAGGGAACTGAGCTGGGCATCGCTCGCCGCAACCTGGAAATTATCTCGCCCCAACCGGGTTGGGCGGAGCGGGATATGCCTGCGCTATGGCACACCGCTGCCGAGGTGATTCGCGAGTTGCTGGCCCGCAACAAGATTGCTGTCGGTGATATTCAGGCCGTCGGCATCTCGGCGCAGGGCAAAGGGGCGTTTCTGCTGGACCAGCAAGGGCAGCCACTGGGCAATGCCATGCTGTCTTCTGACCAGCGCGCACTGGCGCTGGTGCAGGAATGGCAAAAACAGGGCGTGCCGCAGACGCTGTATCCGCAGACCCGGCAAACGCTGTGGACCGGCCACCCGGTGTCGCTGCTGCGCTGGGTTCGGCAGCATCAGCCGGAACGTTATCGCCAGATCGGCAGCGTGCTGATGGCCCACGATTATCTGCGCTACTGCCTGACCGGCGAGTTGGCCTGTGAAGAAACCAATATCTCCGAATCCAATCTTTACCAAATGGCCGAGGGTCGCTATGACCCGGCGCTGGCACAGCTGCTGGGCATTGGCGACATCATGCCCACCCTGCCGCCGATTGTCAGTTCGGCCGAAATCGCCGGACGGATCAACGCCGCCGCTGCAAAGGCAACCGGGCTATTGGCAGGTACGCCAGTGGTCGGCGGGCTGTTCGATGTGGTGTCCACCGCGCTGTGCGCCGGGTTACACGACGAAACACGGCTCAACGCAGTGATGGGCACCTGGTCGGTTACCAGCGGCATTACCGACAAAATCACCGACGGTTTCGACCACCCGTTTGTTTATGGTCGCCACGCCGAAGCCGGCAAATACATTGTGCACGAAGCCAGCCCAACCTCTGCCGCCAACCTGGAGTGGTTCTGCCGACAATGGGGGCTGCAGGACTACGCCCAGCTCAACGACTGGGTGGCAACGCTGCCGAAAGCCGACAGCAGCCTGCTGTTCGTTCCCTTCCTGTACGGCTCCAACGCCGGGCTGGGCCTGAGCGCCAGCTTCCATGGCATGCAGGCCTTCCACCAGCGTGAGCATTTGGTACAGGCGATTTATGAAGGCGTGGTGTTCTGTCATATGACCCACCTCAACCGCATGCGGCAACGCTTCCCTGCGGCTACCGCGCTGCGCGTCACCGGCGGTCCGGCCAAATCCGCCCCCTGGATGCAAATGTTCGCCGACGTCAGCGGCCTGCCGGTGGAACTGCCGCAGGTGGAAGAAACCGGCTGCCTGGGTGCAGCCATGGCGGCAATGGTCGGCAGCGGCGTATTCAGCGATTTCACTGCCACCCAGCGAACGCTGGCACCGCGCATCGAACGGGTGCTGCCGGACGCAGCAGCAGCAGAGGCTTACGGTAAAAAATATCAATGTTATCAGGCGCTGGTAGCCACGCTGCAATCCATCCAGAAGGAGGCCCTATGAGCAACAAACCGCGTCTGCAACTGGCGCTCGATCACACCCGGCTGGACGCCGCCCTGCAAACGGCAGAACGCCTGCAGCCGCACGTCGACATTATCGAGGCCGGCACCATTTTATGCATCAGCGCCGGTATCCAGGCGGTGAGCGCGCTGCGTGAACGCTGCCCACAACATACGCTGGTGGCCGACCTGAAAGTGGCCGATGCCGGTGGCACGCTGGCGCAGCAGGCCTTCAGCCACGGTGCCAACTGGATGACGGTGATCTGCGCCGCGCCGTTAGCCACCATGGCCAGCGCGCTGGAGGTGGCGCAACAGCACCAGGGCGAGATCCAGATTGAGCTGTTCGGCCGCTGGACGCTGGACGATGCCCGGCAGTGGCGCGAGCTTGGCATCCGCCAGGCGATCTACCACCGTGGCCGCGACGCCCAGGCCAGCGGACAAACCTGGGGCCGACAGGATTTGGATCTGATGAAAGCGTTGTCGGATCTGGGCATTGAGCTGTCGGTCACTGGCGGCATCACCCCGACCGATTTACCGCTGTTTAAGGACATCGCCGTTACCGCTTTTATCGTCGGCCGGGCGTTGGCAGAAGCTGCCGATCCGCTGACCGCCGCCGGTCAGTTCCGCACCGCCATTGATGACATCTGGAGAAGTTGATATGCGCCAGCACCCATTGGGAATTTATGAAAAAGCCCTGCCGAAACACCTGACCTGGCCCGAGCGTCTGGCGCTGGCCAAGGCCTGCGGTTTTGATTTTGTCGAAATGTCGGTGGATGAAAGTGACGAACGGCTGGCACGCCTGAGCTGGAGCAAAGAACAGCGGCTGTCGCTAGTCAGCGCCATGCTGGAAACCGGCATCAGCATCCCATCAATGTGCCTGTCCGGCCACCGCCGCTTTCCGTTCGGCAGCCATGACGATGCGCTGCGCCAACGCGCCTTCGAGGTGATGGAACAGGCGATCCAACTGGCGAAGGACGTAGGTATCCGTACCATCCAGCTCGCCGGTTATGACGTCTATTACGAACAGCAGGACGAAAGCACCCTCGCCCGCTTCACCGAGGGCATGCAATGGGCGGTCGAACGCGCCGCCGCCGCCCAGGTGATGCTGGCGGTGGAAATCATGGACACCGCTTTTATGAACTCAATCAGCAAGTGGAAGGCATGGGATACCTGCCTGGCATCGCCGTGGTTCACGGTCTATCCGGACGTCGGCAACCTCAGCGCCTGGGGCAATGACGTGGCGCAGGAGCTGGCGCTGGGCATTGACCGCATCGCCGCCATCCATCTGAAAGACACCTATCCGGTCACCGAAAGCTCGCCAGGGCAGTTCCGCGACGTGCCCTTTGGCGAAGGCTGCGTCGACTTCGTCGCGCTATTCCGCACGCTGAAACAGCTTAACTATCGCGGCGCTTTCCTGATCGAGATGTGGACCGAGAAAGCCGAAGAGCCGGTGGCAGAAATCGTACAGGCACGCCGCTGGATCGAACAAAAAATGCAACAAGGGGGTATGACATGCTAACGCTGTCGCAGCTGAAACAACAGGTACTGGAAGCCAACCTCGACCTGCCGCGCCATAACCTGGTGACCTTCACCTGGGGCAACGTCAGCGCGGTGGATCGCGAACGCGGGCTGGTGGTGATCAAGCCTTCCGGCGTGGAATATGAACACATGGTGGCCGAGGACATGGTGGTGGTCAGCCTCGCCAGTGGCCAAACCGTCGAGGGCAGCAAAAAGCCCTCCTCGGACACCGCCACCCATCTGGCGCTGTACCGTGAATTTGCCGATATCGGCGGCATCGTACACACCCATTCGCGCCACGCCACCATCTGGGCGCAGGCCGGGCTGGACATCCCCGCCTGGGGCACTACCCACGCCGATTATTTCTACGGTGCCATTCCCTGCACCCGGCTGATGACCGAGGACGAAATTGCGCAAGATTACGAACTGGAGACCGGCAAGGTGATTATCGACACCTTCCACCGACGCGGTATCAGCCCGAACGCCATTCCGGCGGTGCTGGTCAATTCACACGGCCCCTTCGCCTGGGGCAAGGACGCGCACAGCGCGGTACACAACGCGGTAGTGCTGGAAGAAATTGCCTATATGGGGATTTTCTCGCGCCAGTTGACGCCGGGCATCAGCAGCATGCAGCCCGCGCTGCTGGATAAACACTACCTGCGCAAACACGGCAAGAATGCTTATTACGGGCAATAAATAGGGTTGGCGGGCCTCAGTTCCAGTATCAAAAGTTTTCACCGGATGCTTTGAGGCATCTGGTGAAAACAAAGTTAGCTGGCATGGAAATCAGCCTTCTCGGTTTTTTCCCCGCCCTGTTGCCAGGCGATCGTAATTCGTCAGCCGGTTTAAAATTCGTTATCATCCGCACCCACTCTCCCTCCGGGTAGCCTGATGTCCAAGATTATCGATACCTTTATTGCCCCGCCGTGCCATGAGCAGATCGAGATCCTCTATCAGGACGAAAGTCTGGTGCTGATCAATAAGCCCAGCGGGTTGCTCAGCCTGTCGGGGAAAAATCCGCAAAATCTCGATTCAGTGCATCATCGGCTGGTACAGCAATTCCCCGGCTGCACGTTGATCCACCGCCTGGATTTCGGCACTTCCGGGCTGATGGTGATTGCCCGCAATAAGGCTATCAATGCCGCCCTCTGCCAGCAGTTCAGCCAGCGTACCGTGACCAAAGTGTACAGCGCACTGCTGTGCGGGCATCTGGCCGATAACGAAGGGGTGATAGACGCAGCGATTGCCAAAGATCCGGCGTTGTTCCCGCTGATGTCGATTTGCGCCATCCACGGCAAGCCCGCTCGCTCCGGCTATCAGGTCATTGAGCGCTTTTATCATGAGTTGGCAGACGGAACGTCACTGCCATTGACGCGGGTGCAGCTAACCCCGGAAACCGGGCGTACTCATCAACTGCGCATCCACTGTCAGCAATTGGGCCACCCTATTTTGGGCTGTGACCTGTATGGCGGTCTCCTGCTGCCCGGCACCGAACGGACCCCGCGGCTGATGCTGCACGCCAGTGAGCTGCATTTTTTTCATCCTATCAGCCAAGAGCCGATCAAAGCCCATCACGCCAGCCCGTTCTGAAAGCGAAAGTATCTATAATTAGCGCCCCCTGCTTCCCCTGCGTGAAACCCGCAAAAGATCATCGGCTTCCCCCGTAACATCGCTGCAAGCCCTTGGCTCTGGTGTATACTCGGGTTTCTACGCCATGCCAGCCAAAGCGGCTTTGGCTCAGGCCCGTTTCAGCCGGAACCTGACGCCTATTCTGCCCTCCAGCCAGCTCCACACCAGCCCAATTTAGTGGAACTACCATGAGCCAAAACACCGCTCGTATCAGTGAGATTATCGACAACGCCAAGGTCTCGCCTTACCAGATCCTGATCCTCAGCCTGTGTTTTCTGATCGTCCTGCTGGACGGTTTTGATACCGCCATCATTGGCTATATCGCCCCCGCCCTGCGCGAAGAGTGGGATCTGCTGCCTGCGCAGTTATCCCCCGCCTTTGGTGCCGGGTTGTTCGGTCTGCTGCTCGGCAGTCTGATCTTCGGTCCGGTCGCCGATGCCATTGGCCGCAAATGGGTGCTGCTGGTTTCGATACTGATTTTTGGCGGGGGGACTTTAGCCTCGGCCTATACCCATTCCATTGAGTCGCTGACCCTGTTGCGGTTAATTACCGGCATTGGTTTGGGGGGCGCGATGCCCACCTGCATCACCCTCAGTTCAGAGTACTCCCCGGCACGTCGGCGGATGATCATGGTCACCCTGAGCTGGAGCGGTTTCACCGCCGGTCTGGCCCTGGGCGGCCTGCTGGCCGGGCAGATTATTCCGGTGTTCGGCTGGCGTGGCGTGCTGATGTTGGGCGGCATAGCGCCGTTAATGCTGCTGCCGTTGCTGGCCTGGCAGATGCCCGAGTCAGTGCGCTTTATGGCCTCCAGCCCGAAACATGCCGCTGGCCTGCGCCAGGTGGTTGAGCGTATCACTGGCAAAAGCTGGGCTGGCGTAACGATCCTCGATGACGAGCGCCCAACGCAGGCGCGGTCGCCAGTGTCCCATCTGTTCACCGAAGGCCGCGCAGTGCGGACCCTGCTGCTGTGGGCCGCGTTCTTCTGCTCGCTGTTCGTGTTTTACCAGCTCACCAGTTGGCTGCCGAGCATTCTCAAGGACGCCGGTTACGATATCGTTCACGCATCACGCATTGGCGCGATGGTGCCACTGGGCGGGACTCTCGGGGCTATCCTGATGGCGCTGCTGATGGACCGCGCCGGGCCTTACCGGGTGCTGGCCCTGTCCTACCTGGGTGCCGCGCTGGTTGTCGGCGCTACCGGCTATCTGATGGGGGATGTCTACACGCTGGCCGCCACAGTATTCCTTGTCGGCTTCGGTGTGGCAGGCGCACAGAACGGTTTGAATCTGGTTTCCGCCACTATCTACCCCACTGCGGCTCGCGTCACCGGGGTAAGCTGGGCGATGGCAAGTGGCCGCTTCGGCTCCATTGTCGGCTCCATGCTCGGTGCCTGGATGATTGCCGCTGCCGGTTCCCCGGAGACGTTCTTTATCTGGCTGGCGCTACCGGTGTTGGTGGGTTCTGCCGCCATCTTCCTGCTCTACCGGCTCAGTTTGAATCACCGGGCATCTGCGACTGACTCTGCATTACCCAACTGACCCAATAAAAAAGGGGCCAAGGCCCCTTTCCGTTATTCCGCTTTCGCGGTGGTCGCATCGTTGCGATACAGATGAACATCCATCTGCGGGAACGGAATACCGATGTTGTTGGCATCCAGCGCGCGCTTGAAGTTCTCCATCAGATCGAAGTACACGTTCCAATACTCGGCATTGGTGGTCCAGGAGCGGGTCACGAAGTTCAGTGAAGAAGGTGCCATCTCGTTCAGACGCACGGTCACGCCTTTGGCGTGCATGATGCGCTTGTCAGCGGCGATCACATCGCCCAGTACCTTTTTCACCACATCGATGTCGGCGTTATAAGCCACGCCAACCACGATATCCACACGGCGGTTCGGCTCGCGGGAATAGTTGATGATGTTGCCGGCGATGATTTTACCGTTCGGTACCACGATGGTTTTGTTGTCTGCGGTGCGCAACGTGGTGGAGAAAATCTGCACCTGGTCGACGGTACCGGCTACGCCGCCCAAGTCGACATACTCACCGGCACGCAGTGGACGGAAGGCCACCAGCAGCACGCCTGCGGCGAAGTTGGACAGCGAGCCCTGCAGCGCCAGGCCGACGGCCAAACCTGCTGCACCCAGCACGGCGATCACCGAGGTAGTCTGTACGCCAACGCGCCCCAGTACTGCAATAAAGGTGAAGGCCAAAATGCCGTAACGCGCCATGGCCGACAGGAAATCGGCTACCGTGGCATCGATGCCGCGCAGCTTCATCACACGGTTTACCGCATTGCTGACTACCCGTGCAATGATCGAACCAATGATGAAAATAACAATCGCCGCGACGATGTTCACCGCATACTGAATCAATAAATCCTGGTTCTGCACCAGCCAGTTACCGGCACCATTAATGCCGTCTACTACATTCAGATCTTTCATTCGTGTCGTCCTAACTTTTCCCTAAGGGGATAAACTCGCAAAAAAACTGACATCTGGCGTCAGTCGGAAACCACCGCCCTAGGTTAACTAACATTCCCGCAGCATGCCAACCGTAAGCGGTAAAAATCGCCGAACTTCCTCTATGCTGAACATAGCGCTATCGCCTTTTTAACGATAAGGAACTTCGCTCGTCATGCAGATGCCATCGTCGATTCAACACTATTGGCGGGTTCGCCCCAGGCTGCTGCTTTCCGTGGCTGCGGGCATCCTGTGCTACCTGCTGCTGCCGGACAGGCTCGGTCAATTGCAACGCCTGATGCTCGGCTGGAACCTGCTGGCCTGGTGCTACCTGCTGTTTCTGTGGCGGTTGATGCTGGTCAGCACGCCGAAGCATATCCGCCAACTCGCGCGCACGCAGGATGAAAGCGCCAGTAAAGTGCTGGCGCTGGTCAGCATTGGCTGCATGGTGAGCATTCTGTCGATTCTGTTTGAGCTCAGTACCACCAGGCAGGTCAGCGACTCGCTGAAAACACTGCATCTGGCGCTGACCGGTGCCACGCTGGTGGTGTCCTGGCTGCTGCTGCCCACCGCGTTCACCATGCACTATGCCCATCAATTTTATCGTCAGGGCGCGCAGCAAGATCCTCTGCCACTGCTGTTTCCCGGTGACCTCAAAGAACCGACCTATTGGGACTTCGCCTATTTCTCTTTCACCATTGCCGTCGCTTCGCAAACCGCCGACGTGGCGGTCGGCGCGGCCGAGGTGCGCAAAATCGCCCTGCTGCAATCGGTGATTTCCTTTGTCTTCAACCTGATCATCCTCGGGTTGTCGATCAACGTCGGCGCCAGCCTGCTGAGCTAGAAATAGAAAAGGCTCCCCGAGGGGAGCCTTCATGTAGAGCTAACAGCTAACCGAGATTACAGAACGTCTACTGCGTTCAGATCTTTGAAAGCCTGTTCCAGACGAGTAATCATCGAAGTCTGGGCTGAACGCAGCCATACGCGTGGGTCGTAGTATTTCTTGTTCGGCTTGTCAGCACCTTCTGGGTTACCCAGTTGGCCTTGCAGATAGCCTTCGTTCTTTTTGTAGTACTGCAGGATGCCGTCCCAGGTTGCCCATTGGGTATCGGTATCGATGTTCATTTTGATCACGCCGTAACCTACGGACTCTTTGATCTCTGCATCGCTAGAACCGGAACCGCCGTGGAACACGAAGTTCAGGCTGTTGTGCGGCAGGTTATATTTCTTGGAAACATAGTCCTGAGAATCGCGCAGGATGGTCGGGGTCAGTTTCACGTTGCCTGGCTTATAAACGCCGTGCACGTTACCGAAGGACGCCGCGATAGTGAAGCGCGGGCTGATCGCATTAAGTTTTTCGTATGCGTAAGCCACGTCTTCTGGCTGAGTGTACAGGGAGGATGCGTCCATATGGCTGTTGTCCACGCCATCTTCTTCACCGCCGGTGCAGCCCAGTTCGATTTCCAGGGTCATACCGATTTTCGCCATGCGAGTCAGGTATTTGCTGCAAATTTCGATGTTTTCTTCCAGGGACTCTTCAGACAGGTCGATCATGTGGGAAGAGAACAATGGTTTGCCGGTAGCGGCGAAATGCTTCTCGCCAGCGTCCAACAGGCCGTCCAGCCATGGCAGCAATTTCTTCGCGCAGTGGTCGGTGTGCAGAATAACCGGCACGCCGTAATGCTCAGCCATCTGATGAACGTGGTGTGCACCAGAAATCGCGCCCAGAATTGCTGCACCCTGTGGAACGTCAGTCTTCACGCCTTTGCCGGCGATAAACGCGGCACCGCCGTTGGAGAACTGAACGATAACCGGAGCGCGTACCTTCGCGGCTGTTTCCAGCACGGCGTTGATAGAGTCGGTACCCACACAGTTAACTGCTGGCAGAGCAAAGTTGTTCTCTTTAGCTACTGCGAATACTTTCTGAACGTCATCACCAGTGATGACACCCGGTTTTACGAAATCAAAAATTTTAGACATGTTACTTTGTCCTGTTTCGTCGGCCGTAGATGGATGTAAATCGATTTTTCATGCCGCGCCGCCTATGCCGCGCGGTATAAAATAAACGGGCGACTTTCGCCTCCCGTTGTCTGAATTACTGCTTAGCGCGCTCTTCCAGCATCACAACTGCCGGTAACGCTTTGCCTTCCACGAATTCCAGGAAGGCGCCGCCGCCGGTAGAGATGTAGGAAATCTTATCCTCGATACCGAACAGATCGATAGCCGCCAGCGTATCACCACCACCAGCGATAGAGAATGCCTCGCTGTCTGCGATAGCGCGCGCGACAATTTCGGTACCCTTACGGAAGTTAGGGAACTCGAATACGCCAACCGGACCATTCCACAGAATGGTTTTGGCTTCTTTGAGCAACTTGGCCATAGCCAGCGCGGTTTCGTCACCGAAGTCCATGATCTCTTCATCATCGTTGACTTCACTGACTTTTTTCAAGGTGGCAGGTGCAGTTTCAGAGAACTCCGTACCTACGCGAGAATCGGTAGGAACCGGAATTTTAAACTCGTCACGCAGTTTTCTCGCTGCATCGACGAAGTCAGGTTCGTACAGAGATTTACCGACGTTGTTATCGATAGCCACGAAGGTGTTGGCGATACCGCCGCCCACGATCACCGTATCGGCGATTTTCACCAGCGAGTTCAGCACATCAAATTTAGTCGAAACCTTAGAACCGCCAACCACGGCAACCATCGGGCGAGCCGGGCTTTTCAACGCTTTGCCCAGGGCTTCCAGTTCTGCAGACAGCAGCGGGCCAGCACAGGCGACAGGTGCAAACTTGCCCACGCCGTGGGTGGAAGCCTGCGCACGGTGTGCCGTACCGAAGGCGTCCATCACATACACGTCGCACAGCGCCGCATATTTTTTGGACAGGGTTTCGTCGTCTTTTTTCTCGCCCTTGTTAAAACGGACGTTTTCCAGCACTACCAGTTCACCTTCTGCAACGTCAACACCTTCCAGGTAGTCTTTAGCCAGACGAACCGGGTTTTTCAGGTGTTCTTTCAGATAGTTGACCACAGGCAGCAGGGAGAATTCTTCGTTGTACTCGCCTTCGGTAGGACGACCCAGGTGGGAAGTTACCATCACGCGGGCGCCTTGTTTCAGCGCAGCTTCAATAGTCGGCAGGGAGGCACGGATACGTGCATCGGAAGTCACTTTACCGTCTTTCACTGGAACGTTCAGATCGGAGCGGATCAGAACGCGTTTACCGGCCAGATCCAGATCGGACATGTTAATTACAGACATGGTGAACCCTCTTGGTTGATTCTCTAGAAACTATAAAGTTGCCTGAGCGGCGCATCGGTCATGCCGATGCCGCCGTACTAGAAACCGCTTGCGGCCATTGCCCGTGTTGTATCCAACATCCGGTTGGCAAAGCCCCATTCATTATCACACCAGACCAAGGTCTTGATCAGGTGCTGACCGCTGACCCGGGTCTGCGTACCGTCGACGATAGCGCTATGCGGGTCATGGTTAAAATCGATCGAGACTAATGGTAGTTCCGTATAGTCAACTATACCACGAAATGATCCCCGTGCGGCCATTTGCAGCAGCTGGTTGACCTCTGTCACCTTCACCGCCGAACTGACGCTGACGCTGAGATCGATGGCCGTCACGTTGATGGTCGGCACGCGCACCGAAATCGCTTCGAAACGATCGCAAAACTGCGGAAAAATACGGGTGATGCCCGCGGCCAGCTTGGTGTCGACCGGAATAATCGACTGGCTCGCCGCACGGGTACGCCGCAAATCCTGATGATAGGCATCTATCACCGGCTGATCGTTCATCGAAGAGTGAATGGTAGTCAGGGTGCCCGATTCGATGCTGTAGGCATCGTCCAGCAGCTTGATCACCGGAATAATGCAGTTGGTGGTGCATGACGCATTGGAAACAATGCGGTGTTCTGCCAGCAGCGTCTGATGGTTGACGCCGAACACGATGGTGGCGTCCAGATCGTTACCGCCTGGGTGGGCGAACAACACTTTTTTCGCCCCCGCCGCCAGATGGGCTTCGCCATCTGCCCGGCTGCCGTACACACCGCTGCAGTCCAGTACCACGTCGACACCCAACTCTCCCCAGGGAAGCTGTTCCACCGCCGGCTGATGCAGCAAGCGAATGGTGTCGTCCCCGACGGTCAGCATGTCGCATTCCTGGCGAACATCCCAGGCAAAGCGGCCATGGCTGGAGTCGTATTTCAGCAGGTGGGCCATCCCCTCGGCGTTTGCCAATTCGTTGATCGCCACCACGGAAATCTCCGCTCTTCGTCCCGATTCATACAGTGCGCGTAAAACGCTGCGGCCAATGCGGCCAAAGCCGTTTATCGCTATGCGGATTGTCATGCTGCTCCTGAAAAAGGGCCTTCCCTCACCGGGCGTACTCACCGTTGTCGAGAGGGCGCTGACTGGGTTATCTGGATAACCCGCATAGAGTACTTTAGCGCACCACCCGCTGTGAATCGTCGCATTGCATTATTCCTTCGACCCGGCAGTGGTTTCACCGGCTTCACTCCGGCATTTCAGTTGAAAACAACCACAACTGAAACGCTTCAGCTGAGCATAAACCAAAGTTTTACCAAAAGGAACAGATGCAACAGTCTGCCTGACAACCGAACGACACTTTGCGGGAATAAGATGATCTAGCGCACACTTTTTCCTGGCCAATCCTTGGCCTTGCGCCAGATTTTTTAACAAAAACGACGTTTTCCGCCTTAAACTTTAGGAAAAATCCACAGGTGCTCGGGCGGCAGGGAGAGCCGGCATAGTGTCTGACCACGCACTTCGGTGCCATAAGCCCGCACCACGAAATCCTCGGCAACGGTGCGGAACAGGTATTCCCAACGGTCGCCGAGGTACATGCTGGTCAGCAACGGCAGCTCAAGCTGATTGCCCTGCGGATCATCTCCCAGGCGCACGCGCTCCACGCGGATCACCGCCGTGGCCTCTTCGCCGGCTTTTACCCCTGCCCCCGCCATGCCCCATAGCGCCCAGTCTTTGCCTTCAATGCGTGCTTTGCCCTCACTCACTTCGGTAATCTTGCCGTGCAGGCGATTATTGCTGCCCATAAACTCGGCGGTAAACAGGGTCGACGGCGAACCGTACATTTCCTGCGGCGTACCCTGCTGCTCGATTTTTCCGTTGTTGAGCAACAGGATGCGATCGGAGATAGCCATTGCCTCGTTCTGATCGTGAGTCACCATTAGCGCCGAAAGCCCCAGTTTGATGATCAGCTCACGCAGGAACACCCGCGCCTCTTCGCGCAGCTTGGCGTCGAGGTTAGATAACGGCTCATCGAGCAGGATAACCGGCGGGTTGTACACCAGCGCCCGCCCAATCGCCACGCGCTGTTGCTGGCCACCGGACAACTGATGCGGATGACGCTGGCCCAAATGCCCCAGCCCAAGCTGGTCAAGCACGCCCTGCACCCGCTGGTTGATTTCCGCCGCGGCGACTTTGCGTAATTTCAGCGGGTAGGCGACGTTTTCAAACACCGTTTTATGTGGCCACAGGGCATAGGACTGAAACACCAACCCCAGGTTGCGTTCCTCCGCCGGAATTTCGCTGCGCGCGCTGCCGTTGTACACGGTATTGCTGCCAATGATAATGCGGCCCTGAGTCGGTTTCTCCAGCCCGGCAACCGCCCGTAGCAGCGTGGTTTTACCGCTGCCCGACGGCCCCAACAGCGAAACCACCTCGCCACGCTTTAAATCCATCGAGACGCCCTTCAACACCGGGTTGTCGCCGTAGGTTAAATGCAGGTTTTCTACCGAAAGTTCAATCATGTAATTTCACTCCAAAGCGCAGGGCAATACCCAGCCCCAACACCACCAGCAGGATGTTAATGAACGAGAGTGCCGCAACGATATCGATGGCGCCCGCCGCCCACAGGGAAACCAGCATCGAACCTATGGTTTCGGTGCCCGGAGACAACAGATACACCCCGGTGGAATACTCACGTTCGAAAATCAGGAACATCAGCAGCCACGAACCAATCAGGCCGTAGCGCGACAGCGGAATGGTGACGTGACGGGTGATCTGCCCCCGGGTCGCGCCGGCACTGCGCGCCGCCTCCTCCAGCTCTGGGCCGACCTGCAGCAGCGTCGAAGAGATCAGCCGCAGGCCATAGGCCATCCACACCACGGTGTACGCCAGCCAGACGCTGAAGATGGTGCTGCGCAAGGAACGCAGCCAGACGATCAGGTTCTCCCGCAGCCACTCGGCCACCGGCAGCGCCGACAGCCAGCCTTCTTTCAATGACTTGTCCAGCCACATCGGCAGGAACAGAAACACCCACAGGAACGCCAGCCCCGCCAGCAGACCCGGCACCGCTCGTGGCACCAGCACGCTGTAATCGAGGAAACGGGTAGCCCCGTCGGGTTTGCGGTGCATGGCAATGCCGATAAACAGATAGCAAACCACCGCCAGCGCGCCGCCGAATACCCCAATCGCCATCGAGTTGACGATCGCCCGCAGCAGGTTGGGTTGCTGCCAGATGGTGCGGAAAGTATTGAGCGACAGTTCGTCCCAAATGGAAACACCCACGCCCCAGTTGGAAATAAAGGCGCGCAGCACCACCCCCACCAGCGGTACGCCGATGGTCACCGTCAGCCAGAACACCACCACCGCACCGGCGACCCAACGCCATTTCCCCAGCGGCAGCGCCCGCGCCTGCGACGCCTTGCCCTTGACGGTAACGAAGCGGTTAGCGGTGCGCATCAGACGGCGTTGCAACATCACCAACGGAATGGTGATGCAGATCAGCACCACCGCCACCGCCGCCATCAGATGGTAAGACGGCGTGCCCAGCTTATTGGTCAGTTGATACAGGTAAGTCGCCAGCACCAGGTTGCCTTCCGGATCGCCCAGCACCAACATCAGGCCGAACACTTCCAGCCCAAGGAAAAACAGCAGTACCCCAGCGTACAAAATGGACGGTCGCACCATCGGCAAGCTAACGGCAGTCATCACCTGCAAAGGCGAGGCACCCGCCGTGCGTGCGGCTTCCTCCACGTCGGAACCGACGCTGCGCAAGGCCGAGGAAATATAAAGATAGGCGTGAGGCACGTGCGTCAGCCCGGCAATCACCACGATGCTGGCCATCGAATAGATATTCCAGGGTACGAACCCCAGCAGCGACTCCGCCCACAGCGAGAAGAAGCCCACCGGCCCGGCGGCCACCACGTAGCCAAAACCCAAGACCATCGGCGAGACAAAGATTGGCACCAGGATCAGCGGTTCAATAAAGCGCCGACCGGGCAAGTCGGTTCTGACCATCAAAAAGGCCAGAATGCCCCCCAGCGGAATGGCGATCACCACCAGGCCGAAAGCCAGAATAAATCCGCTTTTCAGCGCCTTGTAGAAGTCCGGATCGGTAAAGATAAACTGGAACGCCTCCAGGCTGAACACCTTGGAGGGGGAGAAAAAGGGAGCGGAGAGGAAACTTTGAATCACGATAAACGACAGCGGCACGTAGATAACCAGTGCGGTTATCAACACCACCAAGCCGCGCGGCAGGCTTTGCCACTTTCTGCGCCATGCTTCCATAAATATATCCCGATGGTTGTAAACGACGACGACCAAAGGGCGCGCGCCACAATGGCAGACGCGCGTCCGGATCCTGTGTTATTTCGCGGCGGCGGTACGCCACTGTTTGATGTAATCCAGGCGTTTGGCCGGCTGCAGGTACTCCAGCAGGCTTTCATCCACCGGGATCGGTTTGAGCGCTTTGCCGAGCATTTTGGTCATGCCGTCGATGTCGTTTTTGCCTTCAATATCGTTACGAATAGACGGAATATCGGCCTGGTTGGCGAGAATGCTCTGACCCTTTTCCGACAGCACGTAGTTAAGCCACAGTTTTGCCGCATTGCCGTTGGCAGCCTCTTTGCTGATAAAGGACACGCGCGACAGCACCAGGGTGTAATCCTTCGGATAAGAGATGCCCAGCGAAGGGTCGGTTTTGGCGCGAGCTTCGGCGTAAGAACCCAGGATGTTGAAACCAATCAGGTTCTCCCCGGATGACACCCTTTCCATCATGGTGCCGGTAGAAGATTGCACCGCCAGCCCCCCTTTGGCGACGTCAGCCAGGGTGGCGAAATAGTTCGGGTCGGCCTTGAAGTCCTGCACCGACAGCATGAAGCCCAACCCTGACTTTTCAATGTCATAGGTGGTAACTTTCTTTTTGAACTTGTCGGTCTGGCTGGCGATCAACTTGGCCAGCGCGGCATGAGAGTCCGGTACATCACTCTGCGGGATCAACCGTTTGTTATAGATGAAGACCACCGGTTCGTAGGTGGTGCCGTAGGCTTTATCTTTCCAGACCGCCCACTTGGGCAGTTGGCCCTGTTCCGGCGAAGCGTATTCCTGTGCATAGTCGGTCGCCAGTTTCAGCGCGGTATCCATCGACGAGCTCCACACCACGTCGCCGCTGGTGCCTCCCGCCGCCTGTTCGCTGATATAGCGGTTGTACAGCTCGGTGCTGTTCATGTCGTTGTATTCGACCTTAACGCCAGGATACAACGCTTCGAACCCCTGGATCAGCGGCCCGGCGGCCTTGGTATCCGTGGTGGAGTACACCACCACCTTGCCCTCTTTCTTCGCGCCATCCACAATTTTTTGATAGTCGGCTGGATAGCCTGCCGGGAATTCAGCGTAAGCAGGCACTGCACCCAGTACAGCCATCGCCACTACCGACGCGCCGATTCTTGTCAACATAATCAACTCCTGGTTACATTTAAGAAACTAAAAATTAACATATAGTTAATAAGTGTTCTTAAGCAACGCCGTTGATTTTTTATCTTTTGGTTTTGTGAGGTTGGACGTTTTTCAGTCAAAAAAAAATCCACGGTCATCCCGGTTTTTAAACCAAGGACGAAATAACCGGTGTTATTGCATCAGTTTGGAACGCCGCAGCAGGCGGATCTTCTGTACGATAGCCACGCCGAGCAATGTCAGGCAAAACCCCGCCAGTTGCACCAACGACAGCGCTTCGCCAAACAGGAAATAAGCCTGCAACGCGGCAGCCGGCGGCACCAGCAGCATCAGCGCGGTAATGCGCGTCAGATCGCCATGCCGCACCATCCAGATAAACAACGCGGTACCACCCAGCGACAATATCCCGGCCGACCACAGCAGCGAGAACCACAGCGTTGGCGAATTATCCCATTCTCCTGATCCCATCACCGCCGCCAAAACGCCGGTGACCAATGCCGCGCCAAGATGCTGGATAGCCCCCGCGGCCCGGAGATCCGCCGCCGCCAGCGAAGACTTCTGCACCATGATGCCAATCGTCAGCGCAACGATGCTGCCAAAACCCAGCAGAATGGGCAGCAGCGCCATGTTACCGACGTCGATGCCGGTCAGCCGCGGTGACAGCACCAACGCCACGCCGATAAAACCGAGCGCCAGCCCCGTCCAGGAACGCAGGCCTATCGGCTTGCGCAGCACCAAAGCAAAAATCAGCGCCGTGAACAGCGGTTGCAGGCCGCCGATCAATGACATGACGCCGGCCGCAAGGCCGTTCGCCACCGCCCACCAACTGGCGGCGAGATAAACGCCGTTCATCAGCATGCCGGTAAGCAGGTGCATGATGAACTGCCGCCCTTTAGGCCAGGCGCAGTTGGCGGCCAGCAGGGCAAAAACCGCGGCGGCGATCAGGAAACGAAAGGTCAGAAAAAGATTGGGATCGGCATGATCCGCCACCGCGCGGGCGGCTATAAACCCGGTCGACCAGATCAGTATCAGGAAAAACGGCGCAATAATGGATTTGCGCCGATAGAAGCTTTCCTTGCCGGTAATTACCATAAAAATACCTGAATAATGCTGTTGGTGGTTCACTACGAAGCATACTAACTAATTTAACATTGCCTTAACAGGGCTTATTGCAGAAAGTTTTGGCGAAAAGCATAGCCAAGATAATCATAATAAAAATAGGAAAAAATATAATTAACATGGCTTATAATTCATTTTAACTCATTACACCAATGTAAATTTATTGTTACTCCACGGGTGGTTAATTTCTATTCTCCACCACCGTTCGCAAGTTGTCGACTTTTCCTCCCTTTGCTAGCCTTCTGGTGGTCTCTCATTTATCAGGCGAATGACCATGGCCGAATTAACCGATTTTATGAAGCTGGATATGCGCATCGGCGAAATCATCTCTGTCGAATATAACGATAAGGCATTAAAGCCGGCGTATAAGTTGCAGATCGATTTTGGCGAAGAGATCGGCGTGAAAAACAGCTCAGCACAGTTATGTGAAAACTATAAAGAAGATGAACTGCTTGGCCAGAAAGTTATTTCCGTAGTTAATTTTCCCGCCAAACGGGTCGCCGGATTTAAATCCGAAGTATTGGTACTTGCTGCAGTCACCAGGGATAAAGGAACCGTCTTGCTGAAACCCGATTTCGACGTTGAGATCGGCAGCAAGGTTTTATAACTGTCAGTTTATCCTAATCCAAGAGGCAATAGAGCAATGCAACAGCTATCTCAGCTTGACGCTATAAAGAAGGAATACCAGGAAAAGCGCTCTGTGTTTATTCCCGGTGATACCATGAAGGACATTTTATTGACTCTTGGCGCTCAGCCCGAAGACTTTACCAAACTGACACAGGTCAGCAATAACCTGGCGGACGATCCCACGCTGCCCTTTCGCAAATCGAGAAACGGCCGCTTCTGCTTTAACTTTGATAATGATCGTATAGAGAGACTGGAATTCCAGCCTTTTGTGCTGTCGGTCGAGGAAGACTTTATCCGTCATGATTCGGGGCAAATTCGCCACTTCCGCGGCATCAACGACGACCTGCAGTTAAACACGGTATTCCAGGCGATAATGCGCTTTAAGGCCTACATTATCGATGGCGTCAGCGTAGCCCCGCGCGCCAGGCTGAATCAGGACATCAATAAATTTGTCTGTACCGTTTTCAACCTGCGCACCCTCACAACCCCGCAGATACTCGGTGAGCCGGCTCTGGAAGGTGTGCACAGCGATGGCGTCGATCACACCATGACCACCTTCCTGGGCAGCGAGAACATGACCGCTGACAGCGCCAAAACGTTTATCCATGACATGCAGGAAACCAGCGGGATCAAATATCATCAGGCGAACAAGACGCTGATTCTCGGTGAAATACAGCATAAGACGTTCCTTGATACCTTGCTGGTCGTCGATCATGAAAGGAAGCACAGCCTGTCACCGGTGGTCGCGCAGGATAAAGCCAAAGACTCGACCAGGGACATGCTGATTTTCTTCACCCGAAAACCGGTTGAGGATGGTCATGTCTCGTTTAAATATGACTCCTTCAACCCGCACACCGAAATACCGCTCTCCATAGACATGCTTGCCAAAGCCGGCTAACGCCCTTTGTTATTTCAACCGGTTGCCGTTTATTCCCTGCTGCCCGGCAACCGGTTTATTTCCAGCTTTGAGCTGATTCATCGCAGCGTAACTCAGGCTTTTCTCGGCAAAATATCATATCCTGCATGCCAAAATTTTTATGGGTGCCCGTTTGCCCATCGCGCCTGCCCTTGAGTTTACCGGCGCCAGGTTGTTTTTATCGTACACAGGCAAAGCAATACCGTTATGACAACACGCTTATCTCCCAAAGACATTATCGCCCTGGGCTTTATGACCTTCGCCCTGTTTGTCGGCGCCGGCAATATCATTTTCCCGCCAATGGTGGGCCTGCAGTCCGGTGAACATCTGTGGCTGGCCGCCGCAGGCTTTATCGTCACCGCCGTCGTCCTGCCGGTGATCGCGGTGATTGCGCTGGCGCGTGTCGGCGGCAGCATCAGCCTGTTGACCGCACCAATCGGCCGCAGGGCCGGCCTGCTGCTGGCTACCCTCTGCTATCTGGCGCTCGGCCCGCTGTTCGCCACACCGCGCACCGCCAACGTTTCTTTCGCTTTGGGCATCGCGCCTTTTACCGGCGACGGCGCCCTGCAGCAGTTTATCTACAGCCTGCTGTTCTTCACGCTGGCAATGATTATCTCGCTGTACCCCGGGCGACTGCTGGATAACGTCGGCCATATTCTGGCACCGCTGAAGATCCTCGCGCTGGCCGCACTGGGCGTCGCCGCGTTGATTTGGCCCGCCGGCGCGCCCATCCTCGCCAGCGGCAGCTATCAGGACGCGGCGTTTTCCACCGGTTTTGTGCAGGGATATCTGACTATGGACACGCTGTCGGCGCTGATGTTCGGCTCGATTATCGTTACCGCCGCACGGTCGCGCGGCGTCAACGATCGGGGGTTATTGATGCGCTACACTCTGTGGGCCAGCCTGATTGCCGGCATCGGCCTGACACTGGTTTATATCTGCATGTTCAAGCTGGGCGCCGGCAGCGGCGGCCTGGTTGCCGACGGGCAAGACGGCGCGGCAATCCTGCATGCCTATGTACAGCACACCTTCGGCAATTTGGGCAGCGTCTTTATGGCCATCCTGATGTTCATCGCCTGTCTGGTGACTGCGGTGGGCATGACCTGCGCCTGCGCCGATTTCTTCTCCCGCTATCTGCCGCTGTCTTACCGTTCACTGGTGGTCCTCCTCGCTGCGTTCGCCATGCTGGTGTCCAATCTCGGGCTGGCCAATCTGATCCGCGTATCGATTCCGGTGCTGACGGCCATCTATCCTCCGTGCATCGCCCTGGTATTGCTCAGCTTTAGCCAGAGCCGTTGGCGCAGCGCCAACCGCGTGTTCACACCGGTGATCGCCACCAGTCTGCTGCTTGGCCTCGCCGACGGAATAAAGGCCTCCAGCTTCAGCGGCCTGCTGCCGGCCTGGTTCGATCAACTGCCGTTGGCGGATCAGGGATTGGTTTGGTTGCAGCCGACGCTGTTAGTGCTGTTGCTGGCGGCGGTTTACGATCGGTTGCGCGCACCGCGCCGCGCCGGGACGATGGCCTAAAATAAAAAAAACCGGTCAATGACCGGTTTTTTTATCAGCTTGCGAAGGACCGCTTATTTCAGCAGTGCCTGCGCCTTGGCCACCACGTTGTCCACGGTGAAGCCAAACTCTTTGAACAGCTGCTCTGCCGGGGCAGACTCACCGAAGCTGGTCATGCCCACGATGGCGCCGTTCAGGCCAACATACTTGTACCAGTAGTCCGCGATACCTGCTTCTACCGCCACGCGTGCACTCACTGCCGCCGGCAGCACGGATTCACGGTACGCCGCATCCTGCTTGTCGAACGC
Organism: Serratia sp. BIGb0163; assembly: GCF_024809935.1. Classification (NCBI taxonomy): domain Bacteria; kingdom Pseudomonadati; phylum Pseudomonadota; class Gammaproteobacteria; order Enterobacterales; family Yersiniaceae; genus Serratia; species Serratia sp. BIGb0163. The sequence continues at coordinate 215,893 of NZ_JANUDZ010000009.1, forward strand.
ATCGGTAGACGGCATGGAGACCACGCGCACCTTGCGGCC
>NZ_JANUDZ010000010.1:0-143286 GCF_024809935.1 Serratia sp. BIGb0163
TGGTTATGCCTGCGCAGCTCAGGCGCAATTGTGAGGCTTGTTGGCAAGGGCGGTATTGAAGCCATCTCTCGTTTGATGGGGTTCTTGCTGGTTTGCATGGGGGTACAGTTCATCATCAACGGTGTGTTGGAAATCATCACGACGCATACCGGTGGGTGATTCAACCTAGTGCTCTCAAAATAGGAACAGACAAGAAGACCGTGTCAGGTGCGCGGTCTCTGGGTAATCGAATAACAGCCTATGTCACTGACTCTGCTGAGTGTTCTCGACGAGGTGAGTAAACTTTCTTATTGAATTTTGAAGGGGAAGATAAATTAGTTAGTTACGAATAATTGAGCGTGTCCGTAATTCTGCGTAACTACCCACTCGTTAAAGGTGAGTACTCAGGTGCCGAACTCGATAATAAAACGATTCATTGCCAGTTACCCGTTCTGGATCGGCATATTCCATTTTTTCGACGCATGCTTGATTGCCAGATAAATTACCTTCCGCATTGAGTCATCTGTCGGGAACACTTTGCGTTTTTTGATAGCCGCACGGATAGCGCTGTTCAGCGGCTCTATGGAATTCGTGGTGTAGACGGCTTTGCGGATATCGGGCGAATAAGCAAGGGTATTTTCTCTGTAGGGTACATGCTTATCTAAAGAGACAGTTAGCCTCATATATTGGTGCTTTATTCAGAGAAGCCATGACGCTTTTTCAAGAACACGGTGATGGAATGAGCATTACCACCGCACTTTAGCCAAGTGACCGGCTGAAAATGCGCTTGAGAAGCAGTCGTTTCTTGCGAGACACCGTTTTGCCGTCATTGACCTTTTGCGATTGTTTATTGAAATGACCGAATGGCTGCGGATTACGGTATTGTTCCAGTGTATAACCTGCCATTAATGCCTCATGATAGTACTGATCAAACAACTCCCGCAAATCGTCACGATAGTGACGGTATATTTTTCCGTCGAACCAGTGGCTGCGGTTTTCAGCCTGTAAGCGAGGTAACGAAAAACGGTGTGAGAATTGGCTACCCATCGCAGAATAATGCAATGCTTTTAGCGATTCGCGTGGCAAGTCATCGCCATCGAGGTTGCTGTATTCTGGTGCGAGAACTGCGATGTATTCAGGATGTTGTTCAAAGAATTGCTGCAGTCTTTTATGTCCGCGCAAGTCGCACTGCAATTTTTTCAACGGGGGTAACAGAGCCTCTGCGGCAGCACAGTCCCACAACACTTCCCCTAATCGTAGTGCTGAACCGGAACCCGCTGCTAGCATGACTTTCCCCGTCGCCATTGGATGATGCCAGATTTCGGCAATGTCACTGAGGAACAAAACATCGGCATCAGTATAGAAGGCACGGCCTTGAAAATTACAGCGGGCAGGGATCCCCCAACGGAAAGCGGAGAAAGGTGTTGCCCAACAATCAGTACGCCAGCCCTCGCCAGTTCCGCTAGAGTGCCAGAAGCTGGCAGGATCTCGTGATAACCGCATCCATTCAATTTCCACAGGGATTGAGGCATGTTTACGCAGGCTGTACTCCAGAACCATCATTTGTTCCAGATCACAGTCATTCGGGTCGCAGCCGATAAAAATGCGTGCAGTGTGCAAGGATTGCGTCATTAACTAAACTTCCCTATCTGAAGCCGTATCGCTTCATCGTCTTGTTAAAAAATTAAAGAGTAATCTCATTGTATAAAATGTTTTTTTAAATTCAAAAATAAAGATAACAATGATTAACAGAGTGTTCCAGAGGCTACAACCTGAAAACTTACAGTTACGCTGGACGCCCTTTATTCCTAGTATTTGAAGTACACTGGGAGGCAGTCCAGGGCGGTGGATAGTTGTGGGTGAGGATTGGGCCACTGTTAACGGTATTATTATGCCAAGGAGTATCATCAGCGATGGGGTGTGTGCTTTGATACCTCTACTCTGGACTATTGAAGGACTGGCTCAACGAGATAAACACTCCCTATTTACTCGCATGACTATGGGTCATTCAGAGGTACCGATAGTGTATATTCACCCATAGTTTATTTGTAATAATATTTCGATGTTTTTAACATTACGAGGTGAGATGAAATATTTTGTTAATGAAGCGCGATTGTCTGGGTACTGACAGGCAAGTAATATTCGTCATCGTGCTAAGAATACACAAATCGTCACTCACTCAGCAGGATCGAGCCGGTAAATTAACGCTGCATGTGCGAGGCTCTAGACCCTGGTGGCGCTCCATTTAGGCTTTCCGGCCTGCGATGAAGGGTTAACCCGGAGTAGCTGGAAAGTACCTCTTCATATGTGCGGGTGCGTACTCGTGGGGATCGCGATCTCAACCATTGTATATTCGTGCTAAACCGAAAGCGGGGTACTATGCGGATAAATACGGCGCATCTAAGAACGTCAGTCTGTGGTGCCAGCGATATAGCGTCTGTGTACTCATCTATTTGTTGCTGTCACGCACAGTCTAGCTATGGCTATAAAAATCCTCTTTGACTGATGTTGGGTATTGCATCTCAGAAGGACGTGATACAACGAAAGGGTATATCTTTTCCTTGATGTACATTTATTGGCTATACAGTGTTGTTCGGCACAATGGGGTATCCAGATGTCATGATTTGGCTGCTAAGGCCAATACCCATTTAAATGAACCATTTCCCCTTACGATAGCGCAGTGGGTTAAAAGGGAACGTTGTATTTTATCATCTGGCCAGCAGGTTTTGCACGGTTATCGATGCAGTAACGGTGTAGGGGCGTCACAATCAGGATATTTGCCCTCGGTACCTGTATCTCACATTGAGGGCAAATTTATTTGGGGCAAATATGGCGCATGGCCATGAGGCGCGACAATATAAATTCCCTCTGCTCGTTGCATTCCTCACATGGGGGAGTCGTCCTTACTTTAGCTATCGAGTGAGCTTGTGCCAATACGAATGAAACCCGTCAATGGAGCGTCGGCTCTTGTATCCTTCAGTCTGAAATGTCTTGTTCTGCATGTTGTCGTAACGCCACGGGATTGATGACAGTGATGGAGCGATAACCTTTCTCAATCCATCCTTCATCGACAAAGCGTTGAATAACACTGTTAATCTGTTGGCGGGATGTATTGGCAATGATACTGAGATTTTCCTGAGACAGGGTCACCAGAGAGTCTGTCGCCCAGGACATGCGGTGCAATACCGATGCAATCCTGGAACTGACATCTTTTTTCTGCAAGTCATGCACAATTCTGAGTAGAGAATCTGACGCCAGAATTGAAATTACACTGAATGCACGCATGTCATTTGGGTTGAGTTTTGCCATTTGTTCCAGTGCAGTAAGCGGGACATGCATCATCCATGATGTGCTATGTGCAACAAGTTGAAACCTGCGCGTTTTACCCGTCATGAAACTGTCTTCACCCGTCCAGTCACCTGGCACGGCAATGTCAATCAGCCGTGGCGTCGAGTAGGGCGGGGCCGTTTTGATGATCACCATACCTTTAACAAAGCCGTAGATCCCTCCAGCAGGGTCACCCGGACTAAAGATGACATGCCCGGGAGCGAATTTCACCAACTGTGCATGCTGTAACAGCCTGAGCACGAAGGCTTCAGGCATTTGAGACAACCAGCCTCGCTGACGCATTATACTTTCTGCAGTTTTCCGCAACATCTGTACCATTATTTATCTCTATCCCCAATGTGGCTAATGTGATCACATTCTGCTTGGTGTTCGTTAGCGGTAAGCAAGGTTTCTGCTAGCCGCAGGTTTGCAGGGTGCAGTTTGAACCTTGCACTCCCTGTTACAGGGAAAGCTGGGTGGACCTGCTATTGTCCCGTTCGCAATAAATTACTCTGTAACGTCTTTTTCTGAATATTGCCGTAATGCAACAGGGTTGGTGACGGTGATGGCACGATAACGTGTTTCTACCCACCCCTTTTCAACAAAGCGTTGGATCACGTTATTCACCTGCTTACGTGACGTATTGGTAATGATGCTGAGGTTTTCTTGAGAAACAGTAACCGGGGAGTCTGTTGCCCAAGACATTCGATGTAATGCGGATGCGATCCTGGAACTGACATCCTTTTTCTGCAAGTCATGCACGATTCGAAGCAGTGAATCTGACGCCAGAATTGAAATCGTACCAAAAGCACGAATGTCATTTGGGTTTAATGCAACCATCTGTTCCATTGTCTTAATCGGAACATGCATCACCCAAGTATCACTCTGTGCGACCAGTTCAATCCGCCGCGGTTGTCCGGTCATAAAACTGTCTTCCCCCGTCCAGCCACCAGGTAGTGCGATGTGGATCAGGCGGGGGGCTGAATCAGGGGGGGCTGTATTGACAATCACTGTGCCTGCGACCAGTCCATAGATCCCGCCTGCCGGCTCACTTGTTCGAAAGATAATCTGGCCAGCCTCATATTTCAAAAGTAGTGCATTTTGCAACAATCGAACCCTGAATGGCTCTGGCATGTGAGATAGCCAACCCCTTTCGCAGATCAAACGTTCGGCTGTCTTACGCGACATATTTGGCATTTTTCCTCCCAATTGTACGATTTGACACAGTCTTTAACGGAGAAGTTAGGTATTAAAAGTATATTAAGCAAGCAAAAAATGAAGGGGGTATCGAGTTGAGTGGCATTCTTTAGAATCGTTAAAGGTTGAGGAGGGCTTTGCTCACAATGTAACGGCATGAGTCTGACTGCGACGACATCTTGATGCTTAAGGCAAGGGTGGGAACAATATATAAAGGGTTAAAGTAAATATAATAACTCGTCCGGTTTGCAATGTGCTTTTTTAATTGAATGATAATACAAGAGTTATTTAGAAGGATTAATTTATTTATCACAGGGGGAATCATGCAAGAAAGACTGTATCTAACACGAAATGAGATGAGTAAATTAATTAGAAAGGTATATGGGGGAACAAACGGTGTAAGGGATTACTGCATGCTACTCCTTTGCTATTTACACGGATTCAGGACCAGTGAGCTAACAGGGCTAAAACTGGAGGACCTGGATTTATCCGCTGGGAGATTAAGTATACGGCGTTTAAAAAACGGATTCAGTACCGTTCATCCCATACATCCGCAGGCCATAAATTCACTAGTCTTGTGGCTGAATATGCGTAATAAAATGGTAAACCTTCATGGGGTACCATGGTTATTTATTTCTCGCAAAGGAGGACGTCTCTCTCGGCAGCGATTTTATATGCTATGCAGGGAATATGGACGATTGGCTGAGTTACCTTTCGATGTCCATCCTCATATGCTACGACATGCCTGTGGGTATGAGCTTGCAGAGCAAGGAATGGATACGCGGTTGATACAAGACTATCTGGGGCATCGTAATATCCGCCATACGGTGCATTATACTGCTGGCAATGCTGCGCGTTTTTCCCGCCTTTGGCAGGGGAACGTAATCTTTGAACCCGAAAAAGAGGGCGTCATGAACTAGGAAATTAAAAGCACGTCGGTATCTTCATCTGTGGCGAATATTTATTATCTAAGATAAATAATAATGAGGGTTTATATAAACCTTGCTTATGGTTTATTGAGGGTTCTAGTGTTTAAATGACAATAAAAATATGTGAATTGATGATGTCCTCTTCACAAATGGTAAAGAGGTTCCGTGTTATTTTTTCCTTGCTAAATCCGTGAAAGGACCCATCGACGGAGATGAGGTTTTTGGGTGTGTGGGATTTTTCACTGGGTTAATATTGCTATTGTTTTTTGGCTGGGTGCTTTTCTGAAACGTATATTAGAATAAGTGATGGCATTGAGACAGCCTCCTGTTAGATAAAGTTTTATAACAATTTTTTTGTGACAGGCATATGTTTTTACCTGATGTGTCATAAAACATCGGTATTCAGGTCGTAACGAATGCCAGTAAGGTTAACTGGCATTTTTTATTCGCTATCTGCACGTTATGTACGGAGAGAGTTGTCGTAAATACCCGATGCCTCAGAGTTACTTCAACGAACGGAAATAGGGAAGCGGCCCCTACACCTGCGTTTTAGCGTAATAAGGAATACGATGATACAGGTGCCATCATTTTTAGAGTGTGGATAAGTCATCACTGTCTATGCCCTCTATCTCTATTTCATTTGTTCCGCGTGTTGCTGTAATGCAGCAGGATCAGTCACGGTGATGGAGCGATAACTGATCTCAATCCAGCCTGCGGAAACAAATCGCTGGACTGTGCTGTTGACTTGTTTTCTTGATGTATTCGCAATGATACTGAGGTTCTCTTGGGAGACACAAACCGACATATTGGTTGTCCAGCACATGCGATGTAAAACAGAGGCGATCCTGGCACTGACACTTTTTTTCTGCAAGTCATGCACAATTCTGAGTAGAGAATCTGACGCCAGAATTGAAATCACGCCGAAGGCGCGGATATTTTCTGGATCGTCTAGGGCCATTTTCTCCATGCTTTCCAATGGAACATGCATCGCCCAAGTATCACTCTGTGCGACCAGTTCAATCCGCCGCGGTTGTCCGGTCATAAAACTGTCTTCCCCCGTCCAGCCACCAGGTAGTGCGATGTGGATCAGGCGCGGTTTTGAGTCAGGCGGTGCTGTACTGACAATCACTGTGCCGGCGACCAACCCATAAATTCCCTCTGCGGGATCACCAGGCTTAAAGATGCTCTGGCCCGCTTCGAATTTTAAAAGCAGGGCATGTTGCAGTAAACGCTTTCTGAATGTTTGAGGCATTTTTGACAGCCAGCCTCTCTGACAGACTATATACTCTGCATTCTCTCGCGACATGTAAGTCATGATATCTTCCTGATTGTTCTATTGGATCCTGATTGTTGTGATCTGAGCGTGAGTTTGTATTGTAATCCATCAATGCTGGAGTGAGAAAAAAAACGCTGAATTAAGGGCTGGTCCTCAATGTGTAATAACTAATGCAGGTATAGGGCATTGCAGCTTGCCCGCAGAAGCTATTTTTATCATCGTGCAGCACTGCGGTCGGAGGGTAAATATGCAGAGGTACGTATCACAGCAACTACCGCTGTTATGGCTATCGTCGTCTGCATACCATGCTGAACCGAGAGGACTGTTACATGACTAAGCAAATGTGCAAGCAAGGTGCGTACAGTGAAGGTGGCGGCGCTGGGCTGTCTGTTCTGATTGAGGGGAGAGCGTATTGCAGCTGATGTGTTGATACTGCGCAGGTCAGGGACGGTAATTACGAACTAAGAAACCGATACCTTCGACACACTGACGGGGACAACCCGTCGGGTTCCGACTTACCGCGGCGGCAGCGTGTAGCGTGCCCCGTGATGATTCATTATACCAGAATCCGATCTTTACTCTCTCACGTCCCGTCGTCCTGTTTATCAGGTTTCCTGTTATAAAATGACGCCTTCATTAACATCTGGTATTCAGTTGAAACTCATTGTTAACCCCTGGCTCTTGCAGGGGTAATTTTCCGTGCGTAATATCCGCCTCCGTGCTAAGGATACACAGACCGCCACTAGCTCAGCAGGACAGAGCCGGTGACATTGATGTTGCAGGTGCGGGGTTCGAGACCCCGGTGGCGGTCCATTATTGGCTTTCCGGTCAGCGATGAAGGGATAACCCTGAGCGACCGGAGAGCCCATTTACATGAGTGCGGGCAGGCAATAAATAACCTGATATCGCGCTATCGACGGCTGTAATGATCATTCTCCTGTTCACGCTGTTTCAGCAGCGCTTCAGTCTGCGCTACCCACGCATGCAGGTGCCTTACTTCTCGTTTGTTCCACTGGCATTTTTAAACAACGGTACTGTATTACCCACAATATAGCGGCGACGCAGCCAGGCTGAGAGTGTGTCCATTGCCATCACAACCATGACCATCACCAGGGTGATAAACATCACTACGTCCCAGTGCCACAGTCGCATATTTTCAGCATAGACCAAGCCAATACCTCCTGCGCCAACAAAGCCCAGGACGGCGGCTGAGCGAGTGTTGGATTCAATCTGGAACAGGCTTAGAGCCAAGAGTGTCGGAAAAGATTGGGTGAGAATAGCGAAGCGATGCTTTTGCAGGCCATTGGCACCTACAGCATCAAGCCCCTTTCCGGGAGCACGGTCCACAGCCTCATGCCCTTCAGCATACAGGCGCCCCAGCAGCCCGGTATCCTGCATGATAATGGCCAACACGCCCGCCAGCGGCCCAAGACCCACGGCACGCACAAAAATCAATCCCCAGATAGCCATGTCTATCCCGCGCAGTATATCCAACAGGCGACGTATCAGCAGAGCAACGGCCCCGGACAACCGGCCCTGCATGATATTACGCGCCGCGAGGAATGACAGCGGAAGCGCAATTGCCGTCGCAGTCAGTGTGCCGGTGAAGACAATCGCCAGAGTCATGAGGATCTGCGTCAGGTAATAACCTAACGGCCAGTCAGTAAAATTCTGCCAAATAAACATCCGTTGCAAATAAAGACCGATTTGCCCGATGCCAGCACTGAACTGGTCGGGGCTGATGCCGTACCGGGAGAAAAACCAGTAGAAGTACAATAAACCCGCTAATGCCAGTCCTCCCACACGACACAAATAGTGTAGCTGAGCCCGGAGTAGGGCCATGTGATCGAGCCGACTCTGCCTGGGTGGCATTTGATTTTCGTACAATAATCTTCTGCGTAGCCGACTGGACAGGTTGTCCAGCAGGGACACCACAATAATAATTAACAATAGCGTCATGCTGACCTGATCGTAACGGTCGAGTTTGATGTTAGTCATCAGCTCCTGGCCTATGCCGCCTGCCCCCACCAGTCCAAGAATGGTTGAGGAGCGAAAGTTGATTTCCAGACACATCAGCGCGTAGGAGAGAAAAATCGGCTTCACCTGTGGCCATAGGGCGAAACGCACCCGCTGCAGCGCTGACGCACCACAGGCTTTCAACCCGCGTACCGGCCTGTCCTGAGCACTTTCTACCGCCTCATAGAACAATTTGGTCAGGCTACCCGTACTGTGCAGCATCAACGCAAGCGTCCCTGCCAACGGACCGATACCCAATGCCATCACAAACATCATCGCCCACGCCAGGTCCGGCAGGGTTCTCAGGAATGCTACCAGTGTACGTATGGCAAGGCGCAGCGGCCAAACAGTGCCCGCGTTGCTGGCTGCAAGGAACGCCAGAGGGATGGCAATAACGACGGCCATAACGGTTGAGGCCAGTGCCATCTGGAGTGTTTCCAGGATCAGTGGCAACTGTACTGGCAGACGATATCCCCACCAGGCGAGAGACCCCTTAATATTGGAACCCGCAAACAGGTCCGCCAGGTGAAGCACCGGCAGGGTGTCAGACAGATAATTCGCTAAATCAGGTAAGGCATGCCAGAGCGTGAGGGGATTAAATTCGGCAACGTGGCCAGCGGAAAAATAGAGTGTCAGCAGCAGAACAGACATGCCCAGACTATCCCGCTTTTGTCGTAAGCGAACCTGTTTATAGTAACGTTCAAATTCGGTATGGGCACTGTTCATCGGGCGATGATTTCCTGGAATGCAATCTTCCCGGCCATCACGCCGAGAAGATCTGGAAAAGAATTAACGGGTGCTGAGCAATTCGCGCTTCATGTCGATGATAAGCTGAAAATCAGCCACACTCCCCTGACTGATATGTAATGGTCCCCCAACCGCTTTGATAAAGCAGGCATGATCGTCTGTATCGAGTTTCTTGATAGCGGCGGCCACTTTGGCTTTAAACTCTGTCGGAAGGGCGTTGCTGACGAGGATCGGTCCGCTTGGAATGGGGGGAGATTGCCAGATTATCCGGATCTGTTTCATCAGGTCCGGGTAGCCCATACGCATTAGCGCGTGGAAGGCGCTTGCGCTATAACCGCTGTTGTGTTCACCGGTCATTGAGCTGTAGGTGACTGCGCCGGCGAACTGCCCGTTCAGTACGCCAAGGATATCCTGCTCATGCCCGCCGGAGAAGGTAATACTGGAGAAGAAGTGGTTATACTGATTATCCACATTACCGCCCAGTTTATTCCTGAATGCGTAGTCAGGGATCAGATAACCGGAAGTGGAATCAGGATCGGCAAAAGCAAAGGGTTTACCTTTCAGGTCGTCCAGAGACTGGTACGGGCTGTCGGCTTTAACCACCACGACCGAATGATAACTGTGAGTCCCGGTTTTATCATCGGCAGTTATTCCAATGACATCGACCGCGTCGGGATCCCTGATATATACCGAAGCGAAGGCTGCTGGGGACATATTCAGCACCACATCGACCTTGCCGCCAAGCAGACCCTGAGTGATACCTGTATAGTCCGACGCGTTGCGTAAGCGGGTATCGACCTTCAGCTCATGCTCCAGAAATCGTTTAACACACTGATTATCGCCGATTTGTTGTGTTGAGTTCTGTCCGCCTAAAATCCCCAGATTTAATACTGACGGTTGCGTAGCTGCACTGGCCTGCCATACCAGGGCCATACCCAGAATGGTGCAAGAAAACCCTACGCGAGTAAAAAAGTGCTGTGTCATTATCTTCCCCGTTTGAATAAAAAATGCAGTTAGCTTTTTTCTTCGTTGTACAACTGGAGCAGGATGCCCTGATCCAATTTTTCTGGCGGGCCGTCGAAAATAATTTGGCCACCCGCTATGCCAATAACCCGTGTGCAATATTGATTAACAATATCAATAGAGTGGAGATTAACCACCACACAGACACCCTGTTCGGCTATGTCGCGAAGCGCGTCCATAATGAGATGGGTGTTGGCAGGATCAAGTGAGGCTACGGGTTCGTCGGCAAGTAAGATCTCCGGGTTTTGCATCAGCGCCCGGCAAATGGCCACGCGCTGCATCTGACCCCCAGAAAGGTTTTCCGCACGCTGCAACGCCTGCGGCAGTATGTTCATCCACTCCAGCAATGAAATAGCGTGCAGCTGGTCAGCTTTGGGGAACAGTTTAAACCAGGATTTGAGCGTGGAGGTCTGGCTCAGTCGACCAAGCAGGACATTTGTCAGGACATCAAGACGCGGGACGAGGCAGTAATCCTGGAAAATCATGCCGCACCGACTGCGCCAGGCATGCAATGCGCGGCCGGTTAATTGGGTGATCTCAAGCGGCTTCCCCTGCTCTGGATAACTGAAGATTTCTCCTCCGCCAGCAGGGAGGGTTCCGTTCAGAATATGGAGCAGGGTCGATTTACCCGCGCCCGAACGGCCAATGACGCCGGTCAGTTCCCCAGCATAAAACTCAACGCTAAGGTTGCTCAGGACGGGGGCCTGCCCGCGCCAGGATTTGCTCAGGTTACGCACGCTTAGAACGGTACGTTGCCGGGCAGGGTCGGAATGTGCCAATGGCGGGGAGTGGCTTTCCGCCACGGTGGTAAGATCATGGTTCATTAAGGCCCCTGTGCAAATAATACCAAGCGATACCAAATGGTTAGAAACCGTGAGGTGAATTAACCGACAGCTGCCACCCCAAGTGGAACGTTCCGGCAATGTGGCGGGGTCATCTGTTATTTCATAGGATTTATCTTATGTCCGCTCTTTTCTATCATAAAATTTACATTCAGTCATATTTGGTTGTGTTTTGTGACGACGGTCATCAGGCACCCTATGCATTGCGTTTAAAATGCGGACCGTGGGTAACGTTAGAATTTTCATCGCAACGTTTTTGAGATTATGAATCACCAGGAAACAGACTATTAGCATTCAGAGATTGTGGAACTCATGGTGGGTACCCGCGATGGCACGTCGACGTGTAATGCGAGCGCTTCGAATGTTATCCCCCCCTGACGGGACGACTACCACGAAAATCGATGACGTGAAGCCAGGTCAAACCATCACGAAAAAGCCAGTCCTGTTAGGTGCAACACTGTGTACCACAGGGACACCACCCAAAAACCGGGTAATTACCAGATGACGGTGACCACCTCCATCGTGATTTACTGGCTCATCCATTGCTCTGAGTCCCTGGTTTCTTGTTCTGACCCAGGAAGTCAGGGCCGGGGGATGGTGGCTTACTTACTGTCTGGTAGTGCTGTTGCTCGGGTTCATGATTCGAACAATCATCCGCACTTTCCCACGGTTCCCGCAGTATCTCCTCGTTCGTCTCCCTATCTGCTAATGTACCCATACCCGCCAGGCGAGCGGTGGCCTGGCTAATGGGGAGTTTACGGTTCAACTGTTTGTTTCGTTCGACGACCCGTGTTGATGCTACGCCAGATATTAAACGGCCGATTATGCCAAATTAAGTCAGGATTTATTTGAACGGTGGAAACAAATGAATATTAAAATAATGAAAATAGCATTAGATCCCAACCAACAGGATAAGAGGATTTTCCAAAGCATTTAGGTGTCCATACTGCATTATTGGCGGCAGCCCCAACGCTATTAACTCCATGCATCCCTGCTTTTGGAGCTGCCGTTTTGGGTGACAGTACCGCGAGGACAAACTGAGGTCTAATTCCACTCGCAGTACTGCCATTATTTGGAGGTAACGCCCGACCTATGAAATACAACTTTCCAATCCCTGGAGAAATTCAGTCGGGTATTACCATTGATAGAGGGGGCCTCACCGCTAACTGCCAGGAAAACGAGGTTGCACCGTTGCCCCCCTGAGGAGAGCGATGCAAATGTATGAACGAGTGTATAAGTGAGTCAATGGGAAGGTGATGTCAGGGTGTAACGGTTGGTTGCGAACTATGGCAGCAGCACCCAGCACCCAGCACCCAGAGCGCAGTAAGTTACTCGATTGGTTACTGCGTATACCGATGACACGCAGGGTGCTGCCATTGGGTGGAGACCAAAGCCTCTATTATGAACGCGCTGCGGAGCGGACAGTATTGTTGGTTTTAGTCACGATTAGGTGGCGCAGCCTGAAACTCTGGGAGAGACATCAGGCTGCGCCGTGCCCATCGGAGAACAGGCATGGAACAATTTCAAAGGGTGGTGGCAGGTGTCAATAGGGAATGTGTTAATTGCTTCGTTAGGGGTCTAGCAATGCGGTGAGGTGGTGACGGGGTGTCACATTGGTGATGTCACTACGGTGCCTTCGTCATCAAGCCTTCGCAGGTGAGCGATTATCTCGCCACGTTCAAGCCTCGGGTTTGCGATGGTCATCGTCCATGGGGAGAGACTATTTGCCGCCAGGGCTGACCTGTCACATCTTCGGCTCCAGCAAAGGTCTCGGTTTCGATCGTGTCCTGATTATATCACCGGAGAAACATCTCAAGTATCTAGGCGGCAACCTCAGGGTGTTCGACAATGATAAAACGGAGGAGTCGAGAAAAAAACTGTACGTGGCTATTACCCGAGCTCGTTACAGCCTGGCGTTTGTCCTTGAGGAAGAGCATCTTACAAATATAAAGCTGTCGCATTGGGATGGGCTTGTGTAAGTCGATGCTAATGTCCGGGGGGGGGGGGTAACTTCCGCTTCGCTCTTAGCTGACATTCGAGAATAATAGCATTGAGTGGTGGAACATCGACATTCAGTCTAAATATTTTCTTTCTCATCTGTAGCTTCCGATAATATCGAATGTTAATTTCTTAAAAGGGGAAATAACAAGGAAAGGACGCTCAGCCATAATGGCTGAGCGTCCTGGTTTATGCTGCGATTATTATTTACCTAACGATATAACATCAATGTTGAGCTATTCAGGTAGAGAACCTGCGAGATTCTTCGCTGAAGCACTGCCAATGGGGTGCTCCACTATCGCAGGTCGTGGTTCTGTAGTTGTCACCACTACAGGTGGGCCAGAGCTGGCTGGATGCTCAGAAACGATGCCAGCATGGTACGCAAAATGTCCTGGGTTGTATTATCAGCAAGCAGCGCTGCCATTACCGATGGCATCCGTCGGACCCTCTACACAGAACAGGAGTCTGACCCGGTTATTCGTGGCAACGCCAGCAGGCACGCCGGAACTCCCCCCGACGTTATTACGCTGGATATGGGAAGCGGCCAGTGCACCGGGATGTAAAATGGTACTGATGATGAATCTTGATACGCTGACGCCCATTACACAACCTGTTAAAAGCGTTCTGCAGGCATTCAGTGGCATCATCCGTGGTGCCTGGCAAAGGGTAACGGAGGGGAGTATGAAAGCATGGTGGATATTACACCGCTTGTCATTAACCGTTCCACGCAGGGGGATTTCACATCGCGCTCCAGTCGATGGTTCAGGGCATGGCCTTGCCCGTCATGACGGCGAGAACGGGGTGATCAGCACATGAGTGTGCAGTTGGTATAGAGGTGAGAAAGGATGTTAATACCCGGGCCGGTTCCCTTCGGGGATTTTTCCAGTACACACTCTGCTGATATACTCGCTGCATGAAAAAGACGCACAATACCTTACCCCCTGAACAGACGGTCTCTGACCTGGCACATCTCGCATGGTGCGCACTGATGGCGTTGCGCCTTGCGCAGCAGGAGGGACAGGCACTGTCACCGCTGACCATCCATACCTTCCTGGTTCGCTGGCTGGCCGACGCGCAAAAAAAACGTCGTTTTCCCCGCTCAGTGGCGCCGGATATTGACAGCCTGCTTCGCCTTGGGCGACAGAGAGGTCCTACAGCCGGCTTGCTTAAGCAGCTGGACTCTCTGTGGCAGTTCTGCACTGAGCCGGTGATGCAACAGTCGGACCTGTTCCGGTTGACGCATGCCATTGAATATCTGCGGTCCCGAGGCTGGATTAACGAGGTGGTAACTGATGAGGAGTGGGTTCCCGGATCCTTGTATACCGAATATGCGAATATCTCTGCATTGCTGGTCAGGAAATCCGAACTGCACCACCATTTTAACGAACAGGGCCAGCAGACCGCGCCAGTGGAGTTTGTCGTTGCCGGAGAGGGTCGTGTTGTTGGTGCTGCGTTTGATGCGCGTGGGCTGCATTATATCATTCATGAGCACCATGCTGGCGGGTGTTTACTGGCGCTGGTGCCGTCAGCGGAAGCGTCTGGTGATGCAGTGCAGGCTCCCTGAGCTCAGGCAGCATCACGTTAACGTAAAGGGGAAATGCCTGTGGAGCGAATTGATTACCTCTTGGGAAATACCCGTTCTCGTGCGCTGACGAAACGCCCCGGTTGACCCTACAGTGGGATGAGGTGCTGGACGAATGCCGTCAGTTAAAAGCCGGAGCGGAAGCTCGTCTGCGCATTGCCCTGCTGAATGTTGATTACGTGACCAGTTTCGAATTGCCTTTTCGACTGCTGTTGATACGCACGCCACAACTGCTCGCTGGTCTGCACGACGAACTACTGTTCAGTCAGAAGAACGTGCTTTTCAATAGTAAGTGTTTTGGCTGCGTCCGGAGTTTGCAAAGGGGTGTCAGTGCGATACCCGATGCGTTCCAGTACTGCATGGTGACCCGTATCCGGCGGGAGGGACCATCGGGAATGAGTGTGACACCTTATCAGCATATCGCAAAAAAAGTGAAAGCACCGCGAGAACGGCTCAGGTGGGCGCTGGAAAGCGGGTACAGGTGACGGCGCTGGACGGATGTTCAGCTGCGTAGCAATGTAAAAACGGATAATTGAGGGAATTTGAAGAGGATCAGAAAGAAGTGTTCCCAAGCAGCGCACTGTCGTTAGCTGTAGAGCAATCCCGGATTTGTCCAACAGCTCAAAAAACTGGCGTAAACACCAGGCATTCTCCCGACACTAAAGTGTTATGCAAATCTCTTTGTTGATGAAATCAATGCTATGAAAACCATAATTGCGAGAAGTATCGCAAGTTTTAGACCCTTTAACTGAACAAATGCAGTAATACCGGAAACAGGAAAGGGGCCAGCAGTGAGGTAATGATGCCGCAGAGCACCAGCGCCAACGAGCCGAATGCGCCTTCCAGATAGTCCATTTCCGCGCAACGTGCGATACCCAACGAGTGAGATGCTGTGCCCATTGCCAGTCCACGCGCCGAGCGAGTGGTGATCTTCAATATTTTAAACAGCATATGCCCGAATACTGCGCCGAGAATACCGACGAAAATCACGCAGACGGCGCTGATCGCCGGGATACCCCCGAGCGACTCCGCGACCGCCATGGCGATGGGCGTGGTGACCGATTTCGGCATGATGGACGCGGTAATTTCCGGTGTGGCGCCCATCCACAAAGCAATGGCGCCGCCGCTGATCATGGCGGTCATGCTGCCGATAAAACAGACGGCGATAATGGACTTCCAGCGCGCACGGATCTGATGCAGTAGCTCATACAGCGGATAGGCCAGTGCCACCACGGCCGGTTGCAACAGTTCGTTAAGGATTTTGCTGCCCTGAAAGTAGCGCTCATAAGGGATGCCGGTCAGTAACAGCAGGGGAATGATCACCGCCATCGATACCAGCAATGGGTTCAGCAGTGGCATATTCAGCGACTGCGCCAGCTTACGCGCTGCAAAGTAGACCGCCAGCGACAGCGGCAATGACCACCAGATTTCATGGATCATTTTTCGCCCTCCGCTGCATCCGGTTTGCCAACGATGCGGCGCTCCCGGTGGAAATAATGTGAGGTATAGCCCACCACCACCAGCACCATTAGTGTGCTGACAATGCAGGAGACCACCAGCGTGCCGAGGTGATCGAGGATCTGGTCGTAGTATTTCATCACGCCAACGCCGATGGGTACGAACAACAGCACCATATAACGGATCAGCAGATGGCAGCCGGGTTTAACCCATTTGGCCGGCATAATTTGCGTGGAGAGCAGGGCGAACAGCAGCAACATGCCGATAATGCTGCCGGGAATGGCACTCGGCAGCAGTGCCGCGATAGCATTGCCGACAAACAAGCAAAAGTAGATAAGGACGATTGCCCTCAGGTATTTCCAGCACAGTGTAAGCACGTTGGCCATAAGTTAATCCCATTTAACTGACGAATTTATATACCATTAAACTGTGACCTTCACTACAAATCACACCATGAATTATCTCTATGGCTTTCATGCCAGTCAGGCATATCTGTTGCCGCCTCTTTCGATCGGCGGTGCCTTACTGTCCTGACCATAAATTTCGTTTCCACATCTCGCTCATCGAACCGGACGTGCGCTTCTGGCACATCCGGCTCTCGGACAGAATCATGCCTTCGCCCACGGAAGCCTCTGCGGGAGCTTCGGCAACTGGATGAGTCCCAACTGATTGTAGAAGTGCTCATCCGGGTATCGTTTTAATCCTTTGCTTCGTTGCTTATGTTTCTTGCAGAGCCACCGACAAGCAGGGTTATGAGGCCCGCCCTGCCAACGGCTGGGACCTGCGCGCCGAAGGCTGGCTTCCCTCACTGCCCGAGTTCGGTGGCTCGCTGACCAGGTGTCGCTGTTTGGCAAAGACAACCTGCAAAAAAATCCCTGGGCCACCGCCGCGGGCCTCAGCTACACCCCCTAAACTGCGTGAGCGCGCTGTCAGAATGTTGTTGGAACACCGTGATGAGTATGACTCTGAGCCGGATGCCATTCGTGCTATTTCGTCAAAAATCGGGTGCCATTACGACACCCTACGAGCCTGGTTGCGTCAGCATAAAAATGATGTCCGTGGTGGTGTCAGCCCCGTCAGCACTGATGATTGCGGACTGAGTACCAATGAGCGCCAGCGTTTAAAAGAACTGGATTGTGAGAATCGGGAGCTACGTCGCAGCAATGATATATTGCGCCAGGCCTCAGCTTATGTCGCCCTAATTATTCCCCCTTAATTAAACAACGGATTAATTTGATCCCCCTTTTTTTTCTTCACTCGCCTCATTATCAGAATAAAACGAATGCGCCGGATATTGTGTTGCAATGGGGGATCTGAAATTGCATGTGGAATTAACATTTTGAAAGTGTTTGATGTCACTGGTTTCATTTTGAATTTCCTTGTTTCACTAAATGCTTTTTACAAAGTAAAAACCGTTGATATTAGTGCTGGCATAAATAACAGGCCGTGCCGGGAGTTTGCGTCGATATTGCTCTCAGACTATTAACATTGCCGACGAGAAAACACCTCGAGTGGTGAGTAAGGCGATGCCAGCCCCACGACCGGGTTACATGGGGGAAGTCGGAACCCCTGCTCTCGTGCATTTTCTACTTATGGCATCCAGGTACCGCGTGATTTTTGGAAAAATCACGGACCAGGATATTCAGAAGCAATGTCCAGGTAATGTATTACGAAATAGAGGAAATTATATGGTATATCAACATGTTATTTTCGTTGCAACTGCTGACGCTACTGCATTCGGGAAGGAGAACAAAGTTGCCGCTCCTGGATCTGTCCGTACTCAGCAAAAAGTAGGTGAGTGTCAGAGGATGGGTAACCCGGGGGATTGTATATGAAGATGACACGTCGTTCCGTTGTGCTCGGTGGCTTGGGCTTGCTCGCCAGTACGACAATGGCTCGTTCCGTTTTCGCCGAAACGGGGGCTTTTTTCGACCCTGGTGAGGACCCTGAGGATCTTGGTTTGGCGGCGGAGGCTTACATCTTTGGTTACCCCTTGGTGACGATGGAACTGACGCGGCGGATCATTACCAATGTTGCCGTGCCTGCGGGAACCCGGGGGCCTATGGGACAAATCATTAAGATGCGCAGCTATCCCGACGCATCATTCAGGGATGTTACCGCGCCGAATGCCGATACGCTTTACACAAACGCCTTCTTTGATGTTGGCAGCGAGCCCTGGGTACTCAGTATTCCCGACATGAAGGACCGCTACTTCCTGATGCCGATGCTGGACGGCTGGACGACGGTGTTCCAGGTTCCGGGCAAACGCACGACGGGTACCGGAGCGCAGACTTATGCGATAACTGGACCGGGCTGGAAAGGGACGCTACCGGCAGGTATGAAGGAGTATAAGTCACCCACCAATATTGTGTGGATGCTTGGCCGTATCTTTTGTACAGGCACACCAGAAGATTATGCGGCGGTCCACAAGTTGCAAGACGAGTTCAGACTTGTTCCGCTCAGTGCATATGGAAAACCTTACACCCCACCGTCCGGCAAGGTCGATGCATCTCTCGATATGAAGACAGCAGTGCGCGATCAGGTCAATCGAATGGATGCGGTGTCATACTTCACGCTGCTTTGCGAACTGATGAAGACGAATCCACCGTCAGCGGCAGATACCCCTCATATTGCTAAGCTTGAGCGTATTGGCATCATTCCAGGTAAGGACTTTGACAAGAGTAAACTCAAAACGGATACCCTCCGTCGGGTTCCGGATATCGCGTACGACAGGATCATGCAGCAATTTAAGACACTTGACAGCCAGAATGGCTGGTCGTATACGCTTAACACCGGGAGTTATGGCACGGATTACCTGATGCGGGCTTTCATAACCGCTGTTGGGTTAGGGGCCAATCTTCCTCAGGACGCGGTCTATCCGACCTCGACGGTGGATGCGCAGGGCCGTAAATACAATGGTTCTAACAAATACATCATACGTTTCCCTAAAGGTCACTTGCCGCCGGTAGAGGGGTTCTGGTCGTTAACGATGTATGACAAAGAATGTTTCTTTGTGGACAATCCTCTCAACCGATATTCGATCAGCCCGCGCCAAAATCTGCAGGTCGATGCAGACGGTTCGACGGTTATCTACTTGCAGAAGGATTCTCCCGGTAAGGATAAAGAGTCGAATTGGCTCCCGGCACCACCCGGAGGTTTCATCCTGATGCTGAGATTATATTGGCCGGGCGAGACAGACCCATCAATCATCAATAGGACGTGGGTCATTCCGGCAGCTCAGGTGGTTGGTTGATAACCGAGCCACTTTCCCTTCTTGTACGCCCGGTAGCCGCTCTTCGGAGCGGCTTTCCTTTATTTCGGCGAGAACAGCGTCAGTAATGATGAAGTGAAGATATATCTCACCGAGAAAGTTTTCTCAACATATTCTGGTGTGACCGCTCTCGGGGCTAGGCTGGATGGTCGGTTTGCCGGGTTTGCGACATTTACACTGATGTTTCCGGTACCGCGTTGTAGTGGGCAGGTATTTATGAAAGATTTATTTACACTGGAAACGGCAAGAGGGAAATGGGTTGGCACGGCACTCATCAAATTTATCGCAGAATTTGCTCTTCAACAGGGTTGTACACGTCTTGACTGGACGGCTGAAAAGTCCAACCCGAAAGCCGGAGAATTTTACCTTTCAATTGGCGCTTCATTAATCGAAGAAAAACAGTATTTCAGGCTTGAAAGTGAAAGTCTGAAAAGAATGGCAATGGAACACAAAAAATAACAGACGGGACTGCAATTTTTAAAATAGGGAACAGATGAATGCAGACTTTTTGTGATGTTAACAATTACCTGGAATTATTAATGCGAGGTGCCGGGTATGGTCAGTGATGCGGTGGCTGAAAAACTGGAACACGCGGGGTTGTGGCGGCGTGCCGCCACCCGCTGGCTCAATGTCATGCAGACATGTGAGACGGATACGCAGCGGAACCTTGTCCGTTTGAGACGGCATGCCTGTTTATCCCGTGTTTCCTCTCCGGCTCCGGAGGAGAGACTGGATATCCATGCCATCAACCGAGCAGCCAGTCGGACTCAGGAGCGTATGGGACTCAATCGCCAGAAAGGGGCGGTATTTCGTATATTCCCGAAATCAATATGATGCCAGTGAATAAAAAGAACGCGACATTCCGGGGCATCATTGATGCACTGCCAGAGCTGTTATATCACAAGGGGCTTTGTCTTTATGGTGCGGATGAAGCGTTTCGGGGGCTGTTTGTGGTGATGTCGGGGGCGGTGAAGCATTACCGGCTGACAGAAGAAGGGGAAGAGATGGTTACGGGCTTTTGTCTTCCCGGTGAATGGTGTGGGTTACCGGATTTATTGTCGGGGCAATACACCGGTTATGCGCAGGCTCTTGATACCTGCACTGCTCGTCGGTTCCCTCCCGCATTGCTGACTGAGGTGATGACAGACCGGCACAGAAGGCGGGATATGTATACCTTAATGAGCGATGTTATCAGAAGAAACAAAACCCGGTATTACCAGATAAGCCAGACTCGGGCAAATGCACGCTTTGCCATGTTTATTCTGGATTTATCCCACCGTTTTGGTCAACTGGGGTATTCGCCGAGAGAGTTCCGTTTACCGATGACACGGGGAGACATTGCAAATTATCTCGGCATGACACGGGAAACTATCAGCCGGGAGGTGACACGTATGGAGCACCTCGATATTCTCAGTTTTCGAAATCGTTATATCACCCTTCAGCATCCTGAGGCCCTGAAAGCGTTTATTGTCAATGCATGATTTCGTGTTATTTATGAAGCAAGATTATGCTGAACGTGTTCGTTCGCAAGCTGGAGATCAAATTCGTAGCCAATCAAGGTCTGGTCCAAATTCAGGCTCAGAATGACCTAATGGAACTGTTGGCGCGTAAGGCTATCAGGGATATGTGCTGAGGGATTTTCGACTGCCGATGCTGCGTGCGATATTACGCACTACATCGGCGCCACATGAGAAACGGTGATCCAGGAAACCCTCAACGGGTTGATGCGAGGGGACAGGATTTGTCTACTGTCGTGGGGTCAGTCCAGTTTGGTAAGAATGTGAATTATTAAACGGAGTTCACCTCTGCTGTAAAACGCTCCAAGAAATGGAATCTTGAGGTGCCTGAGATAAAATTGAGTAAAACTCCATTTATGACTTGGGATAAAAGAGAAACAGCGCTAAAAGTCATTCAGAGTATTGCTTGAAAACATACTCCGGAAGAGGTTTCACAACAATGCTTTGGAGGAGGTTTTTCAAACTCCGCTTTATTATTCTTTAGGTTTTTTTGATTATGAAACGCGGCCAGTGTTTTATACAAGTGAAGAAAAATTAAAAAGTAATCTGGGTAATCCTATATCACGTGTGGGAGCGATAAATTTACATGCGTGGTTTGATAACACCAAATATGGAATTAATCGACATTACGTTTTCCACCACATATGGCATTGTGAATGATGTTCCATCCGTAATTGGTCGTTTTTCATTTCAACACTACTCTGCATTTAATGAAGGTATGATTTATCACCCTCAGTTGGTCGGCGAGGATTATTGGAAAAAGATTGGTACCTTAGTTGGTTTTATGGCATTAAATGTATTTGTGATATAGGGGGTAATGCGTTTTTTATAGCTAGGGTTATACCTCACTTTTATTTTTTTTCGGGCATGCGTTAAAAAATATACGTAAAATATGAGGTTTTTTTGATAATTAACTTGTGGTGATTGACGACATTCGGTCAAATCATTTAATCTGTCCACGTTGTACTGTCGTCTTCGGACGACCACCAATGCTCAGTGGGTCTGTGATGAGCGCCTTCGGGTGACCCTGCTGTCGATAGACAGCCACCAATGATCTGGTCATCTGCGAGGATCGCCTTCGGGTGATGGCAAAAGAAAGCTTCCGTAGCCTGAGAGGGAGCACGCCAGGTATGGTGTGGTACATCTGCCCGCCTTTGGGAGCAGATATCGCTCATCCAACGTAGTATTCGGAGCGGTTAAGGCTGCTGAAAAGTCATCTCAATGCCTTGGTGCTAACTCGCCAGGCACACATCTACATTGGGCAGTCCTTGCCTGGATAAACCAGTCACAACTGACTGAAATCGCTTACTTCTTTAAAGCTGTTAAAGGCTTTAATGACGTGTTGCTGACGATGCAACCTTTGAACGAACGTATAAAGCCAATGGGTACCTTTGGCTGCTTACGTGAGTCTCATTGGGAGCAGAGGAGCGCGCGTCACTTGTGAAGTGGCGAAGACACTACCAAGTGACGCGCGTAGCGCATAACGTCTCAACCCACGCACGACGTGGCTTTCAACGTTTAACTACCATCTGACCAACATGTAGTCCGTGTCAGTACGGCCTTAAACACTCATTCACTTCAACGTAATTACGACGGGAAATCCGTTTTGAACGTTTCACTATCTAAAAGGAGGAAATCGACTCGGTATCGATGGCGACACTACGAACAGTAGTGTTGGAGGCAGCTTGACGAAAGTCAGCTCTGCATAAGCAGCAAACAGATCAGAGATCTGGGGTGCCTCGCAAGAACTCAACATTTCGCCGCCCCGATGCACAGATACCAGTCGAGACGCAGGAAGCGCAAAAGCAACCGTGTCGTCGGGGTTGAAATTACTGGGGTACAGATCCGTCTGCTTCTTTTAAAGCAGAGGGACGTGTATCCCATTGGAGATATTGAAATGTCCAGATTCGGTAAACAGCTGGGAAAACAACTTGTCACGCTTGCTCGTCAGGGACGAGGGAGTTTTAAAACCGTTGCTGACCGTTCCAGAATTGCGGACCGTTTTTCTGAACGTCTGGCAAAGTTGAATATTCAAATTCGTGATGTAAAACACATCAAGACGACCCATATCGAAAAATACATTCATAGCCGGCAGGCTGAAAACCTGTCGCTCCGTACATTGCAAAACGAGATGGCAGCAGTGCGTTCAATCATGTCAGCTGCGGGTCGGAATAAACTGGCTGATCCCAACCATGAGAAATTGAGCAACCAGGCTCTCGGGATTTTAGGTGCTAACCGTGATGGGACAAAAGCCCCTATTTCGGATGAAAAGTTAAATGCTGTCATAAATCACGTCTTAAAAAAAGATGTGGGGGTAGCATTGGGTGTTCAGTTGTCTCGCTATGTAGGTTTGCGAACGGAAGAAACTGTTCAGTCAGCAAAATCTTTAAAAACATGGCGGCAGGCTTTAATTAATGGAGACGAGCGTGTTCGGATTGTTTTTGGCACGAAAGGAGGTCGTCCTCGCGATACGACCATTTTTAATCGTGAGAAGGTTTTATCTATTTTAGAGGCGGCAATAAAACATTGTGATGAACACAATGGGAAACTGATTGATAAGCCTTCATTGCATACAGCAATAGAACGGTACAGAAATATTGTTCGTGAGGCTGGAATGACAGGGAAAGATGCTCCCCATAGTTTGCGATACGCATATTCACGCGATGCGGTGACTCATCATGTTAAAAATGGAATGAGTCGTGTAGAAGCTGAGGCATTGGTATCGATGGATTTGGGACATGGAGATGGCCGAGGTCGTTATATTAAGCAAGTCTATTTCAAAGGTGATGTAGAATAACGGATTAATCGTATGCAGTGTACAGGGTTTTATTAATTCAAAAATTTTCTCAACTGTATGCGTAAATATGATGGTTCGTACATAACGGTCGCAGCTCTCACAGGGCTGCGACCTCAAAATTATAATGCTACTGAGACGTTACGTTATTAGGATAACAGGAAATATTATTCCAAAACCAGGGGCGCATGGCCTCTTGACAGATCAGCGATTTGCTCGGAAAATAAACATGCTTACTCGTTGTCTTCGGACAACCACTAATGCTCAATGGGTCTGTGATGAGCGCCTTCGGGTGACCTAGCTGTCAGTCGACAGCCACCAATGATCCAGTCACTTGTGAGGATCGCCTTCGGGTAGTGGCAAAAAACGCTTCCGTAGCTTGAAAGGAAGCACACCGTTTACGGTGTAGTACATCTGCCCGCCTTTGAGAGTAGATGTCATCGTAGTTTTGATGAACAGGGCTTAACTTTCTTACCTATGACGATTGCGCGTGACGCATTCAAATCCCAGGGGAAATACCTTTCCCCTGGGAGCGGTGTTTCCCTTTTTTACAGGAGAAACACCATGTCTGTTTTTACTTCTTCAGTTGTTCCTGATTTCTTCTCAACCCTGCACTGTGTCAAATCGGCTGTCCAGCGAATACCTTTTCGCATGGCGCCGCCGCGTTTTACTGACTGGTACGTCAATGCAACAGGTAATTTTGCCGTTCGCGCGCATGTTATCTGCAGTGATGATGGTTCGGTCAGCGCGTTACTGATGCTGCGCAAAGGTTGGTACAAAGGCGAATATGCCTACGCAAGCACCCATGTTGTGCTGGCTTGTAAACATACCGAGCGCAGAAAAGCTTACCGACTCGCTAGCCAACATGCTGAGCATTTGGCCAGACTGCGTTACCGCTTTTAGAGCGGTCGGTTTACCCACTTAATACCCTGACGGGGATTTACACCCGTTATGGGGATAAATCCCGCTTTTCTTTTTGTGGAGGATTTATCGATGCATACCCAGTTACCCAACGTACTTGACGTGAAAACCGCGCTTGATGCGTTTCATTTCCTTTGCCTGGTTGAAGGTAAGCTCATGAGTATACGGGCTTGCCAGCGCCTGGGATTGGGTATTGAACGTGAAGACCCCACTGAGCTGAATGATGTGGAAAATGCCGTTATCAATGCGGGAGAGGCCTTTGGTGGTTTCCTGCTGGTCATGCAATACGGCCATATATCAACACTTTCCGCTAACGGGCAAGCGCTTCTGACTCGCCTGGAATCGCTGAGCAAAGATATTCACGCGTCTTATTGGGCGCAGGTTGTGGAGCAAGGCAAGCGCGATGTTGAAGCCGACATCGCTATTGGTGAGCTCGAGGTTTGGTGGTCGGCATGACAGCCTGACAACTTGCAGACACACACACTGACGGGGATTTATTCCCGTCCGGGGGATAAATCCCCCTTCATTATTTCTGGAGGATTTATCGTGATAACAACAGTGTATTTTGACAAGCCGCCGTCCCAGGACGCGTGGATTGATTTAACGCTTGCGGTGACCGAGGTGTACTGGCTTTTGCCGGCGACAACCCGGCCTGTAGATATTAACCAGGCCAGTGATCTGTTCAGCGGTGCGGTACTCGACGTGGCCGGTCTGCAGTTTTCTCTGCAGCCGGGACACATGCAGCCTGTACAGCAGACTCTCTGGATCGACAGTCGGCAGGATTTCTTCGGCCGGCTGATGTTGCTCCTGGTACATAACCTGTGCCCCGGCTGCTTCCGAATAGAGCGGGATACACACACTGCGGGATGTGGTTGGGAACAACCGCTTATCTGGTTACGTCATCATCTGCAGCGTCCTGAGCTCAAGGCTCCAGATGCGGTGAATGAACGGGTACTCACGGATGATTCAGTCCGCAGACACCTGGTGCAATTCAGGGACAGTATCAATAACGACGAGCTCTCCTATCACTGGAGCGTGATCACCTTGATGGATAACGTCTGGTTAAACCCGGGTTTGAGCAGGAGCAAGTGAACCTGATCTCAACCTTGTAGTCCGCACTGCCAGTCTTGTTGAGTACGACAGGACTTCAACGCGTTAACTCATTTTCCCTGGAGGGGCTTCCCTCTCGGGGAAGTCCGTCTCCAGCACACAGGAGACTTACCATGTTGCATTTTAACCCTGCAGAATTGCGCACTGTTATTGCTGAAGTTCGCGCCAATCAGTGTGCGCTGATGCTGGCCAAAGACAACGGTGTCTATCTGATGCCGACCGTGGGTGAGCGAAACGCCACCGGGCGTATTAAACATCTGGTGTATGCCGACGGTTGCCATCCCGAAAAGGATGAGGCCTGGTACGAGACATCACGGCAGCTCGTCGGCGGTGATGACTTTGGTGAGGAGCTGGTGCTAACCGACAGGTGTATCGAACGAATACTGTCGGAAGGGCATGAACTCTGGATACACCTGTTACCGGAGACGGTCTATATGCACGTCGCTGTGATCAACTGGGTGTGTGTCGCCGACTACCGACGAATGACCGCCCGTATGCTGCAGCTGGCCGAGGTCCATTACTCGGTCTGCGTCAGACAGGATGAGTTTAAACACTGGCGTGAGCGGGCTATCAACATGCTGGCCACGGCCTGCCATACCGATTGCAAGCGGGCAAAGCCCGCCGATCGGGATGACTATCAGGTCTTGTTCGAACGGCTGAAACAGCGTGTTGACACGGTAAACCCGAAAGGGGCACTGCGTTCTAACCACTTTCTGTCCCCTGGGGCGTATTCTTCGCCGCCAGGGGAGGAATGCGCTTTTTTTACGAGGAGCATTCCATGAAGAAATCATCATCATCATCACGTCGGCCGGCAAAAGCCCGTCGCGAACGTCCTGACCTGTACCAACAGGTCACGGACAAAATCATTGCCGCCATCGAGACGGGAACGTTGCCCTGGCGTAAGTCCTGGCGGACCGACAATGCCCGCAGTGCGTCGACCAGCATCATGCCGCAGAACGGCACAACCGGTTACCACTACAGCGGTGTGAATGTGCTGCTGTTGTGGATGGCCGCGGACGAAAGGGGGTTTCACTCCCATCGCTGGCTGACCTACAAGCAGGCGGAAGCCGTCGGTGGCCATGTGCGCGCTGGCGAAACAGCCACCCTGGCCGTGGTATTCAAATCCTGGGACAAGCAGGTGGAGGATGCTGATGGCCGGCAGCTGTTTGACGAGGAGGGGAACCCGCTGAAAACGCGAATACCCATGCTGAAGCCGCTGTACCTGTTTAACGTGGCGCAATGCGACAACCTCCCGGAAACCGTTGTCGGCGTTACGCCGGCAGAAGTGCCGGAAGAGGATGGGGCGTTGGTTGATACGAAAACGCAGGCTCAGGTCAGCACCCTCGTTGATGCCAGTGGCGTTCGGCTCGAACAGGTGTACCAGGACCGGGCATTTTACTCCCCGATCCGCGACCAGATTGTCTTGCCGCAGGTTCAGCAATTTCGAACCGAGGCGGATTACTGGTCGACGTTATTGCATGAACTGGTGCACAGCACCGGTCATGCAACACGACTCAACCGGGAGGGGATCACGTCTACCTCCCGGGCGTTCGGAGATCCGGTGTATGCGTTCGAGGAACTGGTGGCGGAGCTGGGCAGTGCCTTTATGTGCGCGCAGCTTGGCATCTTTGGCGACGTTCAGCACGACAGCTACCTTGAGCACTGGCTCAAGGTATTGCGTGAGGATAAGCGCGCGTTGTTTCGTGCAACCAAACAGGCCCGTGAGGCGTCAGAGTTTTTGCTGAAGCCCCTGGCGGAACCGGTGACAACCGAGTCTGCCGTTGCGGCATGAGGAGACGGGTGATGACGATGGAACAATGTTACTGGCAGACCATTGCCGGCAGGTTACTGGCCAAATACTTTGGTCTGACGTTAAACGATACCGATTTGTGTGAAGCGGAGTGCGTGATGGCTTTACAGGAAGCGGGTGTGCGGCCGTTTGAGGCGATCAACAATCTGGTGGATAAATACCACCTGGAACGTCTGGGCGCCAATCCTTTTACCCCTTCATCACCGTATCTGCGCCAGGTGGAAGAACTGGGCGCGATCGGCGAAACAGAGCAGGAGGTAACCGATGACTAAAAACAACCATAACGGGCAGGACAGTACCCTCGTCCTGGGCATCATGATTTAACACCTAACCCATCGGGGGAGTTATTCCCCCGCTGGGGAAAGCTCCCTCTTTTTTATGAAGAGGAGAAAGACCATGTCCAACTGGTGCAAAAACCGTTTAGTGATCACTGGCCAATCCGTGTTTGTGGATGAACTGCAGCAATGGGTCAATGGCCATGTTGTGCCTGACTACCGTCATGCCATTCAACAGAGCTGCCGGCTATTTCTGGCCGGCTGCGCCGGCATACTGAAGCCGGCCACAACAAAACCTGGGGTTTATGTGCCCTATCCGGATCTGTTAACACATCCGGGGATCGCATCACCTCAGAATCTGGCCTTTGAACACTGGTTCGGGTTGCTGAAGGCTGATATCCCGTTAACGGCCGAAAATGTTCGTTTGATTGAGCGTCTCTATCGCCAGTCGGGAATTGACGCCGTGAAATGGGAGAACATCCCCAACGTCGCGAAGGCGCGTATGGCGGATGTACTGTCTCGCCAGTATGCGGACTGGTTCGGCCTGGTGGGGGTGAGTCCTGACATCGATGCTGGCCTTTGCTGGGAGCGTTTGGGCATGATGCCTGAGTACACCGCACCGTGCGATATGCTGATGCTGATCCCGACGCGTCTGGCGACCGAACTGAATGGTTCAGGTGCTTTGTTACGTGATGTGCCGACCACGGCCGATCTCTATGGTCGCCAGTACGGCGTCGAATGGCCAGCAGGCCATAATGCCGGTTGTGTGCGGGACGGTATCAACACGTTGACGGTGCACTTTGATTCCCCGTGGTACCCGCCAGCCGGCGAGGTTATCGGGACAGTGTCGGAGCGGTTCAGTTGCCAGGTGGAACATACCTGGTACATGCCTGATGCGGAACGTAGTGGTTACGATCGCTACGACCGCGGCGAGCATGTCGACGGCGGACGAATAGCGGCTGAGGTTGAGGCCGGTGAGGTGATCCACCTGACCTACGCCGACAAGGATTCTGTGCCGTTGTCACTGAATTCAGTTGCTGGCTAATCATCGAGTTTTGTTAACGCATTAACCTATGGCCACCGATGTTCGGTGGTCTTTTTTTTCCCGTGGGGGAGTTCTCCCACTGCGGGTGAGCTCCCTTGTTAAAGGAGTTCACCATGTTGACGTTTAGTGAAGCACAGAAACAATTCATCGGCCTCTTTGGCCAAACTGCACGCTACCACCATCGGTATAAGTTCTTTTCTGACTTCGTTCAGTGTGGCGCGATAGCGATGCACAATCGCTTCTGTCCAGACGAAAGACTGGAGAAACAGTATCTGACGATCATCAAGGGGTATGAACGTGAAGACGTCGAACGCCTAGCGCACTTACTTGCCCTGGTACGAATTGCACTGAATGCCCAGGCTTGTGATTTTCTGGGGATGACGTTCATGCAGCTGGAGCTCGGGGATAAACACCGTGGGCAGTTTTTCACGCCCTGGAGCGTGGCATCGATGATGGCCAAGTTACAGTTCACAGGATTGAAGCAACAGTTGCAAACTCAGCCGTTTGTCACCATCAGTGAACCTGGTTGTGGTGCCGGCGGCATGATGATTGCTGCAGCGGTAGAGATGCAAGCGTTGGGATACGAACCTTCACAGCATATGTGGGTTTCCTGCGTTGACATCGATGTAGTGGCTGTGTCGATGGCCTATATCCAGCTGTCATCACTTGGGATACCCGGTGAAATTGTATTGGGAAACGTATTGGCAAATGAGCGCCGATTGGTGATGTACACCCCGATGCATTGGTTGGAAAAATGGCCGCTTAGAATACAGCAGTACCATTCAGGTAATTGACCAAAACCGCCCAGTATGGGCGGTTATCTTTTGGTTCTATAAATATAATGTGCGATTTATAGAGTGGGTTGACTCGCAAATACGGATTCTATGGATTTTTTAATATCATTTAATCTTACTGGTTTTGTTAAAATGTCCACATCTTTGATTGGGCTTTCACTGGTGTATGCACTAATGAATATAAACGGTGTGTTTTTATTTGGACCGTTGTTCTGTTTGACCTCTCTGTATAAGTCATCACCAGTGATAATAGGCATCTGTAAATCACTCAAAACAAGATCAAATGATTTCCGATATAACTTCTCCAATGCTCTTTCCGGAGATGTTGTATACTCTACTGAAAAGTCATGCTGAAGAATTGATACTAATGACTCGCAAGCCATTTCATTATCATCGATAATCAATATACTAATGCCTTTAGCTGAGAACGGTTTGTCATCAATATCGGTGATAATGTCAATTTCAGCAGGTGTTGCCAGCTCAATAGGTAATGAAACGGTAAATACAGTTCCTTTACCAACATCACTTTTTACATCAATAGTCCCATTCATGGCTTTAACAACACCATGGACGATAGCTAACCCCATCCCGAAACCGGGCACTTTGTTGTCGTTTCCGACTCGGACAAACGGAGAAAATATAGTGTTTATTTTATCTTTCGGGATGCCCTGGCCCGTATCTTCGACCTTAATAATTAGTTTGGATTTTTCGTGAACAACTGCACTGACCTGCACATTACCGTTTTCTGTGTATTTTAAGGCATTGGTGACAATGTTTTCAATAATTTGCATAGCCCGCGAAGGATCACTTTTTATATACATATCAGAGATGTCACCTAAACTTACAGAAACAGACTTTTTATTTAATATCGAAATGCTTTGCTCAACGGTATCTTGCACAATCTTACGTAAGTTGAATGGTGCTATTTTTATTTCGACGTTACCATTATCAACCTTTGCAAATTCAGCAAGGTCTTTCATCTGACGTTCCATTTTCATGGCGGCATTTTCTAAACGTTCAAAGTGATTGAATGCAGTACCGTCTTTTTTCTGGATAATCACCTCTACAGATGAAATTATCGCCTGTAGAGAAGTTCTTAACTCGTGGCCCAAAACCCCCAGGAACGCATTTTTGTTGTTGAAGGATTTTTTTTCGGATTCTAATTGGTTGTTAATGGATTTTACTTGTCGATATGAAATGAATAGCATCAGCAAGAAAAGGAAATACAGAGTTGCAATAGGAAACTTCATAGAGTTCCCTTTGTTAATATAGTCTTTCTGGATGATATTTCTTTGCCTTACTTCAGCATGATCTGAAATTACAACGAGATTTTTATTGTCCTGTCCGATTAATTCAATTATTTTAAGAATGATAGAGTAATCAGGAGTCTCTTTATGTAACTCGACATCAATCTTTTCTAGATTGGAATTTATTTGTGTCACAGTATTAGCATAGCCAGCTTCTTCATATAAGTATCTGGTCGAAACACTTTTATGTAGCAGGACATTAGAGCTCGAGAACAGGAGATCAAGCTCTGTTTGTAATTCCTCTTTATCATTGTTACCCAATCGCAGCTGGCGCTCAACTTTCGCATTAAATCCTGCCAGTCTGATCGTGAATTTAGCTATTGCCCACGCATAGTTTTCTTGTGGGCCAGCCGAGTTCATATTATGGCTTGTGGAAAAATACTGTTCATACATCCACACAAAACCACCGGTTAGAATCAAAAAACCGACGATATACTGGATTAGGATCCGTTTTAGCTTCATTTATCTATTACCGTTATGCTGTCTACTTGCCAGATATGGCGAGCCTGATACGTTGGGCTATTAAGTTTGTCGTAAAACTCATCTAAAGGGTAAATGACGAAATAGGGACCAAAATCTCTTACTTTCAGAGGTTTTCCGTCCATTTTATTTGCAAGTAAAATACCGTATTGTTCTACATCAGAGAAAGGTATATCGACCCAGTAGTCATTCAACGCTCTCATTCTTAACGTTTTTCCATGAGCACCGACAAGTGTCAATAAATCCTTGAATTTTACACCTTCGAAATCCACCACGTGTCCAGGCTCAGTCCAGGATGTGGTGGTTTTTATATGGGATTTTTTAAGTTTATTAAAATCATCAGCAGTTAACAGATAGCCGTCATTATGATTTTTATTTACAATGTCACCATCTATATAGAGATCGCCTATCTTTGCAAAGGCCGATTTTGAAAAAAACACAGCGACTATGAATAATATCGATAGGGATTTTAATTTACGCATAATAAACCTCGAATTCTTTACTTATTGAATTGATTAAATTGATATCTTCACTATTATGGATCCCCACTGTTTTATCATTTCCGATATAAACAGAATCGCAATGAGTATAGTATAGACTACGAAATTCAGGCTTCACAGTTGTAAATATACATGTAGTTGGGATGTCAAAACCAGCACCAATATGTAAGGCGGCGGAGTCACATGTGTAGAGGTGTTTGGCATGTTTTATTATGGATGCAAAACAAGCAGTGCTTTTTGATAGTTCAGATATATTAGTGTAATTTTCATGCTCAACATCACTGAACCCAAGCACTTTAATATTAAATTTGTCGCTTAAGTAAGATATTATTTTTTCATGGTACTGTTCCGGTATGCTTCTTATTTTTGTACTTGCGTGAGGGCAGAAGAGTACATACTCGCCCAGGTTGATTTCAATAAGGGGGGCATCTTTTAACCATGAGTTGCTTTTGATCTCAGCAGGAGTAAAAATATGCTCGAGACCAAGATTTCTTAAAAAGAAGTCATGCATTTCCCACTTGTTAAAATCCTCCCAATACAATTGGTTTCCAATATCTATTATTATCTCTGCTTCTGTCGCTTTGGTAATATCAAATGGCATGAAGTGGATTTCATTTATTATGTTCTTTGTGAGCGTGTAAATTTCATTGACGTAATTAGGGCAGTTCTCTGGACGAATGACTCTAATGACGATGTTGGGATTTGTTTTTTTTATTGCATGTAGTGCAGATATACCGACTACTGAATCTCCCAGCGTTACCCCTAATCCATTGATGACAGTCAAGCTTTTAACTTTTGAGTAGTCTACGGAAATTTTATTGATTGCGTTATTATGAACAAAGGCGTTACTTAATGGGGATATGTCCCCACCGGGTTCTTCTTTACTTACCCCATAGGGTGAAACGATGTATCTTCCATCAAGTAAAAGACTGCCTGTATATGTTAATAAAGTATTATTCATAATGATTCACTTGGGGAAGTGTTTATCAACAATTGATTTTATCACACTGGCTTTGATCGGCTTTTCATGGGGGCCAGTGATATCATAGTCATTTATTGCACTTGCTATTTCTCTGTCTACTATGCCAGATAGCTGTCCGGTAAGAATCAGGACCATTGCATTTTTATTTTCTGACTTTCTTATTTCTTTGATTGTGTTAAAAACAGTTTTCGTCCCAACAACCCAATCCAGAATATAGGCGTCATAAGGGCTGCGTTTCAAGCTCTCCTCTAAGGATTCAATGTTATAGAACGAATCTACTACGTACTGACCATGACCAATGATTTCCTGTAGACTATCAACAATGTTTTTATCGTCATCAAGAATTGCAATTCTATGTTTTTTTACATTATGTTTTTGTGGATACAGTTGAATTATTTCAATGTTTCGTTTTGACTCAAATAAAACCTCATCTTTTATATCATCGGTGTGAAAAACAACCCATTCATCATTGATTTTTAAGGCTGAATATTCCGTTGGTTCATTACTGTTTGCAGTTGATAAGTAGATTTTGCATTTAATATTAGCTTTTCCATCATGCCATGTAGCAGTATGAACCTCATTAACTGAATAGTTAAATATGTCGAAAAAATCGCTCATCTTCATATCAATGGAATCGATCACTTTTACCAGCTGTGATACCTCCCAGTTCGACGCGCCGGTCATCTTCTTTTGTGCTGCAGCTGTTGTGATATCCAGTACACGGCTGGTGTGGCTGATATGCTTCTGCTTTGGAATACCCTTCATCGCTAGGGCTTTTGCAATGATCTCCCCCAGGGCAGTTTTATTGTTGATATCCATCTCCCACCTTCATTCAATTTCAGTTTAAAAATCAGCCACAACTTTACACTCAAAGTTGTGTTTTTCAAAGAAAACGCCATTTTAAGTATCGCAAAACGACACTTAAAGTCATTAAAGTATCAATTGTGTTGACATGCACTAATGTTAGTTGTTAAAAAGATGCCTGAGTGTGGGGGCCAGCGGTGCTGAACTGAAGTTTCTGAGCGTTATGCTTATCGCTTTTCGGATGAGCATAACGCTCAGGTGAAGCTACAGCGCACAACACCAGAGAAAGCGCCAACTCAACGTGGGGGATTACTCCCTACATTGAGACGGATGCGCAATAACAGTGAGGGTGTGCTTTTCACAAGTAATGAATGCTTGTGAATGGCTAAAGCACCCCGAAATAAATTCACCTGAACCTTGTAGCCTTTGCACCAGGGAAACCTGAAATTTAGCTTTGGGATTGTCTTCGAAAGTATCAAGACACCCCATGGTTTTGACTTAACAGACTCCAGCAATGCGGGGTTGATAACTGTCTATCAACCTGAAAACGGCTAACCGCAGGAAACCTTTTCAACTGGAAAAAGGATTTCCTGTGGTGATTGCCGTATTGACCTGCGCAGCATAAGCGCCGGTCAAGTTTTACGGAGTTCTGCTGATGTCTTATTGTGTTACACCTGAACAGGCCGCCATCATCGGTTGGTCTGGAACAAAACTGGTGGTTAGGGCTTTTGCCGGCACCGGAAAAACGTTCACACTGGTGCGGTTTGCGTTAGCAAATCCGGACAGCAGGATGCTCTATCTTGCTTATAACCGGGCTGTCAGGGACGAAGCAGAGCAAAAATTCCCATTCAATGTGGAATGTAAAACCTCCCATCAACTGGCCTGGCCCAACTTCGGGCGCCACTATCAACAACGGTTGACAGGCAATCTGCGGATCACTGACGTTGCCCGTCAACTCAATACGCGTCACTGGTCTCTGGCTCGCGTGGCCACCATGACCCTCAATGCTTTTCTCTGCAGTGCAGATAGCGAGTTTGGCACTCAACACCTGCCTGATGAGAACGCGCGCAGCGGATTGTCATCTGAAAAAATTCTGGCGGCAGCACAGTTGCTCTGGCGTGAATCAGTTCGTCAGGACGGCGTATTCCCTGTCACCCATGATGTTTACCTCAAACTGTATCAGCTCTCAGAGCCAGATCTCGGCAAACGCTGGCAGACCGTGTTGTTTGATGAGGGTCAAGACGCCAATCCAGTCACGCAAGCCCTGGTCTTGTCACAGCGCTGTAATGTGGTCATGGTCGGTGATCGCCATCAACAAATTTACCGGTTCCGTGGGGCGGAGAATGCGCTCGACGCTGAGCAACTGGCAGATGCCGAACAGCTGTGTCTGACACACAGTTTCCGGTTTGGCCCTGGAGTGGCCAGGGTGGCGAATATGCTGCTTAAACGGCAGGGGGAAACGCTGCCCCTGGTCGGGAACGGCGGTGAAGACAACGTCATGGCGAGCTTGCCGGAACAGGACAAATCAACACACATTGCTGTCCTCAGTCGGACTGTCGCTGGCGTGATTGGTAGGGCACTTGAAGCCAGTCTTGCGGGAAAAAAAGTGTATTGGGTTGGCGGTATTGCCGGCTACAAAACTGATGAGCTTGAGGATTTGTATTGGTTTTCGGCTGATATGCCTGA
Organism: Serratia sp. BIGb0163; assembly: GCF_024809935.1. Taxonomy (NCBI): domain Bacteria; kingdom Pseudomonadati; phylum Pseudomonadota; class Gammaproteobacteria; order Enterobacterales; family Yersiniaceae; genus Serratia; species Serratia sp. BIGb0163. The sequence goes on from NZ_JANUDZ010000010.1 coordinate 35,671, forward strand.
ACGAATGCAATCCCCGCTGCTGGCGCGAGAATACCGAAATTTTGAGGAATTTGAGTCGGTGGCCAGAGCAACCAAAGACGCTGAAATGAACCAGGGTCTTCGATTACTCGACCAGTACTTCCCGCTGCCACAAAAGCTGCAGGTAATGCGTGAGCATGCGGTCACAGATGAAAGCCAGGCACAGGTGACCGTTTCGACAGCACATCGCAGCAAAGGCCTGGAGTGGCCCGTGGTGATGTTGAACGATGACTTTGCGGATATCACCGATCCCCTGATGGTTGACAGCGAACGTACTGATGAAACGAATCTGCTGTATGTCGCTGTTACCCGGGCTCAGCAAACACTGGTACTGAATGATTTACTGCAGGTGTTGATGGACAGCGAAGGAGATATCGCTGGAGGCCCTGCATGCTGAAGGCCATCAAAGAGCTGCTGGTTGGGACCCGGGATATGCCGGTAAAGCCAACGGCAAGCATTTCAGCCTTTCGAGGCCCTGCAGGCTACTATATGCCCGCATCCGCAGAGCAGCTGTTGAGCACGGCATCTCGTAAGCAGTGTTTGCAGCAGTTATGGGAGAACTGTGCACTTCCCAAAGACCTTTATGAACAATTCTATTTGCAGCCACTGAAACAGCTCATTGCATTGATGCAGGTGTTGCCGGCAACGCCGCAGGGTGAGTATGCCAGGGAAGGGGGATTGGTTGATGTCACCCTTCAGACGACGACGTATGCGGTGCGTCTGGCCAAAGGGCACATGCTGCCACCAGGCGCACCGCCCGAAGAGCAATCAGCCCAGAATGTACAGTGGAATGTCGTGGTATTTTACGCTGCACTATGGCACTACCTGCCGTTGTTGAGCCAGCTGCAGGGGGAGCTCCAAAGTGGACGAGCCTGGTTACCCGGTTTGACGGTGCCGGGTGATCCCTACCGTTTTCGTTTCGGTGCGACCCCGTCAGCCCCGACATTGGCGACGAGTCAAAGTGCGTTGATTGCGGCACGGCTGCTGCCTGCAGAGGTCATCGACTGGCTTTCAACACTGCCGGCGGCTGCACACTCGTTGATGACGATTGCGTCCCGACAGCCCAGCGCATTACCTGTAATCGACGACATTATCCAGGACGCGGTCAAACTGGCGCGCGGCGATAGCCTGGCCGTATCGTTCTCGCCGGCATCTATCTCCGGCACATTGACAGTTCCTTTACCGTCGATGGCTCCGACTACAGAAAATATCACCTCTTCAGTGCCCGTTGTTGATTTGCAAAGTGCAGTCAGCGACACCAACTCATCGCTCATCGAGGGGCAACAGCCGGCAGAGACATTAACTCAAACAGAAGAAAATGCAGCGCCAGCAACAGAGGTGATACTGAGCTCTGCCCTGGATACGCCGGTCAACGATAGGCCTTTGGCTGAGATGGTCCTCGCGCCTGAAAAGGCGGTTGGCGTTGAAGAGGATATGCAGGCCTTGTTGTCACTATTGGCGGTTGAGGTGTCAGTACCGGCTTGCCTGGATAGCCAGGAAGAGGGAAACGCCCCTCAGAAAGAGAGCCCGCGACCTAAAAAAAACCAGGGGCCGGTGCATGACATTGCCACTGTAATTGAAGACAGCTGTGATTTACCAGAAGTAATAGAACCTGATTTATCAGAGTGCGCAGATACGACGAGTATTCCAGAGCCTCAACATTCATCACCGAAGCCACTGTTAGTAGAAAATAACGCAGAAAGTCAATTTGGGGACGCCTTCCTACAGTGGTTGAGTCTTGGGATCAAAAAAGGGGATATATCAATTAATACCATGGAGTCGCGAGCGCATATTGTTAGTGGTTTCGTATTTCTCTGCGTTCCAGATATTTTTCATCTGTATATCAAAGAGAATAATTTGGAGCGTACTGAACGAAATTCAATCCAAAAGGCGTTTGAAAAACTGGGTAGACATCGGATCCGGAAGGGACAGAGATTCTTTATTGGTCATCTTTATGAAAAGCCAGAGGGGGTGGGCTCCTATCGTCGTATCAATGGTTACCTGATTAAGGCAAATAGTTTATATGGTGAGACAAGAGTACCAGAGGACAGTCAGTTACTCGTGATCCCGTAGTCGTTAGATGTAAGAAGGAGCTCATAAAATGTTGGGTTCAACTGACGGGTTGTGAGTAGATAAATATACTAATTCGAGGTCATGAAATGAAAAACGAAGAAAAGATGCACGACGAGTGGGAATTTCTGCTCGAGGAATATTTCTTTACTAAGCAACTTCGTTCAGCAACGGAATGGAGCTACAGGAAAGTTGCTCTGACGTTTACGCGTTTTATTGGTGGAATTATTACCCCAGCGATGGTGACGCAAAGGGACGTCTTGGTTTGGCGCCGACATCTGTTAAAGGAGAAAAGTCTCTCGGTGCATACCTGGAACAATAAGGTAGCTCACTTGCGGGCTATATTTAATCTGGGAATTAAAAAAGGGTTAGTTCAGCACACGGAGAATCCCTTTAACGGAACGGTAGTCCGTTCTGATACCAAGAAAAAACGAATATTGACGAAGACTCAATTGACCCGCCTTTACCTCGTGATGCAGCAGTATGAACAGAGGGAGAAAGAGAGAAAACCAGTGAAAGGTGGGAAATGTGCTCTCTACCCAACCTGGTTCTGGATGACGGTATTAGACACATTCCGATATACCGGGATGCGTAACAATCAGATGATCCACATCAGGCTGAGAGATGTGAACCTTGAGCAAGGCTGGATCGAGCTTCGGCTTGAAGGCAGCAAAACACATAGAGAGTGGAAGGTACCGCTGGTTCGTCAATTAAGAGAACGAATAAAGCTGCTTATTATGCGTGCTACTGAGCGAGGTGCTGGTCAGCATGACCTGCTTTTTGACGTCAAACGGTTCACCAACCCACGGCATACTCATTACATCTATGACGAAAAAAATGTTCTGCAGTCCTTTCGTAGCTTTTATCGTCGGTTGTCGAGGGATAGTAGCTTTGATATTTCCTCACACCGTTTCCGCCACACGCTTGCCACGGAGCTGATGAAATCGCCGGACAGAAATCTAAAACTGGTGAAGGATCTGCTGGGACACCGTAACGTCAGCACAACAATGGAATACATCGAATTGGATATGGAAGTGGCGGGGAAAGCACTCGAACAGGAGCTTGTTTTACATACGGATATCACTGCTACAAGAAACTTACAAAGCTTGACACAGGTATGATTTGCTGTGAATATCACCAGTTATCGAGAAAAGGACGCCTGTGGGCAAACACAGGTATCCTTCTTGAGGAATTCAACTTACAACGTCGCGATAGTAAACAGTTACTCTGTTATCTCTTTGACAAGTCGATTCCGTATTAACCACCCGTTAAAGTTCTCATCCTTTAACCAGTGTGCATTGATGCAGAATTAGTGGTGCCCGGACTCGGAATCGAACCAAGGACACGGGGATTTTCAATCCCCTGCTCTACCGACTGAGCTATCCGGGCAACGGGGCGCATTTAACCCTATTGGCCGGAAATCGTCAATCGCTTTCTGTCACAAAGCCGATCGGTTGCTCTATTTTCATGCAATGGCAGGTGGGGCAGGTGAGAGTCAGTGGTGTTGTTTGGTAATAGATATGCAAAAAAATTGTCTATTTATACCGTTTTGATTTTTCTGTGTTTTATTTTAATTGTTTAATTAACAACAGGTTAATCATTAATTTTTCGTAATCAAAGCAGCATAATTGTCACTTGAACCTCATAAAAAAACATGCAATCATTGCGCAAATTTTGGCACTCTACGTCCCCTAACGGCGTTCCCGCTCATTTAAGTCAGAGGGTTGCAGGCATGACTGGTTTTGTTACTCAAGCGTCACTGCGCACCAGACATCAAATGATGCCGTTACTCAACCGTTACCCTTCCCGAACGCAATCCGTCAAAAACGCCCAGCCTGCCATGCGGTAAGGCTATCTGATGCTCGCTGTTAGGCATTATTAAAAATAGAGCGGCGGCTCTGCTTTTACTGATGTCTATCGGACGCTGCCGATACCAGTCCCCGATAGTTACCTGATAATCTTAAGAGAGTCAGCCGGCCACGCTTGCGCTTTATGCGCTAACGCCGGACATCAATTTGCCGGGATAATTTTTGTTATCCCATCACCGTGCCCCGTGGCACCACCTCATCCTTAACCGTTTGAGAGTTAGCACAATGAAAGAATTGAAAATAGCCACCAGTGCCAGTTTGGTTGCCACCATTGAAACACTGCGCCAGGTCGTCCGCATCGAGCAAACGGACTACACCGACGTGGCCGCGTTAGTGGTGTCGGTTGATGACGTCAACGCAGGTCATCTGGCGCAGCTCAAAGCGACCGGGTTCGAAATACCGACCTTTGTGGCGGTGGCAGGGGACGAGCATCTCTCCCCGGACTACCTGCCGTTGATCAGCGGTGTTTTTGCGCTGGAAGGCGCCAGCAAGGCGTTTTATATGGCACAGCTCGAAGCCGCCGCCGATGCCTACGAGCAGGCGCTGCTGCCGCCGTTTTTCAAGACGCTGAAAACCTATGTGGAAATGGAAAACTCAACCTTTGCCTGCCCGGGCCATCAGGGCGGCGAGTTTTTCCGCAAGCACCCGGCCGGCCGGAAGTTTTTTGAGTTCTACGGTGAAACGCTTTTTCGTTCTGACATGTGCAACGCCGACGTTAAGCTGGGCGATTTATTGATCCACGAAGGCTCGGCCAAGGATGCGCAAAAGCATGCGGCCCGGGTATTCAACGCCGATAAAACCTATTTCGTGCTTAATGGTACCTCTGCCGCCAATAAGGTCGTGACCAATGCTTTGCTGACCCGGGGTGATTTGGTGTTGTTCGATCGCAACAACCACAAGTCCAACCACCACGGTGCACTGATCCAGGCCGGGGCAACGCCGGTCTATCTGGAAACCGCGCGTAACCCGTTTGGTTTCATCGGCGGCATTGATTCGCGCTGCTTTGATGAGCGTTACCTGCGCGAGCAAATCCGCGAAGTGGCGCCTGAAAAGGCCAATGCGGCACGTCCGTTCCGCCTGGCGATTATTCAGCTCGGTACCTACGACGGCACCATCTATAACGCCCGTCAGGTGATCGACACCATCGGCCACCTGTGTGACTACATTCTGTTTGACTCTGCCTGGGTGGGGTACGAAGGTTTTATCCCGATGCTGAAAGAGTGCTCGCCGCTGTTGCTGGAGCTGGATGAGCTAGATCCGGGCATCTTTGTTACTCAGTCGGTGCATAAACAACAGGCCGGTTTCTCGCAGACTTCGCAAATCCACAAGAAAGACGACCACATCAAGGGCCAGAAGCGCCACTGCAACCACAAGCACCTTAACAATGCTTTCATGCTGCACGCCTCTACCAGCCCGTTCTATCCACTGTTTGCCGCGCTGGACGTTAACGCCAAGATGCATGCTGGGGCTGCCGGTCGCCGCATGTGGCTGGACTGCGTGAAGCTGGGTATCGAGACGCGCAAGCAACTGCTGGAACGCTGCTCGCAGCTCAGGCCGTTTATTCCGCCGCAGGTGGCGGGTAAAAATTGGCAGGATTACGACACCGATCTGATCGCCAACGATGCGCGTTTCTTCAACTTTGTCCCGGATGAAAAATGGCACGGTTTTGAAGGTTACGCGCAGGATCAGTATCTGGTCGATCCGTGCAAGCTGCTGCTGACGACGCCGGGTATCGACGCAGCTACCGGCCAGTACACCGAGTTTGGCGTACCGGCGACTATTCTGGCCAACTTCCTGCGTGAGAACGGCATAGTGCCGGAGAAATGCGATCTTAACTCGATCCTGTTCCTGCTGACCCCGGCGGAAAATCCGGCCAAGATGGAGCAGTTGGTGGATATGCTGGTGCAGTTCGAACGCTATGTGGAAGAAGACGCGCCGCTGAGCGTGGTGCTGCCAACGGTGTATCGCAAGAATGAACAGCGCTATCGCGGCTATACCCTTCGCCAATTGTGCCAGGAAATGCATGACCTGTACGTCAGCTTTGACGTCAAACAGTTGCAGAAAGAAATGTTCCGCCAGCGTCATTTCCCGCAGGTGATGATGAACCCACAGGATGCCAACGTGGAGTTTATCCGCGACAACGTTGAACTGGTGCCGATTGGCCAGGCGGAAGGGCGCATTGCGGCGGAGGGCGCGCTGCCTTACCCACCGGGCGTGCTGTGCGTGGTGCCGGGGGAAGTATGGGGCGGGGCGGTGCAGCGTTACTTCCTGGCGCTGGAAGAGGGTATCAACCGGCTGCCGGGCTTCTCGCCGGAGCTGCAGGGCGTGTATATCGAGAAAAAGGATCACGGCTGGAAACGTATCTTCGGTTATATGATCAAGCAATAGTCTTGGGCGGCCCGCAGGGGCCGTTTTTAAATCATCCCGGTCCGGGATGACAAAGCCGAGTGCTGGCGCTACCTTTAGGTAAAAGTGTCCAGTAGCGGAATAAGATGATGAAAGAAGAGGGTAATCTCGAGTGGGTTGGTAGAGAGAAGCGACGTTCGACGCTACGTAATTTTAACTGGTTCTTATTGGTTAATGTGCTGCTGGCGCTTTATCTGCTGTTTCAGCGTGCCCAAGCATTTGGCGAGCACTCTCTGATTTCTTTGTTACGTGGCGCACCGGCTATCTGCGGCGTGGTATTGCTGTCTGCTCTGTCTTTTGTTGCGTTGCGTCAGTTGGCCGCCCGAGGTGAACAGGCCGCCTGGCGTGGCGGGGTGGTTTGTATTTTGTTGTTGGCCCTGTGTTGGTGCGGCGTTTTTCACCATCTGATCGTCAACGACAGTATTAATCTGCTTTACCCGCTAACCCTCGGCCTGCTGTTTTCTTCTCTGATCGCTTTTTATCTGTCCCCGCGGCTATTTTTCCTGTTCAGCATTCCGGTGCTGCTGGTGGCGATTGCCGAAAATATCTTCATCAACAGCGCATTTTCGCTGGTGAACCTGATCTCCTATGCGCTGATGCTGTTTTTGATTTATTCGGCGCGGAGCCGGCTGGAGCAGTGGTTCCAACTGGCGATCGAGCGCGAGCTGGAAAATAAGCAGCTGATTGAACGCCTGAGCAAGCTGGCCAACCGCGATCCGCTGACCGGCATTGCCAACCGCCGCTACTTCGACAACTACTTTGATGCGGTTCTGTTGCGGGAATCAACCCTGCAGGCGCCGTTTTCCCTGATCCTGCTGGACGTCGATTTTTTCAAAAAATATAACGACCATTATGGCCATCAGCAGGGGGATGAGTGCCTGACTCGCTTGGCTACCTGCCTGGAGAGTGCCACCCGGCGTTCGCAGGATCTGGTGGCCCGCTACGGTGGTGAGGAGTTTATTATTCTGCTGCCAAAATCCGACGCAGGCGAAGCCGTGCAGGTGGCGAAGAGGATAGAAGGTTTGCTTGCGGGTCTGGCGATGCCGCATGCGGCTTCTGAGGTGGCGCAATGGGTGACGGTCAGCCAGGGGGTAGCGCAATGGCAGCCGGGACAGAACCGTGAACAACTGCTGGCAGCAGCCGATCAGGCTCTGTACCGCGCCAAGGAGCTTGGCCGTAATGGCTACAGTATTGCTTAGGGATGCTGGTGGTCAGGGCGACGGGAAAGACCGCCCTGACCGGGTGATTAACGGCGTCGATAGCTCTTCTGCGCGTTGTTCACCTTCACCAGATAGCGGCGCGATTCACTGGCCGGATGCTTGGTAGTCAACGTCTGGTAGACGTCGCCCGGTTGCATGCCGTTGATGATGCTCACCGCGCGGGTTCTGTCGCTGGAGAACACCCTCAGCACACTGCCCGCCCCGCCGTTATAGGCGGTGATTACCGCGTAGCGACGCGAGGTTGGGTTCTGGATGCCGCCCAAATAGTTGTTCTGCAAAATGGCCAGATAGGCGGTACCGGTGTCGATGTTGTTCTCCGGATCGAACAGGTAACTGCGGCTTGGTTTGCCCCATTTGCCACGCATCTGGAACACGTCCTTACCGGCGGTGTGTTGTACCACCTGCATCAGGCCCAACGCATCCGAACCGCTCACCGCATAGGGGTTAAAGCTCGATTCGGTCTGCATAATCGCCAGGATCAGTGATTCTTCCACCCCGTACTTCTCGGACGCCTTGCGGACCATCGGCAGGTATTTATGCGCACGCTTGTCCAGGTGGTTCGGTACCAGTTGAATGGTGACCGAGTAAATCACGTGCAGGCCGGAGGTGCGTTTTTGCAGTTTGGTCTGCACCAGATAGTCGGCGAAATGCGCCGCACGCCATTCCCAACGGATTGGTGCGCCTTTGTTATCCAGCACCTGGCCGTACAGGAACGGCTCTTTACTGATCTGGATATCGTTGACGTCGGAATACAGATCGATAGAACCCGGATCGTCCCCCATCAGCAAGGTGCTGATAATCGCCTGGCGCAGGTGGGCGGCAGGATCGGTGGTGGCGATGGTTTCAATGGTGATGGCACCAGAATCAAAGTTGATGTGGCTACGAGTCTGATACTGGTCGGTGTATTTAACGTAATCTTTTGGCCCGGCGATCAGAACTTCGTTCAGACCCCAGATATTCTCGATGTTGTGGGCGAATTGGCCCATCAGGATCTCAAAGCCGTTGGTGTCTTTGACCAGGGCTTCGTTGACTTCAGTATTTTTTTTGCCGGAACAGGAAATCAGCAAAGGCGCTATCACTAGCAGAGCTAAAATTTTCTTCATCTTAAAGCCGTATACGGGAAGTGTTGAAGAGGGCCAGCGCCTGGCCCCAACAGCGTTATTCGCTTGGTGGCGTATAGCCTTCGATGTGCACGTCGTGCCCTTCAAACAGGAACTTGATCATCTCTCCTTCCAGCAGTTTGCGGTCATCAACGTTCATCATGTTCAGTTTTTTCTCGTTGATCAGCATGGTTTGTTTTTTCATCCATTCTGCCCAGGCTTCCTTCGAGATCTCGTTATAGATGCGTTTGCCGACTTCCCCTGGATAAAGCTGGAAATCCTGCCCTTCGGCGTCGCGCTGCAGGAAGGTACAAAAAATGGTTCTGCTCATGCTAATTCCTCATCAATGGCTCTATCGCCAAATAAACCCTGTTGGCGCGGGGACTGTTTTGCCAACTGTTGTAACAGGCGGTCAACCGGCGCTGCCAGCCCGACCGATGGCGGCTGCGCCAAGTTATACCAGAGACCGGCGCCCTCATCCATGCTGGCCGCTGCGTCGTTCATTTCCAACCATATCGGCACGATATCGAGATGGAAATGACTGAAAGTATGACGAAATGCGGTCAACTGCTGTTGGCGATTGTTGTTCAGACCGCGTTGTTGCAGCCAGAGTTCCATCTCTTCGCGTTCGCCGAACTGCGGGAAGCAGAACAGGCCGCCCCATAAGCCGACGGCCGGGCGCTGTTCCAGCCAGGCTCGTTCGCCGTGTTGCAGCAATAAAAAGTAGGCGGTTTTTTCCGGCAGCGTCTGCTTGGGCTTTTTGCCGGGGTATTTCGCCCAACTGTGATGGGCATAGGCGATGCAGCCGAGGTTGAGCGGGCACAGCTCGCACTTGGGTTTGGAGCGGGTGCAGACCATCGCCCCCAGGTCCATCATCGCCTGATTGAACTGGCCGACGCCCTGCGCCGGGGTGACGTCTTCACTGATCTGCCACAGCCGGTTTTCGACCTCTTTTTTGCCCGGCCAGCCTTCGACTGCATAGCAGCGAGCCAACACGCGTTTCACGTTGCCGTCGAGGATCGGGTAATGCTGGCCGAGTGCCAATGACAGTACCGCACCGGCCGTTGAGCGGCCAATGCCGGGCAGGGCGTGGATTTCTTCAAAGGTTGTCGGGAACTCGCCGCCGTGCTGTGCGACAATAGTCTGCGCGGCCTTGTGCAGGTTGCGAGCACGGGCGTAGTAACCCAGGCCGGTCCACAGGTGCAGCACTTCGTCCAGCGGCGCTTCTGCCAGCGCACGCACGTTGGGAAAACGTGCCATAAAGCGTTCAAAGTAAGGGATCACGGTGGCAACCTGAGTTTGTTGCAACATGACCTCGGAGAGCCATACTTTATAGGCGGTTTTATCAAGCTGCCACGGCAGGGTTTTACGGCCGTAACGCTGGTACCAGTCAAGCACCACCTGTGCGAACTGTTGTGCTTGCATCATAAGCAGATTCGATATCCGGCAGAAAATGAAGCGCGATTGCAGCATAGAGTCATGATGCTGTAAACCGGAACTTTCCGACGTCGCACGGCAGGGACACAAGATGAACACTTGCTAAACCAATGTATCTTTGCATAATGCGCGTTTCCCTAATTGGCAGCCAAACAGACAGAAAGCACTATGATTAATGACGTCATCTCCCCAGAATTTGATGAGAACGGCCGTGCGATGCGCCGTATCCGCAGTTTTGTCCGCCGCCAGGGGCGGTTGACCAAAGGCCAGCAGCACGCGCTGGACAACTATTGGCCGGTGATGGGCGTGGAGTATCAGGCTGAACCTGTCGATATCACCGCACTGTTTGGGCGCGATGCGCCGACCGTGCTGGAGATCGGTTTTGGCATGGGCGCCTCGCTGGTGACCATGGCGGGCCATAACCCGCAGCAGAATTTCCTGGGGATTGAAGTACACTCGCCGGGCGTGGGCGCCTGCCTGGCCGACGCTACCGAAGCGGAACTGAGCAACCTGCGCGTGATGTGTCACGACGCGGTTGAGGTGCTGGAGAATATGATCCCGGATGGTTCGCTGGACATGGTGCAGCTGTTCTTCCCCGATCCGTGGCATAAAGCGCGCCACAACAAACGTCGCATCGTACAGACGCCGTTTGTTGAACTGGTGCGGCGCAAATTGAAAGTCGGCGGCGTCTTCCATATGGCCACCGACTGGCAGCCTTACGCAGAACATATGTTAGAGGTTATGAACGGGATCTCAGGCTATCGTAATCTTTCCAGCGATAATGATTACGTGCCGCGTCCGGATTCACGACCACTGACAAAATTTGAATTACGCGGCCAGCGTCTGGGACATGGCGTTTGGGATTTGATGTTTGAGAGGAAAGAATAATGGCTAAGAACCGCAGTCGTCGTTTACGTAAAAAGTTACACATTGAAGAGTTTCAGGAGCTGGGTTTCTCCGTAGCATGGCGTTTTGCCGAAGGCACCGCGGTTGAAGATATCGACAGCACGCTGGACGCTTTCATCGACGAAGTGATCGAGCCGAACGGCATGGCGTTTGACGGCAGTGGCTACCTGCAGTGGGAAGGTTTGATCTGCCTGCAGACTATCGGTCACTGTACCGACGAACAGCGTGAACTGGTCAAAAAATGGCTGGAAGCGCGCAAGCTGACCGACGTTAAGGTTAGCGATCTGTTCGATATCTGGTGGGACTGATTTTCCCCGCCTGATTTTGCGCTGTATTCATTGATTGTAAGGTGCCTTAACGGCACCTTTATTTTGTCCGGAGTGTGACCGCGGTGGTAACTACATTGGATAACGCGTTGCTGGAAGAGATCCTGCAACAGGTGCGCCCGCTGATTGGCCAGGGCAAGGTGGCGGACTATATTCCGGCGCTGGCGGAAGTGGCGTCCGATCGTCTGGCGATCGCCGTTTGTACCGTCGACGGTGAAATGTTCCAGGCCGGTAACGCCACCGAGCGCTTCTCTATTCAGTCAATCTCCAAGGTGCTTAGCCTGACGCTGGCGCTGACACGCTATCAGGAGCACGAGATCTGGCAGCGGGTCGGCAAAGAGCCTTCCGGCCTGCCGTTCAACTCGCTGCTGCAGTTGGAGATGGAACAGGGCAAGCCGCGCAATCCGTTTATCAACCCCGGTGCGCTGGTGGTGTGCGACATGCTGCAAACCCGGCTCAGTGCCCCCAAACAGCGCATGCTGGAAGTGGTGCGCCAACTGGCCGGAGAAGAAGACCTGGCCTATGATTCGCGGGTCGCCCGTTCCGAGTTTGAACACTCCGATCGCAATGCGGCCATCGCCTATCTGATGAAGTCGTTCGGTAACTTTGAAAACGACGTGCTTACCGTGCTGCAAACCTATTTCCACTACTGTGCGTTGCGGATGAGCTGCCTGGAGCTGGCGCGCAGCTTTGTCTACCTGGCCAATCACGGTCGTGACCTGAGCGGACGTGAAGTGATCAGCCCGCTGCAGGCGCGCCAGATTAATGCGCTGATGATGACCAGCGGCATGTACGATGGCGCGGGGGAATTTGCCTATCGCGTGGGCATGCCGGGCAAGTCCGGTGTCGGCGGCGGTATTGTCGCCATCGTCCCCGATGAGCTGTCGATCGCCGTCTGGTCGCCAGAGCTGGATGCCTCCGGTAACTCACTGGCGGGAACTGCGGCGCTGGAACTGTTGTCTCAACGGATTAGCCGTTCGATTTTTTAATCCCACCACGGAAGGGAGTCAGGAGAAAATATGTTAAAGAAAACCGGGTTAGCCTTACTGCTGTTGACTGCTTCACAGGCCCATGCCGAGTATCAGTGCAGCGTTAAACCCCAGGACGACGTGATTATCAGCCCGCAGAACGTGCAGGTGACAGGAGCCAGCGGCAACCTGCAGATTTCAGCGGATGGCGATGTAACCCGCAATGGGCAGGCGTTGACCCTGACTGACAGCCAGCGGCAAAAGGCCTTCAGCTACCAGAATGCGCTGCGTAAAGAGCTGCCGTGGATCGACAACGGCGCGCAGCAACATCTGGAAAAAGCGCGTGTAGCGTTGGATAAGGTGATCGTCAAGGAATTAGGCAGCGACAGCAACGTGCGCAACCGCCTGACTACGCTCAATGGTCAGCTCAAACAGCAGATGAACCGCATTATTGAACACCGCAGCGACGGCCTGACCTTCCACCACAAGGCGATTGATCAGGTTGAGCAGGATGGCCGTAATCTGGTGCAGCAGAGCATGGGTGGCGTGTTGCAGGACAGCCTGAACGAGATGGGCGTCAAGCAGGCGGCCAACAGCGGCGGCAATCCGTTGCAGGCGATCATGGGCAATCTGGGTGGCTTGCAAAAAGCGATTCAGAACGAATGGAACAACCAGGAGCAGGACTTCCAGAACTTCGGCCACGACGTGTGTAACCGCGTTACCGGTCTGGAAACTCAGCGTAAAGACCTGCTTAATGCTTTGAAGTAACACTAAATCACTGCGGGTAGCGTGTTTTTTGACCTCCTGACGGTTATCTGACAGACTGGTTAAACTATGTACAGATTCATGGGTGTTTACGGAGAACGCTATGAGCCATACTCGCTACGAAACTGATGTTGTCGCCTGGGCAAATGAACAGGCTGCTCTTTTGCGCTCCGGAAAATTGTCTGAGATCGATGTTGAAAAGATCGCCGAGGAGATTGAGGACGTGGGAAAGAGCGAGCAAAGGGAACTTGCAAGCCGAATGACGGTGCTGATAGCACACCTGCTGAAATGGAAGTATCAGCCGGCGCGTCGTGGCACCAGCTGGGAAAGAACGATTAAGGCGCAGCGTAAAGAGGTGCTTTATAGCCTGAAAGAGTCACCCAGTTTAAAAAGCAAACTCGGCGATGCAGACTGGCTGGATGTGGTTTGGTCCAAGGCGATAGCGCTGGCGACGACGGAAACCGGGTTGGACGTTTATCCGGAAAACGGGATTTGGGATATTCAGCAGGTGCTTTCCCACGAGTTCTATCCAGATTGAAACCAAAAAAAGCGCTGATAATTCAGCGCTTTTTGCTATTCATCCGCCAGGAACAGCTCCAGCAGCGAGTTCAGGAACAGTTTGCCCTTCTCGGTGATCTGCCAATATTCCGGCGTTTCTTCCAGATAACCTTTCGCCAGCGCTTCATCCAGCGGGGCGCGGATAGTGCTTTCATCCAGCCCGGTGTAGTTGACGAACTCGGCGCGCGGTGCGGCCTCCAGCAGGCGGAAACGGTTCATAAAGAACTCGAATGGCCGATCCGCCGTCGTCACCTCATGCTGCTTGTCCATATACTTGCCCTGCATAAAACCGCGCGGATGCTTGGTTTTCGCGGTGCGCAGAATGCGGCCATCGCTGAAGGTCAGTTTGCCGTGTGCGCCACAGCCAATCCCCAGATAGTCGCCAAAGCGCCAGTAGTTGAGGTTGTGCTGGCACTGATAGCCCGGCTTGGCATAGGCCGAGGTTTCATATTGCTGGTAGCCGGCGGCGCTCAGCAACTCATGACCGCGTTCGAAAATATCCCACAGCGCATCGTCGTCCGGCAGTACCGGCGGGCGTGAGCTGAACAGGGTATTGGGTTCGATGGTCAGCTGATACCACGACAGGTGCGGCGGGTTCAGGGCAATCGCCTGGCGCAAATCGTCCAGCGCCTCTTCCAGCGACTGGTCCGGCAGGCCGTGCATAAGATCGAGGTTAAAGCTGCGCAGGCCGAGACCGGTGGCCAGATGCGCTGCGCGTTTGGCCTCTTCCGGGCCGTGTATGCGCCCCAGACGGGTTAACTTCTCGGCGCTGAAGCTCTGCACCCCGATAGAAATGCGGTTCACTCCGGCCCGCTGATAGCCGCTGAAGCGATCGGCTTCCACGGTGCCGGGGTTGGCCTCCATGGTGATCTCTGCGCCATCAACGACGTGAATGCGCGCCCGCACGCCGTCCAGCAGCGATTGCATCGCCTCGGCACTCAGCAGGCTGGGGGTGCCGCCGCCGATAAAAATGGTACTGACTTCCCGGCCGGCCACCAGCGGCAGATCGGCATCCAGATCCGCCAGCAGGTGATCAACATATTCCTGATGCGGGACTTCGCCCTTTAACGCATGTGAGTTGAAGTCGCAGTACGGGCATTTCTGCACGCACCACGGAATATGGATGTACAAACTCAGCGGAGGCAACTTAAGCATTACGCATGGCTTCCAGCATCAGTTTCAGCGCCTTGCCACGGTGCGATATCGCGCGTTTTTCGTCGCGGCTCAGTTCGGCGGCGGTGCGGCCCAGTTCCGGGACGTAGAAGATCGGATCGTAGCCGAAACCGCCTTCACCTGCCGCAGTGTCGGTGATTTCACCGGCCCAGCTGCCGTGGAACACCAGCGGCGTTGGATCTTCGGCGTGGCGCAGATACACCAGCACGCAGTGGAACTGAGCGCCACGGCTGCCTTGCGGTATGTCTTTCAGTGCCACCAGCAGTTTGTCGAGGTTTTGCCGGTCAGAGGCGTCAACGCCCGCGTAGCGTGCAGAATAGATGCCCGGCGCACCGCCCAGGGCGTCCACCGCCAGGCCCGAGTCGTCGGCGATCGCCGGCAGGCCGGTGATTTGCGCCGCGTGACGGGCTTTCAGGATGGCGTTTTCGATAAACGTCAGGCCGGTTTCCTCGGCAGATTCAACGCCCAGCTCGGTTTGTGCGACCACATTCAGCCCGAAATCGGCCAGCAGGTCGGCGAGTTCGCGTACTTTGCCCGGGTTACCGGTGGCAAGAACGACTTTTTGCATGATGACTACCTTGAAATTTATTCGATTAGCGCCGCGACCACGTCGGGGATCTGTTGCGGATTAACGATGCGTAACTGTTTATGCCGCCCCAGTTCGCCTTTCTCGATGGTGACGTTGCCTTTCGCCACTTTGAACTGTTTGGCGAGAAACTTGATCAGATGAGCGTTGGCCTGGCCGTCTACCGGCGGGGCGGTAATGGCGACTTTAAGTTCGTCGCCATGCAAACCGACAATCTGGTCGCGGCTGGCTTTCGGCTGAATATATAGCCTGATCGCCAGCCCGTCCAGCACCGGGGTTACTGCACTCACAGCAGGAACCAGATCTCACCGAACAGATCCATGCCCAGGTAGTTGATCAGATACAAGATAAGGATCACCACCATCGCCGAAAAATCAATGCCGCCCATCGCCGGCAGAATACGGCGGATAGGGGACATCAAAGGTTCGGTCAGTTGGTACATCAACTGGTCGATTGGGCTGCGGCCCTGGCTTATCCAACTCATCAACGCGCGGATAATCATTACCCAGAAGATCAGGTAACCGGCCGACTTCACCAGCGAGATCAGGCCAAACAGCAGGTTATACGGGCTGAGTGACATTGCGCCGCCCTGGATCAGCAGCAGCAGCGGGTACTTGATGGTCATCAGCAGGAACGCCAGCAGCAGCGATGCGCTGTCGATCGGCCCCATCGATGGGATAATGCGGCGCAGCGGGCCGATTACCGGCTGGGTGATCTTCACGATAAACTGCGCGAATGGGTTGTAAAAGTCAGCGCGCGTCCACTGCATCCAGATACGCAGCAGCAGTACCATGACGTACAGATCAATAACGGTTTTGACCAAAAAAGTCAGCGTTAGCATGTAGTAGCCCTTCTCCTTAACTCTCGATTATTTAAAATGATTTTTCCATTTCCTGCGCGCGGGATACTGCCGCCTGCATGGCTTTGGCCACGGTTGCCGGCAGCTGTTGCTCGTTGAAAACGCGCAGTGCTTCGGCGGTGGTGCCGCCTTTGGAGGTGACCTGCTCACGCAAGGTCGACAATGGCGTATCCGGGTTGGCTTCCACCAGCGCAGCCGCGCCGGAGGCCGCCTGCTGCACCAGATTACGGGCAGTCTGGCTGTCGAAGCCCATACGTTCGGCTTCCTGTTGCATGGCTTCCATAAACAGGAAGAAATAAGCCGGTGCGCTGCCTGCTGCGGCGATCACGCTATTAATGCCGTTTTCGTCTTCCACCCAACACACCTTGCCGACTGATGCCATCAAATCGCTGGTGTAGTCGCGGTCCTGTTGGCTGACCTGCTGCGGCGCATACAGGCCGCTCATGCCTTTGCCCACCAGCGATGGGGTATTGGGCATGATGCGCACGATGTTCAGCTTGTCACCCAGCAGTTGATAAAAACGGCTGACCTGGATACCGGCGGCGATCGACAGAACCAGCTTGGCGCTGAAATCGACGCCTTCGCGCAACGGCTGGCAGACGTCGGCCATCATTTGCGGTTTGACTGCCAGCACCACCACATCGGCGGCTTGTGTGCAGGCCAGATTGTCGCTGCTGCTGACGATGCCGTAGTCCGCCGCCAGCGCATCACGGTTTTTGGCCGAAGGTGCGCAGACGCTAATGGATTTGGCCGGATAACCGCCCGCCACCAGGCCGGCGATGATAGCGCGCGCCATGTTGCCGGCGCCAATAAAGGTGATCTTGCGATGCTGCATTAGAATCCCTCGTCAGTATATTAGGCCTGTGAATAATCACGGGCGCCAAAAATGGCGGTGCCAATACGCACCATGGTGCTGCCTGCGGCAATTGCCGCCGTCATGTCATCGGTCATGCCCATCGACAGGGTGTCTACCTGCGGATATTGCTGCTGCAGGGCCAGAAAGGCGTCGCGCATTTGGCCGAATACCGCCAACTGGCTCTGATAATCCTCCTGCGGGGCTGGAATAGCCATCAGCCCGCGCAGTCTGAGGTTAGGCAGGGCGGCAACCGCCTCCGCCAGCGCCGGCAATTCAGCCAGTACAATGCCAGACTTACTCTGCTCATCGCTGATATTTATTTGGATCAGAACGTTAAGCGGCGGCATGTCCGCCGGGCGCTGCTCATTCAGGCGCGAGGCGATACGCAGCCGATCGACGGTGTGACACCAGGCGAAGTTCTCTGCCACCAGTCGGCTCTTGTTGGATTGCAACGGGCCGATAAAGTGCCAATCCAGCGTTGCGCCTTCCGGCTGCGCGGCGAAATGCTGAACCTTATCCACCCCTTCCTGAACATAGTTCTCGCCGAAGGCGCGCTGGCCTGCCGCGATGGCTTCTGCGATCGCCGCCACAGGTTTGGTTTTGCTTACTGCAAGCAGCGTAACTTCTTCTGGAGCGCGTGCGCAGCCTTGAGCGGCCGCGGCAATGCGGTTTCTGACATCCTGCAGATTCTGTTGGATAGTGCTCATTGTTGACCCAGGAGATTGATATGGATATCGATGAATTCGTGGCCCTTAGTGTAAAGCATAATGCTTCCGATCTGCACCTTTGTACCGGTCATCGGCCGATGTTGCGCATTGATGGTGAACTTCAGCCGCTGGAAGGGGCGGAAATACTGAGCGAAGCCAGAATGCAACTGCTGTGCAACGGCGTGCTGCAGCCGTTACAACGACAGCAGTTACAACAACAAGGGCAGTTGGATCTGGCACTTGCGCTGCCGGGTGATATCCGGTTGCGCGCCAATTTTTTTCTGCAAAACCTGGGCGTCTCCGTTGCATTGCGGCTGATAGCGGGCCAATGTCCGACTCTGGCAGCATTGGCGGCGCCAGATATTATCCCTGCGTTGGTGCGACGTGAAGACGGCCTGATCCTGGTGAGCGGCGCGACCGGTAGCGGTAAATCCACCACCTTGGCGGCGATGATTGACGACATCAATCAGCACCAGCGGCGGCATATCCTCACGTTGGAAGATCCGATTGAGTTTATCCACCGCAGCAGGCAGTGTTTGATTCAGCAGCGGGAGTTGGGGCGCGACAGCCACAGTTTTGACGACGCATTGCGTGCCGCACTGCGTGAGGATCCGGATGTGATCCTGTTGGGTGAGTTGCGCGATACCGCCACCATCCGCCTTGCTCTGACCGCTGCAGAAACCGGCCACCTGGTACTGGCCACGCTGCATACCCGCAGTGCGCCGCAGGCGGTGGATCGGCTGGTGGATGTTTTTCCGGCGGAAGAAAAGCCCTATGTACGCGCCCAACTGGCCGGGAGCCTGCAGGCGGTGATTGCACAAAAGCTGTTAAGCCGGCCCGGAGGCGGCAGGGTGGCGATTTTTGAGGTGCTGACGGCAACGGCGGCGGTCAGCAGCATGATCCGTGAAGGCAAAACCCATCAGTTGGCCAACGTGCTGCAAACAGGCGGGCAGTCCGGCATGCAGACCTTTGAACAGGGCCTGCAGCAGAGGATCAGCGCCGGCTTACTTGGTGGAGGGCAAGACACTCAGAATAGGGATTAACCCAGCTGCCGCTCAAACCAGCTTTCCAGAATAACCACCGCCGAGGCGGAGTCCACGCTGCCCTTGTCCAACGCGCGGAAGCCGCCACGGTCGAACAGGTTGGCGCGGGCTTCGACGGTACTCAGGCGCTCATCATGCAGCGCTATCTGTACGCCAAAACGGCCGTGCAGGCGGTTGGCGAACTTGCGTGCTTGTTCGGTCACCAATTGTTCTGTGCCGTCCATGTTCAGCGGCAGGCCGACCACCACCAGATCCGGCTGCCACTCTTTGAGCAGTTTTTCGATCTTTTGCCAGTCCGGGGAACCGTCTTGTGCTTTGAAGGCGGCCAGCGCTCGGGCGCTGCCAGTCAGTTCCTGCCCAATGGCGGCGCCAATGCTCTTGGTGCCGAAGTCGAAGGCGATAATGGTGCGGTTGGTCATCAGGCGTGTCCTGCGTGGTTGGCAATGCTGCAGATGTCGATGCCCAGGCGGTTGGCGGCTTCACGCCAGCGGCTGGCGATTGGCGTATGGAACAGAATGTCGGTGTCGGCTTCAATGGTCAGCCAGGCGTTTTCCAGCACTTCCTGTTCTAACTGGCCCTTTTCCCAACCGGCATAACCGAGCGCGACCAGCACGTCATCCGGCTGCTCCGGGGTGCCCAGCGTTTCCAGCACGTCTTTCGAGGTGGTTATCATGGTATCCGGCGAGATCTGAATGCTGGAGCCGAAACCCTTGCGCGGCGTATGCAGGATAAAACCGCGATCGTCTGCTAACGGGCCACCGGCAAACACCGGTTTATCGAGGCTGATCGCCGGATCACGTGCCTGTGGCATGATCTTCAGTTTGCTCAGCACCGTTTCCACCGTGAACTGCTCCACCGGTTTATTGATCACCAGGCCCATGGCACCGTCTTCATTGTGCTCGCAGACGTAAATCACCGAGCGTTTGAAGCGAGGATCCTGAAGTGATGGCATAGCGATAAGAAAATGGTGCTGTAAATTCATGGTGTTATTTAAAATAATCAAGTGGTGGTAAGTTGAACAGCCGCCAGTATGCGGCCATCCCCGTCGCCTTTCAAGCCGATAGCGCCAGTTCGGGGGCAGGGTGGCGGGCGACAAAGCCGCCCGCACTGCGGATTACTTCGCCGCCAGACGCTTTTCGATCGCGTCCATCAGCATACCGGTGACAGACACCGGGAAGGCCGCTTCGATTTCGCGTGCACAGGTTGGGCTGGTGACGTTGATTTCGGTCAGTCGATCGCCAATCACGTCCAGGCCAACGAAAATCAGCCCTTTTTCTTTCAGCGTTGGCGCTACCGCGCGCGCAATTTTCCAGTCGCTTTCGCTGAGCGGACGCGCTTCGCCCCGGCCACCGGCCGCCAGGTTACCACGGGTTTCACCCTGGGCCGGAATACGCGCCAGGCAGTAAGGCACCGGCTCACCGTCCACCACCAGAATGCGCTTATCGCCTTCCTTGATCGCCGGAATGAAGTTCTGCGCCATGCAGAAACGACTGCCGTGTTCGGTCAGGGTTTCGATAATCACCGACAGGTTAGGGTCATCCTGCTTCACGCGGAATATTGACGCGCCGCCCATGCCGTCCAGCGGCTTGAGGATGATGTCGCCATGCTGCTGGTGGAATTTACGGATGTGCGCCGCACTGCGGCTGACCAAAGTGTCCGGCGTCAGTTCCGGGAACCAGGCGGTGAACAGCTTTTCGTTGCAGTCACGCAGGCTCTGCGGCTTGTTGACCACCAGCGTGCCCTTGACCTCTGCGCGCTCGAGAATATAGGTCGCGTAGATGTATTCGGTATCGAACGGCGGATCTTTACGCATCAGGATCACGTCCAGATCCTGCAGCGCCAGATCCTGCTCGCTGCCAAAGCTGAACCAGCTCTCTTTATCTTCTTTCACGCTCAGCAGGCGGGTGCGGGCGCGGCCGTCACCGGCGTGCAGATAGAGATCGTCCATCTCCATGTAGTGCAGTTCCCAGCCACGGCGCTGCGCTTCAAGCAGCATGGCGAAGCTGGTGTCTTTCTTGATATTGATGGAGGCGATAGGGTCCATCACGATGCCGAGCTTAATCATCTTTTCTCCTTTAACCCAGATCGCCGAAACGTACCTGCAAAGCGGTAATTGCGGTGAGCGCTGTGGTTTCTGTACGCAGAACGCGTGGCCCCAGCAGGATATCAGTAAATCCGTGGCCTGTGGTCATCGCAATTTCGCCTGTAGATAAACCGCCTTCCGGCCCAATCAGCAACCGGACATTTTCCACCGGTAGCGGCAGGGTGTTGATGCTATGGCTGGCGCGCGGGTGCAGGTTAAGCTTGAGGCTGCCATCCTGCTCGGCACACCAGGCTTCCAGCTGCATGGCCTCGCGGATTTCCGGGATGCGGTTGCGGCCGCACTGCTCGCAGGCGGCGATGGCAATCTTCTGCCACTGCTGAATTTTTTTCGCCAGGCGTTCGCCGGAAAGCGCAACGCCGCAGCGCTCGGAAAACAGCGGGGTAATGACGTTAACCCCCAGCTCGATGGATTTCTGAATGGTGAACTCCATTTTCTCACCGCGAGAAATTACCTGACCCAGATGCAGATTGAGCGGTGATTCACGGTCTTCCAGCTGGCCGGCGCTGAGCTGCACCTGCACGCTTTTCTTGTCGACCTGGGCGATCACGGCGTCAAACACCTGATTGCTGCCGTCGAATAACTGCAGCGCCTGGCCGGCGTTCATGCGCAGTACACGCCCGATATGGTTAGCGGCGTCTTCGCTTAAGAAGATTTCCGCATGGTCGATTAACGGCTGCGGGTGATAAATGCGAGGTATGCGCATATGAATATTCGATCCTGACTCATGTGCAGTCATCAGTGCTGCAGCTTGAAAAAAAAGAGTATATACCCAAAGTAATTGAAGCTGCAGCAAGGCGGCAAGTGAGTGCATCCCGATGAGCTTACTTAGGTAAGTGATTCGGGTGCGCTTACGCAGTCAACACCGCTGCAGTTTTAAGTACGCAGGGGATTTAGCCTTTTCGTTGCTGGCACGCCTGCTGAACATAAGGATTATGGTTACCCTGTACCTTAGCGATGCGTGCTTCGCGCAGGCATTCCCATTGGTTGACCGGGTATTGGCGATCCCATACTTCAAAAAGCTGGGTCTGCTGGCGTGAAAGCCGCAGTTGATAACGGTCGCGCATATAGAAGTAGGTGCGGGCGATCGTACCGCGGGCGCGGGCAGGCGGTTCGGCCTGCTTATTTTTGAAGTCCACTTTCATCGGGCACTGGCCGTACTGGCCCTCGCCGCCTTTCCATTGGCTGTACATAAAGTTATTACGATCGCCGTTCACTTCACCTATCGCCGGCTGCAGATTGTGCAAATCGGTTTCGATTTGGCGGTAACCGGCGTCTTTATTGCAGTTTTTGCGCCCGCCCTGTTGCCAGCACTGTAATTGGTGACCGAATTGCCAGGCCGGTACCACGTGTTCCCATTCGATACGTTGCGCACGTTGGGCGTTTTTACGCGCCTGGTAGCCACAACTGTTTAGATCGGGGATGCCTTTTTTACCCTGCCAGTCTATCCGGCAGCCGCAGTAGAAGGAGCCGGGGGCGTCCTGATTGATTTTGGCGGCAGCCGCCTTGGCCTGAGAAAAGTTGTTGATGCCGTGCGCCTGTGCGGCACCGGCAGTGAGAACCACCATAAATAAAATTTTGCGAAGCATATTCCAAAACAGCTCAAAATTGGAAAAGCAGGCAGGGTAGCGGAAGTTTGAAGCCGTAGCAAATGGCGATATTTACTTGTTTTAACGTATAAATCGTTACGCTAAACAGGCTCGCCGGCGAAAAATTTCAGTTTGTCGCCACACTGACGGCAGCGATATTCACTTTCTCCACGCATCACCCGATTGTGGCGGCGCACGGTAAGCTGGTGCAGTTGGCAACCGCAGCGGTAGGGATAGGTTTTGCTCTGCACCGAGGCAATCTCAAACTGATGGGTACGGCTGGCCGATACCTGTAATACGCTTTCCATCATCCAGCGCCATTCGTTGCCGTGTGGCGGCACGCGGCCAAACTGGCGAAATACCAGCAGGTGCGCCAGTTCATGCGGTACCACTTCATCGATAAACGGCTGCTGATTTTCCATCAGCAACACCGGATTCAGCCGGATTTCCCAGGCTTGCAGCCAGGCGGTGCCCGCGCTGGTTCCGCGTTGCTGGTAAAGGATTTTTGGCTCAGGGAACTCGACGGAAAAATGCTGACGGGCCAGCTGCAGTTTTTCTCGCAGACAGCGCATCACCGCCTGTTGCAGCGCAATGGGGATTCTTGCTTTGTTCATTGCGGCTAGCTTAAGCAAAGGCGCGCCGGCTGGCAATAAGAGGCAAAGCTAATTTGTCAGGGGTTTACCAGGCAGGTTTTTCACCGCATTGATAACCCGATCGACGCTGATGGATTGTAATCATTGTGTTAACTGCGGGATAATGAACCGTACATGCTGAGTCCCTGCCTGTAGGGGACGAATATATTCGTCCCGATTAACACGGGCGCAGTATACAGCGCCCCTACAAATCAGAGGGAGTTATGCGATTTAGCGCAATAACCGACTGATTAAAAATACGTAAGGTGTGGGGAGTTTTTTGACGCGGCCTGCCCCGAGCTGGCTGAGTAAGTGTGAATTTAACGCAGCTGATGTTGCAAGTGAGAGATTAATGTCGAATAAACCGTTCCATTATCAAGATCCGTTCCCACTGAAGAAAGACGATACTGAATACTATCTGTTGAGCCGTGACCACGTTTCCGTGAGTGAGTTTGAAGGCCAGGAAGTGCTGAAAGTAGCCCCCGAAGCGTTAACCCTCCTTGCTCAACATGCATTCCATGACGCCTCATTCATGCTGCGCCCGGCGCATCAGCAGCAGGTGGCCGATATCCTTAAGGATCCGGACGCCAGCGAAAACGACAAGTACGTTGCGCTGCAATTTTTACGTAACTCAGAAATCGCCGCCAAGGGTATTTTACCGACCTGTCAGGATACCGGTACCGCCATCATCGTCGGCAAAAAAGGCCAGCGCGTCTGGACCGGCGGCGGTGACGAAGCGGCATTGTCGCGTGGGGTGTACAACACCTTTATCGAAGACAACCTGCGCTACTCGCAAAACGCCGCGCTGGATATGTACAACGAGGTCAACACCGGCAGCAACCTGCCGGCGCAGATCGATCTCTACAGCGTTGACGGTGAAGAATACAAGTTCCTGTGCATCGCCAAGGGCGGTGGTTCAGCCAATAAGACCTATCTTTATCAGGAAACCAAGGCGCTGCTGTCCCCGGGCAAGCTGAAGGATTATCTGGTCGAGAAAATGCGCACGCTGGGTACCGCAGCCTGCCCGCCTTACCACGTGGCGTTCGTTATCGGTGGTACCTCGGCCGAAGCGACGTTGAAAACCGTCAAGCTGGCCTCGACCAAGTACTATGACGGCCTGCCGACCGAAGGCAATGAGCACGGTCAGGCATTCCGCGACGTAGCGCTGGAAGAAGAGTTACTCAAAGAAGCGCAGAATTTGGGGTTGGGCGCGCAGTTTGGCGGCAAATACTTTGCGCACGACATTCGCGTGGTGCGTCTGCCGCGCCATGGTGCTTCCTGTCCGGTAGGCATGGGCGTTTCCTGCTCCGCTGACCGTAACATCAAGGGCAAGATTAACCGTGACGGCATCTGGCTGGAGAAGCTGGAGCACAATCCGGGCAAGTTTATTCCGCAAGAACTGCGTCAGGCGGGGGAAGGCGAAGCCGTCAAGATTGACCTCAACCGCCCAATGGCCGATATCCTCAAGCAGCTGTCGCAATTCCCGGTGTCTACCCGTTTGTCGCTGAGTGGCACCATCATCGTGGGGCGTGACATCGCACACGCCAAGCTGAAAGAGCGGCTGGACAACGGTGAAGGTCTGCCGCAGTACGTTAAGGATCATCCAATTTACTACGCCGGCCCGGCCAAAACGCCAGACGGTTACGCTTCAGGTTCTCTGGGGCCAACCACCGCCGGGCGTATGGACTCTTACGTTGACCTGCTGCAGTCCCACGGCGGCAGTATGATCATGCTGGCGAAAGGCAACCGCAGCCAGCAAGTGACCGACGCCTGCCACAAACACGGCGGTTTTTACCTCGGCAGTATTGGTGGCCCGGCGGCGGTGCTGGCGCAACAAAGCATCAAAAGCCTGACCTGCGTCGAATACCCTGAACTGGGGATGGAAGCCATCTGGAAAATCGAAGTGGAAGATTTCCCGGCGTTTATTCTGGTGGATGATAAAGGCAATGACTTCTTCCAGAAGATCCAGGCCGGTCAGTGTTCACGCTGTGTGAAATAACTTTCGTCAATACTTGCCGTCCGCTTTCGGGCGGCAAGTTTCAGACTTGCTCAGGCCCTGTGTAAAGTCCTGTAGCCCGCTGGACGCCGCGTTTTAACCTGTATACCCTACGTGCGCAGCAGTAATACACGAATAAAGGCATATTTGGCACAGAAGGCTCGGCAACTACATGGAAACGCAAGAAAATCATATCAGGG
Organism: Serratia sp. BIGb0163; assembly: GCF_024809935.1. Classification (NCBI taxonomy): domain Bacteria; kingdom Pseudomonadati; phylum Pseudomonadota; class Gammaproteobacteria; order Enterobacterales; family Yersiniaceae; genus Serratia; species Serratia sp. BIGb0163. Next base: position 61,055 of record NZ_JANUDZ010000010.1, read on the forward strand.
AACTACTGGTCTGGATTGAAGACAACCTGACCAACCCGCTATCATTGGATATCGTTTCTGCCAAATCAGGCTACTCGAAATGGTATCTGCAGCGAATGTTCAAGACGCAGACCGGTCTGTCGCTGGCCTCCTATATTCGCGCCCGCCGTTTGTATCTCGCCGCTTTCGCCTTGCGCTTTACGCAAAAAACCATTCTTGATATTTCCATTGAATATCAATTTGATAACCAACAAACCTTTTCCCGCTGCTTCAAAAAGCACTTTGCCGAATCTCCCAGCGTCTATCGTCATGCCCGCAAGCAGGACTTCAGTCATCTGGTTCGTTCGCTGTCAGCCAACCATCCTGGTGATATTCAGGTTGACCGCATCAAGGTGGCCAAAGGGCAGTATGCGATCAAGGGGAAAAGTTACGCTTACCACCTCGATATTGCCGATTTGGATAAGTCGCATTTGCACATCCGCAGCAAAATCAGAGAGCAGTTCTATCACTCGGTGGCCAGCCGGCCGGCGTTGACCTATGCATTGACCCAGTTTATTCCTGATGGAGAGCAGGTCAGAGTGGAATATGCGCTTGGCGTTGCCGAGGACTGCCCGACCAGTGATGCCGCCGGGCTTGAGCCATGGCCGGAAATTCACGGCGATTATTGCCGCTTTTGTTACTCCGGCAAGCCGGTGGCCTTGCACGACCATGTGGTGCAGATTTACACCCAGGCACTACCGGAATTGGGCCTGGCCCGCAGAGTAGGGCCAGACCTGACGATGTTCAACTATTCGCTGAACGAGCGGGAGGAGTTGCAGCTTGAGCTCCAGCATCTGGTGCCAGTGACTCCAATTGGTTGACCGATCGGACCGCGGTAGTGCGGTTTTTCTGCTGCACGATATCCGCCATTACCGCCAGCGCGATTTCCGCCGGGGTTTTACTGCCGAGTGGCAACCCGATCGGGGCATGAATACGTTCCAGTTCCTGTGGGCTGAATTCGGCAATTTGCTGCAGACGCTGGCGGCGGCGCGCGCTGTTGCGCAATGACCCCATGGCACCGATGTAAAATGCCGGGGTGTGGATCGCTTCCATCAGCGTCAAATCGTCCATGCGCGGATCGTGGGTCAGCGCCACAATCGCCGTATTGGCGTGGCAGCCGCCGTCTTCAATAAACTTGGCCGGGAACTGGCGCAACAATGTGACGTTGCCTCTGAGCTGAGGGGCGAAATTATCCAGCGCCTCCGGCCGATTCTCACAAACCAACACTTCAAAGCCCAGTGAGCTGGCGAAGTCGGCGCAGTACAGCGCTACGCTGGACAGCCCGGCGATCAACAAACGCGGTGCCGCGGCGATATGCAAAGTGACCTGCGGACCACGACGTTCCACCTGGGTGGCGCTGGCGAAATCGGTCAATGTCAGGCTGGTACAGGCATCGGGCAAGGTCAGGCGTTTGACCAGCGCGTGGTGTCCGTTCAGTGCACCGGCAATTTTTGTCAGATAGGCAATACTGTCGTCACCGGCTGGCAGGGATTCGATCAGCACTTCCAATACGCCGCCGCACGGCAGTGCTACATTCGGCTCCAGACCCCCTTCACCATAACGGATCACCTGGCTGGCCGCCTGATATTCCCCGGCCGCTACGCGCCGCAGAAAATCCTCTTCCACGCAGCCACCCGACAGCGAACCACAGTAATGCCCATCCTGGGTGGCCACCAGCAGCGCTCCTGGCGATCGCGGTGAGGAGCCGTAGGTGTTCAGTACGGTGCACAGCCACACCGGCTGTTGCTTCAGCCAGCTTATCGCCTGGTTGACCACGGTGATATCGAGATGTTGCATAGATGATTTACTCGCTGGCCGGTAGCTGTGACGGAAGATCAATATCCTGCACCACTTCGGACGTTTCAAGAGAAAGCAGGAACACTGGCTGCCCTTTAAGCAGCTCACGTGCGCCATTATCACCGCGCAATTGGCCCAGTTGTTTGCGCAAAATGGCGGAAAACCCGACCGGGTGGCCCGGCTGCTGCTGGAAAGCGGGGCGGACGATGGCGTGTTGCCGTAGGGCGGCCGCCACCTGCCGGAAAACCGTCGGCGTAACGAAGGGCATATCCGCTAAATGGATCAGCCAGCCTTGCCAGTGCGGGGTGGCGTTAACGCCGGCGGCGATGGATTCTCCGAGGCCAGAGCTTGCCAGTAGCGTGACCGGAACCTGATAGGCCGCGCAGACCTGCTGTACCAGAAGATTGTCCGGGCGGGTGACCACCCATACCGGCAGATCAGAGGCCAGCGCCTGACGCAGCGTTTGTTCAAATATCGAGCGTTGCTGACCAGAATTATCCGCAAACTCGGCATTCAATTTATTGCCTTCGCCCCCGGCCAGAGAGAAACGCTCTCCACGTCCGGCAGCGGCGATCACTATGCCCGTTGTCATCTTACCCGCCCGAATTTGCGCAACTTATTATTACCTTACTAAAAATATGTGTTCTTGAGATGTGTTTTTCTTGAAAACAGCATGTTAATCATCACATAATTTTAGTTATAAGCATATGCTTATGACGTCTACGGCAAGGTCGTCAGCGTTTGCGCAACACCACCGCTGAATACAAAAATACAATAAAGAAGCAAAGGACTTTTTATGAGCAATTTTAGCCCGTCGCGGCGCCGCTTTATCAAAAGCGCCGTGATTGCGGGGGTATCCGTGTACCTCGCGCCACTGTACAGCCGTGCTTATGCCGCGCTGTTTGAGCAAAAAATCCTTCAGTCCCCGAACTGGGATGCCCATGAAAAGCGTATTCGCTTTCGCATCGATGGTCGTGCCAAGGTGATGGGGCAAAAGGTGTTCGCCCGCGACATTCGCGCGGTCGATATGCCGCACTGGCCGCAACAACAGGCGCACGCCTTTATTTTACGCGTCACCAAGGCCGACCGGCTGTTCGAGGGCATCGATCTCTCGTTGCTGGGAGACGACCTGCAGCCCGACCGGCTGGTCACGGCAGAGGATCTGGCACGTGACGGCCTGGCCTTCCCGGCGTTCTACGGCGACGACATGCTGCTGCCGATCGGCAAAACTCCGGCCTATCTTGGCCAGGCGGTGGCAATTCTGATTTATCACGATTTCGCCCGTTTCCGCTTTGCCAAAGACAAGCTGAAATTCCGTGAGGAAACTCTCAGGTACGGGGCGGAAACCGGCCCGCTGGAGCGGGATCCCTGGGGCACTTTCCGCTATGTGCGCGTGGGGGGCGATAAGCCGTTCGACGACGATCGCTTCTCCAGCCTGAAAGACACGCCGATTTTCCCGGTATCGATGAAGAAACACCTGCCGGTCTGGCCGGAAGGTCGCGAGGGCGGCAAGCTGGATCAGGAAGGGATGTATTACGCCGGCATGATAGCCAATGAGCTGCAAACGCCGCCGGAAGACTGGCTGGTGATGTCGCGTCGCTATACTACGCAATCCGTCGATACTTCGGCGCTGGAGCCGGATAACGCCAACGGATGGTACGATGCCACGACGCAGACCCTGCATCTGGTGGTGCCTACCCAGTCACCGCAGGAAGTGGCCGACGAAATGCCACGCATGTTGGCCAAACACAACCCGCCGGTGAAACAGCTGATTTTGCACCCGTGCTACACCGTGGGTTACGGTTCGAAAGATCACTTTAACTTCCCGTACTACGGTGCGGTGGCGGCGATGTACGGCGACGGGCACCCGGTACGCCTGGCCAATGACCGTTTCGAACAGTTCCAGACGGCGCTGAAGCGCCATGCCTTCGATATGAATTACCGTATTGCGGTCAACCGTCAAACCGGCGTACTGCAATCATTCCACGGCGAGATGACGGCAGACGGCGGTGGTCGCAGCAACTTTACGCCGTCGGTGGTGATGGTAGCGGCGACGGCGGCACAGTCGATTTACTACTTCCCGAAAAGCGATTTGTCGGCGGTGGGGCTGGCTTCGCGCGCCATTGATGCCGGATCTGCTCGTGGCTACGGCACGCTGCAAAGCATGGCCGCTACCGAGATGATGGTGGATGAACTGGCTGCCGAGCTGAAGATCGACCCGATCGAGTTCCGTTTGCGCAACGTACTCAAATCCGGCATGAAAAATACCCAGGGCGCTATCCCGGCCGGGGCCATTCGTGCCGATGAAGTGCTGGAAAAGGCAGCGAAGCATGAGATGTGGTTGCAACGTGCCCAGCGGAAGGCGGAGTTTGAGAGCCGGCACCCGGGCAAGCGTTATGGCGTTGGCTTTGGCTGCGTGCAAAAAGACTTCGGCACCGGGGCCGAGACCTCGTTCGCTCGCGTCGAGCTGGGGGAAGATGGGCGCATCATGCTGCATCACAGCGGTGCCGAAATGGGAACCGGCATGTCGACCTCACAATCGGTGCTGTGCGCACAGTGGCTGGGCAAACCGGCGGATGAGGCGCACTTCTCGGTGACCGACTGGTCGGTACTGCCGATGGTCACCAGCGGCGATCCTTACATTATGTCGCAGGCCGAACAGGACAAGTTGCAAGCCAATCCGGCCTGGACGCCAAGCTATTGCTCACCGTCCAGCGCCAGCAACTCGGCGTATTATTTCTCCCACAGCACGCGCGAAGCGGCGCGTCTGATATTCGATCACGGCCTGTGGCCGGCGGCGATGGCCATTTGGCAATCCGGCCCCGGTGGCGGCCAGGCAGCACCATTAGTGGTGCGCAGAGAAGACGCACGTTGGGTGGAAGGCGGACTGACCGCGGCCGGCATGGAAGTGCTGAGCCTGGAGCGGCTGGCGAAACAAGCCTACCAGATGGGCGGTATCACCGGTGCGGCGGTACACGTATTTAACCGCTGGCAGTGGGCCGAGGCGGACTTCACCCTGAGCGGTAAAAGCGAGCGTCTGCCGATTGACGGGCTGGCGGTGCGCAATGCCAATGGCGAGTTTAAAACCTTGTCGCGCAGCCAGGCCTACTATCCACCGACCCAACGCAATAACGCGGCGGTCACCTATTACAGCGCCGTCGGTACCCTGGCGGAAGTGGCGGTGGATATCGCTACCGGTCAGGTGGAGCTGCTGAACCACCATTCAATCATGGAGTGCGGCAATCTGATTGTGCCAGAGCTGGTTTCCGGCCAATTGCAGGGCGGCCTGGCAATGGGGATTGGCCATGCACTGCACGAATATTTACCGCTGTACGAAGACGGGCCTGGTAACGGTACCTGGAACTTTAACCGTTACCATCTGCCGCGCGCCAGCGATGTGGCGGTCTGGAAACAGACCGATGACATCCTGCCCGCGCTGTCGGAAACCGATCCACCCAAAGGCATGGCCGAAGTGGTGATGATCCCGGTAGTTGCGGCACTGGTTAACGCTATAGCCGACGCTACCGGCCACCGTTTCCGTGATTTGCCCGTTCGTGCAGAAAATATTCGTGAGGTATTACAATGAGCATTAAAACCCAGCCGATTTCCCTGACCATCAATGAAAAGCAGTACGGCCCGATCGAAGTACCGGAAGGGCTGATGATGATCGACTTCCTGCACGAATATCTCGACCTGACCGGTTCGCGTCTTGGCTGCGGGCAGGGGATCTGCCACGCCTGCGTGGCGATTGTCGATCATCCGAGTGGCACCAGTGAGGAAGTGCGTACCTGTATCACCGGCGCGCATTTCTTCAGCGGCAAGAAAGTGCGTACCGTCGAAGGCCACGCCAAGGTGGATGATCAGGGAGAAGTGGTCGAGCTTTCGCCGATCCAGCAGGCTTTCCTGGAGCATTACAGTTTCCAGTGCGGTTACTGCACGCCGGGCTTTGTTAACGCCGCCACTATTTTTGTCGAGAAGCTCAAGCGCGAGCCGATTGCCCGCGATCAACTGGAAAACGCGATTGAACAGGCGCTGGACAGCCATATCTGCCGCTGTACCGGCTATGTGCGTTACTACGAAGCGGTACGCGACGTAGTGCTGAAAACCCCTGGCCTGGTGAAGGAGACGGCGCAATGAAAAAACGTCTCGCACTGCTGATCCTGCTGGTGGTGATTATCGTCATCGCCGTGCTGTGGTGGCGTGAAAATCGCCATTACGACGGCCCGGTACAGCAGGTAACCGCCAGTACCGAACAGGTTGCCCGTGGCCGCTATCTGGCTCAGGCCGCCGACTGCGCTGCCTGTCATACCGCCAGCGGTGGCGCGCCAATGGCAGGGGGGTATCCGCTGGATACGCCGTTCGGCACTATCTATGGCAGTAACCTGACTCCTTCGGTCGATCAGGGGATCGGCCGCTGGACCAAGGACGACTTCTTCCTGGCGGTGACCCAGGGCGTGGCACCGGGCGGTCGTCATCTGTATCCGGCCATGCCTTATACCTCGTATAAAGGGATGTCGCGTCAGGATGCCGATGATATCTATGCCTATCTGATGACCCGTCCGGCGGTGGATGTTGCCATTCCGGAAAACGCCATGCCGTTCCCGTTTAACCAGCGCATGGCGCTGATTGGCTGGAATCTGTTGTTCCGTAGTCAGGATCCGCTGCCGGTCAGTTCGCAGGGTGATTCGGCGCAGTGGCAACGCGGCCGTTATCTGGCGGATACGCTGGGCCACTGTGGGGAATGCCACACGCCGCGCGGTATGCTGGGTCAAATGAATCTGGCCAAACCTATGCAGGGCGGTGATCTTGGACGCTTTATGGCACCGGACATCACCCCGCACGGGTTGGCGCAGCGCGGCTGGACGCCGGACGATCTGAACCGCTTCCTCTCGACCGGCCTGGCACCGCAGGGTTCCGCCTTTAGTGAGATGCATATGGTGGTGAGTCTCAGCACCCGTCATTTGACGCCGGAAGATGGTCAGGCGCTGGCGACCTATCTGATGGGTGAACAGCCGCCGGCGGCTGTGCCGGTTAAAATCGGTCAGGGCAGCGATGCCGGGCGCATCAGCTATCAGGATCAGTGCTCCGGTTGCCATGCGCGTGAAGGCCAGGGTAAGCCTCATGTGGCGGTCGCGATGCGTGATAACGCTACGCTGCGCCAACCGGACGCTAAAAACCTGATTGTCTCGATACTGGACGGTTTACCGGCCCAGCAATTCCCTAACGGCGAAAGCATGCTGAGCATGCCGGCCTTTGGCGAACGTCTCGATGATGCACAGGTGGCGGAACTGGTGAACTACCTGCGTGTGACCTGGGGCGGGTTGCCGGCGGATGTGACGGCCGAGCAGGTGAAAGCGCTACGTAAGTAAGGTTCAATGGAAAAATGGCTCGGCATATCGAGCCATTTGAGTTTGATGACAAAGTTGTCTTTGAATCCGAGATAGCCGGGCCTAGCGCACCGAGGGGCGCTCCGGCGGGCAAGCCGCTACGACCCCTTCGGCACGTTCTCCCTAATAACGGGCTTTGTCAGTAGTCTGAAATGGCTCGGCATATCGAGCCATTTTTTATTAACGATTATCTGCCGGGGGTTCACCCAATACCGGCATTCCTTCCTCATCCCATTCCAGCGGTTTAATCCGTGTATGACGATTTGGGTCATAGAGCGGATCCCCTTCGATTTCCGTGTAATTACGCGCATGGTAAACCAAGATATCTCGCCCCTGTTCATCCAGGGTAAAGCTGTTGTGCCCGGGGCCGAACTGGCGGTTTTTTACGCTGGTGCGAAACACGGGCTGTTCGAGCTTATGCCATTGGGCGGCATCGGTGATGTCGCTGTCGATATCGGCCCATAACAGACCGAGGCAATAATTCTCGTCGGTCGCGCTGGCGGAGTAGCTGATAAATATTCTTTGGCCATGGGCGATCACCGCCGGTCCTTCATTGACCGAGAACCCGACGGTTTCCCAAGGGAGTTCAGGTTGGCTGAGCATCACCGGCCGGCCCTTCAGCGTCCAGGGATCTTCCATTTCGGCCAGATACAGGTTGGAGTTGCCGTGGATCGCCGGATCCTTCTGCGCCCAGAGATAATAGTGTTTGCCACGATGTTCGAAGTGGGTGGCGTCGAGGGAGAAACTGTCGATATGGGTATAAATTCGGCCTTTTTCCTCCCACTCTCCGGTCAGCGGGTTGGCAGCGCTGCATTCCAGAGCAAACATTCGGTGCTGGAACAGGCCATTGGCAATCTCCGGGCTATGGGCTGCGGCGAAGTATAAATACCATTTGCCGTTAATAAAGTGCAGTTCCGGCGCCCAGATTAAATGGCTCATCGGTCCCTGCTGTGGTTTTCGCCATACCACCGTCGGGCTGGCTTGCGCCAGTTCGCTGAGGCTACGCGCGCGCCGAAGTTCTAACCGGTCATATTCCGGTACCGAGGCGGTGAAGTAGTAATAGCCATCGCTGTGGCGCAAAACAAAGGGATCGGCCCGCTGTTCAATCAAGGGATTAGGGTAGTCGCGCATCGCAGGCTCCTTACGGGGTTCGGGTTTTTAGTTGCTGCTCAGAGTAGTCGGTTAGCTCGCGGTAATTAATGCGTCGCTTTTCCAGGTCGATCTGAATCTGACGCATCAGTTGGCGATCAACCTTCAGCAGGCGTACCACGCCGGCAGTGATCAGATATCCGATACCGGGGATCACGGTGAACAACAGCACGATGCTGTTAAGTGCGCCAGCGCTTTGGCTGACCGTATCGGCCTGATAGCCGGACAGCGACATCAGGAAGCCCACCATGGCGCCGGCCACCGCCAGCCCGACTTTAAGGAAGAACAGATTGCCGGAAAAACTGATGCCGGTGATGCGCTTGCCGGTTTTCCATTCGCCGTAATCGTCCACGTCGGCCATTAACGACCAGTGCAGCGGCGAAGGGATCTGATGCAGGATATTCAGCAGGAAATAGGCGGCGACGATCAGCGAAGTGAACTGAGGGTTGAGGAAATAGAAGCCGCACGAAAACGCCGCCAGCAAAATATTGGTCCAGAAGAACACTTTCAGTTTGCAGAAGCGATCGGTCAGGGGCTTGGCCAATGCGCTGCCAACCATCATGCCAACTACGCCCAGCGCGATAAACAGACTGGCAAAGGAGGTTGATTGTTGCATGACGTAGGTGACGTAATACATGGTGGCGGCCATGCGGATAAAACCGGGGCAGACGTTGCAAAACGTCAGCAGCAGAATGCGCACCCACTGATCGTTTTTCCACACGTCTCTCAGATCGGATTTAAGGGCGTCATGGGTTGGCACTGCCGGACGTATACGTTCTTTGACCGTGGCAAAGCAGAACAGAAACATGAACAGGGCAATCAGTGCCAGTACACCCATTGCCATCTGATAGCCACGCGCCTTGTTTGCGCCGCCAAACCATTCAGCCATTGGCAGCAGCGTCAGGGACAGGATCAGGGTAGCGATACCAACCAGGATAAAACGGTAGGACTGACAGGAGACCCGTTCGTGCGGATCGGCGGTGATCACGCCGCCCAGCGAACAGTAGGGGATATTGATCGCCGTGTAGGTCAGCGACATCAAGAAGTAAGTGGCGAAGGCATAGACCACTTTGCTGTTGTAGCTCCATTCCGGCGTCGTAAACATCAACACGCTGAATAATACATATGGCAGGGAGATCCACAGCAACCAGGGGCGAAAGCGACCCCAACGGCTTTGGGTGCGATCGGCTATTGCGCCCATGATCGGATCGGTGATGGCATCCAGCACGCGGACTGACAGCAGCAGCACGCCGACCAGTGCGGGAGTCAGACCGTAGATATCGGTATAGAAATAGTTGAGAAACAGCATAATCGCTCCGCCGATCATGTTGCAGCCGGCATCTCCCATGCCGTAGCCAATCTTTTCTTTTATTGATAGGGCGTTGCTCTTCATGGACATTTTCTCCGCGCCGGCAAAGTCTAACTGAGTGGCAACGATTATTGTCCCGGTTGGCGGCGAGTTATCAGAAGTGAATGGTTGTAGAGATGGACAAATCCACCGTGGCGGGGAAACTGTGAGCCAGCTTGCAAAATAGAGCGGCAATAAAAAGGCCCACAGTTTGCACTGCGGGCCTTGTTTTTTGGCTTGGTTACCCGCGGCCTGTAGCGCTCACGGCACGCTGGCTACGCTGTTTAATGGCATAGCCGATGCCTAAAATGGCGACCCAAACCGGGATCAGCAACACCGAGATTTGGATCCCCGGCGTCAGGTACATGATCACCAGGATAGCGGCCATAAACACCAGGCACAGATAGTTGCTGAACGGGTACCAGAAGGCTTTGAACTTCGGTTCAACACCTTCGCGGTTCTTGGCTGAGCGGAACTTCAGATGTGCCAGGCTGATCATCGCCCAGTTGATCACCAGTGCCGACACCACCAACGCCATCAGCAGTTCGAAGGCACGGCCGGGGATCAGGTAGTTAATCAGTACGCAGAACGCCGTGGCGGTGGCGGAAACGGCAATCGCAATGACAGGGACGCCGCGACCGTCGACTTTCAGCAGGCTTTTCGGCCCGTTGCCCTGTTTTGCCAGGCCGTACAGCATGCGGCTGTTGCAGTAGACGCAGCTGTTGTATACCGACAGCGCGGCGGTCAACACCACCACGTTCAGCACCGTTGCTACCAGGTTGCTGTTCAGCGCGTGGAAGATCAGTACGAACGGGCTACCGCCTTCAACCACTTTACCCCACGGGTACAGCGACAACAGAATGGTCAGTGAACCGATATAGAACAGCAGGATGCGGTAGATAACCTGGTTGGTCGCTTTGGGAATGCTTTTCTGCGGGTTGTCGGCTTCTGCCGCGGTGATGCCCACCAACTCCAGCCCACCGAACGAGAACATGATCACCGCCATCGCCATCACCAGCCCCATGACGCCGTTCGGGAAGAACCCGCCCTGCGCCCACAGATTGGTCACTGTGGCTTCCGGCCCGCCCATGCCGCTGAACAGCAGGTAGGCACCGAACACGATCATGCCGATAATCGCCACGACCTTGATGATGGCGAACCAGAATTCCATCTCGCCATACACCTTCACGTTTGCCAGGTTGATGGCATTAATCGCCAGGAAGAATACGGCTGCCGACACCCAGGTCGGGATCTCCGGCCACCAGTACTGCACATAGATCCCCACCGCGGTCAGTTCCGCCATGGCAACCAGGACGTACAGCACCCAGTAGTTCCAGCCGGAAGCGAAGCCGGCGAAGTTACCCCAGTATTTATAGGCGAAGTGGCTAAAGGAACCGGCCACCGGCTCTTCGACCACCATTTCACCCAGTTGGCGCATGATCAGAAATGCGATAAAGCCGCCAATGGCATAACCGAGAATGACCGAAGGGCCGGCCATCTTTATTGTTTGCGCGATCCCGAGAAATAGCCCGGTACCAATAGCGCCCCCTAGTGCAATAAGCTGAATATGGCGGTTTTTAAGCCCGCGTTTCAGCTGGTCGCCATCATGCTGTTGACCATCCATCAATCAAACCCTCTGTCGTTGCAGAATTACTCACATGCTGTAAAGCAGTGGTTACGATGTGTGTTTTGTTTTATTTACGGCGTTATATCTATTAATTCCACGGAGCCGCTACCGTTTGGCAAAGAATAATGTTATGCGCGCCAGTTTGCACCTGCTTTATGTAGTGAGTGATTAAGATTTCAGCAGTTTAGGAAACAAAATGCGGGTTGTGTGACGACAGGGGGGATTCAATGCATGAAATAAGCATTAACTCACATAATGCGCAAAAATAATTTAGCTCTGGCGGCTGGTTGGTGGCGAAATATTAACCGGCCGAACGCACCTTTTGCGATGTAAATAGGTATTCGTCAAAGTTTAATAAACATGCAATAGAATTCTACTTTAGAGACTTCAGTCTGCCTGACGGCAGGTTTCGCAAAAGTTAAATCAAAAACCTACCTCGTAAATGGTATTACCAAGCGCGCGTTAGCGGTTTGCAGCAGGTCTGGTATTGAGGTGTTAAAATGTGCGGGTAACCTGATTTCGATCAAGGCCCATATGGACAGGAGGTGAATACTTTGTTACTTTACCGTCACGTTTTTGAAATTGGTATTACCAATTGACTCCGCGCCATTCGCAGAGAAGAAATCACCCATGGCCTACAGCAAAATCCGCCAACCCAAGTTGTCAGACGTCATCGAGCAGCAGCTCGAACACCTGATCCTCGAGGGAACACTGCGTCCAGGCGAAAAACTGCCACCGGAGCGTGAACTGGCGAAACAATTTGATGTTTCCCGTCCTTCTCTGAGAGAGGCTATCCAGCGCCTGGAAGCCAAAGGGTTGCTCCTGCGCCGTCAGGGCGGTGGCACCTTTGTACAAACTAATCTGTGGCAGAGCTTTAGCGATCCGCTGGCTGAACTGCTGGCCGACCATCCTGAATCACAATTCGATCTGTTGGAAACCCGTCATGCCCTCGAAGGCATTGCTGCCTATTACGCAGCGTTGCGCGGTACCGACGAAGATCTGGCACGCATCCGCGATTGCCATATGCTGATTCAGCAGGCCCAGGACAGCGGCGATCTCGACGCCGAAGCCGACGCGGTCATGCAATACCAAATCGCCGTGACCGAAGCTGCCCACAACGTTGTGTTACTGCACCTGCTGCGCTGTATGGGGCCGATGCTGGAACAGAACGTGCGTCAGAACTTTGAATTGCTCTACTCGCGCCGTGAGATGTTGGCAAAAGTGAGCAGCCACCGCGCCGGAATTTTTGAGGCGATTGTGGCACGCGAGCCAGAAAAAGCTCGTGAAGCCTCGCACCGCCATTTGGCGTTTATCGAGGAAATCTTGCTGGATCTCAGTCGGGAGCATACCCGACGCGAGAGATCGCTGCGGCGTCTCCAGCAACGCAAGGATTAAGAGCGGTTCTCTTCAGGGCACACCAGCCTGCGGGGTTTACGTTCGAAGTGCTTAATTAAGCATTTAAGTAAGCGGCAACTAAACTGATGGGCCTGTCTTCGTGTGTTTTGCCTCAGAACACAGGAAGACAGGCTCCAAAACAAACCATTAGACAGATAAGGAATACCACCATGTCAGAACGTTTAAACAATGACGTGGATCCGATCGAAACCCGCGACTGGCTGCAGGCGATCGAATCGGTCATCCGTGAAGAGGGTGTTGAGCGAGCTCAGTTTCTGATTGATCAGGTTCTGGGTGAAGCCCGTAAAGGCGGTGTTAGCGTTGCAGCCGGTGCTGCGGCTCACAACTACGTCAACACCATCGCGGTGGAAGACGAACCTGCTTACCCTGGTAACCTGGATCTTGAGCGTCGTATCCGCAGCGCTATTCGCTGGAATGCGGTAATGACCGTTCTTCGTGCTTCCAAAAAAGATCTGGATCTGGGCGGCCACATGGCTTCCTTCCAATCTTCTGCGACCTTCTATGAAGTCTGCTTCAACCACTTCTTCCGTGCACGCACCGAACAAGATGGCGGCGATCTGGTTTACTTCCAGGGCCACATCTCTCCGGGCGTTTACGCACGTGCCTTCCTTGAAGGCCGCTTGACCGAAGACCAAATGAATAACTTCCGTCAGGAAGTTCACGGTAAAGGCCTGTCGTCTTACCCGCATCCTAAATTGATGCCGGAATTCTGGCAGTTCCCGACCGTTTCCATGGGCCTGGGCCCAATCAGCGCCATCTATCAAGCGAAGTTCCTGAAATATCTGGAACACCGTGGCCTGAAGAACACCTCTGCTCAAACCGTTTACGCCTTCCTGGGCGACGGCGAGATGGATGAGCCGGAATCCAAGGGCGCGATCACCATCGCTACCCGTGAGAAGCTGGACAACCTGGTATTCGTCATCAACTGCAACCTGCAGCGTCTGGACGGCCCGGTCACCGGTAACGGCAAGATCATCAATGAGCTGGAAGGCATCTTCGCTGGCGCAGGCTGGCAGGTACTGAAAGTGATCTGGGGTGGTCGTTGGGATGAACTGCTGCGTAAAGATACCAGCGGCAAGCTGATCCAACTGATGAACGAAACCCTGGACGGCGACTACCAGACCTTCAAATCCAAAGACGGCGCTTACGTACGTGAGCACTTCTTCGGTCGCTTCCCGGAAACTGCTGCGCTGGTCAAAGATATGACCGACGAAGAGATCTGGGCGCTGAACCGTGGCGGTCACGATCCGAAGAAAGTCTTTGCTGCACTGAAAAAAGCGCAGGACACCCAAGGCAAACCAACCGTTATCCTGGCCCATACCATCAAAGGTTACGGCATGGGTGAAACCGCGGAAGGTAAAAACATTGCTCACCAGGTGAAGAAAATGAACATGGAAGGGGTTCACCACTTCCGCGATCGTTTCAACGTACCGGTTGCCGATGCTGACATCGAAAAACTGCCGTACGTCACCTTCGAGAAAGATTCCGAAGAGTACAAATATCTGCACGAACGTCGTCAGGCGCTGGCAGGCTATGTGCCTACCCGTATGCCGAAGTTCACCGAGAAGCTGGAAATGCCGGCTCTGGCAGACTTCAGCTCCTTGCTGGAAGAGCAGAACAAAGAAATTTCTACCACCATCGCCTTCGTGCGTGCCCTGAACGTGATGCTGAAGAACAAGTCGATCAAAGATCGCCTGGTTCCAATCATTGCCGACGAAGCTCGTACCTTCGGCATGGAAGGTCTGTTCCGTCAGATCGGTATCTACAGCCCGAACGGCCAGCAGTACACTCCGCAGGACCGTGAGCAGGTTGCTTACTACAAAGAAGACGAGAAAGGCCAGATCCTGCAGGAAGGCATCAACGAACTGGGCGCAGCCTCTTCATGGTTGGCCGCAGCGACTTCCTACAGCACCAACGATCTGCCAATGATCCCGTTCTACATCTACTATTCGATGTTCGGTTTCCAGCGTATCGGTGACCTGTGCTGGGCAGCAGGCGACCAACAGGCGCGCGGCTTCCTGGTAGGCGGTACTTCAGGCCGTACCACCCTGAACGGTGAAGGTCTGCAGCACGAAGACGGCCACAGCCACATCCAGTCCCTGACTATTCCTAACTGTATCTCTTACGATCCAGCTTACGCGTACGAAGTGGCAGTGATCATGCACGACGGTCTGGTTCGCATGTACGGTGACGCGCAAGAAAACGTCTACTACTACATCACCACACTGAACGAAAACTACCACATGCCGGCTATGCCGCAGGGTGCAGAAGAAGGTATCCGTAAAGGTATCTACAAGCTGGACACTCTGGCAGGCAGCAAAGGCAAGGTTCAGTTGCTGGGTTCAGGTTCTATCCTGCGTCACGTTCGTGAAGCGGCGAAGATCCTGGCTGACGATTACGGCGTGGGTTCTGACATCTACAGCGTGACTTCCTTCACTGAACTGGCGCGTGATGGCCAGGATTGTGAGCGTTGGAACATGCTGCACCCAACCGAAACTCCGCGCGTACCTTACATCGCTCAGGTGATGAACGAAGCGCCGGCGGTTGCGTCTACCGACTACATGAAGCTGTTCGCAGAACAGGTTCGTACTTACGTTCCAGCCAGCGACTATCGCGTTCTGGGTACTGACGGCTTCGGTCGTTCAGACAGCCGCGAAAACCTGCGCCACCACTTTGAAGTTGATGCTTCTTACGTTGTGGTTGCTGCACTGGGTGAACTGGCTAAACGCGGTGAAATTGAAGCTTCTGTGGTAGCTGATGCGATTAAGAAATTCGACATCAACCCAGAAAAAGTTAACCCGCGTCTGGCATAAGAGGTACAGAAGAATGTCTATCGAAATTAAAGTACCGGACATCGGTGCAGACGAAGTGGAAATCACCGAAATTCTGGTGAAAGTGGGCGATAAAGTTGAAGCAGAACAATCGCTGATCACCGTTGAAGGTGATAAAGCTTCCATGGAAGTCCCATCCCCGCAGGCGGGTGTGGTTAAAGAAATCAAGGTTGCCGTCGGTGATAAAACCGAGACCGGCAAACTGCTGATGATCTTTGAAGCAGAAGGGGCGGCTCAGGCCGCACCAGCTGCCAAGGCTGAAGAGAAACCGGCCGCAGCACCTGCTGCTGCACCGGCTGCCGCTGCTGCCAAAGACGTTGCGGTACCGGACATCGGTGCTGACGAAGTTGAAGTGACCGAGATCCTGGTGAAAGTGGGCGACAAGGTGGAAGCCGAGCAGTCCCTGATCACCGTTGAAGGCGACAAGGCTTCAATGGAAGTTCCGGCACCGTTCGCAGGTACCGTGAAAGAGATCAAAATCGCCACCGGCGACAAAGTCACCACCGGTTCTATGATCATGGTGTTCGAAGTGGCTGGCGCCGCTTCTGCTGCCGCTCCGGCTGCGGCACAAGCTCCGGCTGCTCCGGCTGCTCCTGCAGCACCGGCGGCCTCTGCGGCCAAAGACGTTGCAGTACCGGACATCGGCGGCGACGAAGTAGAAGTCACTGAAGTGATGGTTAAAGTGGGCGACAAAGTTGCCGCTGAGCAGTCACTGATCACCGTTGAAGGTGACAAGGCTTCTATGGAAGTGCCGGCACCGTTCGCAGGTACCGTGAAAGAAATTAAAATCAGCGCCGGCGATAAAGTGAAAACCGGTTCCCTGATCATGGTGTTCGAAGTTGAAGGCGCTGCGCCTGCTGCCGCTCCAGCCCAGAAGGCAGAAGCTGCACCGGCTCCGGCTGCAAGTTCTGCACCGGCCCAACAGGCTGCACCTGCTGCCAAAGGCGAGTTCACTGAGAACGACGCTTATGTGCACGCTACCCCGGTCATCCGCCGTCTGGCGCGTGAGTTCGGCGTAAACCTGGCGAAAGTGAAAGGCACCGGTCGTAAAGGCCGCATCCTGCGCGAAGACGTTCAGACTTACGTGAAAGACGCGGTCAAACGTGCAGAAGCGGCTCCGGCTGCTGCTGCCGGTGGCGGTCTGCCAGGCATGCTGCCTTGGCCGAAAGTGGACTTCAGCAAGTTCGGTGAAATCGAAGAAGTGGAACTGGGTCGTATCCAGAAAATCTCTGGTGCCAACCTGAGCCGCAACTGGGTGATGATCCCGCACGTGACTCACTTCGACAAAACCGATATCACCGATCTGGAAGCTTTCCGCAAGCAACAGAACGAAGAAGCTGCCAAGCGTAAGCTGGACGTGAAGTTCACCCCGGTGGTGTTCATCATGAAAGCCGTTGCTGCTGCTCTGGAGCAGATGCCGCGCTTCAACAGCTCTCTGTCCGAAGATGGCCAGAAGCTGACGTTGAAGAAATACATCAACGTGGGTGTGGCGGTTGATACGCCAAACGGTCTGGTGGTTCCGGTGTTCAAGGATGTGAACAAGAAGAGCATCACTGAACTGTCCCGCGAACTGATGGCTATCTCCAAAAAAGCTCGTGACGGCAAGCTGACCGCAGGCGAAATGCAGGGCGGGTGTTTCACCATCTCTAGCCTGGGTGGTATCGGGACGACTCACTTCGCACCGATTGTGAATGCACCGGAAGTGGCCATTCTGGGCGTATCCAAGTCTGCTATGGAGCCGGTCTGGAACGGTAAAGAGTTCGTGCCGCGCCTGATGATGCCAATGTCGCTCTCCTTCGACCACCGTGTTATTGACGGTGCAGATGGTGCGCGCTTTATTACCATCATCAACAACATGCTGGCTGACATCCGCCGTATGGTGATGTAATGAAAAAAGGGCGCAGCATGCTGCGCCCTTACCACTTCAGTAGCAGTTTTGTCGGTTTTTGCACGACTCGACAAAATTGTTGAGACACGGGTCACTCGAACACGCTTTGCAGATTATTAACAATTCTGTAAACTGCTGGCGGTGTAAGCGTCCCGGTGGATGAAGGGCGTTATGAGATCGATTAGCTATAAAAATGACGTCTGACCCGCCGGACAATCAATTAAGAGGTCATGATGAGTACTGAAATTAAAACTCAGGTCGTGGTACTTGGGGCGGGCCCGGCAGGTTACTCTGCTGCCTTTCGTTGCGCTGACTTAGGTCTTGAAACCGTTCTGGTTGAACGTTATTCCACTCTGGGCGGGGTTTGCCTGAACGTGGGATGTATCCCTTCCAAAGCCCTGTTGCACGTTGCCAAAGTGATCGAAGAAGCCAAAGCCCTGGCCGAACACGGCATCGTTTTCGGCGAGCCGAAAACTGACATCGACAAAGTGCGCGTCTGGAAAGAAAAAGTCATCAATCAGCTGACCGGCGGTCTGGCTGGTATGGCTAAAGGCCGTAAAGTGAAAGTGGTTAACGGCCTGGGCAAGTTCACCGGCGCTAACACCCTGGTTGTTGAAGGCGAAAATGGCCCAACTACCATCAACTTCGACAATGCCATCATTGCCGCAGGTTCCCGTCCGATCCAACTGCCATTCATTCCTCATGAAGATCCACGCGTGTGGGACTCTACCGATGCACTGGAACTGAAAACTGTCCCAGAGCGTCTGCTGGTTATGGGCGGCGGCATCATCGGCCTGGAAATGGGCACCGTATACCATGCGCTGGGTTCACAGATCGACGTGGTCGAAATGTTTGACCAGGTGATCCCGGCTGCTGACAAAGACGTGGTGAAAGTCTTCACCAAACGCATCAGCAAGCAGTTCAACCTGATGCTGGAAACCAAAGTGACCGCGGTAGAAGCCAAAGAAGACGGCATCTATGTCACTATGGAAGGCAAAAAAGCCCCTGCAGAACCACAGCGTTACGACGCGGTGCTGGTGGCTATCGGCCGTGTGCCGAACGGCAAACTGCTGGAAGCGGGTAAAGCCGGTGTTGAAGTTGACGAGCGTGGTTTCATCAACGTCGACAAACAACTGCGCACCAACGTGCCGCACATCTTCGCTATCGGCGACATCGTCGGTCAACCGATGCTGGCGCACAAAGGCGTGCATGAAGGCCACGTTGCCGCAGAAGTTATCGCCGGTATGAAGCACTACTTCGACCCGAAAGTGATCCCATCGATCGCGTACACCGAGCCGGAAGTTGCGTGGGTGGGTCTGACCGAGAAAGAAGCGAAAGAGAAAGGCATCAGCTACGAAACTTCCACCTTCCCGTGGGCAGCTTCTGGCCGTGCTATCGCTTCCGATTGTGCAGACGGCATGACCAAACTGATCTTCGACAAAGAAACTCACCGTATTATCGGTGGCGCGATTGTCGGCACCAACGGCGGCGAGCTGCTGGGTGAGATCGGTCTGGCTATCGAGATGGGTTGCGACGCAGAAGACATCGCTCTGACTATCCATGCTCACCCAACCCTGCACGAATCCGTAGGTTTGGCGGCTGAGATCTACGAAGGCAGTATCACCGACTTGCCTAACCCGAAAGCCAAGAAGAAGTAATTCTGCTGGTTTGAACGGTTGATAAGCGGCTCCTGAAAAGGGGCCGTTTTTTTGTGCCTTCCGCTCTCAAATTTTACTATTCGCGACCAATAGCCATTGTAAGTGAATGGGTATTGTGTTGTGCTCGTCAGGCTTAATTTTGTTGTAGACGGACCCAACCTGCAGCCGCGGCTAGCCTTTGCCGCAGCCGATTACACTGTACTCAACGATTCAGCAAAGATTTAATGTTGCTTTTATGTGAACGAATTAACAACCAATTCAAATCCTGATATGCTGGCTGAGCGGAACCGGGCACTGTAACTTACAGTCCAGGACATCGACAGCAGTGCCCCGTCAGGATCAATGGCATCAATACCGTGCGCTAAACCCGGTTTGAATAGAGAACGCCAGGCACAATAAATGACAATGAGAGCGAGGAGAATGTCGTGCTAGAAGAATACCGTAAGCACGTAGCCGAGCGTGCTGCAGAGGGCATCGTCCCTAAGCCGTTAGACGCCACCCAAATGGCAGCGCTGGTTGAATCATTAAAGAATCCGCCAAAAGGCGAAGAAGAATTCCTGTTAGACCTGCTGATTAACCGTGTACCCCCAGGCGTCGACGAAGCCGCCTATGTTAAAGCAGGTTTCCTGGCGGCCATCGCCAAAGGCGAAGCAACCTCCCCCCTGATTACCCCTGAGAAAGCCATTGAACTGTTGGGCACCATGCAGGGCGGCTATAACATTCATCCGCTGATTGACGCGCTGGACAACGAAAAATTGGCCGCAATTGCCGCCAAAGCGCTGTCTCATACGCTGCTGATGTTTGATAACTTCTACGACGTGGAAGAGAAAGCCAAGGCGGGTAACCCACACGCCAAACAGATTATGCAGTCCTGGGCCGATGCCGAATGGTATCTGTCGCGTCCGCAGTTGGCGGAAAAAATCACCGTTACCGTGTTTAAAGTCACCGGTGAAACCAATACCGATGATCTGTCACCGGCACCGGATGCCTGGTCGCGCCCGGATATCCCGTTGCACGCCCTGGCGATGCTGAAAAACGAACGTGAAGGCATAGTGCCGGATCAGCCTGGCAGCGTTGGCCCGATCAAGCAGATTGAACTGCTGAACAAAAAAGGCTTCCCGCTGGCCTACGTCGGTGACGTGGTCGGTACCGGTTCATCCCGTAAGTCCGCCACCAACTCGGTGCTGTGGTTTATGGGCGACGACATCCCGCACGTGCCTAACAAGCGCGGTGGCGGTGTGGTGCTGGGTGGCAAAATTGCGCCTATCTTCTTCAACACCATGGAAGATGCCGGTGCGTTGCCGATTGAAGTGGACGTCAATGACCTGAACATGGGTGACGTGATCGACATTTACCCGTACAAGGGTGAAGTGCGTAACCATGAAACCGGTGAACTGATTGCCAACTTCGAACTGAAGACCGACGTGCTGCTCGACGAAGTGCGCGCCGGTGGCCGTATTCCGCTGATCATCGGTCGTGGCCTGACCACGAAAGCACGTGAATCTTTGGGTCTGCCGCACAGCGATGTGTTCCGCATTGCTAAAGAAGTGGCAGCCAGCAACAAAGGCTTCTCGCTGGCGCAGAAAATGGTTGGCCGCGCCTGTGGCGTTGCCGGCGTGCGTCCGGGGGAATACTGCGAGCCGAAGATGACCTCCGTCGGTTCTCAGGACACCACCGGCCCGATGACCCGTGACGAGCTGAAAGACCTGGCTTGCCTGGGCTTCTCTGCCGATCTGGTGATGCAGTCGTTCTGTCACACTGCCGCGTACCCGAAACCGGTTGATGTGACCACTCACCATACGCTGCCGGACTTTATCATGAACCGGGGTGGCGTATCGCTGCGACCTGGCGACGGCGTTATCCACTCCTGGCTGAACCGCATGCTGCTGCCGGATACCGTGGGTACCGGCGGTGACTCCCACACCCGTTTCCCGATTGGTATTTCCTTCCCGGCGGGTTCCGGCTTGGTCGCCTTTGCAGCCGCCACCGGCGTGATGCCGCTGGACATGCCTGAGTCGGTGCTGGTGCGCTTCAAAGGTAAAATGCAGCCAGGTATCACGCTGCGCGACCTGGTACATGCCATTCCTTACTACGCCATCCAGCAGGGTCTGCTGACGGTTGAGAAGAAGGGCAAGAAGAACATCTTCTCCGGCCGTATTCTGGAAATCGAAGGTTTGCCGGAGCTGAAAGTTGAGCAGGCGTTTGAACTGACCGACGCCTCTGCCGAGCGTTCCGCTGCCGGTTGCACCATCAAACTGGACAAGGCACCGATCGAAGAGTACCTGAACTCCAACATCGTACTGCTGAAGTGGATGATCTCCGAAGGTTACGGCGACCGCCGTACGCTGGAGCGTCGTATCCAGGGCATGCAGAAATGGCTGGCAGATCCGCAACTGCTGGAAGGCGATGCGGATGCAGAATACGCTGCGGTGATCGACATCGATCTGGCAGAGATCACTCAGCCAATCCTGTGTGCGCCAAACGATCCGGATGATGCGCGTCTGCTGTCAGATGTGGCCAACAGCAAGATCGATGAAGTGTTCATCGGGTCCTGCATGACCAACATCGGCCACTTCCGTGCCGCCGGCAAGCTGCTGGATCAGCACAAGGGCCAGTTGCCGACCCGTCTGTGGGTGGCACCGCCAACCAAGATGGACGCAGCTCAGTTGACCGAAGAGGGCTACTACAGCGTATTCGGCAAGAGCGGGGCACGCATCGAGATCCCGGGTTGTTCACTGTGCATGGGTAACCAGGCGCGTGTGGCTGATGGTGCGACGGTAGTTTCCACCTCTACCCGTAACTTCCCGAACCGCTTGGGTACTGGCGCTAACGTCTATCTGGCGTCTGCAGAACTGGCGGCGGTGGCTTCATTGCTGGGCCGCCTGCCAACGCCGGACGAGTACCAGACGTACATGGCGCAGGTTGATAAAACGGCGGCGGATACCTACCGCTATCTGAACTTTGACCAACTGGGTCAGTACACTGAAAAAGCCGACGGCGTGATCTTCCAAACCGCTGTTTAAGTCGCTATATTGCGCAACTGTTTAACGGGAGGCCTTGGCCTCCCGTTTTATTTTTCTCAGTTGCCAACTTTGCGAGCGCTCACTGAGTTAGTCATGAATTAATGTTTACACTAAGAGAAAGGGCTCAGGAGGGCGTGCTATGGATTACGAATTTCTGCGTGACGTGACCGGACAGGTGATCGTCAGATTTTCGATGGGGCATGAGGTTATTGGCCACTGGATCAACGAAGAACTCAAAGGCGATTTTAACCTGCTGGATCGCATTGAAGCCGGTGCGGCGGAAGTGAAAGGCAGCGAGCGTCAATGGCAGTTGGAAGGCCATGAATACACATTGCTGATGGACGGTGAAGAAGTAATGATCCGTGCCAATCTGCTGGAGTTTGAAGGCGAAGAGATGGAGGAGGGGATGAATTATTATGACGAAGAAAGCCTCTCATTCTGCGGCGTCGAAGATTTCCTGCAGGTGCTGAAGGCCTACCGTTCTTTTATGCTGAAATACTGATTGTGCCGGCAGGGGCAGTGAGAGTGCCCCTGTACATTAGGCGCTAAGCGTTAAGCGCGGCCAGAAATGAGCGGCCGTTGTAGGGAGCTTTAGCGTTGAAGAACTCACAAACTGTTGCCCCCACGTCAGAAAGCGTGGTGCGAATACCGAGTGAGCAAGCCGCTTGCCCTGGGCGAAAAATCAACAGGGGAACCTGTTCGCGCGTGTGTTTGCTGTGACCAACGGTAGGATCGTTACCGTGGTCAGCCATGACGACCAGACAATCGCTTCCATCCATCGCGGAGATGAGTTTTGCCAGTGAAGCATCGACCAGCTGCAGGCGTTCGGCGTAACGTTCTGCATCTTGCGCATGACCGGCAAGATCGGTTTCCTGAATATTGGTGCAGATAAACGCCGGCCCCGGGCGCTGCAATTCATCGAGGGTGATATCCAGAATGGTTTGCGAATCAACCAGCTGCTGATAATTACGTCCCTGCGGGTTTTCGACAATATCGGCCACTTTCCCTACCAGGACGGTCAAAATGCCTTGCTGGTATAATTGTTGCGGTACCTGAACGCTGGCATCGACCCCATAGCCCAGGTGGATCACCTGGAAGCCGTTCCGATAAACCCCGGCCTTTGGGCTGTTGATGCCGATAAAGCGGTTATCTTTGACTTCCACCGCCGCCAGGATTTGTTCACTGCTTTCCAGCAAGCCGCCGTAGGCGATAACCCGGCCCACTTCGACACAACTGCGCACCACCCGACCAATTTTTTCAACCTGTTCAAAACTGATGGCCGAGAGATTGCCACAGACATTAAACACCTGGCCTAAATCCGCTTCGAGGTTGTCACCAATGGCGACAGCGTCGTTGACCCAAAGTAAACGCAATTCGCTGTTGTGAGCTGGATAGCGTTCGACCTTAAAACCTTCGTTTTTTAGCGCCTGTTCAACCTTTTCAAGCCGGGTAGAGAAGGGCATGCGCACCGGAGGAAGCGGCAGGGTACCCATGATCTCCTGATGCCCCATGAAGGTATCACCGCCCTCGTGTTGCAGCAGTGCGACGCCAAAAGCCGCTGTCGGGCTTTCGTGCATGGCGCTGACGCGATGGTCGGGTTCGGCGATATGCAGCGCATTGATCAAACCGAGCTTTTCCAACATCGGCAGTTGCAGATTGGGCAACCGTTGCAAAATATGGCCGCAAGTATTGGCGCCAATGTCCTGTGGGCGCACTTCGGGAACATCTCCCATAGCGCCCACGCCAAAACTATCAATGACCAAAACCACAAACTTATCCATGATGGCTCCTTGCCAGGTCGTTACCGAGACTATCAAACACCCCCAACAGTTGAGGGTTACCCATTTGAATACCGCTTATCAGCGCCACATCGCTGCGTGTTACAAAAACCTGAGTGCGAAAACACATAATCACCGGGCTGCTGACAGGCCAGCGTCCTGCTAATGGCAGCGTATAATCGATGCTGTCGCTATCTATCGGCAGTACGCGACAGCGCTGCCATTGGCCGTCGAGCACCAGCGCGTTTTGCAGGTGACCGCGGCGATAGTAGCCACCGCCATAGCAGAAACTGATGTTGTCCTGGCCGTGCGAAATTTCAGAAAGATAAAGCATGGCTATTTTTTCCGGGCCGCCGCCGTACTGATTCGCGGGCTGCGTGCCCGTCAGGGCATGGCCAGGTTCGGTATGGGTCACGCCGGCAGCGGCCAGTTTGGGCAGGGTTTCAATACAGGTTGCCGAAGCGGCATTCATTTGGCGAACTTCAATACCCTGCTGTTCCAGCAGGTTTTTTGCCCTGGCTAATGTGGCGAGATTGGGGGTTGCCTCGGTAGTTTGCCGTTGCTCGTTGAATAGCATGCAGGGGAAGTGAGTGACCCCAATAATTTCAACGCCTGCCATCCTGCTGATTTGATTAATCACGTCCGGCAGTTCTGCCAATAAGAAACCCGCCTCCTGGCCCGGATAGACCACGTCGCCTTTATCCTGAACTTTCAGTAGCAGCGCCTGCCGGTGATTTTGGCGCAGCGCCGCAGTGGAGATCTGCCGTGCTTTTTCAATGCTATAAACGGTAATGACTTCTGGACGCTGGGCAATGGCTTCATCAATCATATTGACGGGCGTTTGCACCAGATGGCCAATGTGGGCTATCGGTAAACCCTGCTGCCAAAGTTGACGCGCCTCTTTAAAATCAACGGCGACAATGCCCTGATAACCCTGCTTCAACAGTAGCTGGCATAGCAGCGGATTGCGGCCAAACTGTTTGCTCATCAGGTACAGCGAAAGGCCCAGTTTCTCTGCGCATTCCTGTAATAGCCGGGCATTTTCCAATACCAGGTCGACATCGATAACGTAGCAATCCGGCTTGATAGCGCCGTTACGCCAAAAGTGAACAGCGGCATCAATCAGGGCAGGGTTTTGTTTTTCCAGCGCATTTAGAAACATAGGTCCCTCGATGTGTGCTATTAATTCATTTTTTTGAATATTTAAGGCGTGACCAAAACTTCACACTGTGCTGCTGTCTGTCTGGGCGAGATACAAGCCAAAAACGTTAGCCAGTAGGTAGCCGAGTTCAGAATCTGGAATCGCAAATGCGAATAAACTCAGCAGGTCGCTGTTGATTTCCCGGATGTTGGCAAAGACGTTTGATGCTTCGATCTCATCTAATAGCTCCGGATCGATAGCCGCGATGATTTCCCCACGGCGTGCGCGTGTCAGGGCATTGGCCATATGGGTAATCATCATTTCGCCCTGGGTATGGCGGATATTAAGCTGCCAATGCTGTTCGAGCCGTTTAACGACCTCAAGCATACCGATATAGACCTCAGTATCGATGACCTGGGCATCATGTAAAATCTGCAGACGTGTTTCCATTTTGCTGCTCCTGAGTTAGTAACTGGGTTCTCTGGTGCCTTTTTTGACTTCTTGTTGATGTGCCAATAGCCGCTGCAGGTTAACCAGCGTCTTGACCAGATGAGGGATCACCCGGTCATCATTGCGCACCAGCAGGACGGCTTCGGAAGCCTTAATGCTTACCGGGTAATGATTAAGGGGTTCCTTGACCAGGTTCAGACTGTCGAGATCTTCGGTTACGTTCCACACCGTTGCATCTATTTCTCCCCGCTCAATCCGCGTCAGAGATTCGTTATAAGGCAGGTTAATGCGTTCAATATCCTGCCCGGCAAATACCACTTCCGTGAGCAAACGCTGATCGGGTGAACGAGAGTCCAGACCAATACGACGGATGTTCTGTTTTTCGCCTTTGCGATAAACCAACTGATGCCCGTCAACGTAAGAACCGGCCCCCAACATCATTGCTGCCGTGACTTTGCCATCGCGCAAGTAGCTTTCTGCGGCAAGATGGGAGACGACCGCCATGTCATAAACGCCGTCGATCAGGCATTCAATGCGGACATCTGCACCGCGCATATGGGCGTAATAGAGTGGGTAACCCTCAAACTGGGCCTTAAGCGCGCTGGCCAGTCCTTCATACAGTCGGGTGTAGGGCAATGGCATGGCACACACAATATTGCCGATATCCGCTTGCTCCAGCAGGGCCGGATAATTCATGTTGCTAAGCAGGGTGCCATTCCTGCCGCGACGCTCCAGCGTAACGCAAGAGGCGGTTTCCAGGGTCTTCAAGGCGTGTTGTACCACGCCGACCGAGAGATTCAGTTCGCTGGACAGCTCATCAATGGTTTTCAGACGGGCACCCGGTGCCAGTCCGAACAGGTAGCGTGCCAGGCTGACTAACGCCAGACCTTCCTTCTTAATAAATGCCTTGCTCATCTTTTTTAATTTTCATTTTTGTGAAGATTTAAATCTTCTATCTTCCCGGCCGATCAGGCAATCGACAAAAAATGATAATGGGAGAGGGATCACATAACTCAGAGAGGTAGACGAATGAGGCTTATGGTTTGGGCGAAAACAGACAGGCATTTAAGAGTAGGGTGCGGCATGCCGCACCCGTTACTTATCACAGATGCGGAATATTGCGGCCGTAATAGATTTCCTGCATCTCTTTCCACAGCAGATCGGTAATCTCTTTACGTTCGGCGGCACTCAGCGCATCCGGTTTGGCGTTAAACAGGTAGTGCTTCAGATCGAAATCCTTCAGCAACATCTTGGTATGGAAGATGTTCTCCTGATAAACATTCACGTCCATCATGTGGTACAGCGCCTTCATATCATCAGACATAAAGTTCTGGATCGAGTTGATCTCATGATCGATGTAATGCTTCACGCCGTTCACGTCGCGGGTAAAGCCACGCACGCGGTAGTCCATGGTAACGATGTCGGATTCCAACTGGTGGATCAGGTAATTCAGCGCTTTAAGCGGTGAAATCACGCCGCAGGTCGACACTTCGATATCGGCGCGGAAAGTGCACAAACCGCCTTCCGGATGGCTCTCCGGATAGGTATGAACGCAGATGTGGCTCTTGTCCAGGTGGGCAACCACCGTTTTTGACAGCGGACCTGGGTGTTCCGAGGTATCGACATCGTTCGGATCCACCGGCTCTTCGCTGACCAGAATGGTCACGCTGGCACCCTGAGGTTCATAGTCCTGGCGGGCAATGTTCAGAATATTGGCGCCAATGATCGAGCAGGTTTCGCTCAGGATCTCGGTCAGGCGATTGGCGTTGTATTGCTCGTCAATGTAGGCGATATAGCCAGCGCGGTCATCCGCGGTTTTGGCGTAACAAATATCGTAAATACAAAAACTCAGGCTCTTGGTCAGGTTGTTGAAGCCGTGCAGTTTTAGCTTATGCAATTTGGTTCACCTCCTTTATCTTCTCGCTTAACGTGAAACGTTCAGTGCGTCGAGCAAATACTGTGGCAGAGCAAAGCTGCCAGCGTGAATTGCCGGGTTGTAATAACGACAGTTTAAGCCGCTTTGATGAAAGCGATGTTGCAGCGTGGTCAGATCAAGCTGGCGCAACGCCGGATCCTGGCTCGCCCAGGCGAAGGTCATGATACCGCCGTAATAGGTCGGGATCGCCGCCTGATAGAAGCTGACGTCCTTGAAGTACTGGCTCAGCCTGGTGTGGCTATTGACCGCTTCGTCTTGCTGCAGGAAGCACACGCCGTTCTGCGCAACAAAAATGCCGCCTTCGTTCAGGCAGCGCGCGCAGCCTTCGTAGAATGCTGAGGTGAACAGACTTTCGCCGGGGCCGATGGGATCGGTACAGTCAGAGATAATCACATCGAATTTTTCATCGGTCTGATTAACAAAGTTGACGCCGTCGTCGATCACCAGCTTGAAGCGCGGATCGTCATAAGCACCGGCATTGTGGTTTGGCAGATATTGGCGACAGAACTCGACCACACCGGCGTCGATCTCAACCATGGTGATCTGCTCTACGCCCTGATGGCGGCTGACTTCGCGCAGCATGGCGCCGTCGCCACCGCCGATGATCAGCACTTTCTTCGCCTGGCCGTGGGCCAGCAGCGGTACGTGGGTCATCATTTCGTGATAGATAAACTCATCGCGCTCGGTGGTTTGCACCACGCCGTCGAGCGCCATCACGCGCCCCAGAACCGGGTTTTCAAAAATCACCAAATCCTGATGCTCGGTCTTCTCACGATACAGTACGTTCTCTACCGAGAAGTACTGGCCGAAGTTGGCATGCAGCGTTTCATACCAAATTTCTTTCTGGGTCATGTGCGGGGACTCCGTAATAACAGCCATGAAAAATTGGCGCAACATCATAGCTAACTCTGCCTGGTGATGCACGGCTGAATTTCAAACAGAGGTAGCGCAAGGCGGGGGGATTAGTTGGCGTATGCCAGCAGGCTCAGCGAGTCGCGCGCCAGGGATTTGCACTTGTTGGGGGTAGGGATGGCGATCCCGCTGAGATCGCGATAGCTGTCTTCACCCAGCGCCTTCATATTAAAACTATTATAGTTGGTCAGATCCCAACGGTTTTGCTGAGCGAAATAAACGATGGCGCGCTTGATTTGTGCATTGGGCAAATCGTTGTAGCCGCAGTCATTTTTCAAATAAATAAAGACCGCCGTCAGATCGGCCAGATCTTCCGCCTCAGACTCATTCAGCGCCAGACTGGCGTTGGAGAACCCCAGCATGGTGAGCAGCAGCACCAGTAACGTTGTTTTTTTCATCATGAAAATAGAC
Organism: Serratia sp. BIGb0163; assembly: GCF_024809935.1. Classification (NCBI taxonomy): domain Bacteria; kingdom Pseudomonadati; phylum Pseudomonadota; class Gammaproteobacteria; order Enterobacterales; family Yersiniaceae; genus Serratia; species Serratia sp. BIGb0163. The sequence goes on from NZ_JANUDZ010000010.1 coordinate 89,825, forward strand.
CTGTTTATTGTCCACAGACGTTATCACACTTGCCTGTAAAGGCACCAAATTTTATTACCGGCAGGTAACATAACCGGCAGCAAAGGCTTGACCTTCCGCTAAGGGGAGGGTTTAGGCTGCGAACAGATCAATCTATACCCATACTCTTTCAAGTTGCAGTGCAGCTTGTGCCGCATTAAGTGCCGATCACTGAAAAAGGGAGTCAGCGATGTTACGCCGTGATTTTATCAAATTGACCGCTGCGCTGGGCGCGGCAAGTGCTTTACCCTTGTGGAGCCGGGGCGTGTGGGCAGCCGAGCTGCCGGCGTTGCCGATCCCGCCGCTGCTGATGCCGGACGCTCAAGGGAACATAGCGCTGGCGCTGCAAACCGGCGAAATGAACTGGCTGCCGGGCAAGGCGACCCAAACCTGGGGCGTTAATGGGGCGTTATTGGGGCCTGCGGTGCGATTGCAGCGCGGCAAACCGGTGACGGTGGATATTCGCAATGGCTTGCCGGAGGCCAGTACCGTTCACTGGCACGGCCTGGAAATCCCCGGTGACGTTGATGGCGGCCCGCAGGCACTGATTCAGCCAGGTACCACGCGCAGGGTGCAATTCAAGGTCGAACAGCCCGCAGCCACCTGCTGGTTCCATCCGCATACTCACGGCAAGACCGGCCAGCAAGTGATGATGGGTTTGGCGGGGCTGGTTCTGCTGGAAGACGACGAGAGCAGCAAGTTGCCGCTGCCTAAAACCTGGGGGCAGGATGATGTTCCGGTGATCCTGCAGGACAAACGGTTGGGTAAAGATGCACAGATTGAATACCAGCTGGACGTAATGAGTGCCGCAGTAGGCTGGTTCGGTGACCGCATGTTCACCAACGGTGCCCAGTATCCACGGCATGTGTCACCGCGTGGTTGGTTGCGCTTGCGTTTCCTCAACGGTTGTAATGCGCGTTCACTGAACCTGGCAACCAGCGATAATCGGCCGCTCTACGTGATCGCCAGCGACGGCGGCTTTTTGGCCGAGCCGGTCAAGCTGAGCGAACTGTCGATGTTGATGGGTGAACGCTTTGAAGTGCTGGTGGATGCCTCCGACGGCAAGCCTTTCGATATTGTTACGCTGCCGGTTAAACAGATGGGCATGACGCTGGCCCCGTTCGACCAGCCGCTGCCGGTATTGCATATTCAGCCTTCGCTGGCGCAGGGTATCAAGAGCATGCCGGACAGCCTGGTCAAATTGCCCGCAATACCGGCGGTAAGCGGGATCCAGGAGCGCTGGTTGCAACTGATGATGAACCCGCAGTTGGATAAGCTGGGTATGCAGGCGTTGATGGACCGCTACGGCCATCAGGCTATGGCCGGCATGAGCATGGACCACGGCAGTATGCCTAAAGACGGTGGTGATATGGCCGGCATGAAAGGCATGGACCATGGCAGTATGAAGGGGATGGACCACGGCAATATGAAAGGGATGGATCACGGCGCCAAGTCGTTCGACTTCAGCCATGCCAATATGATCAACGGTAAGGCCTTCGACATGACCAAGCCGATGTTTGAGGCCAAGCGCGGCAAATACGAAAAATGGACCATTTCGGGTGAGGGCGACATGATGCTGCATCCGTTCCATATTCACGGCACCCAGTTCCGCATCCTGTCGGAAAACGGCAAACCTCCGGCGGCTCACCGCAGCGGCTGGAAAGACACGGTACGGGTCGAAGGTTGGCGCAGTGAAGTATTGGTGCGCTTTGATCACCCAGCCAATAGCGATCATGCGTATATGGCCCACTGCCACCTGTTGGAGCATGAAGATACCGGCATGATGCTGGGCTTTACCGTCACCGATTGATCACCCCCATGGAAAACCTGGCGGCGCACTCGCGTCGCCAGCGGCTTCAGGCTATGCTAAACTCTGCGCCCTTCTTCCGGCAACTGACCTGAAAACTATGAAACACACTGTAGAAGTAATGATTTCCGAGCAGGAAGTTAAGACCCGTATCGCCGAACTTGGCCGCCAGATCACCGAAGATTACCGCGATAGCGGCAGTGATATGGTGCTGGTCGGGCTGCTGCGCGGTTCCTTTATGTTCATGGCCGATCTGTGTCGCACCATTGAAGTGCCGCATGAGGTCGACTTTATGACCGCCTCCAGCTACGGCAGCGGCATGTCCACCACCCGTGACGTGAAAATCCTCAAGGATTTGGATGAAGACATCCGTGGGAAAGACGTGCTGATCGTCGAAGACATCATTGACTCCGGTAATACGCTGAACAAAGTGCGCGAAATTCTGGCGTTGCGCGGGCCGAAATCACTGGCGATTTGCACCCTGTTGGACAAGCCTGAACGTCGTGAAGTCGAAGTGCCGGTGGAGTACGTGGGCTTCCCGATCCCGGACGAGTTCGTGGTGGGTTATGGCATCGATTACGCTCAGCGTTATCGCCATTTGCCGTACGTCGGCAAAGTGGTACTGCTGGACGAGTAATATGCGGTGGGCGCGGTTTGCCGCGCCCCTGACAGGATTAAATCCCCTTATCCTGCTGCAGTGTAGCCATCGCCTTGCGATAGCCCATTTCCAGGCTTTCCCGGCTGGTGGCTGCAACTTCCAGATCCCGCAGACGTCCGTCTTGGATCCCGTACACCCAACCGTGAATCATCACTTTCTGCCCGCGTTTCCACGCTGACTGCATAATGGTGGAATGGCCCAGGTTATAGACTTGCTCAATCACGTTGATTTCACAGAGTACGTCGAGGCGCTGTTCTGGCTCCAGCTCACCCAACAGTGAACTGTGCTTGTACCACAGGTCACGGATGTGCAGCAGCCAGTTGTTGATCAGCCCCAGCTCAGGATTCTCAACCGCGGCCTCTACGCCACCACAGCCCAGGTGACCGCAGATAATAATATGCTCAACTTCCAGAACGTCGACGGCGTACTGCACCACCGACAGGCAGTTTAAATCGGTGTGAATCACCAGGTTGGCCACGTTACGGTGAACAAAGAGTTCACCCGGTTCCAGCCCGGTCAGTCTTTCCGCGGGAACGCGGCTGTCTGAACAACCTATCCATAAAAAGCGAGGCTTTTGCGCCTGGGCCAAACGTTCAAAAAAGTTCGGGTCTTCCTTGCTGATGTTAGCCGACCAGGTATGGTTATTAGCGATAAGCTTTTCGATTTCTTTCATGGAGGTTATAGACCTGTAACGGACAGATTGCGTTGGGGTAATATAGGACAAGCGTCACAGTTTGGAAATCGGAACAGCTACGCTAGAGGGTATTCAGCCACTTTTTATACAGTAAAGCGGGATGGAACCTGAATTTTCCGCACGGATTTGCCTCAGTGAAAACGCTGCTGATGATAACATCACCTTCATTACAAGACGCAGCAGCATACTCATCGTCACAAGGTACTTTTTAACTTATGAATTATGCACTGGAAATAGCGCAGCTCACCAAGACTTACGCCGGTGGCGTCAAGGCATTGCGCGGGATCGACCTGAACGTCGAGGCGGGGGATTTCTACGCCTTGCTGGGGCCTAACGGCGCCGGAAAATCCACTACCATCGGCATTATCAGCTCGCTGGTTAATAAGACGTCCGGCAGCGTGCGGGTGTTCGGCTACGATATCGATAAAGACATCGTCAACGCCAAGCGCCAACTTGGGCTGGTGCCGCAGGAGTTCAACTTTAACCCGTTCGAAACCGTGATGCAGATTGTGGTCAATCAGGCCGGCTACTATGGCGTGACCCGCCGTGAGGCGCTGGTGCGGGCGGAAAAATACCTGACCCAGCTGGATCTGTGGGGCAAGCGCGACGAACGTGCCCGCATGTTATCTGGCGGGATGAAGCGCCGCCTGATGATCGCTCGCGCATTGATGCATCAGCCAAAATTGCTGATCCTCGACGAACCGACCGCCGGGGTAGATATCGAGCTGCGCCGCTCGATGTGGGGCTTCCTGAAAGAGCTTAATGCCCAGGGCACCACCATTATTCTCACCACCCACTATCTGGAAGAAGCAGAAATGCTGTGCCGCAATATCGGCATTATCCAAAATGGTGAGCTGGTGGAAAACACCTCGATGAAAGGCCTGTTGGCCAAGCTGAAGTCTGAAACCTTCATCCTCGATCTGGCGGCGAAAAGCCCGTTGCCGAAGCTGGACGGTTACCGTCATCGCCTGACGGACACCTCAACGCTGGAAGTGGAAGTGATGCGCGAGCAGGGCCTGAATGGCCTGTTTGCCCAGCTCAGTGCGCAGGGCGTTCAGGTACTGAGCATGCGTAACAAGGCCAACCGGCTGGAAGAGCTGTTTGTCACTCTGGTTAACGGTAATGGAGAAAAAGCATGATGCGTTTGTATTGGGTGGCCTTGCAGAGCATCTGGGCTAAAGAGATCAACCGTTTTGCCCGCATCTGGATCCAGACGCTGGTGCCGCCGGTGATCACCATGACGCTGTATTTCATCATCTTCGGCAACCTGATAGGTTCACGCATTGGCGAGATGCACGGTTTTGATTACATGCAGTTTATCGTCCCCGGTCTGATTATGATGGCGGTGATCACCAACTCATACGCCAACGTGGCGTCATCGTTCTTCAGCGCCAAATTCCAGCGCAACATTGAAGAGCTGCTGGTGGCCCCGGTACCGACGCACGTGGTGATTGCCGGTTACGTCGGTGGTGGCGTAGCGCGCGGTATTTGCGTCGGCGTGCTGGTGACCGTGATTTCGCTGTTCTTCGTGCCGTTGCAGGTGCATGCCTGGTGGGTGATTGTCGCTACGCTGCTGCTGACGGCGATTTTGTTCTCGCTGGCGGGGCTGATCAACGCGGTGTTTGCCACCACCTTTGACGACATCAGCCTGATCCCGACCTTCGTGCTGACGCCGCTGACCTATCTGGGCGGGGTGTTTTACTCGCTGACGCTGTTGCCGCCGTTCTGGCAGGCGGTGTCCAAACTGAACCCGATTGTCTACATGATTAGCGGATTCCGCTATGGCTTCCTGGGCATCAGCGACGTGCCGTTGACGCTGACCATGACGGTGCTGGTGGCGTTCATTGCGGTGTTCTACCTGCTGTCCTGGTACCTGATTGAGCGCGGTCGCGGTCTGCGTACCTGATTAACCAGCGTCCCCGGACATCGCGTACGGGGACGCTTTACCTGACCTGAAGCAAGTAGCCTGTAAATCAATAGAATTGCTCAAATAACCCCTTTCTCCCCGCCATTCAAATCGTGCTATGCTGGCGCTCCACATTTTCTCCATTTTGTTATATACCCTATGAATTTCAAGTTGCGGCTGGAAAAGCGACGGGTATACGCACTCGTAAGCAGAACATAACCATGCGGTCTACACACAAGATAGCGGCTGGGTTACTCGGCATTCTATTGTCCCTTGTCGCCCCGGCAAGCCTGGCAAATTTGTTGTCGGAAGACAGTGCCGTTAAATCCGAATATATGGAAGCGCAACGCGACAGTGAGGTTTATTCGCTGATTGGCGAGCATGTCATTCCTGTCGGTGAAGTGAAGCAGGGGCAACTGATCCAGGTGTTCCCGGCGGATGCGGAATATTACGAGTTCAAATTCGGCCACGGCACGGGTTTTATCGATAAAGACGATGTGCGAGAGCTTAAAAAATCACGCAAGGTGAAAGACGATCTGGGGGAGTTGAATAAACCGCTGACTAACCAGAACCTGATCACGCAGAAGGCGATCAACGTCTATACCGATGCGGATAACACCAGCGATGTGTTTGGAGTACTGGAACAGAACCTGCGCTACCCGATTATCGGCAAGCTGAAAGATCGGCTCAACAACACCTGGTATGAGGTTAATATTGGCGATCGCCTGGGTTATGTCAGTGAGCTGGACTGCGAGATTGACACCGGTATACCGATACTGACCTATCATCATCTGCTGAAAAACGAAGAGAACAAGCGCTTCCGCCATACCTCGACGACCACCTCTGACGTGGCGTTCAGTAACCAGATGACCTATCTGAAGCAGGCGGGCTACGACACCATTTCCCTGTATCAGTTGGAAGCCTACCTGAAAAACCAGATCAATCTGCCGGGCAGGGCGGTGGTGCTGACATTTGATGACGGGCTGAAATCGGTCTATCGCTACGCTTACCCGGTCTTGAAGAATTACGGCTTCCGTGCCACGGCGTTTATTATTTCTTCACGCATCAAGCGTCACCCGCAGAAGTGGAACCCAGATTCGCTGCAGTTTATGAGCATTTCCGAGCTAAAGCAGATTCAGGACGTGTTCGACGTGCAGTCGCATACCCATTTCCTGCATCGTACCGACGGTAATCGTCAACCGATCCTGCTCAGTCGTTCGCTGCACAATATTGAATTCGATTTTGAGCGCTCACGCCGCGCGCTGTCGCAGTTTAATCCGCATGTGCTGTATGTCTCCTACCCATTTGGCGGCTACAATCAGCGGGCGATACAGGCTGCGAAAGACGCCGGTTTTCATATGGCGGTGACCACGGTGCAGGGCAAAGTGAAACCGGGGGATAACCCCTATACGCTGAAACGGCTGTATATTCTGCGCACCGACTCGATTCAGACCATGGCGGACAGAATAGCCAATAAACCGGGAACGCTGGTGGTGCAATAATCAGGAAGGAACGGGCGCCGGCAGCGCCCGTTTTTACTTTTATGCGACCTGAACCGGCACGGCTTTTGCCTTGCGCTGCAGGTGGTTGTCACCCTCGAAGTAGCCCACTTTCGGGCGGTGTTGGCGGGCATCGGCATCGCTCATCTGTACGTAGGAACAGATGATCAGTTTGTCGCCCACGCAGGCGCAGCGTGCTGCCGCACCATTGACCGAAATAATGCGCGAACCGCGTTCGGCGGCGATGGCATAGGTTGAGAAACGCTGACCGTTATCAACGTTATAAATATCGATAGCTTCATATTCCAGAATGCCTGCGGCCTCCAGAAAGTCCTGATCAATCGCGCAGGAGCCTTCATAGTGCAAGTCGGCCTGAGTCACTTTCACCCGATGCAGCTTGCCTTGCAGCATAGTACGTATCATAACTTTACCTAACTGAGTATCAGCCTTCACAGGCGATTGAGGTTAAACATCCATCCGGCGTTATCGTCACCGATAAGCCCGCCATTGTCTACTGTCTGGCCGGTCGTAATGGTGACGATTGCATAAAAAATGACCTACAGCGTCAGGTCAACCTGCTGGTTGTCGATCAGCCGCGCTTTACCCAGCCAGGCGGCCATTAACACCACGGCACGTTGGCTTTCAACACTCAGCGGTTGCAGGCTGTCGGCGTCGCGGATAAACAGCTCATCCGGGGTGAACCCGGCGTTGCGCAGGTGCTCTGCGGTTTGTTCCAGCAGCTCGTCGACGTGGCGTTCACCGTTGCTGAGCTGTTCGGCCAGTGCATTCATGATTCTGCTGAGCTGTGGGGCGATTTTCCGCTCTTCGGCGGTCAGGTAACCGTTGCGTGAGCTGAGCGCCAGACCATCTTTGGCCCGTACTGTCGGTACGTCAACAATGTTGATGTCGTAGCCCATATCCGCCACCATCTTGCGGATCAGCGCCAGTTGCTGATAGTCCTTCTCGCCAAAACAGGCCAGATCCGGCTGCACCAGATTGAACAACTTGCTGACAATAGTGGCGACGCCGCGGTAGTGGCCCGGACGGCTGGCACCCTCCAGCATGGTGGAGATCCCCGGTACGTCGACATAGGTTTGCTGTTCCAGCCCCTGCGGATAGACATCGGCCGGCGCAGGTGCGAACACCAGTTCGACGCCGCGGCGGGTTAGTTTCTCGCTGTCTTCCTGCAGGGTGCGTGGGTAACTGGCCAGATCTTCAGGGCGTTCGAATTGCATCGGATTGACGAAAATACTGACTACCACGATATCGGCGCGCGCGCGGGCTTCATCGATAAGCTGCATATGACCTTCGTGCAGGTTGCCCATGGTCGGCACCAGCGCGATGCGTTTCCCATCCTGACGCCAGCGGCGGATCTGCTGACGCAACAGCGGCAGGGTTTCGATAATTACCATTCCATAACTCCTAACGCGGACACTTTAGTTGAAAGAGTGCTCTTCAGCGGGGTAAATGCCTTGCTCTACGTCTTGAATATATTGTTGCACCGCCGAGCGGATATCGCCGCTCTGTGCCAGGAAGTTTTTAGCGAATTTTGGCGTGTGGCCACCGGTAATGCCGAAGGCGTCGTGCATCACCAGGATCTGTCCATCGGTGGCGTTACCGGCACCAATGCCGATCACCGGAATGGTCAGGGCTTCGGTGACCTTGCGTGCCAGTTCGGTTGGTACGCACTCCAGCACCAGTAGTTGGATACCGGCCAGCTCCAGATTTTTTGCATCTTCCAGCAGTTGCTTGGCGGCAAGTTCATCGCGGCCTTGCACCTTGTAGCCGCCGAATACGTTGACTGACTGCGGCGTCAGGCCGAGATGGCCGCAGACCGGCACCGCGCGTTCGGTGAGTGTTTTCACCGTTTCACACAGCCAACTGCCGCCTTCCAGCTTCACCATATTGGCACCGGCCTGCATCAGCTCGGCGGCATTGGCGCAGGCCAACTGTGGGGTGGCATAGCTCATAAAGGGCAGGTCGGCCAACAGCAGACAGGCCGGAGCACCCCGGCGCACGGCACGGGTATGATAGGCGATATCGGCGACGGTGACCGGTAGGGTAGAGTCGTGGCCCTGCAGCGTCATGCCCAGTGAATCGCCCACCAGCAGCACTTTAACGCCTTGCTCTTCAAACAGTTTGGCAAAGCTGGCATCGTAGGCGGTGAGGGAAGCAAACTTGCGCTGTTCCTGCTTCCACTGGTGCAAATGGGTCACGGTGGTGGGTTTCATCACGTCGTCTCCTGAATAGAACCGCGCGGTGTACGCAGGGCCCTGGCGGCAAAAAAGTGCTGTCATTCTACTGTAACCCTAACGGGGTGGGTAGCGCAGATCATAATGCTTAAGCGGTTCTTAAGAACCTTGTGGTGTAATGGGCGGCAAAGGCTAAAAAAGGACGCACATGCGAATTCTGCTGATAGAAGATGACAAGTTAATCGGCGACGGTATCAAGGCCGGGCTGACCAGGTTGGGCTTTAATCTGGACTGGTTTACCGATGGACTGGTCGGCAAAAATGCGCTGGAAAGCGCGCCTTACGATGCGGTGATCCTCGACTTGAGCCTGCCGGGCCTCGATGGCCTGGATCTGTTGCGTCAGTGGCGGCAGGCCGGCCATGACGTGCCGGTGCTGATCCTGACCGCGCGTGATGCACTGGAGCAACGGGTGAGCGGTCTGCAAAGCGGCGCCGATGATTACCTGTGCAAACCTTTTGCCCTGACGGAGGTTGCGGCGCGCCTGCAGGCCTTGATTCGCCGTCGTCACGGCCAACTGATGCCGCAACTGGTCCATGGCAATGTGGTGTTCGATACCGCAACCCGCAGCGTGAGCTGTAACGGTGAGCCAGTCACGCTGACCCCGCGTGAATTGGCGGTGCTGGAGCTGTTTTTGCATAACAAGGGGCGGGTATTGGCACGGCCGCTGATCCAGGAAAAACTGTACAACTGGGACGACGAAGTCAGCAGCAACGCGGTGGAGGTGCATATCCATCATCTGCGGCGCAAGCTGGGTAACGGGTTTATCCGCACCATACACGGCGTGGGTTATACGCTGGGGGACAACGCGTGAAACATCTTAGTTTGCGGCTGCGGCTGATCCTGATTTTCAGCCTGCTGGCGTTATTGACCTGGTGCGCTGCCAGCCTGGTGGCCTGGAAGATGAGCCGCAATACCATCAACGAAGTCTTCGATACCCAGCAGATGCTGTTTGCCAAACGGCTGGCAACCGCCAATCTGGGCGATCTGTTGGCAGACGAGAGCGTGCGCAGCCTGCCGAAAACCAAAAAACTGGTGCATCACGGCAAGCGTGGCGAGCAGGATGATGATGCGCTGGCGTTCGCCATCTTCGACCGCAGCGGCAAGATGCTGCTCAACGACGGGGAGAACGGGGCAGATTTCCGTTTTGACGGTGACCGTGAAGGTTTCACCGACGGAGAACGTAAGGGCGATGACGACAGTTGGCGGTTGCTGTGGCTGACCAGCCCGGATGGCCGTTATCGCATCGTGGTGGGGCAGGAGTGGGATTATCGCCGGGATATGGCGCTGGGCATGGTAACCGGGCAACTGGTGCCGTGGCTGGTGACGCTGCCGATACTGATGCTGCTGATTGCGCTGATGGTCGGGCGCGAGCTGCGGCCATTACGCACCGTCGCTGCCGGGCTGCGTAAACGCGCACCGGACGATGCCACGCCGCTGGATGCCGGTCAGGTACCGACCGAAGTCCGGCCATTGGTCGATGCGCTTAATGCTCTGTTTGCCCGAATCAATGCGCTGTTGGTGCGTGAACGCCGTTTTACTTCTGACGCCGCCCACGAACTGCGTAGCCCATTGGCGGCGCTGCGGGTGCAAACGGAAGTGGTACAACTGGCCGGTGATGACGAGCAGATGCGTGAGCATGCGCTGGGTAATCTGACGGTAGGTATCGATCGCGCCACCCGGTTGGTGGATCAACTGCTGACGCTGTCGCGGTTGGATTCCCTGTCAGACCTCGCCGAGCTGGAAGCTGCCGACTGGAGCCAACTGGTACCGATGACGTTGGCCGAGCAGGATCGCCATGCTCATGCGGCCGGCGTCACGCTACGTTACGAACAGCAGGGGATGCCACCACCGTTACAGGGGCAAGCGTTGCTGCTGTCGCTGCTGGTGCGCAACCTGGTGGATAATGCGGTGCGTTACACCCCGACGGGCGGTACGGTCACGGTGAGGCTGACAGAGCGTCTGTTGACGGTGGTAGACGATGGCCCGGGCGTGACGACGGAACATCTGGCGCGGTTGGGGGAGCGTTTTTATCGTCCACCGGGTCAGGAACAGACCGGTAGCGGGTTGGGGTTGTCAATTGTGCAACGCATTGCCGGTTTACACGGGCTGCGGGTTAGCTTCGCCAATCGGCCTGAAGGGGGCTTTGTTGCTCAGGTAGCGCTGTAGGGGCGTTCTGTATATCCTGCGCCGACTTAGGCTTTTTGCCTGGGTTGGTGCCAGAGCTCCATGCCGTTTTGCGGTACGCGCTTCAGGCAGCTGACCAGCGATTCGCCGTCCGGGAAGACTAACTCGGGGGCGATTTCTGCCAACGGATAGAGCATAAACTCACGCTCTTTCAGACCGTAGTGCGGCACCGTCAGGCGATCGGTATGGATCACTTGTTCGCCATACAGCATGATATCCAGATCGAGGGTGCGTGGGCCCCAGCGCTCATCTTTGCGCACGCGGCCCTGATTGCGTTCAATCGCCTGGGTGTGATCGAGTAACTGTTCGGCGGGCAGCAAGGTATCCAGTGCCACCACCGCATTGAGAAAGTCCGGCTGGTTCTGCGGCCCCAGCGGCTTGGTGCGGTAAAACGAAGAACAGACGATCAACCGGGTGCGCGGGAGATGCTCCAGCGCTTCCAGTGCGGCTTTCACCTGCTGTAGCGGGTGCGCCAGGTTGCTGCCCAGCGCGATATAAACGCGGATCATTATTCTCCTTCTTTACGCGGCGTCCGACGGCGAGGGCGGCGCTGACGCGCACGGCGCGGTGCCGGATCGTCACCCAAAGTACTTAACATGGTTTTCTGTCGTGCCGGTGTGGCTTCCTGGAACTCGCCCCACCATTCGGTCAGACGCAGCATCTCCTGGTTTTCTTCTACTTCGGCACGCAGCGCCAGCAAATCGTAAGCGGCGCGGAATTTCGGATGTTCCATCAGCTTGTGCGCACGCTTGCCCTGACGGCGGGACAGACGCAGCTGCAACTGCCAGATATCGCGAACCAGCGTGGTGATGCGTTTTGGAATGGCCAGCGAACGACACTGCTCGTCCAACACATCATTCATCGCCAGCGCGAAGGCGTCGTAGTAAGCCAGCCCACTTTCCTGCGCCAGTTTCTGCGCATGTTCCAGCAGCGGATACCAAAGCATAGCAGCAAACAGGAACGCCGGATTGACGCGCATGTTGTTTTGCAGACGGTAGTCGGTGTTCTTCAGCACCTGCGCCAGAATACGCTCCATTGGCGTGTCCTGACCCGGCGTGAAGTGACGTGCAATCTGCGGGAACAGCGGCTGGAACAGCTGGTATTCACAGAGTTTCAGATAGGTCGGGTAACCGTAGCCTGCCTGCAGCAGCTTGAGTGATTCCTCAAACAGACGCGCCGGCGGGATCTCATGCAGCAAGGACGCCAGACGCGGGATTGGCTCGGCGGTTTCATCGCTGATGGTCATGTCCAGCTTGGCGGCAAAGCGCACCGCGCGCAGCATACGCACCGGGTCTTCACGATAACGGGTTTCCGGATCGCCAATCAGACGGATCACGCCCTGTTTAAGATCGCGCAGGCCATCGACGTAATCACGCAGGGTGAAGTCCGCTACGCCGTAATACAGGCTGTTGATGGTGAAGTCGCGGCGCTGGGCATCTTCTTCGATCGAACCAAAGATGTTGTCGCGCAGCAGCATGCCGTTTTGGGCCTGCTGGGAAGAATTTTTGTCAGACTCCGGCGTTTGCTGCTCGTGGTGACCACGGAAGGTGGCAACCTCAATGATTTCCGGCCCGAACATCACGTGGGCCAGGCGGAAGCGGCGGCCAACCAGACGGCAGTTGCGGAACAGCTTGCGCACTTGCTCCGGCGTCGCGTTGGTGGTGATGTCGAAATCTTTCGGTTTTTTGCCCAGCAGCAGGTCGCGTACGCCGCCACCGACCAGATAGGCTTCGAAGCCGGATTTGTTCAGGCGATACAGTACCTTCAGCGCATTCTCACTGATGTCTTTACGTGAGATGGAATGCTGGTCGCGTGGGATCACGGTCATTGAGCCGGTTCCCTCTGCGGCAGGAAAAGGGGGGCGTTTACGCGGTGCCGGCCGGCGGGCAGGGCTTTCTCTGCCGCGTTCGACGGAACGTCGCTGCGGCGCGGCTGGCTGTTCCGCCACCACGCTTTCTTCGCGGACTACGTTTTTATCGCTGACCGGCGCATCGTCGCGCGGTTGCTTGTCATCGCGGATTAGCACCTTACGGCAGAAATTGGCTACTCGGGTAAAAATGGTACACCTCGATAGTGTCTGATAAAAATGGCGCTAACAATAAATAGCGGCTAATCATAGCTCACCATGGCTCTTTTGAGAATGCCGATGTGTTTTCGTCCAGGGAAATAGCCTCCCGGCGTGGCACATCCTCCAGCTTCCAGTGAGCGACTGCCCAGCTCAATAATAACGACAGGTCAAGATCTTGCCAGCTTTCCGGCAGCGGTTGACGCAGAAATTTCAGTGCGGCCACCAGTATCGGCCGTGGATCGCCGTCGGGGAGAGCGGGCGCATGGTTTTGCTTCGACAGTTTGCTGCCGTTAGCGCCCAGCGCCAGCGGCAGATGTACATAGGTGGGTACCGGCGCCTGCAACTGGTGGTACAGCGCTATCTGGCGCACCGTGGGTTCAATCAGGTCGGCACCACGCACAATTTCGGTAACGCCCTGAAAATGGTCGTCCACCACCACCGCCAGATTATAGGCGAACAGCCCATCGCGTCGGCGGATGATAAAGTCTTCCCGTGCCAGCGCTGGGTCGGCCTGCAACTCGCCCTGCAGGCGGTCATGAAAGGCGTAAACCGGGGTGGACTGGCGTAAGCGAATGGCGGCACCCTGCGGGCCAAGATTCAAATGACGACAGTGGCCGTCATACAGACCGCCTAGCTGCTGGATACGGCTGCGGGTGCAGTTGCAGCAATAGCTGAGCCCCTGCTGATGCAGTAGATCCAAAGTAGCGCGGTAGGCTTCATGACGTTGGGATTGATAGATGACCTGGCCGTCCCAGAGGAGACCATAGTGTTCCAGAGCGGATAAGATACGATCGGCCGCACCGGCGACTTCGCGCGGGGGATCGATATCTTCAATGCGAACCAGCCACTGCCCGCGTTGGGCACGAGCCTGGAGGTAGCTTCCCAGAGCGGCAATCAGCGAACCAAAATGCAGGCTTCCGGAAGGCGATGGGGCAAAGCGCCCCACATATTGTCTTTCTTGCATATCAGAGGGGAAACTTTCCCTTTTCTCTGTGCGGCGCACGCAGAACGCACGCCGCAGCGGTAACAACTGTATTAGCCTGCCATCTGCTTTTCGCGGATTTCGGCCAGAGTCTTGCAGTCGATGCACAAATCAGCAGTCGGACGCGCTTCAAGGCGACGAATGCCGATCTCCACGCCGCAGGATTCGCAGTAGCCGAAATCTTCGTCTTCTACTTTCTTCAGCGTTTTCTCGATCTTTTTAATCAGTTTGCGTTCGCGGTCGCGGTTACGCAGTTCAAGACTGAACTCTTCTTCCTGAGTGGCACGGTCGGCCGGATCAGGGAAGTTGGCTGCCTCTTCCTGCATATGAGATACAGTACGATCCACTTCATCCCTGAGCTGGTTGCGCCATGCTTCAAGAATGCGCTTGAAATGCGACAACTGGGCGTCGTTCATGTACTCTTCGCCCGGCTTCTCTTGGTACGGCTCCACCCCAGCGATGGCGAGAATGCTCAAGGACGAGGTTTTACGGGTTTGCCCTTCTTGCATGTTGCTTCTCCTACATACACACGCACTATCGAATCCCCAATGTGGGGGAAAAACAGGCCGCTATAAATAACAGATGGGAAGTAGGTTGGCAATTATTCCTGTCGCCTGCTTGACAATGGTGTGAAGGAAGGCGTATTTGGCGACGCGTTAACCGGTTGTCGAATTATTGGTGCCCGGTCAGTGCTAATCGATAAAAAACGGTAACTTATCGCAGAGATATATACCGTCAGGTGATAATTTAGCCCCATAGCAAACCACTTCTACGCCCAACTGCTGAACCTGTGCCAACAGTGTCGCATAACGCTCATCTATATGATGTGCCGGTGCGACCTGCTCAATACCGCTATGTAACACAGCAAAGAACAATACCGCCCGTTGCCCGCTTTCAACCACGCTTAGCAACTCACGTAAGTGCTTCTGTCCTCTGAGCGTTACCGCATCAGGGAAGTAACCACGTTGTTGTTGCAATAATGTGACTGACTTAACTTCAATATAGCAGTTAGCGCGATCTTCTGCCTGTAATAACAAATCGATACGACTGCTTTCGCTGCCATATTTTACTTCGCTGCTTATTTTACTGTAACCGGATAATTCATTGATTAGATTCTGTTCGATCGCCTCACGTACCAGGGTGTTGGCTCGCAGGGTGTTCACGCAGATCCAGTCCCCCTGTTGGGTATGCGTCAGTTCCCAGCTGTGGGCATATTTACGTTTGGGGTTATCCGAGGTGGAATACCAGACGGTATCGCCAGGCGTGGCACAGCCGGTCATGGCACCGGTATTGGCGCAGTGCAGGGTGAAGGTTTCCCCTTCCGGGGTAATGACGTCCGCCAGAAAGCGTTTGTAACGTTTAATCAGCGTGGCGTGGCGCAACGGTGGCGAAAAAATCATGGCGTATCCTGATGGGCTAAAGACCATTGCTCAAGCATCTGATAACGCGTGCGGCCGTTTTCAAACACTGACTGGTACAGGGCGAATTCGTTAGCGCTGAAGTTCCAGCCCGGCGTAGCGGGCGGTACGGCGACCGGCTGCGTTGCACTGCGCAGCAGGGTGATATGCGGATGAAACGGCATGGGGTTTTGATAGCAGCCGCTGCGGGCCGCCTGCGATCGCAACAGCTCCGCCAACTGCAATAGCCCACGCGGCGCACGGCGGGTGCCGAGCCAAACCACGCCGGGACGCGGCCAGTGGCCGAGGTCATCGAGCACCATGCTGAAACCGGGCTGGCTGATACGGGCGGCCAGCTTTTTCAATGCGGATTCTTTTTGCGACGAAACGTCACCAAGAAAGGCCAGCGTCAGATGTAAATTGGCTGCCGCGACCGGCCGGCCGACTTCCGGCGCGAAGGCTTCGGCGCGCCAGCGGATCACCTGTTGCTGCAGCGCATCAGGCAAGGTCAGGGCGAAAAACAGGCGGCGCGAGCTGGACATAGGTTCCCGGCAAGTAATGAAAGGCGGAGTCTAATGCTACAATGTGCGCCGTCCAATGTTAACCACTACGGAGAGTTCTGTGTCTTCACTGCCCGTCAGCGCGGTTCTTGATGAATTACTTACTGCGCTGCAATCCGCCCCGCAGGTATTGCTGCATGCGCCGACCGGTGCCGGTAAATCCACCTGGCTGCCATTACAGATCCTGGCCAGAGCCGGGCTGCCGGGGCAAATTATCATGCTCGAACCACGGCGATTGGCGGCGAAAAACGTGGCTTATAGGTTGGCACAGCAACTGGGAGAAGAGCCTGGCCAGACGGTGGGTTACCGCATGCGCGCCGAAAGCAAAAGCGGGCCGAATACCCGATTGATCGTTGTTACCGAAGGTATTCTTACCCGCATGCTGCAGCAGGACGCCGAACTGCAGGGCGTCTCGTTGGTGATCCTCGACGAATTCCATGAACGTAGCCTGCAGGCCGATCTGGCATTGGCGCTGCTGCTGGACGTACAGCAGGGGCTGCGTGACGATCTAAAGCTGCTGATCATGTCGGCGACGCTGGATAACGCCCGCCTGTCGCAGTTGCTGCCGCAGGCCCCAGTGGTGGTCTCTGAAGGCCGCAGTTTCCCGGTTGAACGCCAGTATCAGCCGTTGGCCAGCCATCAGCGGCTGGAGGATGGCGTGGCCGCGGCGGTCAAACGCCTGCTGTCGGAACAGACAGGATCGCTGTTGCTGTTCCTGCCGGGCGTAGCGGAAATCAACCGGGTGCTGGAGCGGTTGAACGGTGAGGTGGCGGCGGATACCGAACTATGCCCGCTGTACGGTGCCTTGCCGTTGGCACAGCAACAGAAAGCGATTCAACCGGCCCCCGCCGGGCGACGCAAAGTGGTGCTGGCGACCAACATCGCCGAAACCAGCCTGACCATCGAAGGTATCCGGCTGGTGGTAGACAGCGGCCTGGAGCGAGTGGCGCGTTATGACGTGCGTAACGGTCTCACGCGGCTGATCACACAACGTATCAGTCAGGCGTCAATGATCCAGCGTGCAGGCCGTGCCGGGCGTCTGGAGCCGGGTATCTGCTGGCATCTGTTTGCCAAAGAGCAGGCAGAACGGGCGGCAGAGCATGCCGAACCGGAAATTCTGCAAAGCGATCTCGCCGGTTTTTGGCTTGAGTTGCTGCAATGGGGCTGTCATGACGTCGGGCAACTGACCTGGCTCGACAGGCCACCGGAAACGGCGCTGGCGGCAGCCCGCAGGCTGTTGCAGCGGCTGGGGGCCATTGATGACGGCGATAAACTCACCTCGCGCGGCCGGCAGATGGCCAAACTGGGCTGTGAGCCACGGCTGGCGGCGATGCTGACCCATGGCGCGGATCTTGGAGCCGATGGGCTGGCAACGGCCGCCGCGCTGGCGGCGTTACTGGAAGAGCCTCCGCGCAGCGGACAAATGGATATTGGCTACTGGCTGAGCCGTCCGCAGCCGAACTGGCAACGCCGTGCCACCCAGCTTGCCCGACGTTTGCCAGGAAAAACCGGGCAGGTTGATGTCGAGATGGCACCGCGCCTGTTGGCGTTAGCCTTCACTGACCGCATCGCTCAACGGCGCGGTCAGGATGGCCGTTACCTGCTGGCCAACGGCATGGGGGCGGCGATGAATCAGGATGAGGCGTTATCGCGTGCGCCATGGCTGATCGTTCCTAGCCTGTTGCAAGGACATAACAGCCCCGATGCCCGCATCCTGCTGGCGCTGCCGGTTGAGATTGAGGCGCTGGCGGCACAGTTGCCGGCGATGGTTTCCCAGCAAACCGCCGTAGAGTGGGATGAGGAAAAAGGCACGCTGCGCGCCTGGAAACGCCAGCAGATTGGTCGCCTGACGCTGCGTGCGCAGCCGCTGGCCAAACCGGCTGCCGAAGAGCTGCAACTGGCGCTGCTCAATTGGGTACGTGCCCAGGGGGTAGCGGTGCTCAACTGGGACACCGCCGCCGAACAGTTGCGTGTGCGCCTGCAGTGCGCACTGAACTGGCTGCCGGAGGCTGACTGGCCACCGGTCGACGATGAGGCGTTGTTGGCATCACTGGAACAGTGGCTGCTGCCGTCGCTGAGTGGCGTACGTGACATGCGTGGGCTGAAACAGGTGAATATCGCCGAGGCGCTGGCGCGGTTACTGAATTGGCAGCAAAAGCAGCGACTGGATAATGCGTTACCCACTCATTACACTGTGCCGACCGGCAGCAGGCTGCCGATCCGCTATGATGCCGGCAAACCCCCGGCGCTGGCGGTGCGTTTACAGGAAGTGTTTGGTGAACAACGTAGCCCGATGCTGGCCGAAGGTCGCATCCCGGTGGTGCTTGAGTTACTCTCACCGGCGCACCGGCCGTTGCAAATCACCGGCGATCTGGCGGCGTTCTGGCAGGGCGCTTATCGGGAAGTGCAAAAAGAGATGAAAGGGCGTTACCCGAAGCACGTGTGGCCGGACGACCCGGCAAATACCGCTCCTACGCGGCGCACGAAAAAATATCAGTAAATGAATTCAGATGTTTCTTCTGTTCAGCGGCGTCACGCCACGACAGATTAAGCGACTTATAATGGCCGGCAGTGCCGCCAAGTCTGGAGATTAACAGCAATGGCTGGGGATGACCGCGAGCCCATCGGGCGCAAAGGGAAACAACCAACACGCACCGCGTCGCGCAAGCCGCCGCGCCGTCGTCGAGATGACGATTACGATGATTACGAGGAAGACGAGTACCAGGATGACGAAGATGATTATGAAGACGAGGAAGAACGCATGCCGCGTAAGGTAAAAGCGACTCCGCCGCGTAAAAAACGCCGCTGGCTCGGCCTGCTGATCAAACTGATTCTGGTGGTTGCCGTGCTGTTGGCAATCTACGGCGTTTATCTGGATTCGCAGATCCGCAGCCGCATTGACGGCAAGGTCTGGCAGTTACCGGCGGCGGTGTATGGCCGCATGGTCAACCTGGAACCGGGTATGCCGTACAGCAAAAAGGAAATGGTCGATCTGCTGCAGGGCATGCAATACCGTCAGGTTAGCCGCATGACCCGTCCGGGTGAATTTACCGTACAGGCCAACAGCATTGAGATGCTGCGCCGTCCATTTGACTTCCCGGACGGTAAAGAAGGCCAGATCCACGCCCGCCTGGATTTCCAGAACAACCGCCTGGCGAAAATCGAGAACATGGAAAACCAGCGCAGTTTCGGGTTCTTCCGCCTCGATCCGCGCCTGATTACCATGTTGCAGTCACCTAACGGTGAACAGCGTCTGTTCGTGCCGCGTGCCGGTTTCCCGGACCTGCTGGTGGACACGTTGATCGCCACCGAAGACCGTCACTTCTATGAACATGACGGCATCAGCCCATACTCCATCGGCCGTGCCGTGCTGGCCAACCTGACCGCCGGGCGTGCGGTGCAGGGCGGCAGTACCCTGACGCAGCAGCTGGTAAAAAACCTGTTCCTGACCAACGAACGCTCGCTGTGGCGTAAGGCCAACGAAGCCTATATGGCGTTGCTGGTGGATTACCGTTACAGCAAGGATCGTATCCTTGAGCTGTATCTGAACGAGGTTTACCTCGGCCAGAGCGGCAACGACCAGATCCGTGGTT
This sequence comes from Serratia sp. BIGb0163, assembly GCF_024809935.1. Taxonomy (NCBI): domain Bacteria; kingdom Pseudomonadati; phylum Pseudomonadota; class Gammaproteobacteria; order Enterobacterales; family Yersiniaceae; genus Serratia; species Serratia sp. BIGb0163. Next base: position 109,443 of record NZ_JANUDZ010000010.1, read on the forward strand.
TCCCGCTGGCCAGCCTGTATTACTTCGGTCGCCCGGTGGATGAACTGAGTCTGGATCAGCAGGCGCTGCTGGTTGGCATGGTTAAAGGGGCGTCGCTGTATAACCCTTGGCGTAACCCTAAACTGGCGCTGGAACGTCGTAACCTGGTACTGAAACTGTTACAGAACCAGGGGGTTATCGATGCCGAACTGTATAACATGCTCAGCGCCAGGCCGTTGGGCGTGCAGCCGAAAGGTGGGGTGATCACACCACAGCCGGCGTTTATGCAGATGGTGCGTCAGGAACTGCAAGCCAAGCTGGGCGACAAGGTTAACGATCTGTCCGGTGTGAAAATCTTCACCACGCTGGATCCGGTTTCGCAGGATGCGGCGGAAAAAGCAGTCGAAGACGGTATTCCGGCATTGAGGGCGGCTCGTCACGTGCAGGATCTGGAAGCGGCGATGGTGATTGTCGATCGTTTCAGCGGCGAAGTCCGCGCCATGGTCGGCGGTGCCAACCCGCAGTTCGCCGGGTTTAACCGTGCGATGCAGGCGCGCCGTTTGGTCGGTTCACTGGCCAAGCCACCCACTTACCTGACCGCGTTGTCCGAGCCGGATAAATACCGTCTGAATACCTGGCTGGCGGATCAGCCGTTGACGCTGAAACTGCAGAACGGCACCGTCTGGCAGCCGAACAACTATGACCGTAAGTTCCGTGGGCAGGTGATGTTGGTGGATGGCCTTGCCTTCTCACTCAACGTGCCGACGGTGAACCTGGGCATGGCGGTTGGGCTGGATCAAATCAGTGCCACGTTGCAACGTCTGGGCATTCCGAAAGCGGAAATCAATCCGGTACCTTCCATGCTGCTCGGCGCGATTGGCCTGACGCCGATGGAAGTGGCGCAGGAATACCAGACCATCGCCGGTGGCGGTAATCGTGCGACGTTGTCAGCGGTGCGCTCGGTGATCGCCGAAGACGGTTCGGTGCTGTACCAGAGCTTCCCGCAGGCGGAGCGCGTGGTGCCGGCACAGGCCGCTTATCTGACGCTGTACGCCATGCAACAGGGTGTCGCACGTGGGACTTCTCGCTCGTTGTCGGTGAAATTCCCCAACTACAATCTGGCGGCGAAAACCGGTACCACCAACGATCTGCGCGACAGCTGGTTTGCCGGTATTGATGGCAAGGAAGTGGCTATCGCCTGGGTGGGTCGTGATAACAACGGCCCGGCCAAACTGACCGGTGCCAACGGTGCGCTGACCCTGTATCGCCGCTATCTGGAAAACCAGACGCCGCTGCCGCTGATGCTGCAGCCGCCGGAAGGTATCAACCAGATGGGCATCGATTCAGGCGGTAACTTTGTCTGTGGCGGCGGCGGGCGCACCATTCCGGTGTGGACCGACAATCCGCAAGGATTGTGCCAGGCAAGTCAGGCAGCTCAACAGCAGCAGCAACAACAGCAACAGCAACAGCAGCAGGATGCGGGTGAGCAAAAAGATGCTGACGGCGTTGCCGGTTGGATCAAGGACATGTTCGGCAAGTAAGCATTGCTGAAACCTTCCCTAAAGGGCACAAATCTTTGTGCCCTTTTTCATGTTTATATCAAGATGTTGGCATTTTGTATTCCCTATTATCGGTGTCGATGAAGGGCGGTCACACCTGAGAATTAACCTTCAAAAGGTCTCGACGTCGCCTTCTCGCTAAAACGTAATAAGGAACATAACGATGCGATATTTTTCTGCTTATTCAGCGCTAACCATCGGCATGGCCGGTTGGTTGCCCCTCAGTACTTTTGCCGCACAGCCCAGCGGGCCGCAGGCCGACGTGCAATGCCATTACAGCCATACGCTGGCCGACGATGCCATTATGATGCCGGGCGAGGCCGGTATGGCGATGTGGCATGATTTCTTTGGCAACACGGCAACCGATGCCAATTCTACCTCCGATACTTTGTTGGCTAACCCGGAAACCACCTGTAATAACCTGGCCGACAATTCCGCGTACTGGGTGCCTGCACTGCGGTTGGAAGACGGTACGGTGGTGCGCCCGGCCTATCAGAAAACCTATTACCAGGCGAAAAACGTAGAGCAGTTCCCACTGCATTCATTTCCCCGCGGGTTGGAATTGTTGGTGGGTGACCATCAAGGCACTAAACCCACGCCTGGCGTGGTGAACTATTTTTGTCAGGGGCTGGGGTATTCTGCCGTGCCGTTTGAAAACTGTCCGCCGTATGCGCCAGGCAAACTGCAGTTCAATATTGCTCTGGCATTCCCTAATTGCTGGGATGGTAAAAACCTCAAGCCAGGCAAAACGTTGAAAAATGCGGTCTATGCGGTGAAGGATGCGTGCCCGGCGGCCTATCCGGTGAAACTGCCAACCATCAATATGAACGTCGCCTATGAGCTGGATAGCGATACGGCGGTAGATATCAGCAAGGCTCAGCTGTCGCTGGATCCGGTGATGGAAAACGGCAAAATGGTGGAGAAATGGGGTTCGATCTATACCGCACACGGTGATTTTATGAATGGCTGGACTGAACAGGCCGCAACTTTCATGACCGACCAGTGCATGAATTTCCCTATGGATTGTGGCAAAAAAATACCTTATAGCTATTCAGCCCCCCTGGCTGAGGCTACGGTTGCCGCTGATGGCAGCATAAATGAAAATCCTGCCGAGCTGTTGGTGCGGGGAGACAGCAAAAAACCGGGCCTCAGGAAAATTGCCTATCTCAAATTTGCGGTGCCTGAATGGCCGGCAGACAAAGATATTGATACCGATAAAGATCTGGTTTATCACCTGCGCACGGTTGCTGGCAACGTGACCGACGCCACTGCCGGCATGATCTATTTTTATCAATGCAACAATGACTGGCAGCCGGAGAACCTGAGCTGGGGCGCCCGCCCGGCATGTTCTACCGACACCAAAACGGCGCTGTATCTGGACCACAATCGCGAATACCGTTATAGCAACGTGGATGCGTGGTTGCGGCAGGCAGTGAAAAATCAGCAAACCGAGATCACTATCGCGGTGGAAGGTAATGACAGCGGTCGTCTGTTCAGTATTGATTCAGCCGAGAGCAAAACACCACCGTTGTTGATGTTAATGGGATATAGGAAATAAGCGCATTGTGTTGTCCGGCCCGCACTATTGTGTTGCGGGCTTTTTGTTCTTATCCGCTCAGTCTATTCCCACTCTGTTAATCCGTGTATCAACCCCGTCCCCTCTGGCTTCTGCTGCTGAAATGAGCTTGCAGTTTAATTTGGCTTCTGCATAAAATGCGGCGCTTATAATAATTATTATCGTTTACATTCGTCATCAAATAATTTACCAGAGAAACCATCTATGTCGACCAAGCGTCTTTCATCTTCCGGGGCCAAGCAGGGCCGCACTCATGTCAGTGGGTTAGCGATAACTATCGCTGCCGCACTTGGTACGCTGGCAATGCCGGCATTTTCCGCCGACACCAAGGAAGAGACCCTTACCGTGGTGGGCAGCAGCCAACCGCAGCAGGAAAGCGCCTGGGGGCCGGTCGGCACCTATGTGGCCAAGCACAGCGCCACCGGTACCAAAACCGATACGCCGATCGAAAAGACCCCGCAGTCGATTTCCGTGGTAACGCGTGAAGAGATGGATATGCGCCAGCCGGAGACGGTGAAAGGTGCGCTGGCTTATTCGCCGGGGGTGATGGTGGGCAACCGTGGTGCCTCCACCGCCTACGATGCCGTGAACATTCGTGGCTTCAGTTCGGTAGGTACCAATATGTACCTCGACGGCCTGAAACTGCAGGACGACAACTACTCCATTTACCAGATCGATCCTTACTTCCTTGAGCGTGCCGAAGTGCTGCGTGGTCCTTCTTCGGTACTCTATGGCAAGAGCAATCCGGGTGGAGTCGTCGCTCTGGTCAGCAAACGCCCGACCACCGAAAGCCTGCGTGAAGTTCAGTTCAAGATGGGTACCGACAACCTGTTCCAGACCGGTTTCGATTTTGGCGGCGCAGTGGATGATGATGGTGTTTACTCTTACCGTTTGACAGGTCTGGCGCGTGATGAAGATCAGCAGCAGGTGGGCGAAAAGAGTAAGCGCTATGCTATCGCGCCTTCTTTCAGTTGGCGGCCGGATGATCGTACTTCTCTGACTTTCCTCAGCAGTTTCCAGGATGATCCTGACCTGGGCTTCTATGGTTGGCTGCCGAAAGAGGGCACGGTGCAAAATGGCATCAACGGCAAGTTGCCAACCAGTTTCAACGACGGTGAGCCGGGTTATAACAACATCTCGCGCAAGCAACAGATGGTCGGTTATGCCTTCGAGCACGGTTTTGACGACGTGTGGACGGTGCGCCAAAACCTGCGTTACTCAAAAATGGATCTTGATTACCGTTCCATTTATGGTCAGGGCATCAGCCCGACTAACCCGGCAGAGCTGACGCGTGGCGTGATGAACTCGAAAGAGCATTTGTCGAGCTTTGCGGTGGACACCCAGGCCCAGGCAAAATTTGCCACCGGCGTGGTTGATCATACCTTGCTGATGGGGGTGGACTACATGCGCATGCGTAACGACGTCGTCTATCAGTACGGCACCGCTTCCCCGCTGAATGTCGTGGCTCCACAGTACGGCAACCAAAATTACACCATTACCGGTGGTGCAAGTCAGGTCAATCGTCAGGAGCAAACCGGGCTTTACGTACAGGATCAGGCCGAGTGGAATCAGTGGGTGCTGACCATGGGGGGGCGCTATGACTGGAGCGATACCAACAGCACCAACCGTTTGAATCAGAACTCGGTATCCAAGCAAAAAGACAACGAATTCACCGGCCGGGCTGGCTTGAATTATGTCTTTGAAAACGGTATTGCGCCTTATGTCAGCTACAGTGAATCCTTTGAGCCGACTTCCGGCACGGACTTCAGTGGTAACACCTTCGCCGCCTCCAAGGGCAAGCAGTATGAAGCCGGTGTGAAGTTTGCGCCGAAAGATCGCCCTATTACTGCCAGCATGGCGATCTATCAGCTGACCAAGACCAACAACAAGGTGGCTGACCCTAATCCAGATCATCCATTCGCCAGCGTGCAGGGCGGTGAGATCCGTTCTCGCGGGGTCGAACTGGAAGCCAAAGCCGCGCTGTCGGCCAACCTTAATCTGCTGGGTTCTTATACCTACACGGATGCCGAGTATTCCAAAGACACTACGCTGCAGGGCAATACCCCTGCAGCGATCCCAAAACATATGGCTTCACTGTGGGCGGATTACACCTTCCATGAAACAGCCATCAGTGGCCTGACCCTGGGGTCTGGTGTTCGCTATGTCGGCTCCAGCTATGGTGATGAAGCCAATACCTTTAAAGTGAAAGACTACACGGTGGTTGATGCTGCGATAAAATACGATCTGGCGCGTTTCAATCTGCCGGGTTCCTCGATTGGCATCAATGTGAATAACCTGTTTGATAAAGAATACGTCTCTAGCTGCTTTGCCACCTACGGCTGCTATTGGGGCGCAGAACGCCAGGTGGTCGCCACCGCAACCTTCCGCTTCTAACCGGATCACCGGGGCGGCATCATGTCGCCCCGGAAAAAGTAGGACCTATGCAGGATAAACACCCCAATCACGACGCCACTTTTACGTTAGACAACGCCAGCTTTGCCGTTCCCGGCCGCGTGCTGTTGCAGCCGTTATCGCTGACCTTTCCCGTGGGAAAAGTCTGTGGGCTGATCGGCCATAACGGCTCCGGTAAATCCACGCTGCTAAAAATCCTTGGTCGCCATCAAAGCCCCACCACCGGCAACGCGCTGCTTAACCAGCAGCTACTGGGCCAGTGGGACAGCAAGGCCTTTGCGCGTCAGGTCGCCTATCTGCCCCAGCAACTGCCCGCTGCAGAAGGCATGACGGTGCGTGAACTTGTGGCGATTGGCCGCTATCCGTGGCATGGCGCGCTGGGCCGTTTTGGCGCTAACGATCGTCAGCAGGTGGAAGAGGCGATTGCGCTGGTGGGTTTGAAGCCATTTGCCAACCGCCTGGTGGACAGCCTGTCCGGCGGGGAGCGTCAACGCGCCTGGCTGGCGATGATGGTGGCGCAAGACAGCCGCTGTCTGCTGCTGGATGAACCTACCTCGGCCCTGGATATCGCTCATCAGGTTGAGGTGCTGGCGCTGATCCAGCAACTGAGCCTACAACGTGGCCTGACGGTGATTGCGGTACTGCACGATATCAATATGGCGGCGCGCTACTGCGACCATCTGGTGGCTTTGCGCGGCGGTGAGATGATTGCCCAGGGTAGCCCACTGGATCTGATGCAGGGCGAGGTGCTGGAACAAATTTACGGTATTCCTATGGGAACGCTGCCACATCCAAGCGGCGGTGCGCCGGTGAGTTTTGTCTACTGATGCCTGATTCCTCCGATTTTCACCATGACGCCGTTCGCCGACGCCTGTTGACGGCAATGGCGCTGTCACCCTTGTTGTTTTCTTTGCCGGGACAAGCCGCAGCCACGCCGCCTGACCTTGCGCGTATTGTGGCGCTGGAATGGCTGCCGATTGAGCTGCTGTTGGCGCTGGGGGTTACCCCGCTGGCGGTCGCTGATATCCATAACTACAACCTGTGGGTGGAAGAGCCAAAGTTGCCGGCCTCGGTGATTGATGTCGGTCAGCGCACCGAACCTAACCTCGAGCTGTTACAGCAGCTTCAGCCATCGCTGATGTTGCTGTCGAAAGGCTATGGCCCCACGCCGCAAAAGCTGGAGCCGATAGCGCCCTCAATGAGCTTTAGCTTCAACGACGGCAGCGGCAAGCCGCTGACGGTGGCCAGGCAGTCACTGCAGGCATTGGCGCAGCGGTTGGGGCTGAAAACCCGGGCGGTACAGCATTTGGCTCAGTTTGACCGCTTTCTTCAGGATGCGCGTCAGCGTCTGCATTCATACACCACACAGCCATTGCTGATGTTTTCACTGATCGACACTCGCCATGCGCTGGTCATTGGCCAGAAAAGCCTGTTCCAGGAAGTGATGGATCAGCTTGGAATAATCAATGCCTGGGAAGGGGAAACCAACTTTTGGGGCACGGCAGTGGTGGGGATTGAACGTCTGGCGGTGGTGAAAAGTGCGCGGGCGATTTATCTCGACCACGGTAATCAGGAAATGTTGAAGAAAGTCAGTTCCACCCCGCTGTGGCAGGCATTACCGTTCGTGCGGCAGAATCAATTGCGCCAGGTGCCGGCGGTGTGGTTCTACGGGGCAACGCTGTCGGCGATGCGCTTCTGTCATCTGCTGGAGCAGGCGCAGGAGAGTTATTCATGAGCGCGCGCATCCGGGCATTTCCGCTGACGCTGGTACTGCTGCTGTTGGCTGCGGCTGGCGGCCTGACTCTCTACAACCTGTTGCAACAACTGCCCTGGGCATTATGGGGGCAGGCGCTGATGGCGCCGAACATCGACGATGTGCAGCAAATGCTGTTCCACTATAGCCTGTTGCCGCGGCTGTCGGTCTCTCTGTTGGCCGGTGCCGGGCTGGGATTGGTCGGCGTGCTGTTCCAGCAGGTTTTGCGCAATCCGCTGGCGGAGCCGGCAACGCTTGGCGTTTCCGCCGGTGCCCAGCTTGGGTTGACTGTCGCTACGCTGTGGATGTTGCCCGGCGGCGAGTTGACTCGCCAGTTGGCCGCCATGGCGGGGGCGGTCGTGGTCGGTGGGCTGGTGTTCGGCGTGGCCTGGGGCAAACGCATGTCGCCGGTGACGCTGATCCTGGCCGGGCTGGTGCTGGGCTTGTACTGCGGTGCGGTCAACAGTCTGCTGGCGTTGTTCAATTACGATCAGCTGCAGGGGGTGTTCCTGTGGAGTACCGGAGCGCTGAATCAGCAAGACTGGAGCAACGTACAGTTTATTCTGCCGCGCCTGCTGGTGGCCGGGCTGTTGGCGGTGCTGCTGCTGCGCCCACTGACGCTGCTGGGCCTGGATGATGGTGTGGCACGCAATCTTGGGCTCGGGCTGTCGATGGCGCGTTTCTGCGCGCTGGCAGTGGCAATTATCTTCAGCGCCATGTTGGTGAATGCCGTTGGGGTGATTGGTTTTATCGGCCTGTTTGCTCCGCTGATGGCGAAAATGCTGGGGGCGCGTCGGTTGGCGCACCGCATGATGTTGGCACCGCTGCTGGGGGCTCTGCTGTTGTGGTTAACCGATCAGGTGATGATCTGGCTGACGCAGGTATGGCGAGAAGTGCCGACCGGTGCGGCTACCGCGCTGTTTGGTGCACCACTGTTGTTATGGTTGCTACCGCGCCTGCGTAGTGCTTCGACACCACCGCCGATGAATCTGGGCGATAAGGTACCGGCCGAACGTGGCCACTTGGTGGTGTGGGTGACGCTGGCAGGGGCGGTGCTGTTGGCCGGTATTGCCGTTGCGCTGATGTTTGGCCAAAACGCTGCCGGCTGGCACTGGAGCCAGGGTGCCCAGCTGGAGTCATTGCTGCCGTGGCGCTGGCCTCGGGTATTGTCGGCACTGGCCGCGGGCATGATGTTGGCGGTGGCAGGGACCCTAATCCAAAAACTGACCGGTAACCCAATGGCCAGCCCGGAAGTCCTGGGTATCAGCTCGGGAGCCGCCTTTGGCGTGGTGATGATGCTGCTGATAGTTCCGGGTGATGCCTTTGTCTGGTTGTTGCCGGCAGGCAGCCTGGGGGCCGCGGGAACCCTGCTGGTGATCATGATTGCCGCCGGGCGCGGAGGCTTCTCCACCGAGCGTATGCTGCTGGCCGGTATTGCGCTCAGCACGGCGTTTACCACCACCATTTTCCTGCTGCTGGCCAGTGGCGATCCACGCACCGGTGGGCTGCTGACCTGGATTTCCGGCTCCACCTATTCGGTGACGCCGGAGCAGGCGGTGCGTACGGCGGTCATTGCGCTTGCGCTGATTGCGTTGGCGCCGCTGTGTCGTCGTTGGCTCAGCATCCTGCCGCTCGGCAGTGCCACTGCCCGTTCGGTGGGCATTGCCCTGACGCCGGTGCGCTTGAGCATTCTGCTGCTGGCCGCCACGCTGACTGCCATGGCAACGCTGACCGTAGGGCCATTGAGCTTTATCGGCCTGATGGCGCCGCATATGGCGCGGATGTTGGGTTTCCGCCGTGCTTTACCGCAGATGGTGATTGCCGGGCTGTTAGGTGGGCTGCTGATGGTATTTGCCGACTGGTGTGGACGCATGGTGATGTTCCCGTACCAAATACCCGCCGGGCTGCTGGCGACCTTTATCGGCGCGCCGTATTTCGTTTACCTGTTGCGCAAGCAAACCTCGTAAACGACCTGGCGACTCCGGTTTTTGCTCTCAAAGGCTCAGCATTGCTGGGCCTTGTTTTTTTGTATTTACAGACTGTTGCAGCGCTTTGCGCAACGCTGCGCAGAAACGGAATTTAGTGCGGAAAGGGACGCCGAAACCAAGGTATGGGTGAATATACTGCGTGCGGGTGCTCTGGATCTTTCGTCCTGAGCATACGCAAGGGATAGAAAGAGAAAAGCCCCGTGTCGATATACATCAACCCGAGGCCAACTCTAACGCCAGAGAACGTTAGGTTAGCTTCTTACCTGCCGAGAGGCAAGGAAAAGGAGGTCAAAAATGCAGCAGGGACGGATAGTTCCAAGGCTGATGATTATCTGCATGACGCTTATTGCGCTTATGTGGATCACCCGCGGTTCGCTGTGCGAATTGCGCATCAAGCTGGGCGACACGGAAGTTGCAGCCATTCTGGCTTACGAATCCAAAGGGTAAGGCAACCCAACGGCGGGGGCGTTGCTCCCGCCTGTTGGTTGTTTGTGCGTTGATCCATGAGCACCCATCCGATAAAAACAAAACGGCAGGCCTCGGCTTGCCGTTTTCACATTGGCAACTTTGGCTGGCACTGCTGTATTTACAGACTGTTGCAGCGCTTTGCGCAACGCTGCGCAGAAACGGAATTTAGTGCGGAAAGGGACGCCGAAACCAAGGTATGGGTGAATATACTGCGTGCGGGTGCTCTGGATCTTTCGTCCTGAGCATACGCAAGGGATAGAAAGAGAAAAGCCCCGTGTCGATATACATCAACCCGAGGCCAACTCTAACGCCAGAGAACGTTAGGTTAGCTTCTTACCTGCCGAGAGGCAAGGAAAAGGAGGTCAAAAATGCAGCAGGGACGGATAGTTCCAAGGCTGATGATTATCTGCATGACGCTTATTGCGCTTATGTGGATCACCCGCGGTTCGCTGTGCGAATTGCGCATCAAGCTGGGCGACACGGAAGTTGCAGCCATTCTGGCTTACGAATCCAAAGGGTAAGGCAACCCAACGGCGGGGGCGTTGCTCCCGCCTGTTGGTTGTTTGTGCGTTGATCCATGAGCACCCATCCGATAAAAACAAAACGGCGAGCACCAGGCTCGCCGTTTTCACTTCCGATACCCGGGCTTATTTCAGGCCGGCGGCATCGCGCAGCAGGGCTGCCTTGTCGGTGGCTTCCCAAGGGAAGTGCTCACGGCCGAAGTGGCCGTAGGCAGCAGTTTCGCGGTAGATCGGTTGCAGCAGATCCATCATCTGGATCAGGCCGTATGGGCGCAGATCGAAGAACTCGCGCACCAGCAGGGTCAACTGCTCGGTAGGGATCTTCTCGGTACCGAAGGTTTCCACCATGATTGAAGTCGGTTCTGCTACGCCGATAGCGTAGGAAACCTGGATCTCACAGCGGTCAGCCAGGCCGGCAGCAACGATGTTTTTCGCTACGTAGCGCGCTGCGTAGGCTGCTGAACGGTCAACCTTGGACGGATCCTTACCGGAGAATGCACCGCCGCCGTGACGAGCCATGCCGCCGTAGGTATCAACGATGATTTTACGTCCGGTCAGACCGCAGTCGCCCATTGGGCCACCGATAACGAAACGGCCGGTTGGGTTGATGTGGTATTTGGTGCCGGCGCTCAACCATTCGGTAGGCAGAACCGGTTTGATGATCTCTTCCATCACTGCTTCTTGCAGGTCTTTGAGAGAAATATCTTCGGAATGTTGAGTGGACAGTACGACCGCGTCGATACCAACGATTTTACCGTCGTCGTACTGGAAGGTGACCTGGCTTTTTGCATCCGGACGCAACCATGGCAGAGTGCCGTTCTTGCGCACTTCGGCCTGGCGCTGCACCAGACGGTGTGCGTAGGTCACCGGTGCAGGCATCAGCACTTCGGTTTCGTTGGTAGCATAGCCAAACATCAGGCCCTGATCGCCGGCACCCTGTTCCAGCGGATCGGTACGGTCAACACCCTGATTGATATCCGGGGATTGCTTACCGATGGCGCTCAGTACGGCACAAGAGTTGGCGTCGAAACCCATATCTGAATGAACATAGCCGATTTCACGCACGGTTTTACGGGTGATCTCTTCGATATCTACCCAGGCGCTGGTGGTGATTTCACCGCCGACCAGCACCATGCCGGTTTTCACGTAGGTTTCGCAGGCTACGCGTGCTTTAGGATCCTGTTCCAGGATGGCGTCGAGAACGGCATCGGAGATCTGGTCGGCGATTTTGTCAGGATGTCCTTCAGAGACGGATTCAGACGTGAAAAGGTGTTTAGCCATTGTGTTCGTTACCTTGCATAAGACGGGTTAGAAATTACTGCACAGCGCTGGAGATCCGGCATCAAAGCGAAGGGTCTTCCGCTGATGGCGCGAGATGCATCCTGCAACGCCCCTCAGGCAAAGCCGTTAAGCAGTTTCTTCGTTAATCAGTATAGATGGATTAACATCTGGACGTCTATTTTAGGTCAGGCCTTGGCCGGATTGCCAGTATTTTTTTGCCATTTCGCTCTTTTGCGCAAAGCCGGCGACGCCATTTTCATCGCTTGAAACAGTTTCCGGCAAATTTTCATTTTGCATTTTCCCCGTGTTATCGGTATAAACTGCGCGCGCGGCTCATTTGATGCACAGCGTGGGGCAAGAAGTTGTAAATTTCTGTGACGCTCCCGTTAGTCGCCTGATGGTCAGCCGCAGACGCCGCTTTTGGCGTCGCCGCTTCATAGAACGGTCACGTTCTTACACTATTAATAGAGGCTCGGTCGTTCATTGTGGGCGGCGTGCGTGGAGGTGGTTGGATTAATGATCCGTTGTCTACCGGTTGTTGGTTCTCAGCAACAGTGCCGTTCTGGCGCACATTCTTTTGCTATCTCCCGTCTTGTCTCTACACCACCTTTCAGGTGTGATAAACACCTGGGCGCTACTCAGGATTCTCGGGCCGGTTAACGGTCGTCTGAAGAACTGAACAAGGGTAGCCTGCAGCCTTCCTGTGGGATGTTTCTTGACCCGATTCACGAGGTTTGAACAGGGTGTCTTACAATTATATGAGTAATAAACCGATCGCTGACCGCGAACGGCAGTTTTATTCGCTGCCGCAAGGGCGGTTTGTTGGGTTGTTCTCGCGGGTTGTAGCTGCGATAGTGGCTGACTGTATCGTCAGTACGGGATGTGAGGCGAGTAATGTCTGATGATCTATTGATTCACCGTCCGTCAGCAACGGGCGAATCTATATCTTTGCGCTCCATGCAGGAGGTTGCTATGAATGACCGTGATGCCAGCAAGATGCTGCGCACTTATAACGTCGCCTACTGGGGCAACAACTATTATGACGTCAATGAACTGGGCCACATCAGCGTGTGCCCGGATCCAGACGTCCCGCAGGCACGTGTCGACCTGGCCGATTTGGTAAAACAACGCCAAAAAGATGGCCTGCGTTTACCGGCGCTGTTCTGTTTCCCGCAGATCCTGCAGCACCGCCTGCGTTCGATCAATGCCGCGTTCAAACGCGCGCGTGAATCGTTCGGCTATGAAGGCGGTTATTTCCTGGTTTACCCGATCAAAGTGAATCAGCACCGTCGCGTGATTGAGTCCCTGGTCAACTCCGGCGAACCGCTGGGGCTGGAAGCCGGCTCCAAAGCCGAGCTGATGGCGGTGCTGGCGCATGCCGGCATGACCCGTTCGGTGATCGTCTGTAATGGTTATAAAGACCGTGAATACATCCGTCTGGCGCTGATCGGCGAAAAACTGGGGCACAAGGTGTACCTGGTGATCGAGAAGATGTCCGAGATCAACATGGTGCTGGAAGAAGCTGAACGTCTGAACGTGGTACCGCGTCTGGGTGTGCGTGCGCGTCTGGCGTCACAAGGTTCCGGTAAATGGCAGTCGAGCGGTGGCGAAAAATCCAAGTTCGGTCTGGCAGCCATTCAGGTGCTGAAGCTGGTGGAAACCCTGCGCGAAGCGGGTCGTCTCGACAGCCTGCAACTGCTGCACTTCCACCTGGGATCGCAACTGGCCAATATCCGCGATATCGCTACCGGCGTGCGCGAGTCTGCACGTTTCTACGTTGAACTGCACAAGCTGGGCGTTAACATCCAGTGCTTCGACGTGGGCGGCGGTCTGGGCGTGGATTATGAAGGCACCCGTTCGCAGTCCGACTGCTCGGTGAACTATGGCCTGAACGAATACGCCAACAACGTAATCTGGGGTATCGGCGACGCCTGTAATGAACACGGTTTACCGCACCCGACGGTGATCACCGAATCCGGCCGTGCGGTCACTGCGCACCATACGGTGCTGGTATCTAACGTGATTGGCGTTGAACGCAACGAATTCAGCGAGCCATTGCCGCCGGCAGAAGACGCGCCGCGCGCGTTGGAAAGCATGTGGGAAACCTGGCAAGAATTGAACGAGCCGGAAAACCGTCGCTCGCTGCGCGAATGGCTGCACGACAGCCAGATGGACCTGCATGATGTTCACACTCAGTACGCTCACGGCATGCTGGATCTGACCAAGCGCGCCTGGGCCGAGCAGCTGTACCTGAACATCTGCAACAAAATCCAACAGCAGTTGGATCCAAGCAACCGCGCCCACCGTCCTATCATCGACGAACTGCAAGAGCGTATGGCGGACAAGTTCTACGTTAACTTCTCGCTGTTCCAGTCAATGCCGGACGCCTGGGGTATCGATCAACTGTTCCCGGTGCTGCCGCTGGAAGGGTTGGACAAGCCGCCGGAAGGCCGCGCGGTGCTGCTGGACATCACCTGTGACTCTGACGGCACCATCGATCACTACATCGACGGTGACGGCGTGGCGACCACCATGCCAATGCCACCGTACGATCCGGAAAACCCGCCGGCGCTGGGCTTCTTTATGGTCGGTGCCTATCAGGAAATTCTGGGCAACATGCACAACCTGTTCGGTGATACCGCCTCGGTTGACGTGTTTGTCTTCCCTGACGGCACGGTAGAAAGCGAAGTGTCCGATGAAGGCGATACCGTTGCCGACATGCTGGAGTACGTGCAGCTCGATCCTACCGCGCTGCTGGCCAAATTCCGCGATCAGGTGAAAGAAACCGATCTGGACAGCGAGCTGCAGGCGCAGTTCCTGGAAGAGTTTGAGGCCGGTTTATATGGTTATACTTATTTAGAAGATGAATAAGTAGAGCCGAACTGAAAGGCCGGGCATCTCAAGGATGCTTGGTCTTTTTTAATTTTTTTCTTCTATTATTTTCAGTTTTATGAGTTTTTATAATCACCATTTACCTGGTTTATGGTGAGACCTCCAATCTATAATTAATTTTAATACTTATTTTGACTCAATAAGTTGGTAAAAATAATTCATTGATATCATTGAGATAGGAATGTAGATAAGTACTATTTCTATGGAGATTTCATTCAGTGCATCAAATTTAGAGCACAGATAACCCAATGGAATACTTGATAAGAAAGCGATAACTTCTAGCGTTATATAAAGTTTTTTATTTTTAATGCTTCGTTTGTAGCTCATTGGCATGATGTTAAACATGGCTTTGATTAATTCCGTTTCATATATCAGTTTGATTTTTTATTTATTAATGGGATGAATGTTCTATTTTGTATTATTAATAAAGTTGGTCGATGTAATGAACTTAAATGATTTATCCGCCAGGTAAAGGGATCAAAATCACAAAGCTCGAAGTGTCGGCGAGCGGCGACGTTCACATGCCTGAAGGATGCAGGGTCTATACTGGGTGACGACGAGCAGTCGGGATGATGATGCGCGCTCTTGAAGCGCGAACCAAATACGGCGATAATCTGCCGTATCAGCAGTACTAAACAGATTTCGAATGGATCCCTTTCTCGTCGGGCTAACGACGCGGGAGGGATTTTTTTTTGCCAGCGCCTGTGTGATTTTTCAACAGGTGAAACGTTGAAATATGAGGGTTTACTATGAGTACCTTAGGCCATAAGTCCGATAATTCTTTAGTGTCCAACGCCTTTGGTTTCCTGCGCTTTCCGCTGAACTTTATGCCTTACGACAGCGATGCAGAGTGGGTCATCACCGGCATTCCATTTGACATGGCAACCTCCGGCCGCGCCGGTGGCCGTCATGGCCCTGCGGCGATCCGTCAGGTTTCCACCAACCTGGCCTGGGAAGGCAACCGCTGGCCGTGGAACTTTGACCTGCGCGATCGTCTGAACGTCGTCGATTGTGGCGACATCGTGTTCAACTTTGGTGATGCTCAGAGCATGAGCGACAACCTGCAGGCGCACGCGGAAAAACTGCTGGCGGCCGGTAAACGTATGCTCTCATTCGGCGGCGACCACTTCGTCACGTTGCCACTGTTGCGCGCGCACGCCAAACATTTCGGCAAAATGGCACTGGTGCACTTCGATGCCCATACCGACACTTACGCCAACGGCAGCCAATACGACCACGGCACCATGTTCTTCCATGCGCCGAACGAAGGCCTGATCGATCCAACACACTCGGTGCAGATCGGTATCCGTACCGAATACGATCACGACAACGGCTTTACCGTATTGGATGCTGCGCAGGTTAACGATCGCAGCGCGGACGACCTGTTGGCCCAGATCAAACAGATCGTCGGCGATATGCCGGTCTACCTGACCTTCGATATCGACTGTCTGGATCCGGCGTTCGCACCGGGCACCGGCACGCCGGTGATCGGCGGCCTGACCTCCGATCGCGCGCTGAAACTGGTTCGCGGCATGCAATCACTGAACATCGTGGGTATGGACGTAGTGGAAGTGGCACCGGCCTACGATCAGTCCGAGATCACCGCGCTGGCTGCGGCGACCCTGGGCCTGGAAATGCTGTATCTGCAGGCAGCAAAAAAAACCAAATAAGTTCCTAATGGTATTAACAGGCGGTTATGGGCTGTAAGCACGGTACCATAAAGAAATACACATAACCGGTATCTATATACCCTATGGATTTCAAGTCACAGCTAGGCACCCAGCTCGCTCATCCCCAGGAGCTTACTTTTGTAAGTGACTGGGGTGGGTGAGTGCAGGTAACAACGCTGTGGCTTGAAAGACGACGGGTATGGAGAAAATATGCTGACCAAACCTTCCACACGTCTCAACAAATATATAAGCGAGAGCGGTATCTGCTCGCGCCGCGATGCCGATCGTTACATCGAACAAGGCAATGTTTTTATCAATGGCAAGCGCGTGACGCTTGGCGATCAGGTGTTCCCAGGCGACGTCGTCAAGGTCAACGGTCAGCTGATTGAACCGCGCAACGAAGACAATCTGATCTTTATTGCGCTGAACAAGCCAGTCGGTATTGTCAGCACCACGGAAGAAGGCGAGAAAGACAATATTGTCGATTTCGTCAATCACAGCACCCGTATCTTCCCGATCGGGCGATTGGATAAAGATTCACAGGGCCTGATCTTCCTCACCAACCACGGCGATCTGGTGAACAAGATCCTGCGGGCGGGCAACGACCACGAGAAAGAGTATTTGGTCACGGTCAACAAACCGGTAACCGATGACTTCATTCGTGGCCTGGGGGCCGGCGTGCCGATGCTGGGTACGGTGACCAAAAAGTGCAAGGTGAAGAAAGAAGCGCCATTTGTGTTTCGCATCGTGCTGGTGCAGGGGCTGAACCGCCAGATCCGCCGCATGTGCGAGCATTTCGGCTATGAGGTGACCAAGCTGGAGCGTACCCGCATTATGAATGTGGGCATGGCCGGGTTGCCTCCGGGTGAATGGCGCGACTTAACTGACGATGAGCTGGTCGAGCTGTTCAAATCGATCGAAGGCTCTTCCTCGGAAGCCAAGCCGGCGAAGAAAGCCAAACCGGCGGTGAAAAAGCCCGCCAGTGCGCCGAAAAGCGCCGAAAAGCCAGCCGGAGGTGCTCCTGCGCGTAAGCGCTTCGCTCAGCCTGGCCGTAAAAAGAAAGGGCGTTAAGCCGCAGTAACATGAATATGAGTCGGGGCGCGTTAGCTGCCCCGACCCTTTTACGCCTGCCTTGCCTCACGCGTCATCAGCATCCGGCTGAACAGCACGCCGCCCGCCAACAGTGTTACTACCTGCGACACAATCAGCACCGCAAACCCCGAAGACACTTTGCCCTGGCTGGCCATCACCATGCCCATAATCATAGGTACAAACGCCGAGAACATATTGCCGATGCCGTTAATCAGCCCATAGGCGCTGCCGACGGCCTGCGGCTGCGCATAATGCTGCAACAGCGTCGGGATCGCGGCTCCCTGAGCGCCCCAACAGGCATTGGCCGCCAGCAGGAAGAAGGCTATCCAGCCAAGCTGTTCGCTATGCATCACGCCATAGATGCACAGTGCCGTTGCCGCACCGCCAAAGGCGAAAATCAGCGGTGCCTGATAAGGGCGGATGCGATCAAGCAGTACGCCGCCGAGATATTTAGAGGCAATGCTGACGATAAACGGCAAGGAGGCCATCCAGCCCATCTGTTTGATGGAAAAGCCTTTCTCGTCGGTCAGGTAGGCCGGGAGCCAGGAGCTGGATCCCCACAGATAGCTGAGGGTGGCGATCTCGATAAGCATGATCCAGCCGAGCATCGGGGTGCGCCAGGCGAGGGTAAAAGTATCCCAGACGCGTTGCAGGATCGGTCTTGGGTCAACGGCACGCGGCGGCAATGCGGCGGGATGGATAAACAGCCGTACCAACGCCAGCCCCAGCAACAGGTTGATCAGCGCCAGCAGATAGAAAGAAACCGCCCAGCCGAAGTGCGCCATCAAGAAGCTCACCAGCGGAAAGCCAATCACCAGCCCCAGCGAGACGCCCAGAGTGCTGACCGCATTGGGCTTGCCGCGTTCATCGGCAGCGAAGTGATCGCCGATATACATGGTTTTCAGCGAGAACAACGGGCCCTCACTGGCACCCAACAATGCGCGCACCGCAAATAACAGCAGCAGCGACCCTGCCAGCGGCGAGGCGGCGGTGAGCAACGCCCATAGCACAATGCTCAGCGTCAGCGCGCGACGATAACCCATCAGGGTTTCCAGAAACGGCGTCAGCAGCATGGCGGAAAGCCCGTAACCAAGTAAAAACACCGTCATCAGCATGCCCTGATGCGCACGGTTTCCCCCGAGCTGAAAGTGCTGCAGAAAGTCGGGGTTAACCAGCATCACGGCGATATTGACCCGATCGGCATAGGCGATGACGATCAAAAACAGCAGGGCCACAACCCCGAACCAGCGTTGACGTTGTTGCACAATGCGCTCCATCTGCGCTCCTTTGGCGGGTGGTTAAAGAATTCAGGCAGCAGAGAACTAACCCGCTGATTTCACAGTGCTGAAAAGCAGGGTTGAGTCATCTAAATGTAAATTTATTGTTATTTAAAAGGGTGATTAGTCAGTGAGAGAGAACTTTTACTCTCATTGCCTCAGCCAGATCAACCTGTTTTTTGCCATGAATTTGTGATGAAAAGCACAATGTTCATCAGTTTTTCATATCGGTGCATTTTTTCGTGATCCTCTCCGCATTTGTCATGTTTAAACAACTTTCCATTAACAATTGCCGCTTTGCTCTCTTGACGAAAGTTTCACCAGACTTATAGTGAGCGTATTAAATAAGAAACTGAGTTTCATATATGAAACAATCAGATAGAGGACAGAAGCAATGAGCTGGAAGAAAGTGTGTGAAGTGTCTCAGGTGAAAGAAGATTTTCCTTTCTCCGCCAACGTGGAAGGGAAAGAAGTCGGGGTGTATCTGATCGACGGCAACTATTACGCGCTGGAAGACGTTTGCCCACATGCCTATGCCTTGCTCAGCCAGGGGTTTGTTGATGACGGTAAGGTCGAGTGTCCGTTGCACGAAGCATTGTTCGACGTGCGTACCGGCCAGTGTCTGCGTGAGCCAGGCGGCCGCGATCTGCAAACCTATGCCACCCGGGTGATCGACAATCAAATCCAAATCACCTTTATTGCGGAGGAGTAATCATGCAGCACATCACCGATTTCAATCCCTGGCTGCCGGACACCCAACAGGTGATCCCGGCGCGCGAAGGCGGCAACGGTCAAATTCACCAACCAGGCCAATTCCAAAACGTCATCTGGCAGAACCGTGCCCGGGTGCCGGACGGTTTTGAAACTGCGCTGGTGACGGCGTTGGAAGAGATCTTCGATCAGGGTGCGGAAGAGTTGGAGCAGATCGTCAGTGCGCTTAATCAGCGTCGCCTGTTTGATCGCAACGGCCAACCGTGGAATGAGACGGCGTTCCGCGAATTCCTGCACGTTAACGGTTTCTGATCCACACCCGGGAGAAGACAATGACAGCAAACACAACATCCTCCGCACAAGCCTTGCAGGACTATCTCGATCAGGGGCTGCGCGGCATGTGGTATCCGGTGCTGGCCAGTTGGGAAATTGGCAATAACCCGGTCGGCATTACGCGTCTGGAGCAGCAAATCGTGGTGTGGCGTGACGGCGAAGGCGCGATCCACGCGCTGGAAGATCGCTGCCCGCATCGCGGAGCGCGGCTTTCCATGGGCTGGAACCTGGGCGATCGCATCGCCTGCTGGTATCACGGCGTGGAAGTCGGCGGTGACGGTACGGTTAAAGACGTGCCGGCGGTCGATCGTTGCCCGCTGGTGGGGCAAAAATGCCTGCGTTCTTATCCGGCCAAAGAGGCCTACGGCGCGGTGTTCCTCTATTTCGGCGTGACCGCAGATGAAGAACCGGCCGAACTGACCTTCCCGCCGGAACTGGCGGACGAAGCGGCCTACAGCAACTTCCTGTGCACCGCCAGTTGGGACTGTAATTACCAGTACGCATTGGAAAACGTGATGGATCCGATGCACGGCACCTACCTGCACTCCTCGTCGCACTCAATGGCGGAAGGGGATCGCAAGGCGGATATGGCGCTGGAGCCGACCGACAGCGGTTTCATCTTTAAGAAGAATGGCCAGATCGGCGTGAACTTTGACTGGGTAGAGTTTGGCAGCAGCGGAGCTTACTGGATGCGCCTGTCGATCCCGTACAAAAAACGCTTTGGGCCGGGCGGCCACTTCTGGATCATCGGCATGGTGGTACCGGAAGACAAGGATCACTGCCGGGTGTTCTTCTGGCGGATCCGCAAGGTGAAAGACTGGCAGCGTGACATGTGGCGCTTTATGTACCGCAACCGCCTGGAATCCTTGCATTGGGACGTCCTGGAGCAGGATCGCATCGTGCTGGAAAACATGGCACCGAACGCGCGTGGCCGTGAATATCTGTATCAGCATGACGTCGGGCTATCTCGCCTGCGCCGCATGATGCAAAAAGAAGCGCAGAAACAGCTGGCACGGCTCAGTGAACTGGAGGCTGCGCAGTGAACGGCCTGCTGACGGGGAAACGTATTGTGGTGACTGGCGCTGCACGCGGGCTGGGGCGTAGTTTCGCCGCCGCTATTGCCGCCGCCGGTGCCAAGGTGGTGATGTGCGATATTCTGGCGGATGAATTGGCAGACGCTGCCGTCAGCCTGCGCGAGCAGGGGGCTCAGGTCGAAAGCCAGGTTATCGATCTGGCCGATCCTGCCTCGATCAGCGCCGCGTTTAACGCCATCGCCGCAGGCGGAGCGATCGACGGGTTGGTGAACAATGCGGCCCTGGCCACCGGCGTCGGCGGCAAAACCATGATGGAATACGACATCGATCTGTGGGATCGGGTGATGCAGGTTAACGTACGCGGAACCTGGCTGGTGAGCCAGGCGGCGGTACCGCTGCTGGCTCAAACCCCGCATGCCAAGATTGTTAACGTGGCTTCGGATACCGCGCTGTGGGGCGCACCGCGCTTAATGGCCTATGTGGCCAGCAAAGGGGCGATTATCTCGATGACCCGCTCGATGGCGCGTGAGCTGGGCCCGCAGGGCATTTGCGTCAATGCCATCGCACCGGGCCTGACGCGGGTGGAGGCCACGGAATACGTGCCTGCCGAGCGTCACCAATTGTACGAGCAGGGCCGGGCCTTGGCCGGGGCGCAGCATCCTGACGACGTCAACGGCACGGTGCTCTATCTGCTGTCACCGTTGGCAAACTTCGTGACCGGTCAGTTGTTGCCGGTTAACGGCGGCTTCGTCTTTAACTAATCAATATTCAATTAGCCAGGAGCAGCACATGGCAGACGACCAAGGGTGTAAATATCTGATCCCAGGACTGGATCGCGGATTGCAACTGTTGCTGGCGTTTGGCGAGCAACATAAGGAAATGACCTTTGCCCAATTGCATCGCCTGGTCGATATGCCAAAAGCTACCGCCTATCGCGTGGTGCAAACGCTGGAGCATCTGGGTTTTCTGGAGCGCAATCCACGCACCAACACTTTCTCGCTGGGCATCAAGGTACTGCGCCTGGGCTTTGAATATATTGCCTCACTGGACGTGGCGCAGGCCGGTCAGCCGGTAATAGAACAACTGCGCGATCGCAGCCAGTGCAGCAGTCATCTGGCGATCCGTGATGGACGCGATGTGATCTACATCGCCCGCGTCAGCGCCGCCGGTTCGCAAATCAACCAGGTCAGCGTCGGCACCCGCTTGCCGGTACACCAAACTTCGCTTGGCCGCATGTTGCTGACCAGCGCCACCCGCGAAGAGTTCGAACTGCTGTATCCGCAGGAGCAACTGCCGGGTAGCGGCCCGGGCACCCCGGCGGATCGCGAAACGCTATGGCAAATGGTGCAGCAGGACAAGGCGCGCGGCTATGTGATCGGCGAGTCGTTTTTCCGCCACGGTATTTCCTCTATCGTCTACCCGATCTTCAATCGCGAGCAGCGGGTTGAGGCAGTGATCAGCATTATGGTGCCGTCCGATGAGATCCCAAAAGCGGATCGCGAGCGGTTACGCATGGAGGTGCGGGACGCCGCAGTGAAAATCTCCGGCTTCCTGGGCGCACCGCCACAGGCTAACGCCGGTTAACTGACGACACCGACTCTTTTACTCAGGCAGGGATAAGGCCCATGGCAAACAGGGGCCGGGGTTCGATCATGCCTGAAAACAGCATTCAACGAGAACGTGAGGCACACTTAATGAGCGTAATCGGAATCGAAAAACTGGAATTTGGCGTCGAAGATCTGCCAACCTGTGAAAAGTTTATGCAGGACTTTGGCCTGTTGGCGGCGCAACAGCACTGGGGCGAAACCCAGCGCGAATTCACTACCCTGAGCGGGGCGCGCGTGGTGCTGCATCCGCTGCAGAGCGAAGCTTTACCCGTGGCATTTGAGGGCGGTTCGACCCTGCGCCGCATGACCTGGGGCGTTGGCAGCCCGGCCGAATTGGCGGCGTTGCAGCCATTGCTGGCGCAGATGCCGGGTTTCCGCCTGGTCGGGGAAGAACTTGAGTGCCTTGATCCGAACGGTATGACGGTGCGCTTTTGCGTTAGCCGGCAGCGGGAAGTTGATTTGCCGGTATCGCCGATCAACCAGTGGGGCGACGTGCGCCGCATCGATCAGCCCAGCCCGGTGTATGCCCAGGCGCAGCCGATCAATATCGGCCACGTGGTGTTCTTCGTCGAGGATCTGGCCGCGACCGAGCGCTTCTACCGTGAAGTGCTGGGGTTCCAGGTGTCGGATCGTTATATCGACCGCGCAGTATTCCTGCGAACTCAGGCGCGCGGCGGTCATCACAACCTGTTCCTGCTGAAATTGCCTAATCGTCCACGCGGCCTGAATCACGTGGCCTTTACCGTACGCGACATCCACGAGGTGATCGGCGGCGGCATTGCCATGAACAAAGAGAACTGGAGCACCTTTATCGGCCCCGGCCGTCACCCAATCTCCTCGGCCTATTTCTGGTACGTCAACAGCCCGACCGGCGGGGCGTTTGAGTACTACACCAACGACGATTATCTGACCGAAAACTGGCAGCCACGCGAGCTGGAGCACTCACTGGTGTCGTTCACCGAGTGGGCAGTGGAAGGCGGTATCGACCACGATACACGTCGCCAGCATAAAAAGCCGGAGGCGTTATGAGCCAGCCAGAATCGGCGGGCATCCTGATCATCGGCGGCGGGCAGGCCGGGGGTTGGGCAGCGAAAACGCTGCGTGACCGTGGCTACACCGGCAAGCTGACGGTGGTCAGTGACGAACCCTATGACTTTTATGAACGTCCACCGCTTTCCAAGGCGGCGTTGCTGGACGGCAATGCGCCGCTCAGCCGGCTGTTCAGTGAGCAGGTGGTGGCCGGGTTAAACATCAACTGGTGTCGCCCGTTGCGTGCCGAAGCCATTGATGCACAGCAACAAATTGTCACTCTCAGCGACGGCCGACGGCTGCAGTTTGATCAACTGCTGATCGCTACCGGTGGGCGACCGCGTCTGCCGGACGCCCGTTGGGCCAGTCATCCGCGCGTTATGACGCTGCGCTCCTGGGACGATGCGACCCGACTGCGTCAGGCGCTGCAGGGTTGCCGCCGGCTTGCCATCGTCGGCGGCGGTTGGATTGGCCTGGAGATCGCCGCTTCGGCACGGCGTCTCGGGGCTGAGGTGACGGTATTCGAGCGCCAGCCTGCATTGTGCATGCGCAGCGTGGGTGCGGACGTCTCCCAGGCGTTGCTTGAACTGCATCAGCAGCAGGGCGTAACGGTGCATTGCGGCTGCGGTGACATCCAACTCGAAGATCGTGGCGGCAGCGCCTGGATCGGCAGTGACAGCAGCGATCCTCAGGAGTTTGATCTGGTGGTGGTGGGGATCGGCGTGGAGTTGAATCTGGAACTGGCGCATAGCGCCGGGCTGAAGGTTGACGCCGGCATCGTGGTTGACGGCCAGGGACGCACCAGTCACCCGGCGATTTTCGCCGCCGGCGACGTAGCTCGCCACCCGACGCTGGGTCTGTGCCTGCAATCCTGGGCCTATGCGCAGAATCAGGCGATCAGCACCGCCTGCGCGATGCTGGATGCCTTTGCCTCACCTTACGATGACGTGGCCTGGCTTTGGTCGGATCAATACGACGCCAATATCCAGATCCTCGGCATCCCGACCGGCGGCGTGCATCACGTGGTGCGACGCACGCCGCAGTCACAGGTGTTCTTCACGCTGAATGCCGACCGGCAGTTGGTGCAGATGGTGGCGTTTAACGATGCACGCACCATCAAGCTGGGCAAACGCTGGCTGGCCAGTGGGCGAGTGTTGGAGCCACAGCAGTTGGCGGACGCGGAGTTTTCTTTGATGGCGTTGAAATAACGCCCGTAACCTCGGGAGCGTTTCATGACTACGCAAGATATTGACGCCCGCGCTGGACGGGTGGGGGAAGCCGTTGCCGAAAATCCGCAGCAGCGGGTGCGCTGGTCGGTGCCAATTGCGCTGTTTGCCTGCGTGCTGTTGGCATTTTTCGACAAGATCAGCATCGCGGCACTGTTTTCCGATAGCGAATTCCAGCAGGCGCTGGGCATCAGTTTTGACCCGGCGCGACTGGGCTTGCTAATGAGCGCATTTTTGTTCTCATACGGCATTTCTTCGATGCTGCTCAGCGGCATTGGCGACCGGCTGAACCCGGTAAAAGTGTTGATCGGCATGATGGTAGTGTGGGGCGTATTGATGGTGCTGATGGGCCTGGCCCGTTCGTATCACACCATGATGACGCTGCGCATTTTGCTCGGCATTGCCGAAGGCCCACTGTTACCGATGGCCTACGCCATTATCCGCCAGGCCTTCCCGCAGCGGCTGCAGGCGCGTGCCACTATGCTGTGGCTACTCGGCACTCCACTGGGGGCGGCGCTCGGATTCCCGGTCACGCTATATATCCTCAACACTTTTGACTGGCAGACCACCTTCTTCTTTATGGCGTTTCTGACGCTGCCGGTAATGCTGTTGGTGCTGTTCGGTATGCGTCATCTGAATGTGTCACGCCCGGCCGCCGCTACCGTTTCAAAACCGGCCATCGCCGAACGCAAACAGCATCGCCTTGAGCTGCTGCGCAACCCGCATTTCTGGATGATTTGCCTGTTTAACATCGCCTTCCTGACCTACCTGTGGGGCATGAACGGCTGGCTGCCCAGTTACCTTATCAAGGGCAAAGGTATTCACCTGGAACACGCCGGGTATCTGTCATCGCTGCCGTTTATCGCCATGCTGCTGGGTGAAGTGCTCGGGGCCTGGCTGTCGGACAAACTGGACCGCCGTGCGCTGGCCTGCTTTATCTCGCTGTGCGGTGCCGGGCTGGGGTTGGCCGCGGTGCTGCATATGCAGGGCACCTACAGCGTGATCGCCGCCATGGCCTTCAGCACCTTTATGTGGGGGGCCGGGGCACCGAACATCTTTGCCCTGTTGGCGAAGGCCACCAGTAGCAAGGTTAGCGCCACCGCCGGCGGTATTTTTAACGGATTGGGTAATTTTGCCGGTGCGCTGGCGCCGGTGCTGATGGGGGCGCTGATCGCCGCCACCGGCAACATGGATAACGGCTTGCTGTTCCTGGTGGTAATGGCCTTTATCGGCTGCATCATTCTGCTGCCGTTGCTGAAGAAATATTGATATCCCATTGATTGAAAAGAGGAGTACCAACATGTCCCAGGTTGAGAAACAAGCCGGCGTCAAGCCGCAGGATCAGTCGATAGAGCATTGGGTGGAATCCCGTATCGCCCGCTTTGAAGGCCGTAAATATGACTGGAATGCGTTGAAGTTCCAGGCTGACTACGACCCGAAATACCGCCGCGCGCAGATGCGTTATATCGGCACCGGTGCAACCGGGGTGGTTAACGACACCAATACCATTCCGGCGGGTAACTTTACCTTCTCTACCATGGTGCTGCCGTCGAAATGCGAAGGCCCGCTGCATCTGCACGACGATGTGGAAGAGGTGTTCTTTATGCTGAAGGGCAGTATCACGCTGATGATCCAGGACGGCACGGAGTACTACGAAACCAAGCTGAAAGAGCGCGATCTGATCTCGGTGCCGGCCGGTGTTTATCGTGGGTTGTTCAACCACGGCGAGGAAGAGGCGCTGATGTGCGTGATGCTCGGCACGGCCAAACCGGAAACGCCGACCTACCCGGCAGATCACCCCTTGTCCAAAGTGAAGCGTAACTGATGAACGGCCTGGTTCAACGTCAGCAGGCGCGCTGCGGGAATTACACCCTGAGCTGGCGTGAAGCGGGGCACGGCCGCCCGGTGGTGTTGCTGCACGGCATCAGCTCCGGTTCGGCCTCGTGGATCAAGCAGTTTAACGATCGCGGCCTGGCCGATGGTCACCGCCTGCTGGCCTGGGATGCCCCGGGCTACGGCGGCAGCCTGCCGCTGACGGTGAACCAGCCGGACGCCGCCGCTTACGCCGCCGCATTGGCGGCGCTGGTGGCAGAGCTTGGACTGGAGCAACCGCTGATCGTCGGCCATTCGCTCGGGGCGTTGATCGGCAGCGCCTATGCTGCGGATCATCCCGATGGCCTCTGCGGACTGGTGCTGGCCGATCCGGCTCAGGGTTATGCCACTGCGCCGGAAGAAAAACGCCAACAGGTTTACGGACAGCGTAAACAGATGATTGAAACGCTGGGGCCGCAGGGCTACGGCGAACAGCGGGCGGCTGCGCTGCTGCGTGATGACGCGGATCCACAGGATATCGCCTGGGTGCGCAACGGCATGCAACAGCTGGATCCGGAAGGTTTTCTCAGCGCCGCCTGGATGCTGGCCAACGACGATATCGGTCGCCATCTGGCGCGTTACCGTGGCCCGTTACAGGTGTGGTGCGGTGACTGCGACCGGATCACACCGCCGGAAGCGGCGGCAATACTGGCGCAGCAGCAGGACGCGCCTCTGCGGCTGATTGAGGGCGCAGGGCACGCCAGCTATCTCGATGCGCCGGAGCAATTTAACCGTTATCTGCAGGACTTTACGGGAGCAATCCAACCATGAATTTTCAGCTTGAGCAACGGGTCGCAGTGGTCACCGGCGGTTCGTCGGGCATCGGTTTTGAGACCCTGCGCCTGCTGTTGGCGGAAGGGGCGAAGGTGGCCTTTTGCGGCCGTAACCCGGACAAACTGGCCGGGGCCGAAGCCAGCCTGCGTAATGAGTTTCCACAGGCGGAGATCCTGGCGCTGTGCTGCGACGTGTTGGACGAGGCGCAGGTGACGCAGTTTGCCGCTCAGGTGACGGCGCACTTCGGCGGGGTGGATCTGTTGATCAACAACGCCGGCCAGGGATTCGTCGCGCATTTTGACCAGACGCCACGTAGCGCCTGGCTGCATGAGGCGGAGCTAAAACTGTTCGGCGTGATTAACCCGGTGCAGGCGTTTTTGCCGGCGCTGGAGCGTTCGGATATCGCTTCAATTACCTGCGTGAACTCACTGCTGGCATTGCAGCCGGAAGAACACATGATCGCCACCTCGGCGGCGCGCGCCGCACTGCTCAACATGACGCTGACGCTGTCGAAAGAGCTGGTGGACAAGGGCATTCGCGTCAACTCGATCCTGCTGGGCATGGTGGAGTCCGGCCAGTGGCGACGCCGCTTCGACGAGCGCAGCGATAAGGATCAAAGCTGGGAGCAGTGGACGGCGGTGATTGCCGAACGTCGCGGCATCCCGATGAAACGCCTCGGTAAGCCACAGGAGCCGGCGCAAGCGCTGTTGTTCCTGGCTTCGCCTTTGGCGTCTTTCACTACCGGTGCGGCGCTTGACGTCTCCGGTGGCTTTAACCGCCATCTTTAACCGCAGGGGCTGAAAAGATGAAGAAGATCATGATGATTGGCTACGGCGCAATGGCCAGAGAAGTGCTTTCCCGCTTGCCGGACGGGGTGAGTGTGGGCTGGATCCTGGCGCGTGCGGCTCATCATGCGGCAATCGACAGTGCCTTCGGTGGCCAGGTGCAGGCGTTAACCCACCCGGATCAGTGTACTGAACAGCCGGATCTGGTGCTGGAATGTGCCAGCCAGCAGGCGGTGGCGGAATTTGGTGAAGCGGTGGTGACGCGCGGCTGGCCGTTGGCGGTGATCTCCACCGGGGCGCTGGCGGATGCGGCGCTGCAGCAGCGGTTGCAGCAGGCCTGTCGGCAGCACCAGGGCCAGTTGATCGTCCTGTCCGGAGCGGTGGCGGGGATGGATGGGCTGGCATCGGCGCGTGAAGGCGGGCTGGACAGCGTCACCTATCAGGCCTGTAAAAGCCCGGCGAGCTGGCGCGGCAGCATGGCGGAGCAATTGATTGATCTTGATGCCGTGAGCGAGGCGCAGGTGTTTTTTGAAGGTTCGGCGCGTGAGGCGGCGCGGCTGTTCCCGGCCAATGCCAACGTGGCCGCGACCATTGCGCTTAACGGATTGGGGATGGACGCCACCCGGGTGCGGCTACTGGTCGATCCCGCCACCCGGCGCAATACCCACCGGCTACAGGTGTGCGGCAATTTCGGTGAGTTTCAGATTGAGCTGAGCGGCAACCCGCTGGCGAGCAATCCCAAAACATCAACCCTGGCGGCGCTGAGCGCGGTACAAGCCTGCCGCCGTCTGGTTGACGGTGGCTTTATTGCCTGAACGGCAGGAGCGAGCATGGAAAAGTTAAAGATTTTTGTAGCTGGGCGCTGGTGTGAAGGGCGTGGCGACGAGATGACCTCGGTGTTTCCGGCCGATGGCAGCGTCAATGCGCAGCTGCGTGCCGCCAGCGTTGAAGACGTCAATGATGCGGTAGCCGCGGCGGAACGCGCCTGGCGTGCGCCCGAGTGGCGCGGGCTGGTGCCGCATCAGCGCGCCAATATTCTGTACCGCGTCAGTAATCTGATTATGGCGCAGCAGGAAGAGTTGGCGCAGTTGCAGACCCGCGACAACGGTAAACCGCTGGCGGAAACCCGTGGGCTGGTGGCCAGTGCAGCGGCGACGGCCCGCTACTTTGCTGCCGCCTGCGAGGTGCTGGAGGGCGAACTGCCGACTCAACGCAGCGCCGAGGTGATGACGCTGAGCCAGTATCAACCGCTGGGGGTGATCGCGGCGATTACGCCGTGGAACTCGCCGATTGCCAGTGAAATGCAAAAGGTGGCCCCGGCGCTGGCGGCGGGCAACGCGGTGATCCTCAAACCGGCCGAAGCCACGCCGCTGATGGCGCTAAAACTGGCGGAGCTGTTTGAACAGGCAGGGCTGCCTGCCGGGCTGCTCAGCGTGCTGCCGGGCAAAGGTTCGGTGATTGGCGAAGCGCTGGCCCGCCACCCGTTAGTGAAAAAGATTTCCTTTACCGGCGGCACCAATACCGGTCGCCATTTGGCGCACATTGCCGCCGAAAAACTGATCCCCACCTCGCTGGAACTGGGCGGTAAGTCGCCGACCATCGTGCTGGAAGATGCGGATTTGGAACAGGCGGCGCGCGGCATCTGCTATGGCATTTTCAGCTCCGCCGGTCAGGCTTGCATCGCCGGTTCGCGGCTGTTTGTGCATCGTTCTTTGTACCAGCCACTGCTGGCGCGCCTGAGTGAACTGGCGGCCGGATTGCGGGTGGGTAATCCACTGACGCCGGGTGTGCATCTCGGCCCGCTGATTAACCAAAAGCATCGCCAAAGCGTGGCGGATTACGTAGCGCTGGCGCAGCAGGAAGGCGGGCGGATAGTGATTGGCGGTGAAGCCCCGGCCGATCCTCAACTGGCCGGCGGCAGCTATTACCTGCCGACGATCATCGAAGGGCTGAGCAATAGCGCCCGCGCCTGTCAGGAAGAGATTTTTGGCCCGGTGCTGGTGGTGTTGCCGTTCGACGACGAGCAGCAGTTGATTGAACAGGCCAATGATTCGGTCTACGGGCTGGCGGCCGGTATCTGGAGCAGTGATTTCCCACGGGCTATGGCGCTGGCGGAGCAATTGGAAACCGGCACGGTGTGGATCAATACCTACAAAACATTCTCCATTTCTACGCCTTTCGGCGGTTTTAAAGAGAGCGGTCTGGGCCGCGAAAAGGGCCTGCACGGCATCAAAGCCTATATGCAGCAAAAAAGCCTGTACCTGGCGCTTAGCCATCAGGCGAATCGCTGGAGCGATTAGTTTTGAGCGACGGTGCGTACCCTACAACGAACATATAAGAAGGCTGATGATGAGCGAGAAAATAACGGTTGGCGAGGCGATAGCCCGGACTCTGGAACAGTACGAGGTGTCGGCGATGTACGGCATCATTTCGATTCATAATCTGCCGATTGCCGATGCGGTGGGGCAGCGCGGCAACATTCGCTTTGTGCCGGCACGCGGTGAGGCGGGGGCCGTGACCATGGCCGATGCCCACGGCCGTTTCTCCGGTCTGGGCGTGGCCTTGACCAGTACCGGTGCCGGTGCCGGCAATGCGGTCGGCGCAATGATCGAGGCGATGAACGCTAATACGCCGTTGCTGCACATTACCGGTCAGGTGGAAAAAGCCTGGCTGGATGCCGACGCCGGGTTCATTCATGAAACCCGCGATCAATTGGGTTTCCTGCGCGCCTGCTCCAAACGCGCGTATCGGGTTAACTCTGCGGAACAGGCGGTGGCGGTGATCCAACGGGCCATTCTCGACGCGCAGACGGTGCCTTGCGGCCCGGTGGCGGTAGAGATCCCGATCGATATTCAAAGCAGCCTGGTTTCCAGTGCGGTGCTGAGCCAGCCGGTGATGCCTGCGCCACTGCCGCCAGCCAGTGACGACGCGGTTGAACGGTTGTATCAGCGGCTGAAACAGGCCAAACGCCCACTGTTATGGCTGGGCGGCGGTGCGCTGGGCTGCGCTGAGGCGGTGCGTAAATTGGCGGATGCCGGTGTGGCAGTGATCTCCAGCACCCACGGGCGCGGCATTCTGCCTGATAGCCACCCGCGCAGCCTGCGTGCGTTCCATAATTCGCCGAGCATTGAGGCGATCCTGACGCAGTGCGATCTGACGCTGGTGGCCGGTTCACGCCTGCGCAGCAATGAAACCCGTACCTGGACGCTGCCGCTGCCGCGCCCATTGGTGCAGATTGATATTGATCCGGCGGCGGCCAATCGCAACTATCTGGCCGACGAACAAATCAACGGCGACTGTGGTGCCTTGCTTAAAGCACTGGCTGCCCGAATTAGCCCAGGTGAAAAGGTCAATGCCGAGTGGGATAGCGAAATCGCCCGCGCGGTGCAGCAGGCGGAAAGCGCGCTGCGCCAACAGTCGGGGGAATATGCCAAATTAAACGACGCCATTGCCGCCGCGCTGCCGCAGGATGGGCTGCTGGTGCGTGATATCACCGTCTCCGGCAGCGTTTGGGGCAGCCGTTTGTTCCGCGCGATTTCGCCGCTGTGTAACATTCACTCGCTGGCCGGGGCGATTGGCATGGGCTTGCCGATGGCGATTGGTACCGCGATCGCTAACCCGCAGCGCAAGGTGGTCGGGCTGGTGGGCGACGGCGGCTTGGCGTTAGGCCTGGGCGAGCTGGCGACCATGGCGCAGGAGCAGGCCAATATCACTTTGCTGATTATGAACGACGGCGGTTACGGCGTGATGCGCGGCATTCAGGATAAATACTTTGCCGGTCGTCAGTACTATAACGAACTGCATACTCCGGCCTTTACGCTGGTGGCCGAAGCTATGGGGCTGAAAGCCTGGAAGGTCGACAGCGCGGCGCAGTTCAGCGGCGTCTTGGCAGAGGCGATTAACTATCCGGGGCCGTCGGTGGTGGAGGTGGACATGAACAGCATTGGGCCGTTGACCTTCGCCGGACCACCGCAGAAAACCCTGTACTGAGTCGTGACAGATTGAACGACACCTTAATCAGTAAGGTGTCGTTCAAATGAAGTTAATTTTTATTAAATATTCCCAGGGCGTCGACTATCAGTGAAATGGATACTCGTAGCCCAATAATAGCAAGAACCAGCGTGACCAAGTCCACATAGCTGGTCGCCGGTTGTAATATTTTCAATGACGACTTAATGCCAATAAAGTAACAGCCTGGCATCCAGATAATGGAAATTAACGAGTATCTTGCTTTATTCATAAGTTGACGCCTTAATCGCCCCCCACTGAGTGGGGGGATATATACAGAAGAATATTACCAGCGGCATTGACCATTTACGCTATTTGGGGAGCGGTTACCCGCTAGTGCATCTCTGTTATTATTGTTGTTATTTCTATATGGGCTTTTATCAGGGCAGCTTAGGCTTGCCGTCGCAGCCCCCGCAACGGCAAAACCAACCATCGTCCACGGCCCACCAGCCACGCCTGTTAGCGCGCCAGTGATGATGCCAACGCCAACATCATTTGCGCATGTTTTTGGGGCTCCGCCTCCGTTTCGGCCATTATTTCGGCTTCTTCCGCCATTATCGCTACGGTCACCGCCATTATTTCCACGACCACCAGCGATTTGATCGAGTAAAGATGAGTCAATAGTTTTCATAAATAACTCCATTCCATAGTGTTGTTTTATGTCCATAAGGAAACTTGGTATTATATTGTTTCCAGACAACGTTCAATGCCACTTGGGTGAATTTCCGTTAAAGATCACAAAAAATAAATGGTTATTATGTGTTGTTGTAAGTTGTTTTATTTATATAAATCTATAAGCGGTTTTGAGAGGTTTTTTTTAAAATGGATTTAATAGGATTGCGCTTTTTTATTTTTTTGAAAACGGCACCTTAATCAGTGGGAAACCCACTTTTGGGTGCCGTTGCTCTGTAGGATAATGAAGGTTACTTACCTGCCGCGATGCGGTCGCGAATGTGCTGCGCACGCGCTTCCGAGGCAGGGTGGTCGTCGAACATGCTGCTTTGACGGCCGGCTTCCATTTTCGCCAGTTTTTCAAAGCTGGTGACCAGACCGTTCGGATCGATGCCGCGCTGTTTCAGCAGGTCGAACGAGTAGTCATCCGCTTCGCTTTCCTGCTTCTGCGAGAACTGGGCATTTACCAGTTTCTCGCCCATGTCCGCCAGTTGTGACTGTGACAATGAGCCGATGATGCCGCCGGTTGAGGCCGCTGCGGTACGCAACGCCACGGTGCCGTAAGCCACCTGCATCGCCTTGCGAGTATGGCCCAGCGCCACGTGGCCCATTTCATGGCCCAGTACGCCTTCCACTTCATTATCGGTCATCATGTCCATCAGGCCGCTGTAAACGCGGATACAGCCGTTGGCCATCGCCCAGGCATTCACGTCTTTAGTGACGTAAACCTTGTAGTTGGCCGGCGTGCCGTTGATATTATCACCCAGCGCCGCGGCGATTT
Source organism: Serratia sp. BIGb0163 (assembly GCF_024809935.1). Lineage (NCBI taxonomy): Bacteria > Pseudomonadati > Pseudomonadota > Gammaproteobacteria > Enterobacterales > Yersiniaceae > Serratia > Serratia sp. BIGb0163. The sequence continues at coordinate 142,743 of NZ_JANUDZ010000010.1, forward strand.
TGTTCAGACGCTTGGCATAGGTGCTGTCAGCCGGCGCGATTTGTGCCTTGCTGTCCATCTCCGCGCAGGATTTATCACTCAGGGTTTTTACGTCGTTATTGCTCAACGTCGCCGCCTGGAACGCCTGTGCGCCAGACTGCATCAGGGTATCGGTATTCAGGTTTTGACAGCCGCTTACCAAAGTGGCAATGCTTAATGCAATCAAAGAGGTACGGATCTTCATAAAGCCATCTTCCTGTGATAGTAACAAGGGGGGAGTGCCATTTTAATTTAGGGAAATCTTGCCGTCTGAGACTAGTGTACGCTGACAATCAGGAAAATAGTGTTATTCCGAAAAAACGACCAATTGTGCTAATAAGTTGTGAACTCGCTCTCATTTGGCATTAGGGATTGCCGTTTTAATGCTGAGTCTGAGAAAATAGAAAACTTGACTGATTTTTTAATCCGACCTGGAGTAAAACATGTCCTCTCGTAAAGAGCTTGCCAACGCCATCCGCGCACTCAGCATGGACGCCGTACAAAAAGCAAATTCCGGCCACCCGGG
>NZ_JANUDZ010000011.1:0-134634 GCF_024809935.1 Serratia sp. BIGb0163
CGAATAATCGAACTTGTTCGATGAAGAGTCCCACTCCTGAAAAGCAAAAAACCCGCCATAGGCGGGTTCTTCTAAATATGGTGCCCGGACTCGGACAACCGGCGTTTACGCCGAGTTGAACAACGCTTCAGCGTTGGCCCGCAGGGTGAGGCCTTCGGCCGAATAATCGAACTTGTTCGATGAAGAGTCCCACTCCTGAAAAGCAAAAAACCCGCCATAGGCGGGTTCTTCTAAATATGGTGCCCGGACTCGGAATCGAACCAAGGACACGGGGATTTTCAATCCCCTGCTCTACCGACTGAGCTATCCGGGCAACGCGCAGCATTAAACCGTATTGGCCGAAGGCAGTCAACGGCTTTATGAATGAAATCAGGTGAAACGCGTCTGGTTGCTGGCTTTTCGGTCAAAGGGCGCAAAAATTGCGCCGGATTGGCCAAAATTCTGCGGCGGCGGTGCACCGCCGCACACTGAATTAACTTAACGCCCCGTTTCTGCGGCACTGAGCTACCTGCAAGATGTCTTCCGCCAGCCGCTTGGCCACGGAAACGTCCTGTAGCTGGCGTTTTATCAGCAGTTTGCTCAGGCAACCTTCCTGAATCAGCTCCATCTGTTGTGCCACCATATCGGCGTCATCGGCATCCATTTCACGCAGCAAATCGCGGGTCAGATCCAGCGATGTCAGCTTCTGTTGCTCTGCCAATTGGTGAATAGGGTGATCCACCTCCGGGAAAAAGCTGCAGGCAGCGATAAACAAACAGCCGGGATAGCGGTCGTGTTTGACGTACTCTGCCAAAACGTCATAGCGCGCCAACAGTTTTTGCTGTGGGCTTAGAGTCTCGTCCAGCAGCAACTGGCGACGCCAGGTGTCAATTTGCTGACCATGATAGCGCAGGCAGTCATACAGCAGCGCTTCACGATCCGGCCAGAACCGTTTCAGGTCGCCCGGCTGCACATCGAGTTTATCCGCCAGCATTTCCAGTGTGGTGGTCGCCAGGCCCTGTTGTTCCAACAGCCCCAGTGCCGTATCAAGGACGTGTTCACGTTGCACTTGTGCTTCCTCCAAATTCGGTTCCGATCCTCAGTGTTATTTATTGCACCGTTTTCTGCAAATGCGCGTTGAATGCCGCGGCATCCATAAATCCGGTAACCCGTTGGCTGGTTGACTCTTGCCCCGTGCCGTTAAAGAACAGAATAGTTGGCAATCCCAGGACTTTCAGGTGTTTAAGGAGCGCGACCTGCTCGGCATTGTTGGCCGTGACATCCGCCTGCAGCAGCACGGTGTTGGCAAGCGCGGCCTGAACACGCGTATCGCTAAAGGTATATTTCTCGAACTCCTTGCAAGCGACGCACCAGTCGGCGTACAGATCCAGCATCACCGGTTTCCCCTGCGCCTGCTGCAGTGCAGCATTGAGCTGATCTACATTACTGATACGCGTGAAGTTCAGGTGTTGTACCGCTGCCTGCTGTGCGCTGCTGATGCCAAAGGCCCAGTCTTGCAGCGGTCGCGCAGCAATGACGGCCGCAGCCAGCAGCAGTAATTGCAATGCCCGTACCCAGCCGCGGGAAGTCTTCAGGCTCAGCGCGAAGGCCCAGCCGAAGAACGCCAGGCCAAGCAGGCTCCACAGCCGTAGTCCCCACACATCACCGATCACTCGTTCCAGCAGGAATACCGGCAGCGCCAGGATCACAAAGCCGAACGCCTCTTTGACATACTGCATCCATGGGCCACTGCGTGGCAACAGACGGTTACCGAACAGGGTCACCAGCACCAGCGGGATGCCCATCCCCAGCGCATACAGATACAAAGTGCCACCGCCGGCCCACATATTGCCGCTTTGGGCAATGTACAACAGGATGGCGCTAAGCGGCGCTGTGGTGCAAGGGGAGCAAATCAGCCCGGCCAGCGCGCCCATCAGGAATACGCCAGGCAGCGAACCGCCTTGTTGGCTATTGCTCCAGCCCGCCAGCCGGGTTTGCAGTGAAGAAGGTAACTGCAGCGAATACAGACCGAACATCGACAGTGCCAGCGCGATAAACAGCACTGACAGGCCGATGAGCACATACGGATGTTGCAGCGCTGCCTGGAATTGCAAGCCGGCGGCGGCAACCACCAAACCCAGCACAGTGTAGGTTAACGCCATGCCCTGCACGTAAACCACCGCCAGTGCCAGTATACGTCCGCTGCTGTGCGGTTTTTCACGCCCAAGAATGATGCCGGAAATCAGTGGATACATCGGCAACACGCAGGGGGTGAAAGCAATGCCAATGCCAATCAGCAGTGCCCACAGGGGGGAGAACGGCAGACTGGCCGGCGCCGGTTCTTCTGGTGCGCTGACTGGCAGTGCGGTTGTGGCACTCACCGCATCCAGCGGGATCACCCGCGTTTCCGGCGGATAGCAGAAACCTGCTTCGGCGCAGCCCTGATAAGTCACGCTCAGGCTGGCGCCGCTGGTGGCCTGCTGCAGTGGGATCGCCAGATTCAGCTGTTGTTTGAAAATAGAGACTTCGCCGAAGAATTCATCCTTGTGGCTCAGCCCGGCCGGTAGCTCAAAGGAGCCTAACCTTGCCTGCTGCGGCACCAGCTTGATTTGCTGGCGATAGAGGTAATAACCGGGGCGAATTTGCCAGTTCAGCGTCAGCTGGTGGTCTTGCTGCTTAAAATCGAAGGCAAACGCTTGATCGACCGGCACGAATTGGGTGCCGCCGTTAGGGGCGAACAGCGATGCCTGAGCCGCCTGTGGCAAAAAAAACAGGCTGCAAAGCAGGAATATCAATTTAATGAGGCGTTGATCCATAACAGGTAGTCTTTATCTCCAGCCATCACCGGCAGCACCAGCAGCTCGGGCGTTTGATACGGGTGATGTTGTTTCAGGTAGTTGAGCAGGGCGTCTTGATGGCTGCGTTGGCTTTTAAACAGCATCTGCACTTCGTACTCCTGTTCCAGTTTCCCTTCCCAGTAATATAACGATGACGCGCCGGGCAGCAGCGTGACACAGGCCGCCAGCTTTTCCCCCAAAACCCGGGCCGCCAGGTCTTGAGCCGTGGCTTCATCGGGTGCGGTGCAGAGTATGACGACAGCTTCGCAATCAGACATCTTCAGCCCTCTCATCGAGATTATCAGTGGGCACTATACCTTGAAGGACGGTCGGCTAGAAGGCGAGTTTATCGCCAGTGGGGCGGGTTGGGGAAACCGGGGCCGTAGCCCCGGTGAAAGCATTACAGCATGACGCTGCCCAGCAGGAAGCCGAACAGCACCGCCAATATCACCCCGATGGTGCCGGGAATAAAGAACGGGTGGTTAAACACAAAGCGGCCGATACGTGTGGTGCCGGTGTCATCCATCTGTACCGCGGCGACCAGCGTAGGGTAGGTCGGCAGGATAAACAGCCCGGAGACGGCGGCAAAGGACGCGACGGCGGTCAATGGCGAGACGTTCAGCGCCAGTGCCATTGGCATCAGCGCCTTGGCGGTGGCGGCCTGAGAGTACAGCAGCGCCGAGCAGAAGAAGAAAATCACCGCCAACAACCACGGGTGTGATTGGATCACGCTGCCTGCGGTATCTTTGATCCAGTCGATGTTGGCCTGCACAAAGGTGTCACCCAGCCAGGCCACGCCCAGAATACAGATACAGGCGCTCATGCCGGCCTTAAAGGTGCTGGAGTTGAGTACCATATCGGTATCGACTTTACACAGTAAGGTGGTCAGGGTGGCGACGCTCAGCATGATGATCAAAATCGCGTTGGTGGTGTTCATCAAGGGTTTGGCCACCAGGCCCAGACCCGGACTGTTGATAATGGCGTAGGCCACCACGCACAGCACGCCCAGCAGGAACAGCAACACCGAGACTTTGGCGCGCGGTTTGATTTCCATCACTTTGTTGCCGCGCAGGGTGACCAGGCCTTCTTCAAGGCGTTTCAGGTAAACCGGATCGTCAGACAGTTTGGAGTCAAACAGCCAGCTTACCAGCAGCGACATCAGTACCACGGCGCAGAAGGTCGAAGGCATCACCACCATCAGCAGGTGCAGGTAGCTGACGCCGTGACCTTCCATTACTGAGGACATGTAGACTACCGCTGCGGAAATTGGCGAGGCGGTAATGGCAATCTGGGCGGAGACCACGGCGGTAGACAACGGGCGGCAAGGTTTGATGCCCTGTTCTTTCGCCACTTCTGCAATCACGGGCAGAGCGGAAAGCGAAATGTTGCCAGTACCGGCGAAGATGGTCAGAAAATAGGTGACGATCGGTGCCAGAATGGTGATGTGCTTAGGGTTCTTGCGCAGCAGTTTTTCCGTTTGCTGAACCAGATAATCCATGCCACCGGCGACCTGCATTGCCGAGATCGCGGCAATGACGGCCATGATGATGGATATCACGTCGAACGGAATGCTGCCCGGCTTCACGCCAATCAGCGCCAGGACTAAAACCCCCAGCCCTCCTGCAAATCCAATTCCGATACCGCCCAGCCTGGCCCCTAAAAAAATGGCCAGCAGAACGATAACCAATTCTACGGCTAACATAGTGTCTACTCCTTAAAATAAGATTATTTGAAAATAAAAAGTTAAAATTTTGTGGGCGATGGAAAGTAAAAAGGCACGCTATCCAGAGGATTTAGCGTGCCTTTTTGGGCTACCGGGTGTGTCTGTTATTGTTCATTTTCATCCGTATAGCGTTTGGCTTTATAGGCTGGGTGCATCAGGTTCTCCACGGAGAAGATGTCATCCAGCTCGGCTTCGGTCAACAGACCGCGTTCCAGCACCACTTCGCGTACGCTCTTGCCGGTTTCAGCACAGATCTTCCCGACGATGTCACCATTGTGGTGGCCAATGAACGGGTTCAGATAGGTGACGATACCGATGGAATTGAACACGTAGTGCTCACACACTTCTTTGTTCGCGGTGATGCCGTTAATGCATTTTTCCAGCAGGTTATAGCAGGCGTTGGTCAGGATATGGATTGACTCAAACATGGCCTGGCCAATTACCGGTTCCATTACGTTCAACTGCAGCTGGCCTGCTTCGGCCGCCATGGTAACGCAAGTGTCGTTGCCAATCACCTTGAAACATACCTGATTGACCACTTCCGGGATCACCGGGTTGACCTTGGCAGGCATGATGGAGGAGCCGGCCTGCAGTTCCGGCAGGTTGATTTCGTTCAGACCGGCGCGCGGGCCTGAAGACAGCAGGCGCAGGTCGTTACAGATTTTGGACAGTTTGACCGCCAAACGTTTCAGTGCGCTGTGCACCATAACGTAGGCGCCGCAGTCGGAGGTGGCTTCGATCAAGTCTTCGGCCGGCACGACCGGCAGGTTGCTGACTTCAGCCAGTTTCTGTACCGCCAACTGCGAATAGCCTTCCGGGGTGTTCAGGGCAGTACCGATAGCGGTGGCACCCAGGTTCACCTCCAGCAGCAGCTCGGCGGTGCGATGCAGGTTGCGGGTTTCTTCTTTCAGCAACACGCTGAACGCATGGAATTCCTGGCCCAGTGTCATAGGCACCGCGTCCTGCAACTGGGTACGACCCATTTTCAGGATGGTTTCGAACTCTTTGGCCTTGTGGTCAAAGCCTTCGCGCAGTTGGTTGATGGCGTCGATCAGCTTTTGGTTGGAAGCGTAAACCGCAATGCGGAAACCGGTAGGGTAGGCGTCGTTGGTGGACTGGCATTTATTGAGGTGATCGTTAGGGTTCAGGTATTGGTATTCGCCTTTCTGATGACCCATCAGTTCCAGACCGATATTCGCCAGCACTTCGTTGGTGTTCATGTTCAGCGAAGTACCTGCACCGCCCTGGAACACGTCTACCGGGAACTGATCCATGCATTTGCCTTTATCCAGCACTTCATCACAGGCCTGGATGATGACATCGGCGATTTTGCGTGGGATGGTTTTTAGTTCTTTGTTCGCCAGCGCAGCGGCTTTTTTTACCATCACCATGCCACGGACAAACTCGGGCACGTCACTGATTTTGCTATTACTGATATAAAAATTTTCAATCGCACGCAGAGTGTGAACACCGTAATAGGCTTCTGCGGGGACTTCACGTGTTCCTAACAGGTCTTCTTCGATACGAATGTTATTTGACATGAGAACCTTCTTTATATTGCTGCCGAATTAATTAATTGTCAGGTAACCAAATTATGTTGCCGAAGGCTTCAGGCGTGAAACGATTAACCACCGTGCCCGTTGCTGCCCAGATCATATGCTGGTTAGTAATAAATGACTGAATCCAGATCACCTTCTGAGCCTTCTAAAATCACGTGTTTCCCGTTCTGTGATCTCATTCACGTTTACTAACTTTAGCAATAAAAAAGAGCCTTTGGTTGAAATGGCCGTCGGCTGACCCCATTGTATTTAGGTCGGCCGTTTACCGGCCCCTTTTTCGCGTTGTCGCCACTGTGCGGCAACGTAGATCTGCCAGAGGAGAACCAGGTGCGCTGGTTACCGTTACTGCTGATATTTTTATTGGCTTACATAGAAATATCGCTATTTATCAAAGTCGCTGCCGTCATGGGCGTAGCGATCACCCTGTTGTTGGTGGTGTTTACCTCCTGCGTCGGCATTTCGCTGGTGCGTAATCAGGGCATGAAAACTTTCATGCAGATGCAACAGAAGCTGGCCGCGGGTGAAAGCCCGGCGGCGGAAATGGTGAAGAGCGTTTCACTGGTACTGGCGGGCTTCCTGCTGCTGGTGCCGGGATTCTTTACCGACTTCCTTGGCCTGTTGCTGCTGCTGCCGCCGGTGCAGAAGTCGTTGACGCTGAAGCTGATGCCGCATCTTTCCGTCTACCGTCCTGGCGGTTGGGGAACGGGTGGTGATGCTGCCAACGGCAACACTTTTGACGGTGAGTTTCAACGTAAGAGTGACGATCGTTATACCCTGGGAAGCCAGCCTGAAGATCGTGACAAACCTAACGACAGATAAAGAAACGCGGCCCAGGCCGCGTTTCTTGTATCCGTAGCTCAGTTTTGCCATCAAAAGCGAAAATTTTTTTGGCTGCCCCCTTGAAGGGGGATGGAATGCCCCCATTTCAAATCCCACGAGGCCGGTAATCATAATCCGGTGACAACCCTAAATCTGATAGAGACCTTCTTACAGGAGAGCGTTCAATGAGTATTCGTCCATTGCATGACCGCGTTATCGTCAAGCGCAAAGAAGTTGAATCAAAATCTGCTGGCGGCATCGTTCTGACTGGCTCTGCAGCGGGTAAATCTACTCGTGGTGAAGTAGTGGCAGTGGGTAAAGGCCGTGTGCTGGAAAACGGCAACGTCCAACCACTGGATGTGAAAGTTGGCGATATCGTTATTTTCAACGACGGTTACGGCGTGAAAGCAGAGAAGATCGACAATGAAGAAGTGTTGATCATGTCCGAAAGCGACATTCTGGCAATTGTTGAAGCGTAAGAACGCTTTATCTTCTGAACTGAACGAGTTGAAGGGAAATACCAATGGCAGCTAAAGACGTAAAATTCGGCAATGACGCTCGCGTGAAAATGCTCCGCGGCGTGAATGTTCTCGCTGATGCAGTAAAAGTGACCCTGGGCCCGAAAGGCCGTAACGTAGTGCTGGATAAATCCTTCGGCGCTCCTACCATCACTAAAGATGGCGTATCTGTTGCTCGTGAGATCGAACTGGAAGACAAGTTCGAAAACATGGGTGCGCAGATGGTGAAAGAAGTTGCCTCTAAAGCGAACGACGCTGCGGGCGACGGTACCACCACTGCAACCGTACTGGCTCAATCCATCATCACCGAAGGCCTCAAAGCAGTGGCTGCCGGCATGAACCCGATGGATCTGAAGCGCGGTATCGACAAAGCGGTTATCGCCGCTGTTGAAGAACTGAAAAAACTGTCCGTACCTTGCTCCGACTCCAAAGCCATTGCTCAGGTAGGTACCATCTCTGCAAACTCCGACGAAACCGTGGGTAAACTGATTGCAGAAGCGATGGAAAAAGTGGGCAAAGAAGGCGTTATCACCGTTGAAGAAGGCACCGGCCTGCAAGACGAGCTGGACGTTGTTGAAGGGATGCAGTTCGACCGCGGTTACCTGTCTCCGTACTTCATCAACAAGCCAGAAACCGGTTCTATCGAGCTGGAAAGCCCGTTCATCCTGCTGGCTGACAAAAAAATCTCCAACATCCGTGAAATGCTGCCAGTACTGGAAGCCGTGGCAAAAGCCGGCAAACCACTGCTGATCATTGCTGAAGATGTTGAAGGCGAAGCGCTGGCTACCCTGGTGGTTAACACCATGCGCGGCATCGTGAAAGTGGCTGCGGTTAAAGCACCTGGTTTCGGCGACCGTCGTAAAGCTATGCTGCAGGACATCGCTACCCTGACTGGCGGTACCGTTATCTCTGAAGAGATCGGCCTGGAGCTGGAAAAAACTACCCTGGAAGATCTGGGTACGGCCAAACGCATCGTTATCAACAAAGACACCACTATCATCATCGATGGTAATGGTGAAGAACCTGCGATTCAGGGCCGTGTGTCCCAGATCCGTCAGCAGATCGAAGAAGCAACTTCTGATTACGACCGTGAAAAACTGCAAGAGCGCGTAGCGAAACTGGCTGGCGGCGTTGCGGTAATCAAAGTCGGTGCTGCTACCGAAGTTGAAATGAAAGAGAAGAAAGCTCGCGTTGAAGATGCTCTGCACGCAACCCGTGCTGCAGTAGAAGAAGGCGTGGTTGCTGGTGGTGGTGTTGCACTGATTCGTGCAGCGTCCAAACTGAGCGAACTGCGTGGCGTGAACGAAGATCAGAACGTGGGTATCAAAGTTGCGCTGCGCGCAATGGAATCACCACTGCGTCAGATCGTTCTGAACTGCGGCGAAGAGCCATCTGTTGTTGCCAACACCGTGAAAGCGGGCGAAGGTAACTACGGTTACAACGCAGCAACTGAAGAATACGGCGACATGATCGCGATGGGTATCCTGGATCCAACCAAAGTAACCCGTTCTGCTCTGCAGTACGCGGCTTCTGTGGCTGGCCTGATGATCACCACCGAGTGCATGGTAACCGACCTGCCAAAAGGCGACGCACCTGATTTAGGTGGCGCTGGCGGTATGGGTGGCATGGGCGGCATGGGCGGCATGATGTAATCATCCCCCACGCTTGCGTGTGCAGAAGCCCCGGCCAATTGGTCGGGGCTTTTTATTTGCGTGCTTTGTCGCACGGCATTTGATGATATTTTTGCAGACCGGGCTGATTTAGCTGGTAAACTGATAGTTCATCAGCCGTCGCTCAAGACGTTGGCCAGCTACCAGTGGCAACGGATGCTTAAGAGATGGCAACGCTTTCTGATAAGCTTTTGCGGAATTCTCAATATCATATGGGGAACAAGATGCGGATTAAAGCCTTACTGGGTCTTTCGGCAGCCGTGCTGCTGGCAGGCTGCAGCAGCACCAATGAACTGTCCGCCGCAGGCCAGCAGGTTAAATTTACCGACACCAAACCGGCAGCAGAATGCCAGCTGGTGGGCGAAGTGACGGGTACCCAGAGCAACTGGTTGTCCGGTAACGGTGGTGAAGGCAGCTCCATGCGCGGTGCGGCAAACGATCTGCGTAACAAGGCAGCGGCGATGGGCGGCAATGTGATTTACGGCGCAACCAGCCCAAGTCAGAACCTGCTTTCAAGCTTTGCTCCGCTGGACAGCAAAATGGCCGGCCAGGTTTATAAGTGCCCGTAACGGCCTAATGAACAACGCGTAACATAAAAAAGAGGCATGCTCCGGCATGCCTCTTTTTGTATCTGCAATATACCGCTAATCAGTCTTGCATCAGGTGCAGATCGAGAGGGGTTTTGCTTGGCTTACCGCCGACCTCACGGGTCAAGCGTGGCACCATATAGCCGGAAATCTTGCCCAGCAGCGCTTGCATGATAGTGCGTGCCTCATCATCACTGACCATAAAGTGTGCAGCCCCCTGCACCTTATCCAGTACGTGGATGTAATAAGGCAGAATGCCTGCGTCAAACAACGCGTTGCTCAGTGCCGCCAGCGTATCGGCATCGTCATTGATACCGCGCAGCAGCACGCTTTGATTCAGTAGCGTGACGCCAGCCAGACGCAGTTGCGCCATGCTGGCCTGCAGTTCGCGGTCAATCTCATTGGCATGGTTGATGTGCGTGACCATCAGCACCTGCAGGCGCGATGCCGACAGCCGCCGGCACAGCTCCGGTGTAATTCGCGCGGGGATAACCACCGGCAAGCGGGTGTGAATACGCAGACGTTTTAGATGCTCAATGGCTTCCAGTTCACCGATTAGCCAGTCCAGCTCATGGTCTTTTGCCATCAGCGGATCGCCACCCGAGAAAATAATCTCATCGAGTTCCGGGTGTTGGCGGATATAATCCAGCGCCTGACGCCAGTTGGCCTTATTGCCCTGGTTGTCCTGATACGGAAAATGGCGGCGGAAGCAGTAGCGGCAGTTGACCGCACAGCCGCCCTTAACCAGCAGCAAAGCACGATTACGGTATTTATGCAGCAGCCCCGGCACTACGCTACGCTGTTCATCAAGCGGATCGGTGGTGAAGCCAGGCGCATTGATGAATTCTTCGCTGGCAGTCAGAACCTGGCGCAGCAGCGGGTCATTGGCATCGCCAGGCTGCATGCGGGCTACGAAAGAGCGGGGGACGCGCAGCGCAAACAACCGACGGGCTTCACGGCCCTGTGGCAATTCCGGATGCGTATTCAGTGACAAAAGCTGCAGTAATTCATCGGGATCGGTAATAACATCGGCGAGTTGATGCAACCAATCTTCTCTATATGCCGTATTTTGGGTTATAATGTGTGCCATTTTTTTGGCTAAGCTACCAGTTTAAATATTCAGAGGGCCATCATGGCGACTTATTCTAGCAACGATTTCCGTCCGGGTCTTAAAATCATGTTCGAGGGCGAGCCTTACGCTATCGAATCCAGTGAGTTTGTTAAGCCGGGCAAGGGCCAGGCGTTTGCGCGCGTTAAAATGCGTCGCCTGCTGACCGGCAGCCGTGTAGAGAAAACCTTTAAATCTACTGACTCTTGCGAAGGTGCAGACGTTGTAGATACCAACATGAACTACCTGTACAACGACGGTGAGTTCTACCACTTCATGCACCCTGAGACTTTCGAGCAGCACGGTGTTGAAGAGAAAACCGTATCTGACGCAGCAAAATGGCTGCAAGATAACGCAGAATGTATCGTTACCCTGTGGGACGGTCGTCCTATCGCTGTTCAGCCACCGAACTTCATCGAAGCTGAAATCACTGATACCGATCCTGGCCTGAAAGGCGATACTGCCGGTACCGGCGGCAAGCCTGCGACCCTGAGCACCGGCGCCGTGGTTAAAGTGCCATTGTTCGTGCAGATTGGCGAAGTTGTCCGTGTTGACACCCGCTCTGGCGAATACGTATCACGCGTAAAATAAGTTTCAATACAAAGGAGCCTCGTTGGGCTCCTTTGTTTTATCCCCGCAAATTGTTGGCAGAATCTGCATAATGAAGAAAACTCTGTTGGCCGTTATCTCCCTGTTGCTACTGATGTCCCTTAGCGGATGTAATACTTTCCGTGGATTCGGTGAAGACGTTCAGCATCTTGGCGGCGCTATCTCGCGTACGGCCAGTTAATAAGTATCAAATGCACTAATGTATTAGTGCGAAATAAGACCATTCTAAACAGCAACTCTCGCTGATATTTACTAAGCTTAGAAAGCCGTACTTTTTCATCACTGACAAATAAGGGCTTTCATATGCTGAAGAAAAGTATTATCGCGATTTTCTCTTTGATGTTCTTGGCCTCATTGACCGCATGCAATACCACTCAAGGCGTGGGCGAAGATATTCAGGCTGGTGGTAAGGCCATCCAGCGTAGCGCGGAATAACCCACCTTGCTGATTTCTGCGGTATTCCGCGAACGGCCGCAAAAGGGCATCGTCGTGGGATACCGCTTTCTCCGCTGAGCCTTTCCCGGCAGGCACCTTTGTGCTGTTATCCTCCCTGGCTGCAGGTATAATCTCCGGGCATATCACAACGCTAAACGGGACGACCTGTTTACGCATCTGTATCCGGGGACGACCCCAACGTAATGGAGCCTGTTCATGGCTTGGATTATTCTGCTTATTGCCGGTTTGCTTGAAGTAGTGTGGGCTATCGGTTTGAAATACACCCACGGTTTTACCCGTCTGACCCCCAGCCTTATCACTATTGCCGCCATGGTGGTCAGTATGCTGTTGCTGGCGCACGCCATGAAAACGCTGCCGGCCGGCACGGCCTACGCGGTCTGGACCGGTATTGGTGCGGTAGGTGCCGCGATTATGGGGATGGTGCTACTGGGCGAATCAACCAATATCGCACGCATTCTCAGCCTGTGCCTGATCGTTGTCGGCATACTCGGGCTGAAGTTCAGCAGTCATTAAGAGATGTAAAAGGCGGCCAACGGAAGTGGCCGCCAGAAGAGATTTACAAGGTTACTACGCCGATCACGGTCACTACGCTGAGGATGGCAGCCAGGCCGTAGAAGACCCATTTGCCGGCCGGCACATGGATTTTCAAATCGTGCATCGCATGGTGGATACGGTGCAGACCGCACCACAGCGGCAGGATAATCATCAGCAACAGGAACAGGCGGCCGATCAGGCTCTGGCAGAAGGCCAGTACGCGGTCATAGCCCAGCGCATCGCCTGGGAATAACCCCAATGGCAGCAGAATGCCGACCAGCAGCACTATGGCGGGGGCGATAATGGCTCCCCACATGCCGCCGGCGCCGAATAATCCCCAGAAAACCGGTTCGTCTGAGCGTTTAGGTGCTTGATTTATCATGTTTCCTCCGGATTACACCAAGGCCACGGCCAGAATGACCACGCTGGCAACTATTGTCACCGCCCATAGCGTTTTCACTATTGGCCCCGGGCCCATTTTCTCGCTGTTAACCACAATGTTGGCGGCTTTCGGCGCCAAATCGAACCAGGTCTTGGTATGCAGCAGTGCGGCCAGTAGCGCGACGAAGTTAATCAGCAGCACCAGCGGGTTTTGCAGAAAACCGACGAAACCGGCCCAACTGTCCACTCCGCCTTTTAGCGCAAAGACGCCGTAGATCAGCACAATACTGAACCAGACCGCCGGCACCGAGGTGCCTTCACGCAGCATATAGAAACGGTAGAAGCCGAGCTTTTGCCACCAGGTCGGCGTCATGGTGCGCACATAGGGCTTACGTTGTGTTGTCATTGCTGTTTATCTCCCTTATTGCGGCTTCAGCATGGCGATCATGAAGTCTTTGGCACTTTCCACCTTGCCCTGCTGGATGGCAGCGGCCGGGTCGACGTGCTTCGGACATACTTCAGAGCAGTAACCGACAAAGGTACAGCTCCAGACGCCATTGTCACCGTTGAGCTGCGCCATACGCTGTTTCTGGCCGTGGTCGCGGTTATCCAGATTGTAGCGGTGCGCCAGGGTGATCGCCGCCGGGCCGATAAACTCAGGGTTCAGGCCGAACTGCGGGCAAGCGGCATAACACAGACCGCAGTTGATGCAGCCGGAGAACTGGTGATACTTGGCCATCTGCGCCGGAGTCTGCACGTTAGGGCCTTCTTCCGGTTTGCGGTTATTGCCGATGATGTAAGGCTTAATCGCCTCCAGACTTTCGATAAAGTGGGTCATGTCGACCACCAGATCGCGCTCAATCGGGAAATTGCCCAGCGCTTCAACCTTCATGCCACCGGTGTACTCGCGCAGGAAAGTTTTACAGGCCAGCTTTGGCACCCGGTTGACCATCATGCCGCACGAGCCGCAGATCGCCATACGGCATGACCAGCGGTAGGAAAGGTCGGGGGCCAGGTTATCCTTGATGTAGCCCAGGGCGTCGAGCAACGAGGTTTGCTCATCATAAGGCACCGCGAAGGTCTCGAAATGCGGCTCAGAGTCGCGTTCCGGGTTATAGCGCATGACCTCGATTTTCAGGGTGTTCATCTCAGCCATTTGCCTGCTCCTTATCCTTTTTATCCTGCGCTTCGGCTTCAGCGCCGTAAACACGTTTGGCCGGTGGCAGTTTGGTGATCTTCACGTCGCTGTATTCCAGGCGTGGTGCGCCGTTCGGGTTATGGAACGCCAGCGTATGCTTGAGGAAATTCACGTCGTCACGTTCGGTGCAGCCTTCGTCCAGACGCTGGTGGGCACCGCGGGATTCTTTACGGTTGAAGGCGGAATGCGCCATGCATTCGGCCACGTCCAGCCCGTAACCCAGCTCGATGGTGTAGAGCAGATCGGTATTGAACACGCTGGAGCTGTCGGTAATTTTGACGCGCTTGAAGCGTTCTTTCAGCTCGGCCAGTTTATCGACGGTTTTCTGCATCAGTTCCGGCGTGCGGTAAATACCGCAGCCTTCTTCCATCGACATGCCCATCTCGTCGCGGATTTTGGCCCAGTTCTCGTTGCCTTCCTGTTTCATCAGGTTGCTCAAGCGGGTTTCGACGTCGCGCCCTTGTGCATCCAGAGCACTACCGTTGGCTGGGCCGGTTTCCAGCGCGCGGCGAGCGGCTTGTTCACCGGCTACCCGGCCGAACACCACCAGTTCCGCCAGCGAATTGGAACCCAGACGGTTGGCGCCGTGCAGGCCGACGGAGGAACATTCACCGACGGCAAACAGCCCTTTGATACGGGTTTCGCAGTTTTGATCGGTTTCAATGCCGCCCATGGTGTAGTGCGCGGTCGGACGTACCGGGATCGGCTCTTTCACCGGGTCGACGCCGACATAGGCCTTGGCCAGTTCACAGATGAACGGCAGACGTTCCAGCAGTTTCTTTTCACCCAGGTGGCGCAGGTCGAGATAAACCACGTCTCCGCGCGGGGTAGCAACGGTACGGCCGGCACGCCATTCATGCCAGAAAGCCTGCGAAACCTTGTCGCGCGGGCCCAGTTCCATGTATTTGTTCTTTGGCTCACCCAGCGGGGTTTCCGGCCCCATGCCGTAGTCCTGCAGGTAGCGGTAGCCGTCTTTGTTTACCAGAATGCCGCCTTCGCCACGGCAGCCTTCGGTCATCAGGATACCGGAGCCCGGCAGGCCGGTAGGGTGATATTGGACGAACTCCATATCACGCAGAGGTATGCCGTGGTGGAATGCCATGCCCATGCCATCACCGGTGACGATACCGCCGTTGGTGTTGTAGCGGTACACGCGGCCGGCACCGCCGGTAGCCATGACTACCGCATTGGCACGGATCTGCACGCGGGTGCCTTCCATCATGTTCATCGCCACCAGGCCGCGGGCCTGGCCGTCATCTACCAGAATATCCAGCACGAAGTGCTCGTCGAAACGCTGGATTTGCGGATATTTGAGCGAGGTCTGGAACAGGGTGTGCAGCATGTGGAAGCCGGTCTTGTCGGCGGCGAACCAGGTGCGTTCAATCTTCATGCCGCCGAAGCGACGTACGTTGACTGAACCGTCCTCTTTACGGCTCCATGGACAACCCCATTGCTCAAGCTGGGTCATTTCGCGCGGGCAGTTGTGGACGAAATGGTCGACCACGTCCTGTTCACACAGCCAATCGCCACCGGCAACGGTGTCGTTGAAGTGGTAGTCGAAGCTATCGTGATCCTGAGTGACGGCGGCGGAGCCTCCTTCAGCGGCCACCGTATGGCTGCGCATCGGGTAGACTTTTGAGATTAGCGCGATTTTCAGTTGGGGGTTGGCTTCCGCTGCGGCTATTGCTGCACGTAAACCAGCACCCCCGGCCCCAATAATGGCAAGATCGGCGTTAAAGGTTTGCACTGCATTCCTCCAATATTCTTGTTAAGAACGGCAAATTAAATATCTATGCTTAATATTTATAAAAAAACTTCGGGTGCTAACTAACTGAGTTTATTGTCGTTGCATTAATACTAAGGATAGATATCTCCCACCAATAATGTGGAATTAACTATACCTAAAGTTAAGTAGAAGAAATTTGATGTGATCGATTGTTTTGCCTTTTAACCGCCGGCCGGGAGGATAATTTACCGCAGGCAGGATTTAACGTTTATTCACCTTTTATTAACCTTATTACTAACTATTTATCAGGTAATGTCGCGGTTAAAAGTCCAGGGCCTGTTAAGAATTTGTTTGCATGCCGGGATACGAGTAGACTGCATCCCCTGTTTGATTTCGGAGTAATTACCATGAGCGAAACGGCAAGCTGGCAGCCAAGTGCACCCATCGCCAATTTGTTGAAGCGCGCAGCGATCCTGACTGAGATCCGGCGTTTCTTCGCCGATCGTGGCGTATTGGAAGTTGAGACGCCAACCATGAGCCAGGCGACGGTCACCGATATCCACCTGTTCCCGTTCCAGACGCGTTTCGTCGGGCCCGGCGCGGCGGATGGCCTGACGCTGTACATGATGACCAGCCCGGAATACCACATGAAGCGCTTGCTGGCGGCGGGCAGCGGTCCGATCTATCAGATGGGGCGCAGCTTCCGTAATGAAGAAGCCGGCCGTCACCACAACCCGGAATTCACCATGCTGGAGTGGTACCGCCCGCATTACGACATGTACCGTCTGATGAATGAGGTGGACGATCTGCTGCAGCAGGTGCTGGATTGCGACAGCGCGGAAACCCTGTCCTATCAGCAGGCTTTCCTGCGCCATCTGGATATCGATCCGCTGTCAGCGGAGAAGGCACAACTGCGTGAAGCGGCGGCCAAGCTGGATCTGAGTAACATTGCCGATACGGAAGAAGATCGCGATACGCTGCTGCAGTTGCTGTTCACCGTCGGCGTGGAGCCGCACATTGGCCGTGACAAACCGGCGTTCGTTTATCACTTCCCGGCCAGCCAGGCGTCGCTGGCGGAGATCAGTACCGAGGATCACCGGGTGGCGGAGCGTTTCGAGGTTTACTTCAAAGGCATTGAGCTGGCGAATGGCTTCCGTGAACTGACGGACAGCCGCGAACAAGGGCAGCGTTTTGCCCAGGACAACCGCAAGCGTGCGGAACGCGGTTTGCCGCAGCACCCGATTGATAACAACCTGCTGGATGCTTTGCAGCACGGCATGCCTGAATGCTCTGGCGTGGCGCTGGGGGTTGACCGTTTGGTGATGTTGGCGTTGGGTGCCGAGAGCCTGAGTGAAGTGCTGGCGTTCCCGGTCGATCGCGCATAACTATATATCCGTCGTCTTTCAAGCCGCAGCGTTGTTACCTGCACTCGCTCACCCCAGTTACTTACTGAAGTAAGCGCCTGGGGATGAGCGAGCTGGGCGCCTAGCTGCAACATGAAAGCCATAGGATATATTGTGGTGATAAAAGGGTTCGGCCATGGCCGAACCCTTTTTGCATTCTGCGCTTACAGACTGCCTGATTCGCGTTTGGTGTTCGGCGGCGGGGTGGACGGCGGTGTGCGGCCATTGCTGGTCAGGCGTGAGAGCGTCTCGCTGCGTACCTGGAACGGTGGGTATGGCAGCGTAATGCCGTGCTCGCGATAACCGTCCAGAATCAACTGATGGATCTCGTGGCGTAGCGGCATGCGGTGGCCCATCTCGGCGGCATAGATACGCAACTCAAAGATCTGGATGCCCTGCTGCAGATCGACCAAATACACCTCTGGTGCGGGGGTATCGAGCACCAGTGAACAGCGTTCGGCAGCGTTGGTCAGGATCTTGGTCACCTCTTCGCTGTTGGCATCCCCAGGAGCCGGCACGGTCAATACCACACGGGTCAGGTTATCCGACAGCGACCAGTTAATGAACTGTTCGGTGATAAAGGCCTTATTCGGCACGATGATCTCTTTGCGATCCCAGTCCGAAATGGTGGTGGCACGGGTGTTGATCTTGGTGACGCTGCCGGTCAGATTACGGATCGTCACGGTATCGCCAATGCGGATCGGTTTTTCGAACAAAATGATCAGGCCGGAGATAAAGTTGGAGAAGATCTCCTGCATACCAAAGCCCAACCCCACGCTGAGCGCGGTCACTACCCATTGCAGTTTCGACCACTCAATACCGATCCAGGAAAAACTCAGTACTGCGCCGAACAGCAGCAGCAGGTACTTGGTAATGGTGGTAATGGCATAGCCGGTACCCGGCGTCAGATCCAGATGCTGCAGCACCGCCAGCTCCAGCAGCGCCGGTAGATTACGCACCAACTGCATGGTGACGATCAGCACTAAAATGGCGATCAGCACCGCGCCCAGGGTGATGGGGTGTGGGGTATCCACGCCGTTAACCGTGGAGCTGACGTTCCACAGGGTGATGTTTTCAAGGAAAGCGAAGGCGGAATGGATCTCCGACCACAGGACGATCACCGACACCAGCGCGATCATGGTCAGGATCGAACGCACCAATCGCAGCGACTGGGCGCTGATGGTGTCCAGATCGATCTCCGAATCATCCATGTCCATCGAGCCTTCGGTACTGTTAGGCGTATGCGGTGTTTCCTCTTCGCCTCTGGCGCGCTGCGCCAGGATATCGGCGCGGCGCTGCTTGGCGCGGTCGAAGGCGATGCGCCGCCGTTGGATCAGCATCCAGCGACGGATAATATGGTAAATCACCAACAGGAAGAACCAGATGGCTACCGAGGTTTCCAGACGCGCCAGCAGCGCCTGCGCCGTGGTCAGGTAACCGACGGCCGAGGCCAGCGCCGCCAGCACCGGAGCCGACAGCAGCAGCCCCCACAGCGCGGTGTTGACCATGTTCTCGCCGGAGCCTTTCTTGTCCAGATACAGCGGGATGCCGGCACGTTTCAGGCTGTTGGTTACCAGGGCCAATGCCAGACACAGCAAGATAAAGCACAGCCGGCCGAGGGTGCTGGCAAATTCGCGCTCTTTCAGGCTGTCGAAGGTAATCAGCGCCATGATCAGCGGCACGATCAGCCAGATCGACATCTTGTAGTAACGCATGGCGCGTGAAACCTGCTTCACCGGCCAGCGGAAGTGCACGATAAACAGCCCCTGGGGGTGGGCAAAGGCGGCGCAGATCATACAGACCCACAAGATCGGCAGCGTGGCGGTGACGCCCTTGCCGATGGCTTCGGCTACCGGATAGTTCCAGGCACTCTGCAGGCCAAAACCGAGCGCCGCCCACAGCACCGGCAGTGGCAGCGCCACCAGAATCGACCAGAACACGGTGCGAACCGTCAGGAAAAACTCATCCTGGGTAACTTTGCCGACCCGGCTGCTGGCCCGGGTCAGGAAGGCGTGGTAGTGCTTGCGGGAACTGATGCTGAAAATCACCAGCAGCAGGGCACCGAAAATCGGGATTAGCGTTTCCTTGCTGGTCACCATCATCATAAAGGCGCCGCCGAGTTGTGACAGCGTATCCAGTGACAGTAACACAGTGAGATCGTGCGCCACGTTAATCGGGTAGGACAGGTTGATCGGATTAATGTCCGGCACCCAGAACAGATAACGGTGGGTGGCGTCCCGGATTTCGTTCAGGGCCTCAATCAGCTGGGTGTTGGCCACTTTCAGCTTGGTCAGCTCGAGAATTTGGGTATCGCAGCCGGAAAGCAGTGAATTGAGCAGTTCGCGCTGGGTACGCAACTGGGCGTCGACGATACGCCGTTCCGCGCTGGTCAGTTCGCTACCGTCGTCGCGTTTAAACTCCCGCTGTGAGAGCTTCTCCAGTTGGCTTTCAAACTGCAGCCGCTGTACGCGCAACTGAGCCATATCGCCGTCCAACTGCTGTGGCTTGGGCATTTCCGGCAGCGTCGCCACCTGGGCGCGCAGGGTTTCTCCCAGTGCGGACGAGGAGCCAAGCCATTGGGCCTGTTCGATGATGGTGCTTAATGCCTGGCGCACCTGCAGCGTTTGCGCGGCAGCCTGACGTTGTTGGGATGAGATCAGATCCATGCGCTGGGCCTGATTGTTCAACGCGGCGGAAAGCTCACGGTTGATCTGTAGCTGCCGGCTGATGCTTTTTGGCAGGTCACCGTTCTGCTCGGCCAACTGTTCGGTTTTTTCCAGTGCCAGTTCGGCTTCACGTTGCCGCTGGGCATTGAGGTTATTGCGCAGCGCCTGCAGTTGGATGTCGATCTTCTCGTGGCGCTTTTTGTAGACCTCAGCGCGCATTCGCGCCAGTTCCTGACGATTATTGGCCGACAGTTGTGCCAGCTCGAGTTCATCGACCTTGGCCTTGCGCGCAGCGGCTTCGGTTTGCAATAGCGCCAGTGCGGCCTGAGCATGCGGGGTGGTTGGGTTAGCGGGTTGAGCCTGCAGACGGCGCTGCACTTCCGTCAGCGCCCGGCGAGCGTCGGTCTGCTGCTGTGGCAATTGGCCGAGAGAGTCGCTGATTTCCCGCGTTCGCTCCTGCTCCTGTTGCAGCAGACGGGCCTGTTCCAACAGCAGGCTGCTGGTCTGCAGGATCTGCTGCTCCAGATCGCTGGCCGGCAGGTTGTCGCCATTCGGCAGGATCTTGCTTTCTTCAATGACCAACTGACGGCGCAGTTCCTGCGTCATCTTCGGGAAATCGTCAATCACCCGCTGATACTGCTCAACACGCGTCAGCGACTCTTTGCGTTCCGATAACCAGTTGAGGGCGCTTTGCAGCGCCTCAGTGGTTTCCGCCTGATTAGGCGCGTTTTTGTTGCCTTCCGCCTGCTTCAGCTCTTGCTTGAGCTGTGTTTCGGTAGGCACCGCGGCGGCCAGCACCGGTTGAGACAGTAAACAACCGAGCAATAGCGTGATAATCAGGCGCACAGTAACAATTCCCTTAGATCTGCGTTGTTTCAGCGGCGACAGATGCAGCCGGGATTTCTGCGAAGGCTTCGCCCATACGGGTCACGGTGCCGTTGTTCAACTGCGGGGCAAACTGCACGCTGCCTGGGGTAAACAGGTTGATGACCGTCGAGCCGAGCTTGAAGCGGCCCATTTCTGCCCCTTTCTCCAGTGCGATAGCGCCTTCAGTGCCTTCTGCCGGATAGGTCCAGCGCTTGATGACGCCTTCGCGCGGCGGTGTAACGGTACCGGCCCAGACGGTTTCGATGCTGCCGACGATGGTGGCACCCACCAGGATCTGCACCATAGGCCCGATAGCGGTATCGAATACGCAGATCACACGCTCATTGCGGGCAAACAGGTTTGGCACGTTGGCCGCGGTCAGCGGGTTAACAGAAAACAGGTCGCCCGGAACATAGATCATTTCGCGCAGTACGCCATCGCATGGCATATGCACACGGTGATAGTCGCGAGGTGCCAGGTAAGTGGTGGCGAACAGACCGTTGCGGAACGGCTCAGCCAGCATGTAGTTGCCGGCCAGCAGCGCCTCAAGGCTGTAGTAATGACCTTTAGCCTGGAAAATCTGGTCGTCGTTGATTGGGCCGAGTTGGCTTATCGCGCCATCTGCAGGCAGCGCCAGCCAGTGGGTGCCATCGACGATCGGACGTGCGCCGTCACGCAGGGGGCGAACAAAGAAGTCGTTGAAGGTCGCATAAGAGGTCAGGTCAGGATTTTGTGCTTCCTGCATATCCACGCGGTAATAGCGGGCGAAGCCCTTCACCACTAGCTGGGTCAGCCAACCGGCTTGTTTATCTGCGCCCCAGCCGGCCAGGCGCGTCAGCGCCAGCTTGGGTAACCAATACTGCAATTTAATTTTGATGCTATCCAGCACATTAACCTCGTGAATCGGGGTAAAGGGCGCGCATTGTAACCGTGGCTCCGCCACAGTCAACGCCGCCCGGTATTATCAGCCTGCGGCGTCGGTGAAGTTCTTGCGAACCTTCACTGAGGCCATGCTTTCCAGAATGCGATGGTAGTTTTCGAAACGCTCTTTCGCGATATCGCCTTTCTCCATCGCCCCGCGGATGGCGCAGCCTGGGTCGGTATCGTGGCGGCAGTCGCGGAATTTGCAACCGCCCAAATAGTCACGGAATTCGACATAGGCTTGAGTCACTTGTTCCGGCTCCAGATGCCACAGACCGAACTCACGCACACCCGGTGAATCGATCACATCGCCGCCGTGCTGGAAATGGTACAGCCGCGCAGCGGTGGTGGTATGTTGCCCGAGGCCAGAGACATCGGAAACCTGATTTACCAGAATTTGCTTATCGCTCGGTGGCAGCAGGGCGTTCAGCAGGCTGGATTTACCCACCCCGGACTGGCCGGCAAAGATACTGATACGGTCGGCCAGCGCTTGTTCAAACGCCTCCATGCCTTCACGCGTCTGGCTGGAGACTTCCAGCACCCGATAGCCGATATGACGGTAGATATCCATCATCCCGTCGACGGTCTTGCGTGCTTCGGCATCCAGCAAATCGATTTTGTTCAGTACGATCAGCGGTTCGACTTCCAGCGTTTCACAGGCCACCAGATAGCGGTCGATCATATTCAGCGACAGCTCTGGCAGGATGGCGGAGACGATGACGATCTGATCGATATTGGCGGCGATGGGCTTCACGCCGTCGTAGATGTCGGGGCGGTTCAGTACGGAAGTGCGTTCATGCACGGCCTCTACGATGCCCTTCACCCCGGCATGGGTGCCGACGCCAGGGCGCCATACCACACGATCGCCGGTCACCAGCGAACGTAACGTACGGCGGATGTTACAGCGGTGCTGAGTGCCATCCGCTGCTTCAACGTCGGCGTGCATGCCGAAACGACTGATGACGATGCCGTCCTGCGGCTCACCCAGTTGGGAATCATCCAGTTCCGGTTTGTTGTCAGTGCGCTTCAGGCGACGTTGATGGTTCGCCTGCACGCGGCGTTCTTGACCTTTGGACAGTTTGTTCTTGCTCACTGCGCCTCACTTGAATCCGCTTTATCGCTCATGGCGACCAAAAGGACTATGATACACGCTATTTTATATTAAATAACCGTTGTTAGCCGCCACGTGCAGCCTACTACCGTCGGCAAACAGCCAGCGTCGCTCGCCGCCTTGCCTATAGTTTGTTTATCTTTTGGCTTTTACGCAGGAAATATCATGACAGGAAACGAAAATAACCTGATTTGGATCGATCTGGAGATGACCGGGTTGGATCCAGAACGCGATCGCATTATCGAGATCGCTACCCTGGTCACCGACGCCAATCTGAATATCCTCGCGGAAGGGCCAGTGATCGCCGTGCATCAATCCGACGAACAGCTTGGCCTGATGGATGACTGGAACGTGCGGACTCATACCGGCAGCGGACTGGTGGAAAGGGTGAAGGCCAGTCAGTACGACGACCATGCCGCCGAGTTGGCCACCATCGCCTTTTTGCAACAGTGGGTACCGGCGGGCAAATCACCAATCTGCGGCAACAGTGTGGGCCAGGACCGCCGCTTCCTGTTCCGTTATATGCCGGAACTGGAAGCCTACTTCCATTACCGCTATCTGGACGTCAGCACTTTGAAGGAGCTGGCGCGCCGTTGGAAACCGGAAATCCTCAGCGGTTTTAAAAAGCAGGGCACTCATCAGGCTATGGATGATATCCGTGAGTCGGTGGGCGAATTGGCCTATTACCGTGAGCATTTCATCCAGCTATAATGGATGTCAGGCCCCTGAACAGGGGGCCTTATTACTGCAAGCGGCCAATTCCGCCGCTTAATTAACCAGTTTGGCGCTTTAATCGGCAAACAAACAAAAAACGCGTTTTTTTGCTTTCAGGGGCTTGCGGCAGAAAGGATTTCTCGTATAATGCGCACCCCGTACCGATGAAGAATTTCGTTTAGTTCCGACATCGTTACGCCGGGCGGGAATAGCTCAGTTGGTAGAGCACGACCTTGCCAAGGTCGGGGTCGCGAGTTCGAGTCTCGTTTCCCGCTCCAAATTCAACAATGCTGCTTAGGTGGCGTGATGAATAAAAAAAGTATCAAGTAGTACCCATGCGACGCGGGAATAGCTCAGTTGGTAGAGCACGACCTTGCCAAGGTCGGGGTCGCGAGTTCGAGTCTCGTTTCCCGCTCCAAAAAATTCAAAGGCCATGTTGTTGTTTGATGGCCGGATGCCCAAAGCATCTCAATGCGGGAATAGCTCAGTTGGTAGAGCACGACCTTGCCAAGGTCGGGGTCGCGAGTTCGAGTCTCGTTTCCCGCTCCAATTTTATCTTCGATTTAACTCAGTCCAACGCCTTTAGCGGCGCGGCTTCCTGTCTTGTTGTACATACCCTGTCGAAATGTTGTGAACAGACTTATCCACAGGTAGCGTACATAATACCCTCAGCTCAAAAAATCAACGCCACACAAATGAAATATTTATTAGTTTGATTTATAACGATATTTATTTATCGGAAAACGTTATGCCGATCACTTGCTCTTTTTGTTGCAGTTGAAAGACAAAGCATTTTTATTTTTATGCACAAATCCACAGAGTGACTATTGGGCCTGAACGCAAGGTTTTAGGCATCCCTCGGTAATCCTTTTTCCACAGCCCGTATCAATCGTTTTTTCTGCATTGTCTGCACTTCTATACCTTGCTCCTCACGCCGTCCCAATTGCTGCTTCAGTGCCCAGTGGATATGTTCATCCAGCATAGCGTTCTGTTCCAGCCGGGAGCGCAGCGCGATCACTATGGCATCCTGATAGGGGGCATTACCCAGTGCCACGGCAATATTACGCAACCAGCGTAAATGGCCGATGCGTCGGATGGCAGAACCTTCGGTGATGCGCAGGAATTTCTCTTCCGTCCAGGCGAACAGTTCAATCAGCTGCGGCGCATGCAGTGCGGCACGCGGGCTGAAATCATCTTCGTCAGTGAGCTGTGAGAAGCGGTTCCAGGGGCAGATAAGCTGGCAATCATCACAGCCGTAGATACGGTTGCCTAACAATGGCCGAAATTCTTCAGGAATGGCGCCTTCCAGCTCGATGGTGAGATAGGAGATGCAGCGCCGGGCATCCACGGTATAGGGCGCGACGATGGCTCCGGTCGGGCAAGTGGTGATACAGGCGACGCAGCGGCCGCATTGTTCCTGCTGCGGTTCATCCACTGGCAAGGGCAGATCGATCAGCAGTTCGCCGAGAAAGAACCAGGAGCCGGCTTCGCGGTTGAGGATAAGTGAGTGTTTACCAACCCAGCCAATCCCGGCCTTGGAGGCCAATGCGCGTTCCATCACCGGCGCGGAGTCGACAAAAGGGCGGAAATTCAGTTCGCCGCAGTAGGCCTGGATCTGATCGCCAAGCTTTTTCAGCCGTTGGCGTAGCAGTTTGTGATAATCACGCCCCAACGCATAGCGGCTGACATAGCCCAATTCGGGGTTCTGCAGCGTGCTGGCAAAGGCCGCTTTGGCCGGTAGATAGTTCATGCGCACGCTGATCACCCGCAGGGTGCCGGGCAGTAGCTCATGGGGCCGGGCGCGCAGCATACCGTGGCGCGCCATCCACTCCATTTCGCCGTGGTATTGTTTGTCCAGCCAGGCCTGCAGTTTAGGCTCTTCCGCGCTAAGATCAGTGTCGCAGATGCCTACCTGCTGGAATCCTAGCGATTGGCCCCATTGCTTGATATGTTGGGCGAGTTGATTGAGATCGAGGGGGTGAGTCATGACGGGCCACAGTGAAAAACAATACTCCGCTAGTTTATCACACTCTGTCTGGTCTGCAGACTGGATCCGGCGGGCTGAAGCCAGCGCCGCTGCCTCGCTGGGGATTTCACTCTACCAACTGATGCAACGTGCCGGTGAGGCTGCTTACATCCTGGCACGCGACCAGTACCCGGCCGCTCACCACTGGCTGGTGCTGTGTGGCCATGGCAACAATGGCGGCGACGGTTACGTGGTCGCCAGACTGGCAGCGGCGGCCGGTGTTAAGGTCAGTTTGATCGCCTGCGAAGGCACACGCCCACTGCCACCCGAGGCCGCAGAAGCGCGACGGGCCTGGTTGGCCGCAGGTGGTGAAATTCATCCGGCTGACAGTCGTTGGCCGGAAGATAGTGATCTGATCATCGACGGCTTGCTTGGTACCGGGCTGAGTCGTGCGCCGCGTGCGCCATACGATGCGCTGATTGAAGCCGCGAACCGCAGCTGCGCACCGGTGATCGCACTTGATATTCCCTCGGGCTTGCTGGCCGAAAGCGGTGCTGTGCCTGGGGTGGTGATCCGCGCTTCGCACACTATGACGTTTATTGCCCTCAAACCGGGCTTATTAACCGGTCAGGCCCGTGATTGGGTCGGGCAACTTCACCAGAGTACGCTAGGATTATCGGGTTGGCTGGCGAAGCAACCGACACAGATTCAGCGGCTTACTGCCGAGTCCCTGCCTCTGTGGCTGAAACCGCGTCGTCCGTGCTCGCATAAAGGTGAACAAGGGCGTTTGTTGGTGGTTGGCGGCGATCATGGTTTTGGCGGTGCGATACGCATGGCGGCAGAGGCGGCACTGCGCAGCGGTGCCGGATTGGTGCGAGTACTTACTCACATCGAGCATGTCGGGCCATTATTGACCGCCAGACCTGAGCTGATGGTACAGCCTTTAAGTGACGAAACATTGCAGCAGGCGCTCGACTGGGCTGATGTTCTGGTGGTGGGGCCGGGACTGGGCCAGGGCGAATGGGGTAGGAATGCGCTGAAAGTATTGCAAGCCAGTGATAAACCGGCGTTATGGGACGCGGATGCGTTGAACTTGCTGGCATTAAATCCCGAGAAGCGTCAGAATCGTGTGATTACCCCGCATCCTGGGGAGGCGGCACGCCTGCTGGGGTGCCGTACCGCCGAGATTGAGAGTGATCGCTTACTTGCAGTGCGTAAACTGGTGGCGCAATACGGTGGCATAGCCGTGCTGAAAGGTGCGGGCACGCTGATTGCCGACCAGTACGGCCAGATGGCGATCGCCGACGTCGGCAATGCCGGCATGGCCTCCGGCGGAATGGGCGATGTTTTGTCGGGTATCATCGGCGGTTTGCTGGGGCAAAAGCTCTCGCTGTATGATGCAGCCTGTGCCGGATGTGTGGCGCATGGCGCAGCCGCCGATCGCGTGGCGGCAAGACAAGGAATCAGGGGGATGCTGGCAAGTGACTTACTGCCGGAAATTCCTTATTACGTTAATCCTGAGTTGGCATAAATAGAAACTATCGAATGAAAGAACTCGTTTTACCTCTGCCGGATGAGGCAGCGACTGTCGCACTGGGTGCCGTCTTGGCTAAGGCGTGCGATCGTGCCAGCGTAATTTACCTTTACGGTGACCTGGGCGCCGGTAAAACCACCTTCAGCCGTGGTTTCCTGCAGGCATTGGGTCATCAGGGCAATGTTAAAAGCCCCACTTATACGCTGGTAGAGCCTTATGCGCTGCAGCCGCTGGCGGTATACCATTTTGATTTGTACCGCCTGGCCGATCCGGAAGAACTCGAATTTATGGGCATTCGCGATTATTTTGCGCAGGATGCTATTTGCCTGGTGGAATGGCCACAGCAGGGCACGGGCGTATTGCCGGAGCCGGATCTGGAGCTGCATCTCAGCTATCAGGATCAGGGGCGAGAAGCAAAAATTCAGGCGGTTTCCGCCTACGGCAGCCAGCTTTTAGACCGTATTCACGGGCCACAGGAATGACGCCGCAATGACGTATGCGTTGAGAAAACTATTCATAATCGCCCTGATCGCCGTATTGGGGCCTTTGGGTGCGGCCAGTGCGCTGGCCGCATCGTCGCTGTCTGATATTAAAGTCACCAATGCCCAACGCGAAGCCACCGTCTCGGTGAGTTTCAACGGCCCGCCGGATTATGCCTTTTTCCCACTGCACGGCCCTGACCGCGTGGTGCTGGACGTTAACCAGAAAGGCAAGGTCGGCGGCCTGCCGCTGAATTTTAGCGGTCAAAACCTGGTGAAAAGTATCCGTTCCAGTACGCCGAAAGACGCCCAGAGCGTGCGGCTGGTGTTTGATCTGACCCAACGTTCGAAGACCCGGGTGGCAACACGGCAAAGCGGCAGTATCTATACCGTGGTGTTTACCATTGCCGCCGAGGGTAGCGCTAATACCAACATAGTGCGTAAAGCTCCGGTGCCTGCGCCGGTGGCCGTGAGCCAGCCAACGCGTAAAGCGCCAGTCGTGGTGAGTGAGCCTGATGAACCGGCACCGGTGCGTAAAGCACCAAGCGGTTCGAATCCGTTCAGCAACAAGACAACCGTAGTTGCGGGGACGGCATCGGAAATTACGCCGCGCAGCAGCCGCGTTTCCGCAGGTTCCGGCGATCGGGTAGTGGTAGCCATTGACGCCGGTCACGGCGGGCAGGATCCGGGCGCTATCGGCCCGAACGGCCTGAAAGAGAAGAATGTCACTATTGCTATTGCTCGTCGCCTGCAGGCGTTGTTGGATGCCGATCCTCAGTTCAAACCGGTCCTGACGCGCAATGGTGACTACTTCATCTCGGTGATGGGACGTTCCGACGTAGCGCGCAAGCAGGGCGCCAACGTGCTGATCTCCATTCACGCCGATGCCGCGCCAAACCGCAGTGCCAACGGGGCCTCGGTTTGGGTTCTGTCCAACCGCCGGGCCAACAGTGAAATGGCGGGCTGGCTGGAACAGCATGAGAAACAGTCTGAATTGCTGGGCGGTGCGGGCGATTTGCTGGCTAACAGCCAGGCGGATCCTTACCTGAGCCAGGCAGTGCTGGATCTGCAATTCGGTCACTCGCAACGTGTGGGTTACGATGTTGCGGTCAAAGTCTTGCAGCAGTTACAGAGCGTCGGTTCATTGCATAAACGTCGTCCGGAACACGCCAGCCTTGGCGTGCTGCGTTCGCCGGACATTCCATCATTGCTGGTGGAAACAGGATTTATCAGTAATAGCACGGAGGAGCGGCTGCTCGGCAGTAGCGCGTATCAGGAAAAAATTGCCAGGGCGATCCACAACGGCCTGCGTAGTTATTTCCTGGCGCATCCGCTACAAGCCGACCCAAAGGTGGAAAACCGACCGCTGGACGTCGCAGCGGCGGTTAGCTCCTCAACACCAGACGTCAGTCAGCCTGCACCGATCGTCAGTTCGGCCGGCAGCAGCCGTATTAGCGGTAAAACGCAGATTCACGTAGTGAAGCGGGCGGAAACGCTCTCCGGGATCGCCGACAGCTATGGCACTACCATGGCGGCGTTGCGTGACCTGAACAAGCTGAAGAAGGATGGCGTATGGGTCGGCCAACGCCTCAAGGTGCCGGCGGGTAAATCCGCCGCTGCAGTCAGCGCGGTCGCCAAGGCGAAACCCAGCGTGAAGAAGCCATCGAAGCATAAAGTGGCCCGCGGTGATACTTTGACATCTATTGCCAGCCGTTATGGTGTCAGCGTCAGCGATCTGAAACGCGTGAATAAACTGAAGTCGGACGTCGCGCCGCTGGATCGGACGCTGACCATTCCGCAGGCCTAGCGCCCACAATACAGGAGTCAGCATGCCCATCCAGGTGTTACCGCCCCAGCTTGCCAACCAGATTGCCGCCGGTGAAGTGGTCGAGCGGCCCGCGTCGGTGGTCAAGGAATTGGTGGAAAACAGTCTGGATGCCGGGGCGACGCGTATTGATATTGATATCGAGCGCGGTGGCGCCAAGCTGATCCGCATTCGTGATAACGGCAGTGGTATTGGCAAGGACGACCTGGCTCTGGCATTGGCTCGTCACGCCACCAGTAAAATCAGCACGCTCGACGATTTGGAAGCCATTGTCAGCCTCGGCTTTCGCGGCGAGGCGTTGGCCAGCATCAGCTCGGTTTCTCGCTTAACCCTCACTTCACGTACCGCAGAACAAAACGAAGCCTGGCAGGCTTATGCCGAAGGCCGCGATCAGGCGGTGACGGTCAAGCCGGCGGCACACCCGATAGGCAGCACGCTGGAAGTGCTGGATCTGTTCTACAACACCCCGGCGCGGCGCAAATTTATGCGCACCGAGAAAACCGAATTTGGCCATATCGATGAAGTGGTGCGACGCATTGCACTGGCGCGTTTCGATGTGGCGATCAACCTTAGTCACAATGGCAAGCTGATGCGTCAATATCGCGCAGCGAAAGACGAGAGCCAGTATGAGCGCCGTCTGGGCAGTATTTGCGGCCCGGCCTTTTTGCAGCATGCGCTGAACATCTCCTGGCAGCACGGTGACCTGACCATTCGCGGCTGGGTGGCCGATCCTGCCGGTGCGCGGCAACTGGGCGAAATGCAGTATTGCTACGTCAACAGCCGCATGATGCGCGATCGTTTGATCAATCACGCCATCCGCCAGGCTTATCAGGATCAACTGAAAGACGACCAGCAGCCTGCCTATGTGCTGTATCTCGAGGTAGACCCGCATCAGGTGGATGTGAATGTTCACCCGGCCAAGCACGAGGTGCGTTTCCATCAGGCTCGTCTGGTGCACGATTTTATCTATCAGGCGGTAACCACCGTGTTGCAGCAGGTCGGCAATGCGCCGCTGCCGTTGACCGATGAAACCGAGCAGCAACCGACACCGGTCTGGCAGCCGGAAAACCGCGTCGCCGCTGGCGGCAACCATTTTTCGCAGCCTGCACCACGCCGAGAAACCGCATCAACCGAGCCTGCCGTCGCGCGTGAACGTGCGCCGCAACCGGCCTATCATTCGGGCAGTGGTTACCAGAAGCGGGAAGGTGAGCTGTACGGCAAGCTGTTGCAGGCCACGCCAGTGGCTGAGCCACGGCAAGAAGCACCGAAGCAACCGCTGTTTCCGCCGGTAAAAACCGAGCAGGAAACGCCACTGGCCGGGAGTCAGCACAGTTTCGGCCGTGTGCTGATGATCTACCCGCCGTGTTATGCGCTGATTGAAAACGGTCAGCAGTTGATGTTGCTTAACCTGCCGGTGGCCGAACGCTGGTTACGTCAGGCGCAACTCAATCCTTCGCAAGAAGGCCTGCGGCCACAGCCGCTGCTGATCCCCATCAAGCTGACGTTGAACAAACAAGAGGCGGCAGCCTGCATACATCATCAGCCGCTATTGGTAACAATGGGGTTGGATCTGCAAGTAGATCACGGGCGTGTGACGTTGCGCGCAGTACCTTTACCATTACGCCAACAAAATTTACAAAAACTGATACCCGAACTGTTAGGCTATCTGGCCGAGCATCAGGAGATGTCGCCCGCGGTATTGGCCACCTGGTTTGCCCGCCATTTAGGTAGCGAACATGAACAGTGGAACACCTCGCAAGCGATACAATTGCTGACCGACGTTGAACGACTTTGCCCGCAGCTGGTCAAATCACCACCCAGCGGACTTTTACAACCTGTTGATTTACAGGCTGCACTGACAGCACTTAGGCATGATTGAAACTGAAATGACACCACGTCCCCCGGCTATTTTTATCATGGGGCCGACCGCCTCGGGCAAAACCGCATTGGCGATCGCGCTGCGTGAACGCCTGCCTGTGGAATTGATCAGCGTGGATTCCGCGCTGATTTATCGCGGCATGGATATCGGCACGGCCAAACCGAGCGCTGAAGAACTGGCGCAGGCACCGCATCGGCTGATTGATATTCGCGATCCCGCCGAAGCTTACTCCGCAGCGGATTTTCGCGCCGACGCACTGAAAGAGATGGCCGCCATTACCGCCGCCGGGCGTATCCCGCTGCTGGTGGGGGGAACCATGCTTTATTTCAAGGCGTTGCTGGAAGGATTATCGCCGTTGCCACCTGCCGATCCTGCGGTGCGCGAACGCATCGAACAGCAGGCGGCGGAGCAGGGTTGGGACGCTTTACACCGTCAGTTGCAAGAGATTGACCCGGTTGCGGCATTGAGAATTCATCCGAATGATCCGCAGAGACTGTCCAGAGCACTGGAAGTTTTTTTTATTTCGGGTAAAACTTTAACGGAACTGACTAAAATTTCGGGTGAATCGTTGCCGTATCATGTGCACCAATTTGCGATAGCGCCGACCAGCCGTGAGTTGATTCATCAACGCATCGAGCTGCGGTACCATCAAATGTTGGCGGCAGGTTTTGAGACGGAAGCGCGTGCACTTTTTGCACGGGGTGATTTGCATACGGACTTGCCTTCCATTCGCTGTGTCGGTTATCGCCAGATGTGGTCATATTTGTCTGGTGAAATTAGTTACGATGAGATGGTTTATCGTGGTATTTGCGCAACGCGTCAATTGGCCAAGCGCCAAATGACCTGGTTACGAGGCTGGGACTCGGTACATTGGCTGGACAGCGAGAAGCCGGGAGAGGCTTTGGACTCGGTAATACAGGTTGTTAGTGCATAGGTTGAGTGATTGTGTACAATTGATGAGTATTCAGCGCGCAAATTTTTTAGGTCGTTTATTTTAGAGCCGACAGGTTCTTAGTTAAAAACAACAAGCAAATAAGGAAAAGATAGAATGGCTAAGGGGCAATCTTTGCAAGATCCGTTCCTGAACGCATTGCGTCGTGAACGTGTTCCGGTTTCTATTTATTTGGTGAATGGTATTAAGCTGCAAGGCCAGATTGAGTCTTTTGACCAGTTTGTCATCCTGTTGAAAAACACGGTGAGCCAGATGGTTTATAAGCACGCTATCTCTACCGTTGTCCCGTCACGCCCGGTTTCGCACCATAGCAATACTCCGAGCGGCGGCACCAGTAACTATCACCATGGTAACAACCCGTCTGCGCCGCAACAGCCGCAGCAGGAAAGCGATGACGCTGAATAAAGCGCGTTGCGAGTCAACCATGACGGGGAGCATAAGCAGCCGTGGGCTGTTTATGTCCCCCAAACTCACGGATTTCCGTTTGAGAGGTTGCACGCTTGTTTGACCGTTATGAAGCCGGTGAGCAGGCCGTCCTGGTTCATATCTATTTCTCGCAAGACAAAGATACAGAAGATCTCAGTGAGTTCGAATCCCTGGTGTCCTCTGCGGGTGTCGAAGCTTTGCAAGTGGTGACTGGTAGCCGCAAAGCCCCACATCCCAAGTACTTTGTCGGTGAAGGAAAGGCCGAAGAAATTGCAGATGCGGTAAAAGCCAGTGGCGCATCTGTTGTCCTGTTTGATCACTCCCTTTCCGCGGCGCAAGAGAGAAACCTTGAACGCCTGTGCGAATGCCGGGTGATCGATCGCACCGGGTTGATTCTAGACATCTTTGCCCAGCGTGCCCGTACCCATGAAGGTAAGCTGCAGGTGGAGCTGGCGCAGTTGCGTCATATCGCCACGCGTTTAGTTCGTGGCTGGACGCACCTTGAGCGCCAAAAAGGGGGGATTGGCCTGCGCGGGCCAGGGGAAACCCAATTAGAGACCGACCGTCGTCTGTTACGCGATCGCATTAGCCTGATTCTACGCCGCCTGGAGCGGGTAGCTAAGCAGCGTGAACAGGGCCGACGTGCGCGTACCCGTGCCGAAGTGCCAACCGTATCGCTGGTGGGATACACCAACGCCGGTAAATCTACCCTGTTTAATCGAATAACGTCTGCCGATGTGTACGCGGCCGACCAGCTATTTGCCACCCTGGATCCTACCCTGCGGCGTATCGACGTGGCCGATGTGGGCGATACCGTGTTGGCGGATACCGTAGGCTTTATCCGGCACCTGCCGCACGATCTGGTGGCCGCCTTCAAGGCAACGCTGCAAGAAACGCGTCAGGCATCTTTGCTGTTACATGTAATCGACGCCGCGGATACCCGTGTCGATGAGAACATTGAAGCGGTAAATACCGTGCTGGCAGAGATTGAATCGGATGAGATCCCTACACTGTTAGTGATGAACAAAATAGATATGCTGGATGATTTTGTTCCGCGTATCGACCGCAACGATGAAAACTTACCGATCCGGGTGTGGCTGTCCGCCGCCAGCGGTGAAGGTATCCCGTTGCTGTATCAGGCGTTGACGGAGCGCTTATCGGGGGAAATCGCGCATTATGAGCTGCGCTTACCGCCAGAGGCAGGCCGTCTTCGTAGCCGTTTTTACCAGCTTCAGGCAATTGAGAAAGAGTGGAACGAAGAAGACGGCAGCATTGGCGTGGTGGTTCGTATGCCTATCGTCGAATGGCGTCGCCTCTGCAAACAGGAACTGGATCTGATTAACTTTATAGTATGATCATATCCTGTTACATTTGAGCTTCGCGTAAGCCTGAAGTACCCAATCACAGAATATGGAGCTAAAACATGGCGTGGAATCAGCCCGGTAATAACGGACAGGACCGCGACCCGTGGGGGAGCAGCAATAACAATGGCGGCAACTCTGGCGGTAATAACAAAGGCGGTCGCGATCAAGGGCCACCTGATTTGGACGATATCTTCCGCAAGCTGAGCAAGAAACTGAGCGGCTTGGGCGGGGGCAAAGGCTCCAACAACAATAACGACGGCGGTACTGGCACTTCGGGGCCGGGCTTTAGCGGTCGTATTATCGGTATCGCTGCGGTTGCGGTGGTGGTGATTTGGGCCGCCAGCGGTTTCTACACCATCAAAGAAGCCGAGCGCGGTGTCGTGACTCGTTTCGGCAAGTTCAGCCACCTGGTGCAGCCGGGTCTGAACTGGAAGCCGACCTTCATCGATGAAGTGCGTCCGGTCAACGTAGAGTCGGTGCGTGAACTGGCCGCTTCTGGCGTGATGCTGACCTCCGATGAGAACGTGGTGCGCGTAGAAATGAACGTGCAGTACCGCGTGACCAATCCGGAAGCCTATCTGTTCAGCGTGACCAACGCCGACGATAGCCTGAGCCAGGCTACTGACAGCGCCCTGCGTGGCGTTATCGGCAAGTACACCATGGACAAGATCCTGACCGAAGGCCGTACTATCGTGCGTAGCGATACCCAACGCGTACTGGAAGAGACTATTCGTCCGTACAACATGGGCATCACGCTGCTGGACGTCAACTTCCAGGCCGCTCGTCCGCCGGAAGAGGTGAAAGCCGCATTTGATGATGCGATTGCCGCACGTGAGAACGAGCAGCAGTACATCCGTGAGGCAGAAGCTTACGCCAACGAAGTTCAGCCACGCGCTAATGGCCAGGCACAGCGTCTGTTGGAAGATGCCAAAGCCTATAAAGACCGTACCGTCCTGGAAGCACAGGGTGAGGTTGCGGGCTTTGCCAAGCTGTTGCCGGAATACAAGTCTGCACCGCAAATCACCCGCGAGCGTCTGTATATCGAAACCATGGAAAAAGTCCTGAGCCACACCCGTAAAGTGTTGGTGAATGACAAAGGCAACAATCTTATGGTGTTACCGCTGGATCAAATGCTGCGTGGCCAAACCGGCGCGGCGGCTGAAGGCAGTAAAGACACCAGCCTGATTCGTCTCAACCCCGCTCCGTCTGCCAACAGCGGCGCCAGCTCCAGCAGCCAGCGCACCAGTAACGGCACGGTCATGGACCAGCGCCGGGCGAATGCGCAGCGTGACGACACCACTCGCGTAGGGAGAGAATAATCAATGCGTAAGTCTTTTATAGTAATTATCCTCGCGGTGCTGGTGGCGTTGTATGCATCCTTGTTCGTGGTTCAGGAAGGTCAGCGCGGCATCGTGCTGCGTTTCGGCAAGGTACTGCGTGACAGCGACAACAAACCGCTGGTCTATGCGCCGGGCCTGCACTTCAAGATCCCGTTCATTGAAACAGTGAAAACGCTGGATGCACGTATCCAGACCATGGACAACCAGGCTGACCGCTTTGTTACCAGCGAGAAGAAAGACCTGATCGTCGACTCATACCTGAAATGGCGTATCAGCGATTTCAGCCGTTACTATCTGGCAACCGGCGGCGGTGATGTTTCACAGGCCGAAGTGTTGCTGAAACGTAAGTTCAGTGACCGTCTGCGTTCCGAAATTGGTCGTCTGGATGTTAAAGACATCGTGACCGACTCGCGCGGTAAACTGATGTCCGACGTGCGTGACGCGCTGAACACCGGTACCGTCGGTGATGACCAGGAAGTGGCGACCACCGAAGCCGATGACGCTATTGCTTCTGCAGCGGCGCGTGTTGAAAAGGAAACCACCGGCAAACTG
This sequence comes from Serratia sp. BIGb0163, assembly GCF_024809935.1. Taxonomy (NCBI): domain Bacteria; kingdom Pseudomonadati; phylum Pseudomonadota; class Gammaproteobacteria; order Enterobacterales; family Yersiniaceae; genus Serratia; species Serratia sp. BIGb0163. The sequence continues at coordinate 35,704 of NZ_JANUDZ010000011.1, forward strand.
CCGAAGGTTAACCCGAACAGCATGGCGGCGTTGGGTATCGAAGTGATCGACGTGCGTATCAAGCAGATCAACCTGCCGGCAGAAGTGTCAGATGCAATCTACCAGCGTATGCGCGCCGAGCGTGAAGCGGTAGCCCGTCGTCACCGTTCACAGGGTCAGGAAGAGGCTGAGAAGCTGCGCGCTACCGCAGACTACGAAGTGACTCGTACCCTGGCGGAAGCCGAACGTACAGCGCGTATCACCCGTGGTGAAGGTAATGCCGAAGCGGCTAAACTGTTTGCTAACGCATTCAGTCAGGATCCGGACTTCTATGCCTTTATCCGTAGCCTGCGTGCTTATGAAACCAGCTTCAGCAGCAATAACCAGGACGTGATGGTACTGAGCCCGGACAGCGATTTCTTCCGCTACATGAAGTCGCCTGATTCCGTACGCAAGTAACCGCGACAGGTTAATGATCGAGGGCCCGTTTAAACGCGGGCCCTTTCTTTTTGGGAGACATTGATGAATTCAACGATCTGGCTGGCGCTTGGGCTGGTTTTGGTGCTGGAAGGCTTGGGCCCGATGCTGTTTCCGCAGGCCTGGCGCAAAATGATACTGGCGATGACCCAGTTTCCTGACGCGACACTGCGTCGATTTGGCGGTGGAATAGTGGTTGCGGGCTGTGTGATCTACTACATGTTGCGTACACACGCAGGGGTTTAAAGTTTAGCCTAAAAAATATGCAACCCTATGCTAAAAGTGCTGAAACTCACGAATTACGGTGGTAGAATCCATTTTTAAGCAACCGGTGATTTTTAAAATGGGTAAGAACGTCGTCGTACTGGGCACTCAATGGGGTGACGAAGGTAAGGGCAAGGTCGTAGACCTGCTGACCGAACGGGCTCAATATGTAGTGCGCTACCAAGGGGGCCATAACGCTGGCCACACTCTGGTTATTAACGGTGAAAAAACCGTCCTTCATTTGATTCCATCAGGCATTCTGCGTGAAAACGTGACCAGCATCATCGGCAACGGTGTGGTTCTGGCTCCAGACGCATTGATGAAAGAAATGGGTGAACTCGAAGCGCGCGGCATCCCGGTACGCGAACGTCTGTTACTGTCCGAAGCCTGCCCGCTGATCCTGCCTTATCACGTTGCGCTGGATAACGCGCGCGAGAAAGCACGCGGCGCGAAAGCTATCGGTACCACCGGTCGCGGTATCGGCCCGGCTTACGAAGATAAAGTGGCTCGTCGCGGTCTGCGCGTTAGCGACTTGTTCAACAAAGAAACCTTCGCCGTTAAGCTGAAGGAAATTGTTGATTACCATAACTTCCAGTTGGTCAACTACTACAAAGTTGAAGCCGTTGATTACCAGGCGACTCTGGATTATGTGCTGTCTATCGCCGACATCCTGACTGCAATGGTTGTTGACGTGTCCGAACTGCTGGACGGCGCGCGCAAGCGTGGCGACCTGATCATGTTCGAAGGCGCACAGGGCACCCTGCTGGATATCGACCACGGTACCTATCCGTACGTGACCTCTTCAAATACCACTGCTGGCGGCGTTGCTACCGGTTCAGGTATTGGTCCGCGTTACGTGGATTACGTACTGGGCATCGTTAAAGCCTACTCTACCCGTGTGGGTGCAGGTCCGTTCCCAACTGAACTGTTCGACGAAACCGGTGAATTCCTGTGCAAGCAGGGTAACGAATTCGGTGCTACTACTGGCCGTCGTCGTCGTACCGGCTGGCTGGACGCGGTAGCGGTTCGCCGCTCTGTACAGATCAACTCCCTGTCCGGCTTCTGCCTGACCAAGCTGGACGTGTTGGACGGCTTGAAAGAAGTGAAGATCTGCGTGGGTTACCGCATGCCTGACGGCCGCGAAATGACTACCACTCCGTTGGCGGCTGAAGGTTGGGAAGGTATTGAACCCATCTACGAAAGCATGCCGGGCTGGAGCGACACCACTTTTGGCGTGAAAGAACACAGCAAACTGCCACAGGCGGCGCTGAACTACATCAAGCGTATTGAAGAGCTGACTGGCGTGCCGGTAGACATTATCTCTACAGGTCCAGACCGTAGCGAAACCATGATCCTGCGCGACCCGTTCGACGCATAATCTGGTTTTACTGCAGTAAAACAAACCGGGCATTGTCCCGGTTTGTTTTTATCCTGATTTCCCCCGGTTGCGATTTCACTTCAAAAAATCCTTTCTTTAACCTGTCCAGCGTCCGAGATGCGCTAAATAATTAGCGGCGAACTCTCTGGCTGGTTTATTATCCAATAAGTAATCTTTTGAATAATGCCGAAAATCGGCGTATCAGACGGGTAAAATGATACCCAGAGGTAGATGTGCAGTTAACAAGTTTTACTGATTACGGCCTGCGGGCGTTGATCTACATGGCCTCGCTGCCACCGGACAAAATGACCAGCATCTCGGAAGTTACCGAGGTCTACGGCGTGTCCAGAAACCATATGGTAAAGATCATCAATCAGTTAAGCCGGGTTGGGTTTGTAACCGCAGTGCGCGGTAAGAACGGCGGCATCCGTTTAGGCAAACCGGCCGAAACCATTCGCCTCGGCGACGTAGTCAGGGCGCTGGAGCCGCTGTCACTGGTTAACTGCAACAGTACTTTCTGCCACATAACCCCTGCTTGCCGCCTGAAACAGGTGCTCCAACAGGGCGTACAGAATTTCCTTGAAGAGCTGGACAGCCACACGCTGGCCGATATGGTCGAAGACAATCCATCGCTCTACAAGCTATTGCTTGTCGAATAAAGCGTCGCTGAGAAGACAAGGCTCAGCGGCACCCTGCTGATGACAACGGAGGAACCGCAATGTCACAAGATCCATTCCTGGAACGAGAAGCAGAAAAATATGAATCCCCAATCCCGAGCCGTGAATTCATTCTGGCCCATCTGGCGAAAAGAGAAACGCCGGCCAGCCGCGAAGAGCTGGCCAAAGAGCTGAATTTAACCGGTGAAGAGCCGTTAGAAGCGTTGCGTCGCCGTTTGCGTGCGATGGAACGTGACGGTCAGTTAATATTTACCCGCCGTCAGTGCTATGCGCTGCCGGAACGTCTCGATCTGCTGCGCGGTACCGTTATCGGCCACCGTGATGGCTTTGGTTTCCTGCGTATTGAAGGCAGCAAAGACGACCTGTATCTGTCAGCTGAGCAGATGAAAATGGCAATCCACGGTGATGTGGTGCTGGCACAGGCAATGGCTGCAGATCGCAAGGGCCGCCGTGAAGCGCGTATCGTCCGTGTGCTGGTGCCGAAAACCAGCCAAATCGTCGGTCGCTTCTTTATGGATGCCGGTACCGGCTTTGTGGTGCCGGATGATAGCCGCCTGAGCTTTGATATCCTGATCCCGGCCGAAGCAGCCAGTGGCGCACGCATGGGCTTTATGGTGGTGGTTGAGCTGACCCAACGTCCGACCCGTCGCACCAAGGCGGTAGGCAAGATCGTTGAGATCCTCGGCGATAAAATGGGCACCAGCATGGCGGTGGATATCGCTCTGCGCACCCATGAGATCCCGCATGTTTGGCCGCCACAGGTGGAAAAACAGGTCGCCGATCTCAGTGAACAGGTACCTGAAGCCGCCAAGAAAGGCCGTGTCGATCTGCGTCAGTTACCTTTGGTGACCATTGACGGCGAAGACGCACGCGATTTCGATGACGCGGTTTACTGTGAGAAAAAACGTGGCGGCGGTTGGCGCCTGTGGGTAGCCATTGCCGACGTCAGCTACTACGTCCGTCCGCGCACTGCGCTGGATGACGAAGCGCGCAACCGCGCAACTTCGGTGTACTTCCCATCGGAAGTCATCCCGATGCTGCCGGAAGTGCTGTCCAACGGCCTGTGTTCGCTTAACCCGCAGGTTGACCGCCTGTGTATGGTGTGCGAGATGACCATCTCCGCCCAGGGGCGTCTGTCGACGGCCAAATTCTATGAAGCGGTAATGAGCTCTCACGCCCGTTTAACCTACAACAAAGTCTGGCACATCTTGCAGGGCGATCAGGAGCTGCGTGAGCATTATCACCCGCTGGTCAAGCACCTGGAAGAGCTGCACACAATGTACAAGGTGTTGGATCAGGCGCGCGCCGAACGTGGCGGTATTGCTTTCGAAACCGAAGAAGCCAAGTTTATCTTCAACGCCGAACGTCGTATTGAACGTGTTGAGCCAACGGTGCGTAACGACGCCCACAAACTGATCGAAGAGTGCATGATCATGGCGAACGTTGCCGCGGCGCGCTTCGTTGAGAAGAATAACGAGCCGGCGCTGTTCCGCGTGCATGACCGTCCAAGCGACGATCACATTACCGCGTTGCGCAGCGTGCTGGGCGAACTGGGCCTGACGCTGGGCGGCGGTAACAAGCCGCAGCCGAAGGACTACGCCACCTTGATGGATGAAGTTTCCGAACGTCCTGACCATGAAATGCTGCAAACCATGCTGCTGCGTTCAATGAAGCAGGCGGTCTACGATCCGGAAAACCGGGGCCACTTTGGTCTGGCGCTGGCTTCTTATGGCCACTTCACCTCGCCGATCCGTCGTTATCCGGATCTGGCGATGCACCGCGCAATCAAATACCAGCTGGCTAAAGAGCACGGCGAGCCGAAAGAGCGCTGGACGCCGACCGGTGGTTGGCACAGCGAGTTTGAAGAAATGCTGCAGCTGGGCGAGCACTGTTCGATGGCCGAGCGCCGCGCTGATGAAGCGACGCGTAACGTTGCCGACTGGCTGAAATGCGACTTTATGCAGGATCACGTCGGGGAAGTGTTCAGCGGTATTATTGCCAGCGTGACCGGCTTTGGTTTCTTCGTTCGTCTGAACGATCTGTTTATCGACGGTCTGGTGCACGTATCATCGCTGGATAATGACTATTATCGCTACGATAATATCGGCCAGCGTCTGATTGGCGAATCCTCCGGCGTGGTTTATCGCCTGGGCGATACGGTAGAGATCCGCGTTGAAGCGGTGCATATGGATGAGCGTAAAATTGACTTCGCTTTGGTCTCCAGCACTCGCAAGCCGCGTGGTGAAGGCAAAACCGAACGCGATCGCGCCAAAAATGGTGGCCAACGCACCCTGCGTGGCGGGGCTGGCGCAGGCCGCACTTCCGCTCCGCGTAAACGTCGCGGCGGCAAACCGCCCGCCAATTTTGAGCCTGACAGCGCCTTCCGTAAAGACGAAGCCAAACCCGCTGACAAGGTGAAGAAAGACAAAAAGGCGAAAGCCAAGAAAGTGTCCGACAAAACCCGGAAAATAGCGTCGGCGACCAAGGCCAAACGCGCCGGCAAGAAGAAAGGTGCTGAGCAGGCTTAAGCTGCCACACGTCATTATCACCGGCTGGCATACGCCAGCCGCACAGTTAAAAGAGCATCATGAGCGAAATTATTTACGGTATTCATGCCGTCAAGGCCCTGTTAGACAACGATCCGCAACGCTTCCTGGAAGTGTTTATCCTCAAAGGGCGTGACGATCGCCGCTTGCAGCCGCTGATTGCCGAGCTGGAAGCGACCGGCATTGTTATCCAGGTGGCTAACCGCCAGTGGCTGGATGAGAAGGTCGAGGGCGCGGTGCATCAGGGGATTATCGCCCGGGTGCGCGAAGGGCGTCAGTATCAGGAAAACGATTTGCCGGCGCTGCTGGAAAGCGTGGACACGCCTTTCCTGCTGGTGCTGGACGGCGTGACCGACCCGCACAACCTCGGCGCCTGTCTTCGCAGTGCCGATGCGGCCGGTGTACACGCGGTGATCGTCCCGCGCGACCGTTCTGCCCAGTTAAACGCTACCGCCAAGAAAGTGGCCTGCGGCGCGGCGGAAAACGTTCCGTTGATTCGCGTCACCAACCTGGCGCGTACCCTGCGTTTGCTGCAGGAAATGAACGTCTGGGTCGTCGGCACTGCCGGCGAAGCCGATCACACTTTGTTCCAGAGCAAAATGACTGGCCCGATGGCGCTGGTGATGGGGGCAGAGGGCGAAGGTATGCGTCGTCTGACTCGCGAGCACTGTGACGAGTTGATCAGCATTCCAATGGCCGGGACGGTGTCTTCGCTGAACGTATCAGTCGCCACCGGTATCTGTCTGTTTGAAGCGGTGCGTCAACGCAGCTGATTTACCGTTTAGGGCGCAGAATTTTGCGCCCTTGTTGCTTTCTCAATTCCCACCCTGTGATCTCACCTGCGGCAGAAATCCCCCTGACGACCATACTTACTCCTGACGCCTTTATCAGGGAGCAAGCCGATGGTCTGGAATACACACACCGTTTTTAATCAGCCAAAGCCGCTGGGGAACAGCAATCTGTTCCTGTCCGATACGCCACTGCATGAGGCGGTACAGCGCGAGCAAGCCGGTTGGGATGTGGAAGTGCTGGCCTCGTTGGGGCAGCAGTTGGGAACCCAGGAATCGCTGGAACTGGGGCGACTGGCCAATGCCAACCCGCCGGAGTTATTGCGTTATGATGCCACCGGCCAGCGGTTGGACGACGTCCGTTTCCATCCCGCCTGGCATATCCTGATGCAAGGCTTGATTGCTAACCGTGTGCATAACCTGCCGTGGCAGGAGGATGCCCGTATTGGTTCATTCGTGGCGCGCGCCGCGCGTTTTGTGCTGCATGCTCAGGTCGAGGCCGGCACCCTGTGCCCGGTGACCATGACCTTTGGCGCTATCCCACTGCTGCAGCGTTCTCTGCCGACAGAATTCCAATCCTGGTTAACGCCGTTGCTATCCGATCGTTACGACGCGCATGTGCTACCCGGTGGGCAAAAGCGCGGCTTGCTGATTGGCATGGGCATGACCGAAAAGCAGGGCGGTTCCGACGTATTGAGCAATACCACCACCGCCAGCCCGTTAGCGGCCCGCGGCCCGGGGGAGGCTTACCGGCTGGTAGGACACAAATGGTTTTTCTCGGTGCCGCAGAGCGATGCGCACCTGGTGCTGGCGCAGGCCGAAGGGGGTCTGTCCTGCTTCTTTCTACCGCGTATTTTGCCGGACGGCACGCGCAATGCCATACGGCTGGAGCGGCTGAAGGATAAACTGGGTAATCGTTCCAACGCCAGCGGAGAGGTTGAGTTTCAGGACGCCAGCGCCTGGCTGGTGGGCGAGGAAGGAGATGGCGTGCGGCATATCCTGAAAATGGGTGGCCTGACGCGTTTTGACTGTGCGTTGGGCAGCCAGGGTTTGATGCGGCGCGGGCTATCGGTGGCGTTATACCACGCTCTGCAGCGGCAGGCGTTCGGCAAGCCCTTGATCGAACAACCGATGATGCGTCAGGTGTTGGCGCGGATGGCGCTGCGGCTGGAGGGGCAAACGGCGGCCCTGATGCGCCTGGCGCGAGCCTATGACAGCATCGGCGTCGGGGCGCCTTTGGAACAGGCGCTGTGTCGGGTGATGACCCCGGCGGCGAAGTTTGAAGTCTGTCGACAGGGCATCCCTTTTATCGGCGAAGCGATGGAGGCGCTGGGCGGTATCGGCTACTGTGAAGAGAGTGAGCTGCCGCGGCTGTACCGTGAAATGCCGGTGAACAGCATTTGGGAAGGTTCCGGCAATATCATGTGTCTGGACGTGATGCGAGCCTGGGGGAAGCTGCCGGTGGTACAGGAAGCCCTGGAGCTTGAATTTGGTGAGGTCAGGGGGCAGAACCGTCACTTTGATCGCCAGTGGCGGCAGTTGCTCCAGTTGATGCGCAAACCCCAGGAGGAGCAGGGACGGGCGGTCACCGGTGCGTTATTCAATCTGTTCGCCGCGGCGCAGCTTCTGCGCTACAGTTCACCGCCGTTAGCGGAAGCCTGGTGCCAAATGATGCTCGATACCCGTGGTGAGCGAACATTACCAGACCGTCTGTGCGAGACGTTGTTTGCCCGAGCGATGGGAGGCTAGGGAAAACAGTAGCGCTACAGCGGGAAAAGCTTTTTAATTCAGCACTTGGCCCGTAAGGGATACTGACCTCTGACCAGGAAACATGACATGGATATTCTCAGCGCGTTGGCGGCATTCGCCTCTTATTTCTTCAGTGGCTTTGCCATGGTTCTGGTGTTCTTGTTTGTTTATACCCGCATTACGCCGCATGACGAATGGGCGTTGATCAAGGCCGATAATCAGTCAGCCGCTTTTGGATTCGTCGGCGCCTGCCTGGGTTATGTGATCCCGTTGGCCAGCGCGGCGATCAACTCGGTCAGCCTGCTGGACTACCTGCTATGGGGCGTGGTGGCCTTGGTGGTACAACTGCTGCTGTTTGCGGCGGTGAAAATCTATATGCCGCGTATCAGCGACAAGATTGAGTCCAATCACGTCGCCGCCGGGATTTTCCTGGGGGGCGTGTCAATCAGCGGCGGCATACTGAATGCGGCCTGCATGACCTACTAAAGATAGAGAATTGCAAAGGCGCGCCAGCCAGGCTGATGCGCCTGTTCTTCCATCCGCAGGATGCGGTAATAGCTCGCCCCATGCTCATCAGCCTTGCGGGCAATCAATTGTTCTACATCCTGAGGCGAGCCGGGCAGGTTATTCAGGGTGATTTGTGCAATTTCGCTAAGCGGCGTAACGCGGTCTGCGGGCGCCAACTCAGCGGACTGAGCGCTGGCGCTGAGTAACCCCATTGAGAGCAGGAGGGCGGTGAGTGCGGCGGAGCGTGTCCGTGTCATGGCGTTCCCCTTGGTCGGATCCTGGACTCACGCTCGCAGGCTGCGGCGCGCTGACCGCCAGTGTGCAACAGCCAACTTCAGTCTGTGCAAAGCCAATGTAAATCTTATTAAAACTCCAGAGTTTACCGGTACAGGATCGCCTGCGAATACCACTGGCCGGGCACCACGGTTTCACTGTTCATCATGATCATGTAATAGCGTGCGCCGCTGGCGTTGGCTTTCTTCTGAATTTCTGCTTCCACATCCATCGGACTGCCGCGGACCAGGGCGCTGGTGGTGCCCATTTTCACCAGACTGCCGGTTTGCGCCCGGGTTACCTCTTGCGCCTGCCCATTGGGCGCCGGCGGGGCTTTTGGCGTCGTGGTCATCATGCCACAGGCACTAAGCAGCGTGACCAGCGCCAGGGGCAGCAACAGATAGGACAGTTTCATAGAGACCTCGACAAAGCGGATAGCATGATTTCAGTGTAACTCATTATAAATTGGAACAGATTGAGCTAATGCTATTAAGCTCAAGTTTGCCATTATGGAGGCAAACAGCGACGTGGAGAAAAACGGATGATTGAAATCTATGACGAGCGAGTGGGAGACACTGCGGTGATCCACGCGGTGCCTGCGGGGCAATATCACCAGCCATTGCCGACGGTATTTTTCTACCATGGCTATACCTCGTCGAAAGAAGTGTACGCCTACTTTGCCTATGCATTGGCCAAAGCAGGGTTTCGTGTGGTGCTGCCGGATGCCGATCTGCACGGCGAACGTTTTGATGGCAATGAAGCCAAACGGTTGGCCAGTTTTTGGGAGATCCTTCGGCGCAATATTGACGAGTTACCGGCGCTGAAGGCGCACTTTGAACAGCTCGGTCTGATTGCCGAGGGGCGCATTGGCGTGGGCGGTGCGTCAATGGGCGGCATGACGACATTGGGCAGTTTTGCCCGCTATCCGTGGGTGAAAGCGGCGGCCAGCCTGATGGGGGCCGGTTACTACACCTCTCTGGCGCAAACGCTGTTCCCACCGCTGGATGAGCAGGGAAATCCTTTGTCGAGCGAGGATTTTGATGCGCGCATTGCCATGCTGGCGGATTACGGTCTGGAACAGCAGTTGGAGAAAGTTGCCGATCGTCCTTTACTGCTGTGGCACGGTGAGGCGGATGACCTGGTGCCGGCGGCGGAAAGCCTGCGGCTGGCGACCGAACTGCGCCAAAGTGGCTGGGACCGTCAATTGACGTTACTCACTGAGCCGGGAGTCAAGCACCGCATTACGCCACAGGCACTCAGTGCCACCGCCGATTTCTTCGTGCAATCGCTGTAAAAAAAGCCCCCTGCAGGCAGGGGGCTGATGGTGACTTTCGCAGTTTAATTTACTGTTTTAGGCGCGAGTTGCTTCCCTGGTACTGCATTTTCACTTAACGATACAGTTCGGCGCTGACGTGGATGGTGCTGTTGTTTTCAGGCTCATGCAGGGCAATGATCCGATAGGCGGTGGCGCCGCGCTGGTCGGCTATTTTGCTCACCTGACTGGTGGCGTCATCCGGAGAAACCACATTCTGGTTCAGCGTGACGAAGCCAACGCTCTGACGTTGATCGGCCTGGTGTGAGGTGATCTCTGTTGCTGCCATGACGTTGGCGGAAAACAGTAAAGCAATGGCGGTAGCGATGGTGATGTGTTTCATAATTGCCTCTCTTAACTGTTTGCTTCAACGGCCTGACAGCCGGTGCCAGTGCAGCAAAAAGTTATTTGCATGTATTGAATAACCTCAAATCTTTTTCGTCGCGCTGTCTGCGGCGGATAACTACAATTTTAGACCTTCCGGCAGGATTAAAAAGGCCGCCATTTTGATGGCCTCTTTCAAAAAAAATGAATGAAATTCATGCGGCAGTGATGATTTTATTGAGAGATTTTTTCAACTGATGGATTTGTGTACATAGGTTTTGCCGACAGCAAATCGTGCTATTTACGCATCCGCTTCGCATTACCGATAATAAGCCCCCTTCGACCCTTGAGTTTTTCAGCCTGCGCAAGTATGATTACGCGTCATTTTTTCAGCCGCACACACATACACGTTCCTTGCTTCCATGGGCCGCGGTTGACCCTGACAGGAGGCTGAATAATCCGTAAGGAGCAATTCGATGCGTCATTACGAAATCGTTTTTATGGTCCACCCTGACCAAAGCGAACAGGTTCCGGGCATGATCGAGCGTTACAGTGCTACCATCACTAACGCTGCTGGTCAGATTCACCGTCTGGAAGACTGGGGCCGCCGTCAACTGGCTTACCCGATCAACAAACTGCACAAAGCCCACTACGTTCTGCTGAACGTTGAAGCTCCGCAGGAAGCGATCGATGAGCTGGAAACAAACTTCCGCTTCAACGACGCCGTTATCCGTAGCATGGTTATGCGCGTTAAGCACGCGGTAACTGAAGCATCTCCGATGGTTAAAGCGAAAGACGAACGTCGTGGCGATCGCCGCGAAGACTTCGCTAACGAAACCGCAGATGATGCTGATGCTGGGGATTCTGAAGAGTAATTTACCGTGACGGCTAATCGGCTGACGTTGTCTGGCACCGTGTGCAAGACGCCGACGCGTAAAGTGAGCCCGTCAGGTATTCCACATTGCCAGTTCGTGCTTGAGCACCGTTCAGTGCAAGTGGAAGCCGGTTTTACCCGGCAAGCCTGGTGTCGTATGCCGGTGATTATCAGCGGCAAGGCCCATCAGGCCATTACTCAAAGTATAACGGTCGGCACGCCTCTCACCGTTTCCGGTTTCATTAGCAGCCATCAAGGGCGCAATGGACTGAACAAAATGGTGTTGCATGCCGAGCAGATTGAATTGATAGATTCTGGAGACTAGCCTAATGGCACGTTATTTCCGTCGTCGCAAGTTCTGCCGTTTCACAGCGGAAGGCGTTGTTGAGATCGATTACAAAGATATCGCAACGTTGAAAAACTACATTACCGAAAGCGGTAAAATTGTCCCGAGCCGTATTACCGGTACTCGTGCAAAATACCAGCGTCAGCTGGCTCGCTGCATCAAGCGCGCTCGCTACCTGTCCCTGCTGCCATACACTGATCGTCATCAGTAATCGGCCGCCGTCTATTAACGACTTTAAGAGGATAAGGTAATGCAAGTTATTCTGCTTGATAAAGTAGCAAACCTGGGCAGCCTGGGTGATCAAGTTAACGTTAAAGCGGGCTACGCCCGTAACTTCCTGGTACCACAGGGCAAAGCTGTTCCTGCTACCAAGAAAAACGTAGAGTTCTTCGAAGTACGCCGTGCAGAACTGGAAGCCAAACTGGCTGAAATTCTGACTGCTGCTGAAGCTCGCGCAACCAAGATCAACGAACTGGGTTCAGTCACCATCGCGTCTAAATCAGGCGACGAAGGTAAACTGTTCGGCTCTATCGGCACCCGCGACATCGCTGACGCAGTTACTGCGGCAGGCGTTGAAGTTGCCAAGAGCGAAGTTCGTCTGCCGAATGGCGTTCTGCGTACCACTGGTGAACACGAAGTTCAGTTCCAGGTACACAGCGACGTATTCGCACAGCTGAATGTAGTTGTGGTAGCAGAAGCTTAATCGCTGCTGCTCGCCAAGTTAAAACGCCAGCCTCGTGCTGGCGTTTTGCTTTTCTTACATCCGCTAAATCGCGTTACCCTGTTATCACCTTGAGTGAGGAGCAGCGGCAAATGGCAGAGATTAACTTACAGCGTGTTTATGATTTTACTGGCCCGGCGCCGGTGAACTGCTATCTGATAGATCGGCTGTGGCCGCGAGGCGTCAGCAAGGAAAGGCTGCAGGGCGTACAGTGGCTAAAGCAGGTGGCACCGGATAACGCACTGCGGCAGTGGTTTCATCAGCACCTTGAGCAGTGGGAAGAGTTTGAAAGCCGCTACCGACGGCAACTGGCGGAAAATGACGCCTGGCAGCCGCTGGTGGCATTATTACGGCAAGGTCAGCCCATGACCCTTCTTTATGGCAGTAAAGACACACAGCACAACCATGGCGTCGTGCTGCGCGACTTTCTGTTGGCGCAGTTGGCCGATTAACGCTCGCGGCGGTAACTGCCGTCGGCCTGGCGGCGGAACAGCACCTGCGTATTATCAGCGGCGGTGACCGAGAGCGCGGTGATCACGCCGTTAGTATCACGTTCGATACGCACTTCCTGGCCGGCTTTCATGTTACTGAGCGGCTTGTCATTACCTTCCACCTGCGCCATGGCGAAGACTTCGTTCACCGGCAGGCTGTTGTCGCGGAACAGTTGCGCCAGCGTCTGCCCCGGCTGGATCTGGAAACGTTGCCAGTTGCCCGCCGGTTCAGGTTCGGCAGCGTGCTGTTGCTGAGCATTATTTTGCAGATCGGCCCGCAATGGCACGCTGTTATCCTGCTGGGTAACCGGGAAAGGTTGCCCGCTGTTCTGTGAAGAGTATGGCCATAGCAGCGCCAACAGCAGGATGATGCCGAAAATCAGGGTCCAGCGGCGGTGAAAATAGGGTAATGGCTCCATCCAACCGAAACCGTCCGGCAGGTGCCAGATCTTCAGCAATAATGCTTTGATACTTTGCCCCTTACCGTTTCCCGGTGGTTGTTCTGAATCCGGATCTTCTACCGCCTCTGGCGCGGAGCCTGGTTTCAGGCGCTGGCTGAAGTTCAGCCAGGTACGCAGCAATGGCTGGTAGACACGGGTGGTTTTCCTTCTCCTGGGCGAGATTCTGCCCATGGTGACCTCTCTTCAACGGCGTAAAATATCAGGGTACAAAAGTCTGTACCGACGTCCCGATGCTCTTGTTTCAGTATAGTCCGCTAACTGATTGAAGTGAAAGGCAGCAGCAAACCCATGCCTGTTGCGGCAGGCAATTCGCCTGGGGCGCGGGAGCGGGCGTTAACAGGAGGTTATTGTTTCTTTTTCTACGACAAAAGTCATCATTCTCCACACAAGATTTTACCCGGCTTTACGGCGCTGTTATGCTGCGCTTTCGACTTTTTAAAGACTAAAGGAAAACCCCATGACAACCCCTTCTTTTGACAGCGTTGAAGCTCAAGCGAGTTACGGGATTGGTTTACAGGTCGGCCAGCAGTTGCAAGAGTCCGGTCTGGAAGGTTTACAACCGGAAGCTCTGCTGGCAGGTTTGCGTGACGCGCTGGAAGGGAATGCCCCGGCGGTTCCGGTAGACGTGGTTCACCGTGCGCTGCGTGAAATTCACGAACGTGCGGATGCCGTGCGTCGCGATCGTCAGCAGGCGATGGCCGTTGAAGGTCAGAAATTCCTGGAAGACAACGCCAAGCGTGACGAAGTGACGCTGACCGAATCCGGTCTGCAGTTCTCCGTGCTGGAGCAGGGCGATGGCCCAATCCCGTCCCGTCAGGATCGCGTGCGTGTGCATTACACCGGTCGTCTGATTAACGGCGACGTGTTCGACAGCTCTGTAGAGCGCGGCCAGCCGGCAGAATTCCCGGTCAGCGGCGTGATCCCAGGCTGGATCGAAGCGCTGACTCTGATGCCGGTCGGCTCCAAATGGCAGCTGTACATCCCACACGACCTGGCCTACGGCGAGCGTGGTGCAGGCGCATCCATCCCGCCATTCAGCGCGCTGGTGTTTGACGTCGAGCTGTTGGAAATTCTGTAAGTCACCGCAGAGTTTTTCAAGGGCGCCTTAACGGCGCCCTTATTGTTTATTTCTTCTGCAAATCAATCTGATAAACCGCAAAGCCGATGCTGTCTGTCCCTTCAGCTTTCATCGGGTACTGGGCGTGCGTTTTGATAAACGCGCTGGCTTTGTCACTCGGTGAGGTTTCAAAGCGGATATCCAGCGGCTGCGGGCTGCTGAACGTCGCCAGGCGCCAGTTATTATCCACCTGTGGCTTCACTGCGCCGTGTTGCCTGGTTTCAGCGCTGATATAAGCCGCCAGTACCGAACGGTTCTCATCCGGTGAAGCAAAAGCAATGTGTTGATCGCCGGTGCCGGCAAACTTGCCGCCGTAGGCGCGGTAGTTATTGGTGGCAACCAGGAATGTGGCTTTTGGATCGATCGGTTTGCCTTTGAACGTCAGCTCCTTGATGCGCTGCGCCTTGTCGTTAATTAACTGGCATTCGCCGTCGTAACGCGCCGGTTGGCTGACGTCGACCTGATAATTGACTCCGTCAATCACATCGAAATTATAGGTGCGGAAACCGTCCCAGTTGATCAGGCCCTGTGGTTTACTGCTGTTGACGTCGATCTGGTTGAACTGCCCGGCGGAACACTCCAGCCATTCCTTCACTTCTTTGCCGCTGGCTTTCACCACCACCAGTGTGTTGGGATAAAGGTAGAGGTCTGAAGCGTTACGGAAGGTGAGCTGACCTTTTTCCACCTCAACGAAGCTGGCCGGATCGTTTTTGCGCCCGCCCACCTTGAACGGGGCCGCGGCTGACAGCACCGGCAGGTCAGCCAGATCCGGATCGCCCTGAATATAGTGCTCGACGTAGGCCTTTTGCGCGTTATTGACGATCTGCACCGTCGGATCATCCTGCACCAGCGCCAGATAGCTGTACATGTTGTCGTCGGCCTTGCCGACAGGCTTGCTGACGAAATCTCGCGTGCCTTTGTGATCTTCCGCCAGCACTTTCAGCAGGTTGGCGTCTTCCGCCGCCAGCGATTTCTTGTTCTCTTTGTCGTAAATCGGCCGAGCTTGCGCCTTGGCCGCCGTGACTTTCCAGGTGCCGCTGTCGTTATTCAATTGCAGATCGACCACGCCGAGATGATCGCCCCACTGGCCCGGCATCACTGCCGGGATGCCGTTCAGCGTACCCTGTGCGATGTCAGCCCCTTTGATATTGGCGAAGTCCTTGCTGGGGAACACGGCGTGAGCGTGGCCGAACATGATGGCGTCGATGCCCGGTACCTGGCTGAGGTAGTACACCGAGTTTTCCGCCATGGCCTTGTACGGCTCGCTGGACAGGCCGGAGTGCGGGATAGCCACCACCAGATCGGCGCCCTGTTTGCGCATTTCCGGCACGTAACGTTTAGCCGTTTCGGTGATGTCGTTAACGGTGACCTTGCCCTGCAGATTGGCTTTATCCCACACCAGGATTTGCGGTGGCACAAAGCCGATATAACCGATGCGCAAACTATGTTCTTTGCCGTCACGGTCTTTTACCGGCGTATCGACGATAATGTAAGGAGTGAACAGGGGTTTTTGTGTTTTAGCGTCGATCACGTTGGCGTTGATATACGGGAATTTGGCACCGGCAATGGCGTTTTTCAGGTAATCGAGCCCGTAGTTGAACTCATGGTTGCCGATATTGCCGACCACATAATTCAGGGTATTCATCGCCTTATACACCGGGTGTACATCACCGGGTTTCAGGCCCTTGGCCGCCATATAATCGCCGAGCGGGCTGCCCTGAATAATGTCGCCGTTGTCCACCAGCACCGTATTGGCTGCCTGCTGACGGGCCTGTTCAATCAGGCTGGCGGTGCGTACCAGACCGAATTTATCGGTCGGTTTATCCTTGTAGTAATCGAAGTCCATCATGTTGCTGTGCAGGTCGGTGGTTTCCAGCACGCGCAGATCGACCGTTGCCGCTTGTGCGGAGGTGCACACCAGCATAGCGAGGGCAGACAACGTCAGCGGACGCTTCATCATTTTTAGTTTTCTCCATTCCATTTTTCGAGTTTTATCGCAGAGGAACATGTAATTAACATTGGTTGTCTCACCAAACTGTGAAGTGTGGCAGAAAATAAGCCAGTGCAGGACAGTAAATGTCACAGTTGTGACGGCAAAGACTCGAGTAATTACCGCGGGTTAAATCGTTGTGATGGATATTCCATGCAAAAAAAACTAGGCTGCTAGCAATGAGAAAGGGGAAATGACCCATGGAACTGCATATCTGAGGTGAATGATGTTAGAGCAAATTTGCCAACTGTCCCGCGAGGCGGGCGCAGCGATCATGGCGGTATATGACGGTAAACAACCGCTTGATGTCGCACAGAAAAAAGATGATTCCCCGGTGACGGCGGCCGATCTGGCAGCGCACCACATCATCCAACGCGGCCTGGCAGCGTTAACGCCGGAAATACCTTTACTGTCAGAAGAAGATCCACCGGGCTGGGAAGTGCGACAGAATTGGACGCGTTACTGGCTGGTCGATCCGCTGGATGGCACCAAGGAATTCCTCAATCGTAACGGCGAATTCACGGTAAATATTGCGTTGATTGAAGACGGGCAGGCGGTGATGGGCGTGGTTTACGCCCCGGCGATCGACGTGCTGTATCTGGCCGAACGCGGCAAAGCCTGGAAAGAAGAAAAGGGCCAACGCCAGGCGATTGGCGTCAGTAATGCCAATCCGCCGTTGGTGGTGGTTAGTCGCTCGCACAGTGACGAAGAGCTGAAGGATTACCTGAATCAGTTAGGTGAGCATCAGACCGTATCTGTCGGTTCCTCGCTGAAGTTCTGCCTGGTGGCAGAAGGTAAAGCGCAGCTTTACCCACGTTTTGGGCCGACCAATATCTGGGATACCGCCGCCGGACACGCAGTCGCGGTGGCGGCCGGAGCGCAGATCCACGACTGGCAGGGCAGGCCGCTGCTCTATACGCCGCGTGAGTCTTTCCTCAACCCCGGCTTCCGGGTTTCGCTGTTCTAATTCAGTTTGCCAGCAGTTGGTGCAGTTGGGTCATGACCTGCTGCACCTCTTCCGGCGTCAGTGCGCCGTCTTTGGCAAACTGGATCCTGCCCTGCTTATCCAGCACTACAATGGCTGACCCCTTCGGCTGTAAATCCCAGGCTTTGCGCACGTTACCGTTGCTGTCGACCACAAACTGCGACCAGGGGAACTCTTTCTTGCTGTCTTCGATACTGCTGCGGACAAACATCGCCGTGCCGAGCAGAGCATCATCTGTATTCACTATTGTCGTCGTTTGGTAACGATCGTGCGGTAGCTTGGCTTTCTTAATCGCTTCTATCAGTGGGTCGTTCATGTCCTTGGCAGAGCTGCGGCCGGCAATATGCTGGATGACTCGCACTTTTCCACTGAGCTGCGCGCTATTCCAGTTTTGATAGCTAAACTTATCATTAGCGTAGTTCAGCTCACCCTTGTCGCTGACGCCAATCGGCGCTACGCGTTGCTGGAGCTGGAAGTTATGCGCAGAGGCAAAAAGGGGTGCAAACAGCAGGGACGCAATGAGCATGTGACTTTTTTTCATGCCTTCTCCTTGAAGGTGGAATGGTGCCGACCGCACCCGACAGCCTAAAGCATAGGTGGTGATCGGAGGTCTGTCCTGTTAGCCGGATCTCAGTTCTTCCTTCAGGCCGCTAATACCCGGTTTTTGAAGGGATATACTGAAAAAGTTATATATAATCATATACAATTCTGTCAAAAAGTGTAAATCCAGTGAAGATCTCCAGGCGGAAATGAACGTTATAGTCTTTACTAGGTCTACTACATGGCAATCAAGTTGCGTTCTTACTTTAGAGGCTGCCACCTTGGCGGCTCGCTGAGCGCATGGACCAAACGGAGGAAAGTAATAGAATGAGAATCTTCCAGCGTTATAATCCGTTGAAAGTGGCGAAGTACGTCAAGACCCTGTTTCGTGGCCGGCTGTATATCAAAGATGTGGGCGCGTTCGAATTCGATGAAGGGAAAATTCTGCTGCCGAAAATTCGCGACCGGCGTCACTTCAGCGTGATGTCAGAGGTTAACCGTCAGGTGTTGTTATTGCAGACCGAGATGGGTTGATCAACTACCCGTCGCCTTTCAAGCTGCAGCGTTGTTACCTGCACTCAGTTACGTGGCCCATCCGTGGGCCACGCCCCTAAAGGGGCCGCTGCAAGCAGCGTTCAAATCTGTTCCCGACAGATTTGTCACCTCAGTTACTTACTAAAGTAAGCGCCTGGGGATGAGTGAGCTGGCCGCCTAGCTGCAACTCGAAATTCATAGGGTAATAGTTAGAGCACCTGCAAAAGCTAAAATAATCGCGGCCCCGTTTGGGGCCGCTGACGTTTTTATCGATGGAGATCAGGCTGCGGGTTTTTCTTCCGGTGCCTTCGGCAGTACCGATGCCGGTTTGTCGCTCAGCCGGGTTACCAACAGCTGGTCAATCTTGTAGCTGTCGATATCCACCACTTCAAACTTGTAGCCGGCGTATTTGACGAAGTCGGTCCGTTTCGGGATCTTGCGCAGCATATACATCATAAAGCCGCCGATGGTTTCGTAGTTGCCCGCCTGCGGGAACTCATCAATGTGCAGCACGCGCATTACATCGTCGATCGGCGTCCCGCCCTCAATCAGCCATGAGCTTTCATCACGCGCCACGATCTGCTCTTCCTGGCCCTGGCCTACCAGATCGCCCATCAGCGTGGTCATCACGTCATTGAGTGTGATGATACCCACGACCAACGCATATTCATTGAGAATAACCGCAAAGTCTTCACCGGCGGTTTTAAAGCTTTCCAGCGCTTCGGACAGCGTCAGGGTATCCGGCACGATCAGCGCCGAGCGGATCTGCACGCCGCTGCTCAGCACCAGGCTCTGATTGCCCAGCACGCGGTTCAACAGGTCTTTGGAGTCCACGTAGCCGACGACTTGATCGATATTGCCATCACAGACCAGGAACTTGGAGTGCGGATGGGTCGAAACCTTCTCGATAATGCTTTCTTCGGTCTCACGCAGGTCGAAGTAAACCACGCTTTCACGCGAGGTCATCGACGAAGGGACGGTGCGAGACTCCAGTTCGAACACGTTTTCGATCAGCTCATGTTCCTGTTTGCGCAGCACACCCGCCAGGGCACCGGCTTCTACCACCGCGTAGATATCGTCGGAGGTGATGTCGTCTTTGCGCACCATCGGCAGTTTGAACAGGCGGAAGATCAGGTTTGCCATGCCGTTGAAGAACCACACCAGCGGCCGGAAAATCATGATCGAGAAACGCATCGGGTTGATGATCCGGACGGCAAACGTCTCTGGTGCAATCATACCGATGCGCTTCGGGGTCAAATCTGCAAACAGGATAAACAGGCTGGTTACCAGCACGAACGAACAGACGAAGCTGGCCTGCTCTGCCAGTTCAGGTGATAAAAAGCGGTCGAACAACGGTTGGAATGTAGGAGAAAAGGCTGCATCGCCGACGATACCGCCGAGAATGGCCACGGCGTTCAGGCCAATCTGTACCACGGTAAAATACAGCCCCGGGGTTTCCTGCAGTTTGAGGACTTTGGCGGCATTGACGTTACCTTCGTCAGCCATCATTTTCAGTTTAATCTTGCGTGACGCGGCCAGAGATATTTCCGACAGTGAGAAGAACGCACTCACTGCGATCAGAAAAAGAATCAGTAAAATACTGTTTAACATAATCTATCCATACGTGCCGACGGGATGACGGCGCTCTTGAGGAAGGGTAGTACATTGTAAAAAAAGTAGCGATAACAACCAGAAAGAAGGTTATCGGGCCGATGATCCGGCCCGCACAGTATAGCAGCAGCCCTACCGGGGCCGCCAGCGGTTAAAAAATTACCTCCAACCTGCGGCTTAGCCCTGTGGTGGCAAGCAAACACCGATACCACCCAGACCACAGTATCCTTCAGGGTTTTTGTACAGGTACTGCTGGTGGTCGTCCTCGGCATAGTAGAACGGCAGGGCCGGTGCAACTTCGGTGGTGATGGCGCGTTTATCGCCGGCCTGCTCCATCGCCTGTTGGAAACGCTGCAGGCTGCTTTCCGCTTCGGTCTGCTGCTCCGGCGTCAGCGTATAAATCGCCGAGCGATACTGGGTACCGACGTCGCCGCCCTGACGCATGCCCTGCGCCGGATCGTGGTTCTCCCAGAATACCTGCAGCAACTGTTTGTAGCTGATGATTTTCGGATCGAATACCACTCGTACCACTTCCGTGTGGCCCGTTTGGCCGCTGCATACTTCGCGGTAGGTCGGGTTTGGCGTATAGCCACCGCTGTAGCCTGCTGCGGTGCTGTAAACCCCTTGCTGCTGCCAGAACAGGCGTTCCACTCCCCAGAAACACCCCATGGCGAAGATCGCTACTTCCAGGCCGTCCGGCACTTGGGTCATTGAGTGATCGGTGACCACGTTAAGCGTGGCAACCGGCATGGGAGTGGTGCGGCCAGGTAATGCGTTTACCTGGTCGACAGTTTGTGTTTTATCAAAAAATGGCACCACGGTTGACTCCTGTTGTCACAGTAAGAATTGGCCCAAGAGGCGGCAGTTAAGTTGTATCTAACCGCAACTTTGCCCACAATAAGCTACATATTGAGATTATGTATCAGATTAACGCAGTATCTAGAGCGCCAAAAGATAAGAATGCGCCAGTTCACTGCGGCAGTAAAACCGTAACATGCAGCGTCTGGAAAAATGCTGAAAAGGGCCGCCGTCCTGATAGCGCGGAGTAGGCCCTGGCCCCAGAGCGAGTGTTATTACAGGAAAGTAAAATAAATTAAGGAGAACACGTGCCACGATACCGTGCCCTGTGCTTTGTGTGTGCGCTGCTCGCCACGCCTGCGGCCTATTCGGCGAATGTGCGGCTGCAGGTTGAAGGACTTAGTGGGGAATTGGAAAAAAACGTCCGGGTGCGTTTGTCGTCTATCACGCCGGAGGAGGTCAGTACAGATGGCCGTTTTCGCGCACGTGTGGATGAAGCCGTCCGTCAGGGGCTGAGAGCACTTGGCTATTATCAGCCCACCATCGACTTTACGCTGGATGACCGGCCAGGGCTGGCTCGTCCGGTGCTGCACGCCAAGGTTAATCCGGGCGAGCCGGTGCGGATTGCCGGCGCCAATATCGTGCTGGAAGGCGGCGCGAAAACCGATGACGACTATCTGGCGTTAGTCAAAAAAGGCAAGCCGACGATAGGCGAGATCCTCAATCACGGCAAATACGACAGTTTTAAAGGTTCGCTGACCGGCCTGGCACTGCGTAAAGGCTATTTCGATGCCGATTTGACCAAGAGCCAGCTCGGCGTGGCCGAAGAGCTGCACAAGGCCTATTGGGACATCGACTTCAACAGCGGGCAGCGTTATCGCTTTGGCCAGGTGAAGTTTACCGGCTCGCAAATTCGTGAAGACTATCTGCAAAATCTGGTGCCCTTTCATCAGGGGGATTATTACAGTTCGGAAGACCTGGCCGAACTGAACCGCCGTTTATCCGCCACTAACTGGTTTAACTCGGTGGTGGTGTCCCCTGATTTCAAAGATGCCAAAGAGAACAAGATTTTGCCGTTAGATGCGTTGGTATCGCCGCGCACGCGTAACACCATCGAAACCGGGGTCGGTTATTCCACCGACGTCGGTCCCCGGATCAAAGGCACCTGGAAAAAACCCTGGCTTAACGACCGAGGTCACAGCCTGGAAACCAGCGCCAGCGTTTCGGCCCCGGAACAGCAGCTCGATTTGACCTATAAAATCCCGTTATTGAAGAATCCACTGGAGCAGTACTATCTGCTGCAGGGCGGTTTCAAGAACGTCGATCTCAACGATACCAAGTCCGTCACTTCAAAAGCGGTGGTTTCCCGCAACTGGGATCTTTCCAGCGGCTGGCAGCGGGCATTGAACCTGACCTGGCGTCTTGACCACTTTACTCAGGGTAACGTCACCAACACCACCATGCTGCTGTATCCCGGCGTTAGCGTTAACCGCACCCGTTCGCGCGGCGGCCTGATGCCCACCTGGGGTGACAGCCAGCGCTATTCTATCGATGTGTCCGACAGCACCTGGGGATCAGACGTAGACTTTGCGCTGATGCAGGCGCAGAACGTCTGGATCCGCACCCTGGCCGACAAGCACCGTTTTGTCGCGCGTGGGCAGGTGGGCTGGATTGAAACCAACGACTTTGAGAGAGTGCCGCCAGACCTGCGATTCTTCGCCGGTGGCGATCGCAGCATTCGTGGTTACAAGTACAAGGGCATTTCACCCCGCGACGACGACGGTAAGCTGACCGGTGCATCCAAAATGCTGACCGGTTCGCTGGAGTATCAATACAACGTGACCGGCAAATGGTGGGGCGCGGTGTTTGTCGATTCAGGCGAAGCGGTGAACGATATCAAGCAGAGCGACTTTAAGACCGGTGCCGGCTTCGGCGTGCGCTGGCAGTCACCGGTTGGCCCGGTGAAGCTGGATATCGCCGCCCCGGTTGGGGATAAAGACACCCACGGGGTGCAGTTCTATATTGGTTTGGGGCCTGAACTATGAGCCTGATAAAAAAGATTTGCCTGGGTTTCCTGATTGTCCTGCTATTGCTGATCGGCGGCGTTGCGTACCTGCTCGGGACCACCAGTGGTTTGCATTTGGTTATCAACAGTGCGGCACGCTGGGTGCCGGGGCTGGATATTGCCAGCGTCACCGGCGGCTGGCGTGACCTGACGCTGAAAGGCGTGAAATACCAGATGCCCGGCGTGACGGTAAATGCCGGGCAGTTCCATCTGTCGCTGGATCTGGCCTGTTTTAAAAACAGTTCGCTGTGCGTCAACGCCCTGACTGCGCAGGATGTGGACGTGGTGGTGAAAACCAAAGAAATGACGCCGTCCGCGCCGGTGGCAGAGACCAGCGAGCCGACCACCAACCTGAGCACGCCGTACCCCATCACTTTACGCATGCTGGCGCTGAACAACGTTAAGGTCAGCGTCGACGATACGGCCATTTCTCTTGGCGAGTTCCGTACTGGCGCACAGTGGCAGGAACGTGCTCTGACCCTGCTGCCAACCAAAATCAGCGGCTTGTTGATAGCTCTGCCGAAAACGCCGCAGAACCCACTGCCGGAGGCGGTGCAACCGGTGGTTGAGGTAGCGAAAAAGGTAGAGGAAAAAGCCAATCAGGGCGCGAAGCCGGCTCCTCAGCCGGAAGAGAAGCCGCTGGGCGAAACGCTGAAAGAACTGTTCGCCAAGCCACTGCTGCCGGATCTGCCGGACATTCGCCTGCCGCTGGATATCACCGTTAAGGAGATCAGCGGCGAACAGCTGCGGTTGACCGGTGATACCGACGTGCTGATCACCAGCCTGCTGCTGCAGGCCAGTACTCTGGATCAGCATATCCAGCTGGACAATTTCGACGTCAAATCCCCGCAGGGCACGCTGTCGGCCCAGGGGCAAGCTACGCTGACCGGCAGTTGGCCGGTGGAAATGGTGGCCAACAGCACGTTGAACATCGATCCATTGAAAGGCGAAAAGGTTAAGCTGAACATTGGCGGTGGGCTGCGTGAAGAACTCAAGGTAGCGCTCAACCTGTCCGGTCCGGTCGGCGCGCAGCTTGATCTGCAAACCCAACTGGCCGAAGCCGGTTTACCGCTGGCGCTGACGCTGCAAAGTAAACAGCTGAAATGGCCGTTGAGCGGCGAGGCGCAATACCAGATCAACGATTTCCGCCTGCGCTTTAACGGCAAGGCAACCGACTATGCGTTGTCGACCCGCGCCAATATCAAAGGCCAGGACTTGCCCCCGGCGGTACTGACGCTGGACGGTAAAGGTAACGTTGAACAGTTCAAACTGGATCGCCTGCGGTTGGCGGCCTTGCAGGGCAATACCGATCTGACCGCGCTGGTGGACTGGAGCAAGGCCATCAGCTGGAATTCACAGCTAACGCTGAGCGGCATCAATACCGCCAAACAGTGGCCGGAATGGCCGGCGAAGTTGGACGGCAAAATCACCACCCGCGGTAGTCTGCACGGCGGCAGTTGGCAATTGCAGGTGCCGGTGCTGCAGCTCGACGGTAACGTGAAGCAAAACAAGGTCACCGCGCGCGGTACGCTCAGCGGCAACGCTGCCGGCCAATGGAAAATTCCGGGTATCGATCTGACTCTGGGTCGTAACCAACTGAACGTCAAAGGCCAACTGGACGAGAAGAGCTGGAACCTGGATGCGAACATCGACGCGCCGCGCCTCGACGGCGCTTTGCCGGGACTGGGCGGTACGGCGAAAGGTTTGCTTAAGCTACGCGGCAACCTGCAGGCACCTCAGTTGCTGGCGGACCTGACCGCGTCTGGCCTGCAGTGGCAGGCGCTGCGTATCAACCGGGTCAAAATTGACGGTGACGTGCGTTCCAGCGACCAGATCCAGGGGCAACTGGCGGTGCGCGTCGAACAGCTCAAGCAAGATGCGTTGGACATCAACCTGCTGACTTTGGATGCCAAAGGCAGTGAGAAACAGCATCAGCTGCAACTGAAAATTGACGGCAAACCGGTCTCTGGCCAGTTGGCGCTGCAGGGCAGTTTCGATCGCGAGCAGCAACGCTGGCGCGGCAACCTGAACAATACGCGCTTCGATACTCCGGTGGGGGAATGGCGGTTAAGTCGCGCCATCGCACTCGATTATCTGAATACCGCACAGAAAATCAGTATCGGGCCACACTGCTGGCAGAACCCGAATGCCGAACTCTGCGTGCCGAAAACCATCGAGGCCGGGCAGAGCGGTCAGGCCAGCGTGGTGCTGAACCGCTTTGATCTGGCGATGATCAAGCCTTTCCTCGGCCCGGAGACGTCACTGAGCGGCGTGTTCAGCGGGCGGGCGGACGTCAGCTGGAAACCGGGCGGTGCGTTGCCGGAGGCGAAAGTCTCGCTGGTGGGCAACGGCGTGAAGGTGGTACAGCAGGTGCAGGGTAATGCGCTGCCGATCGCCTTTGACAAGCTGAATCTCAACGCCGGGCTGACCAATGGCCGTGCGCAGGCCGACTGGTTGATTAAGCTGACCAATAATGGTCAGTTTGACGGTAACGTACAGGTTGTCGATCCGCAGGTGCGCCGCAATATCAGCGGTAACGTCAACATTACCAATATTTCACTGGCGATGATTAACCCGGCGTTGATGCAGGGGGAAAAAGCCGCGGGCATGCTGAATGCCAACCTGCGTCTGGGCGGTAACGCGCAGAAACCTTTGGTGTATGGCCGTATGGCATTGGACAAGGTCGATATTGACGGTCACTGGATGCCGTTCGACATGACCGAAGGCCGGTTGGCGATGAACTTTGACGGCATGACCTCGACGCTGGAAGGCTTGGTCAGCACCACCCACGGTCAGCTTAATCTGTCCGGTGACGCTGACTGGCGTGATATCAACGCCTGGCGTGCACGCATTGCCGCCAAGGGCGATAAATTGCGGGTGACGGTGCCGCCGATGATCCGCATCGACGTGTCACCTGATCTGGTCTTTGAAGCCACGCCGCAGCTGTTCTCACTTAATGGTTCGGTAGATATTCCGTGGGCGCGTATTACGGTACAGGAACTGCCGGAAAGCGCGGTGGGCGTCTCTTCCGACGAAGTGATGCTGGATGAGCAGCTTAAACCGATACAGCCGAAAACGGCGGGGATCCCGATCAACAGCAACCTGATGATCCACGTTGGCAACGATGTGCGATTGGATGCCTTTGGTCTGAAAGCGCGGTTGAAGGGCGATCTGAAAGTGGTGCAGGATAAGAATGGCCTGGGCCTGAACGGTCAGATTGACATCCCTTCCGGTCGCTTCCATGCTTATGGTCAGGATTTGATCGTTCGCAAGGGCCAGTTGATGTTCTCGGGGCCGCCGGATCAGCCGTTGCTGAATCTTGAGGCGATCCGTAATCCGGACTCGACCGAAGATGACGTTACCGCTGGGGTACGCGTCACCGGGTTGGCGGATGCACCCAAGCTGGAAGTGTTCTCGGATCCGGCCAAATCCCAGCAGGAAGCGCTGTCTTATCTGTTGCGCGGTCAGGGATTGGGCAGTTCCGGAGCTGATGGCAACGCAATGACCTCAATGTTAATTGGGATGGGGGTTGCACAAAGTGGTCAACTTGTGGGTAAAATCGGCGAGGCATTTGGCGTAAGCAATTTGGCCCTGGATACTCAGGGGGTTGGCGACAGTTCCCAGGTTGTCGTCAGCGGTTATGTTCTCCCAGGCTTACAAGTAAAATATGGGGTGGGCATTTTCGACTCATTGGCCACACTGACGTTGCGTTACCGCCTGATGCCTAAATTGTATCTTGAAGCGGTGTCTGGTCTCGACCAGGCATTAGATTTGCTCTATCAGTTTGAGTTTTAGCGATGCGAATAATTGTCTACGGCAGTTTACGACGCAAACAGGGAAACAGCCATTGGATGACTAACGCCCAATGGTTAGGCGAGCATGAGCTCGAAGGCTATCAGATTTATAATCTGGGCCATTACCCGGCGGCGATCCCTGGAGAGGGCACGGTACATTGTGAGGTGTACCGCATCAACTCATCGATTTTGGCTGAGCTGGACGAACTGAAAAGCAACACCAAGGACTATAAGCGCGAGCTGATTCAGACGCCTTATGGAAGTGCGTGGATCTACCTGTATAAACACAGTGTGGACGGTTACCCGCGGATTAACAGCGGTGACTGGCTGAAGCGTCTCGACGAAAAGTAAAAAAAACACCGCTCACTGAGCGGTGTTTTTTTATCGGACGGCGGTCAGGAATTACTTCTTGGCAGCACGTTCGAAAGAGGCAATGATTTCAGCTTTGGCAGCGGCAGCGTCTGCCCAGCCTTCCACTTTCACCCATTTGCCCTTCTCCAGATCTTTGTAGTGCTCGAAGAAATGAGAGATCTGTGCTTTCAGCAGTTCCGGCAGGTCGTTCACATCTTTGATGTGATCGTACTCTTTGCTCAGTTTGCTGTGCGGAACGGCAACCAGTTTCGCATCTTCACCGGCTTCGTCGGTCATCTTCAGTACGCCCACCGGACGGCAGCGGATCACTGAACCAGGCTGCAGCGGGTATGGCGTTGGTACCAGCACGTCAACCGGATCACCGTCCAGAGACAGGGTGTGGTTGATGTAACCGTAGTTGCACGGATAGAACATCGCGGTGGACATGAAACGGTCAACAAACAGCGCGCCGGTGTCCTTGTCGATTTCATATTTGATCGGATCGGCATTGGCCGGGATTTCGATAACTACGTAGATGTCTTCTGGCAGGTCTTTGCCAGCAGGGACGTTAAGCAAGCTCATGTCGGTTTCCTTTAATCAAACCAGAAATGGAGTGGCGGCTATTATAGCGGACTCTTTTGCGATTTCCTGCCCTTTTCATCACCCAAGCCCCGGCAGACAGTCATCCACTGAATTTCCAGATTAATCCTCCAGCGACGTTAAGTTTTCCCCGAGGTTGCCGATAACTTCATCAAATAATAATGAGTCGGCGAAGTCTGGCTCCGCGTTTTACCTCCTCTACGTTAGAACTCACTATTTCTGAAGCCGGGAAGAACTCATGCTAAAAAAGATTACGGTCAAGGCCGGGCTGATTGCCTTGCTGAGCCTGATGACGCTGCTGTTGATTATGGTCAGCACCATCGGCGTCAACGCCATTAACGAAGGGTCGCGATCGTTGCACACCCTCAACCAGATTTTAGGGGAAGAACTGGGGTCGCTGGCCAGTAGCTCCAACCTGACGCTACGCGCCAGAACGGCCGCCTCCTTGGCGGTGCGCCAGCGTGAAATCGGCCAGATCGAGGTATCCGACGCCACTGTGGGGCGCATCTATGATTACCTTGCACAGTCGAAACAGGAAATGGCGCGCTTTGTCAGCGTCGGCACCGTCACCGAACGTGGGCGTGAACTGTCCAGTCGCTTGCAAAACAGTTACCGCGCCTATCTGGAACAGGGCGTCAGACCGATGGCCGACGCCATCAAGGCCGGCAAGGTTGATGACTATTACGACATCCAGGAAACCAAAATCTCTGCCCTGAGCATCGCTTTCGAAAAGGACCTCAGCGACTTCCGCAGTTTTGCCATGAAGATCGGCCAGCAGCGGGTGAATGAAGCGGAAAGCAATGCCAGCACCAAGATTACCCTGATCCTGATCGCCGGCCTGCTCAGCGTGTTGCTGGCGGTATTGGCCTGGTTCGCGCTGCGGGTGATCATTCTGCGCCCACTCGATGAGTCCATCGCCCAGTTGGAACATATCGCCGGCGGCGACCTGACGCACGACATCACCGGCGAAGGGGAAACCGAAATGGGTCGTCTGATCCGTGCGATGCAGCGGATGCAGCAGGCGCTGGTCAGTTCGGTCAGCAAGGTTCGTGATGCCAGCAGCCAAATTGACACCGGCTCACGCGAGCTGGCCGCCGGCAACCTGCATTTGGCGCAGCGCACCGAAGAGTCGGCCGCTTCGCTGGAGGAAACCGCTGCCAGCATGGAACAGCTGACCTCGACGGTGAAAATGAACGCCGAGAATTGCGAGCAGGCCAATCAACTGGCGCTCAGCGTCTCTGATATTGCCAATCAGGGCAGTGAGGTCGTCAGCCAGGTGATGGACAAGATGCAGGCCATTACCGATAGCTCGCGGCGTATCGCCGATATTATCAGCGTGATGGACGGTATTTCCTTCCAGACCAATATTCTGGCGCTGAATGCGGCGGTAGAAGCGGCACGCGCGGGTGAGCAAGGGCGCGGTTTTGCCGTGGTGGCGGGTGAAGTACGCAGCCTGGCTCAGCGCAGCGCACAATCGGCCAAGGAGATAAAAGGGTTGATCGAAGCTTCGCAAAATCGGGTACAGGAAGGCGAGCAGATGGCCGAGTCAGCGGCGAAAACCATGAATGGTATAACCGGTGAGGTAGGGCGTGTGACGGCGTTGATGCGGGAAATTTCTGCGGCAACGCGTGAGCAAAGCAGCGGTATTGAACAGGTTAATCTGGCGGTGGCGCAGATGGATCAGGTGGCGCAGCAAAATGCGGCATTGGTCGAGGAGTCAGCGGCGGCAACGCGCTCGCTGGAGGATCAGGCCCAGTTGTTGGCCCAGAGTATGGCGGCGTTCAAACTATAATGCAGGGGGGCGACAGGCGCCCCCCACATAGAACCGGTTATTCGTCCGGGTTCTCGGCGATAAAGCGCTCGGCGTCTTCCACCATGGATTTGGTGCCGACGAAGAACGGTGCACGCTGGTGCAGTTTCACCGGGGTAATGTCCAGAATACGGTTTTTACCGTCGCTGGCTTTACCGCCGGCCTGTTCCGCCAGGAACGCCATCGGGTTGCATTCATACAGCAGGCGCAGCTTGCCTTGCGGGTGGCTGGCGGTGCTTGGATAAATATAGATGCCGCCTTTGAGCAGGTTGCGGTGGAAGTCGGCAACCAGCGAACCGATGTAGCGTGAGGTATAAGGGCGCTGAGTGGCTTCATCCTGTTCCTGACAATATTTGATGTATTTCTTCACACCGCGCGGGAACTTGATGTAGTTACCTTCGTTGATGGAATACATATTGCCGGTAGCCGGGAAGCGAACTTTCTCATGGGAGAGGCAGAACACGCCCAGAGAAGGATCGTAGGTAAAGGCATGCACGCCATAACCGGTGGTGTACACCAGCATGGTGGATGAACCATAAACCACATAGCCGGCGGCGACCTGAGCGCTGCCTGGCTGCAGGAAGTCTTCTTCGGTCACGGGAATGCCGACCGGGGTAATGCGACGATAGATAGAGAAAATCGTACCGACCGAGACGTTGACATCGATGTTGGACGAACCGTCCAACGGATCCATCAGCACCACGTACTTGGCATTTTCAGCCCGCTCGCCGTCGAATATCACGATTTCATCTTCTTCTTCAGAAGCGATACCCGCAACTTCACCGCGCGCTTTCAATGCTGCTTTCAGCTTTTCGTTAGCGTACAGGTCCAGTTTCATCTGAACTTCACCCTGTACATTGGAAACGCCGCTGGTGCCGAGAATATCAACCAGACCCGCTTTGTTGATATCGCGGTGGATGATTTTGGCGCCCAGTTTAATTGCAGAAAGTAACGCTGTCAGCTCGCCGGTGGCGTGAGAGAAGTCGTGCTGTTTCTCGACGATAAATTCGCCTAACGTTTTCATGACACAATCCCTGAATCTACGGATGGGTAGCGGTTTGTTAACAAACCGCCAACGTATTCGCGAGCAGTGTAGCCCAAAGATGAACGCTATTCATAGGCAAATCCATTTCTTCTGGACGATTCTGAGCGTTAGAATGTGCCAACATTCGACGTACTCTATGAGAAAACTATGCGCATTCACATTCTTGGGATCTGTGGCACCTTTATGGGCGGGCTGGCGGTGCTGGCTCGTTCGCTAGGGCATGAGGTGACCGGCTCTGACGCTAATGTCTATCCGCCGATGAGCACGCTGTTGGAGAAAGAAGGGATCGCACTGATCCAGGGTTACGATCCGGCTCAGTTGGATCCTGCGCCGGATCTGGTGATCATCGGTAACGCCATGACGCGCGGTAATCCGTGTGTTGAAGCAGTACTGGAGCAGGGTATCCCTTACGTTTCCGGCCCACAGTGGCTGCATGATTATGTGCTGCGCGATCGCTGGGTACTGGCCGTTGCCGGGACACACGGCAAGACCACCACCGCCGGCATGGCAACCTGGATCCTGGAAGCCTGCGGCTACCAGCCGGGCTTTGTTATCGGTGGCGTGCCGGGCAACTTTGACGTTTCTGCTCGCCTGGGGGGCAGCCCGTTCTTTGTCATCGAAGCCGACGAATATGACTGTGCGTTCTTCGACAAGCGTTCCAAGTTTGTGCATTACAGCCCGCGCACGCTTATCCTGAACAATCTGGAGTTTGATCACGCCGACATCTTCGACGATCTGAAAGCGATCCAGAAACAGTTCCACCATCTGGTGCGTTTGGTGCCAGGCAAGGGCAAAATTATTTTGCCTGATAACGACAGCCACCTGAAACAGGTGATGGCGATGGGCTGCTGGAGCGAGCAGGAGCTGGTTGGGGAAGAAGGCGCATGGCGTGCACAGAAGCTGACGCCGGACGCCAGCCATTATGCGGTTTTCCTTAATGGTGAGCAGGTGGGCGAAGTTAAGTGGTCGCTGGTGGGTGAACACAACATGCATAACGGTTTGATGGCCATTGCCGCCACGCGCCATGTGGGTGTGTTGCCTGAAGATGCCTGCCGCGCGCTCGGCGATTTTATCAATGCCCGCCGTCGTCTGGAGCTGCGTGGTGAAGCCAATGGCGTCACGGTATATGACGACTTTGCCCATCATCCAACGGCAATTCTGGCGACCCTGGCTGCGTTGCGTAGCAAGGTGGGTGGCACTGCCCGCATTCTGGCGGTGCTTGAGCCGCGCTCCAACACCATGAAAATGGGCATCAGCAAGAACGATCTGGCCCCGTCGCTGGGTCGTGCCGATGAAGTCTTCCTGTTCCAGCCGCACCATATCCCCTGGCAGGTGGCGGAAGTGGCGGAAGCCTGCGTACAGCCGGCCCACTGGAGCGCCGATCTGGATACGCTGGTGGATATGATCGTGAAAACGGCTCAGCCGGGCGACCATATTCTGGTGATGAGTAACGGCGGCTTTGGGGGTATTCACGATCGGCTGCTGGAGGCTTTGGCCAACAAACCCGATCCGAAAGCCACCTATTGATTTTGATGACAAAGTTGTCTTTGAACCCGAGATACTCGGGCCTAGCGCACCGAGGGGCCATTATGGGACACATCCATGTGTCCCACCCTGCGGGCCGACTGGAAGTCGTTCCAATTTGCTCCCGGAAAATTGGTCGGCGGACAAGCCGCTACGACCCCATCGGCACGCTCTCCCTAATATCGGGCTTTGCCAGCGTCTAAGGGCCGATAGCGGCCCTTTTTTACGCCCAGAAAAAAGCCCTCGCGAGCGAGGGCAACGGGGTTCGTCGGATAGGACGACGAATTTCTTCAGAGAATCAAAGCTTACGACAGAACTCGGCAGTGGCAGTGACGAGGGTAATCAGTTCGGTAAGCCTGTCCTCTGAATTGTTATTTATAGATTTCGGCGGTCGCGTGCCAGTTGCCATTTTCGTAGGCTTCGATCACGCGGTAGGCTTTAGCACCTTGTTTGTCGGCCTTGTCAGACAGCGCCTGACGAATATCGGAAGGTGCGCCGGTAATGCCGCTGGCGGTAATGGTACCGACAGACTGAAGATTGGTCGCCTGGTCATTTGTGATTAACGTAGCGGCAGAAGCCCCGAAGGAAACAACTGACAGCAGGCTAAGTGCGACGAGGGTAGTTTTCATGCTCATGATATTAAGTCCTGTTGTGATAACCGCCTGGAAGGGCTTTTTCAGCGTTTTTATACTTGAAGGCCGTTATCGGGGTACTGGGTTCCAGAGTTTTATTGCCCGTTGCCGGGTAACGCCTTGTACTTATTTGTAAATTTCTGCGGTCGCGTGGAAGTTGCCTTCGTTGCGCGCTTCGATCACACGGTAAGCGGTTGCCCCTTTGGCATCGGCTTTTTCAGACAGTGCCTGACGGATGTCTGAAGGTGCACCGGCAACACCGCTGACGGTGATAGTGCCTGCAGACTGCATATTTGCAGCCTGATTTGCATCAACAGATTGTGCTGCAAATGCGCCGAAAGAAAGCATGGATAGAACGCTCATGGTTGCGATGGTAGCTTTAATTTTCATTTTCTCACCTTATCGTATTCTTTTATCAGTTCCTGTGAACTGTGATTTACGTCACGGAAATGAGTATACATCTAGTAACGCGAAAAATTAATAGTTAGCTAACAGTTTCTTGTGAAACTTTATTATGGTGTTGCTTATTTTTAATAACCATATGGAATAAAAAACGCTTATAAAACGATCTTTCAATGTTAAATTTATGTAATTTCAATAAGGTAAGTGCTTTTGACCAAAAGTGCGGAAGATCACAGCAGCTATCACTAGTTACGTACCAATGTCATTGAAATGTGCTGCAGCGCGACAGGAATCTGGTTTTAAACGTGGCAAGGAATGAAGGAAAGGTAAGGATAGGGTTAAAGAAGCGCTAACAAAACGCGACGGTTAGCCGCATTTTGTTAGCGCACTACATCATAACTCTTGTTCGAACAGCGACAGGATGGCTTCGTATAACTGACGAGCGGTAAAGCTGCTGGCCGGGGTTACGAAAATAGTGTCGTCACCGGCGATGGTGCCGAGAATACCTTCTGATTTACCCAGCGAGTCCAGCAGGCGGGCAATTAACTGCGCGGCGCCGGGGCTGGTGTGGATCACCACTACGGCGTCGTTATGATCGACGTCCAGCACCAGGTTCTTCAGCGGGCTGGTAGTGGTAGGCACGCCGAGCTCGGCTGGAAGGCAATACACCATTTCCATTTTGGCATTACGCGTACGCACCGCGCCGAACTTGGTCAGCATGCGCGATACTTTGGATTGGTTGATGTTTTCGAAGCCTTCTTCTTGCAGCGCCAAAACGATCTCGCCTTGAGAACTGAATTTTTCTTCTTTCAATAACGCTTTAAACGCTTTGATCAGATCTTCCTGCTTTGCGGGATTACGCATTTTGCACCGTGGAATGTTGACAGTAGAAGTGATTATTATGCATATAAATGAATTTTTATGCAATAAAATGGCGTCCGGAAAAAATAATAATGGCCGGACAATGGGGAAAGGGCGGCATTTTAACAAAATCCGTATCCCATGAATATGCCCTTTCCATGACCGAAGGATCCGTCCGTGGTGGTAAAGAAAATGTTATTAAAATGATGTTGTTCTGATGTTATGTAAGGGTGTAATGTAACCGCCGGTTAACTTGCTCGTGAATAACCTCGCAGTATTTTTGATTAGTGTGCGCTATGCCCTTAATGCATAAGCGATTTAATCTAAGATAAGCGCGACATCGGTCGATTTATTGCGCCAGTTCTCAAACAGACTGTTAAGAGATTGTTTTTAAAGGTGTAATAATTTAAGGTCCGTACCCAACATATTCACGGCGCTTTATATATTTAAGATAATAAAGGAGTATAGGATGAAAGTTGCAGTTCTCGGTGCTGCTGGCGGTATCGGCCAGGCCCTCGCCCTTCTACTCAAAACCCAGCTTCCTTCAGGTTCTGAACTCTCTCTCTACGACATTGCCCCCGTTACCCCAGGCGTTGCCGTCGACTTAAGCCACATCCCAACCGCAGTTAAAATCAAAGGCTTCAGTGGCGAAGACGCTACTCCAGCTCTGCACGGTGCAGACGTGGTACTGATCTCTGCCGGCGTTGCACGTAAACCAGGCATGGATCGTTCAGATCTGTTTAACGTGAACGCGGGCATTGTGCGTAATCTGATCCAGCAAGTGGCAACAACCTGCCCGAAAGCCTGCATCGGCATTATTACCAACCCGGTTAACACCACCGTGGCTATCGCAGCAGAAGTGCTGAAGAAAGCCGGCGTGTATGACAAAAACAAACTGTTTGGCGTGACCTCGCTGGACATTATCCGTTCCAACACCTTCGTGGCCGAGCTGAAAGGCAAGCAGCCGGAAGAGTTGAACGTACCGGTTATCGGTGGGCACTCTGGCGTGACTATCTTGCCGTTGTTGTCACAGATCCCGGGCGTAAGCTTCACTGACCAGGAAGTTGCCGATCTGACCAAGCGTATCCAGAATGCGGGTACTGAAGTGGTTGAAGCTAAAGCCGGCGGCGGGTCTGCAACTCTGTCAATGGGTCAGGCGGCGGCGCGTTTCGGCTTGTCTCTGGTTCGTGCGCTGCAGGGCGAAAAAGGCGTGGTGGAGTGTGCTTACGTGGAAGGCGATGGCAAATATGCCCGCTTCTTCGCACAGCCTCTGGTGCTGGGTAAGAACGGCGTTGAAGAACGCAAGGACATCGGTACTCTGAGCGCATTCGAGCAGAAAGCGCTGGACGATATGCTGGATGTTCTGCACAAAGATATCGAACTGGGCGAAAAGTTTATCAATAACTGATCATTCAGTGGTGCATGAGTATGCATAGGCCGCCGGACAGCGTACCGGCGGTTTTTTTATGCCTGTAGCTATGTGCGGATGCGGGCTTTTCGATCCAGCAGGTGATGGGTATGTGGGTCGAAATAGCGGCTTGGCCAAATCTCTGCAGGATGGATGTTAAGTGCTTCAGCAATTAACCATTCCCCTTTTGGCCAGGGGCGCGACAGCGCGTTTGCCAGTGTTGATGAGCTAAGTCCCGCCTTGCGCGAAACCGCCGCCAGTGTTGTCCCCTTCTTACGTAGAGCCGCAATGATATCCGCCGGATGCCAGTCCTTGTTCCTTGAGTTCATGTTTGCATTCCTTTTTTGATTAGCGAAAGTTCTGTTAGTGGTATAACTAACAGGTCAAGATTAATCGTTTGAACAACATGAAGCGCTTATACGGAAACTAGGATACCACTAAATTTCTTAAAAAATATCCCATAAATTTCCCAAAAAAAGATATTTGCCGACTTTGCCCAGAGAACATGGCTATGAAAAAAGAGTGGTTTGCCGCCAAGGAACTGACAGGCGTGGCAGGATTACCTTCCTCACCACAGGGAATAAATTTGATGGCACGTCGGGAAGGCTGGAACAGCCGTCGGCGCAAGGGCGTGCAGGGGAAAGCGCTGGAATACCATATTGACAGCCTGCCTGCGGGAACGCGCAATTTGCTGGTTTTGAAAGAAGAGCCTGCCAGCTATCAGGTTGAACGCAAAGATCCGCTAGTCGTGTGGATTGAGTACTACTATCACCTGACAGAGTGCGAACGTGAGAAGGTATTGGCGTTCTTGGTACGAGAAGGGATCGGTAGCTTGCTGGCACGTATTTCAGCAGATAAATGATCAGACCCGCAGTGCGGGTCTGTGGAAACAATAATATTCTTATAGTTTCTTAAAAATCGCGTTGGACCGCAAGATGCGCTAATCCTTCCAGCGCGGAGCGATGTGGCGATTCGGGTAGAACCTGCAAGGCGGCAATGGCCTTGTCAGCCTCTTCCTCAGCCCGTTGGCGGGTATACTCCAGTGAGCCGCATTGCTGCATGGCTTGCAACACCGGTTCCAGCAAATGACGGCCGTTACCCTGTTCAATCGCCCCGCGGATCATGGCTTTCTGCTCGCCTTCGCTGTTATGCATGGCGTGCAGTAGCGGCAATGTCGGCTTCCCTTCATTGAGATCGTCACCGGTATTTTTGCCCAGTGTACTGCCGTCGGCACTGTAATCGAGCAGATCGTCGATCAACTGGAAAGCGGTGCCGAGATAGCGACCGTAATCCTGCAGCGCTTTTTCTTCAGCAACGCTTGCGTCTGACAGGATCGCCGAAGATTGCGCCGCCGCTTCAAACAGACGTGCGGTTTTGCTGTAGATCACCCGCATGTAGCTTTCTTCGGTAATGTCAGGATCGTTGACGTTCATTAACTGCAGAACTTCACCTTCGGCAATCACGTTGACCGCCTCAGACATCAGTGCCAACACGCGCAGCGATTCCAGACTGGTCATCATCTGGAAAGCACGCGTATAGATGAAGTCGCCGACCAGGACGCTGGCGGCATTGCCGAAGGCGGCATTGGCGGTGGCCTTGCCGCGGCGCATATCTGATTCATCCACCACGTCATCATGCAGTAGAGTTGCGGTGTGAATGAATTCAATCAGCGCGGCAACGGTAATGTGTTTATCACCCTGATAATGCAAAGCCCGCGCCGCCAGAACGGCGATCATCGGGCGGATGCGTTTACCGCCACCACTGATAATGTAATAGCCAAGCTGATTGATGAGCGTGACATCGGAATTCAGCTGTTCGAGAATTGTTGCGTTCACGGCCGCCATATCTTGCGCGGTTAACTCGGTAATTTGCTCTAGGTTCATTGTATTTTTTTCAGCTGTGTTTCTCTTCACCGCGTTGAGATCGCTGCTCACATCGGTACATGGCGGTAACTGTCCCTCTGATTGTACTTGAAAAACG
Organism: Serratia sp. BIGb0163; assembly: GCF_024809935.1. Lineage (NCBI taxonomy): Bacteria > Pseudomonadati > Pseudomonadota > Gammaproteobacteria > Enterobacterales > Yersiniaceae > Serratia > Serratia sp. BIGb0163. Next base: position 72,918 of record NZ_JANUDZ010000011.1, read on the forward strand.
GCCCAGATAAACGCCATGAAAGAAACTGTGCTTTTTTTCTTCTTTTTTCTGCTTCTGGTCTTATTCTGCTCTTGTCATACGCTGGATTATTGCGTAGAATTCGCGCCCTATTGTGAATATTTATAGCGCGCTCTGTACTGAACAGTTGGGCACGCGGAAAGCGGAGTTTTATATGTACGCGGTTTTCCAAAGTGGTGGTAAACAACACCGAGTAAGCGAAGGTCAAACCATTCGCTTGGAAAAGCTGGACATCGCAACTGGTGAAGCAGTTGAGTTTGACCAGATTCTGATGATCGCTAATGGCGAAGATATCAAAATCGGCGTTCCTTACGTCGATGGCGGTAAGATCAAAGCTGAAGTCGTTGCTCACGGTCGTGGCGAGAAAATTAAGATCGTTAAGTTTCGTCGTCGTAAGCACCATCGTAAGCAGCAGGGCCACCGTCAGTGGTTCACTGACGTTAAAATCACCGGCATCAGCGCTTAAGTTAGGGGAGCAGATTAATGGCACACAAAAAGGCTGGCGGCTCGACTCGTAACGGTCGCGATTCAGAAGCTAAACGTCTGGGCGTAAAACGCTTTGGCGGCGAAGCAGTACTGGCAGGCAGCATCATCGTTCGTCAGCGCGGCACTAAATTCCACGCTGGTACCAACGTGGGTTGCGGCAAAGACCACACTCTGTTTGCTTTGAAAGACGGTAAAGTCAAATTCGAAGTTAAAGGCCCGAGCAATCGTAAATTTATCAGCATCGAAGCTGAATAATTTTTCGAGCCTTACTAAATAGATGTAAGCCCCGCAATTCGTTGCGGGGCTTTTTACATTTATGGGCTGCTTATGCATCGGCCCGTCAGCGCTGGCAAAGGTAAGATGGAAACAAAACAGCAGGTCGGAATTGGCATTTCTCTGGCGGTGACTACGGCAGTTTGCTGGGGTGCATTGCCGATTGCGATGAAAGAAGTGCTGGTAGTGATGGATCCGTTTACCATCGTTTGGTATCGATTTACCATGGCTGCACTTGGGTTGGGGCTTATTTTGGCCGTGCGCGGCAAGTTGCCGCCGGTGACCCTGTTCCGTCAACCGCGCTGGTTGTTGATTCTGGCCATCGCCACCGCAGGCCTGCTGGGGAATTTTATTTTCTTCAGCTCTTCGCTGCAGTATCTCAGCCCGACAGCATCACAGGTGATCGGCCAGTTATCGCCGGTCGGCATGATGTTTGCCAGCGTGCTGATTTTAAAAGAGCGGATGCGCATCACTCAGGTGATTGGCGCGCTGATGCTGATCTGCGGGTTGCTGTTGTTTTTCAACGTCAGCCTGATTGAGATTTTCACCCGCCTGACAGATTACACCCTTGGGGTGCTGCTGGGTGTGTGTGCGGCAATGGTCTGGGTCACTTATGGCGTTGCGCAGAAAGTGTTGCTGCGTCGATTAGCCTCGCCGCAAATTCTGGTAATGTTGTACACTTTATGTGCAGTGGCGTTATTTCCTCTGGCCAGGCCGGAGGGGATTTTCCAGCTCAGCGGCTGGCAATTAGCCTGTTTGCTGTTCTGTGGTGCCAACACGTTGATTGGTTATGGTGCGCTGGCTGAAGCAATGGCGCGCTGGCAGGCGGCACAGGTGAGTGCGTTAGTTACGCTGACACCGCTGTTTACCCTGCTTTTTTCAGATTTATTGGCGCTGGCCTGGCCACACGTATTCGCCGCCCCGACCTTAAATGTCGTCGGCTATGTCGGTGCTTTCGTAGTGGTAGCGGGCGCCATGTTTTCCGCAATTGGTCACCGTTGGTGGCCGCGACGGGCAGAACCCCGCCTGGTTGCTCCTTTGAAGCAGCCCGGTGAATGATTTACGGAGACGGTAAATGAAGTTTGTAGATGAAGCAGCGATCTTGGTCGTTGCAGGTGACGGTGGTAATGGTTGCGTCAGCTTCCGTCGCGAAAAATATATCCCGAACGGCGGGCCTGATGGCGGTGACGGCGGCGATGGCGGCGACGTCTATCTGTTGGCGGACGAAAACCTCAACACGCTGATCGACTACCGCTTTGAGAAATCTTTCCGCGCCGAACGTGGCCAGAATGGTCAGAGCCGTGACTGTACCGGTAAGCGTGGCAAAGATATTACCATCAAGGTTCCGGTCGGTACTCGCGTGCAGGATCAGGGCACCGGCGAAATCCTCGGCGACATGACCCGTCACGAGCAGCGTCTGATGGTGGCGAAGGGCGGTTGGCACGGTTTGGGCAACACCCGTTTTAAATCATCCGTTAACCGTGCTCCGCGCCAGAAAACGCTGGGCACCGCCGGTGAAGCTCGTGACATCCTGCTGGAGCTGCTGCTGCTGGCGGATGTGGGTATGCTGGGCCTGCCGAACGCCGGCAAGTCGACCTTTATCCGTGCAGTCTCTGCTGCAAAGCCAAAAGTTGCCGACTATCCGTTTACCACTCTGGTGCCAAGCCTGGGTGTGGTACGTATGGATCACGAGCAAAGCTTCGTGGTTGCCGATATTCCGGGGCTGATCGAAGGTGCCTCCGACGGCGCTGGCCTGGGTATTCGCTTCCTGAAGCATCTGGAGCGCTGCCGCGTGCTGTTGCACCTGGTGGATATCGCCCCGATCGATGAATCTGATCCGGTAGAAAACGCCAAAGTCATCATCAACGAGTTGAATCAGTACAGCGAGAATCTGTCGCAGAAGCCACGCTGGCTGGTTTTCAACAAGATTGATGTGATTGGTGAAGAAGAAGCTGCCGAACGTGCCAAGGCGATTGCAGAGGGCATGGGCTGGGAAGGTAAGTACTACATGATCTCCGCCGTCAATCGTGAAGGCGTCAATGCGCTGTGCTGGGATGTGATGAAGTTTATCAATACCCAACCGAAAGCCATGGCCATCGAAGAAAGCGCGCCGGAGAAAGTCGAGTTCATGTGGGATGATTATCACCGTGAACAGATCGCTGAAGTGGAAGCTGAAGCGGATGACGACTGGGATGACGACTGGGATGAAGAGGACGACGAAGGCGTCGAAATCATTTACCAGAAGTAATCTTGTGAAGAGAGGGGCTCAGTTAACACTGGGCCCTTTTTTTATTTCAGGACGTTTTCCGGGAGCCAGCATCGTGCATCGAGCCCGCTGGTATCCTGACGGTTTTGCAACGTTAAACGCCCCTGATGCAGCTGCACAATACGAGTTACGATATTCAATCCCAACCCACTGCCGCCATAGCGTTGATCCATGCGGCGGAAGGCCTGCGTGAGTTCACCCGCTATTTTCTCTTTGACGCCCGGACCTTCATCGATCACCTGTAGCCGGTAACCGCGTTCCTGCGCAGAAAGTTGTACCTGGATCCTGCTACCCTCAGGGCTATAACGATGGGCATTCTCCACCAGGTTACGCAGCAGCAGACGTAACAGTACCGGGTCACCATGTACCGGGGCGGTGGTCGGAAGCTGCCATTGCAAACTTTGCCCGCGTTGTGTGGCCAACTCCTCGAGTTCTTCCCGCAGCGGTTGGATCACATCGCTCACCCAATCGAAGCGTTGATAATGGCCACTGGCAAAATCTTGCCCGGCGCGTGCAAGCATCAGCAATTGTTCGACGGTGTGCATCAGTTGGTCAATGCGCTTAATCAGTGGCCCACTTTGCGGGACTCCCTGTTTTTCCATTAACTCCAGATGCAGGCGGATGCCCGCCAGAGGCGTGCGTAGCTCATGGGCGGCGTCGGCAGTAAACAGCCGTTCCTGCTGGATGGTGTTATCCAGCCGCGAGAACAATTGGTTGAGCGTAGTGGTGACCGACATTATTTCGAGGCTGTCGCTGTTGAGCGGCAGCGGCGTCAGGTTATCGGCAGAACGCTTTTCCAGCCGTTGTTGCAACTGATTGAGCGGGCGGATAATCCAGCTGATAGCCCAAAATGAGGCGAGCAAAGTCACGACCATCATGATCAGTGAAGGGGCGAGCAGTGAGGCTATTGCTTCGGCGATTTCCGTATCGACACGCTCGGTGCGAACCTTGGCCGACAGGGTTTCATCCACCAGGAAGCTGATTTGCTCCTGGCTTTCATGCCACAACCAAAAGGCACTGATAAGCTGGGTGACCAAAAGGATCAGCGCCAGCATCAACAACAGACGACGGCGCATGCTGATCATGATGAGGATTCCAGACGATAGCCGATACCGCGAACGGTGCGGATGCGATCTTTACCCAATTTGCGGCGCAGATTATGGATATGTACTTCCAGCGTGTTGGAGCCCAAATCGTCCTGCCAGGTATAGAGATCCTGCTGCAGCAGTTCACGATTGACCGTTTGCCCGGCGCGCATCATCAGACGTGACAGGATGGCGAACTCTTTCGGGGTGACTTCCACCGGCTGTTGCTGAACATAAACCTGCTGACTGGAGAGATTGAGTTGGAGGTCATCGAGCTGCATGAGGTTGTCACTGTGACCCTGATAGCGACGGATCAGCGCCCGCACGCGCGCCTGCAGTTCAACCAACGCGAAGGGTTTCACCAGATAATCGTCGGCGCCGGCATCCAGCCCATCAACACGGTCTTCAAGCGCATCGCGAGCGGTCAGGATCAGCACCGGCAGCTCGACTTGCTGACGGCGCCACTGCCGAAGCAGGCTGGCGCCGTCCATGTCAGGCAGGCCCAGATCGAGGATAATCATGCTGTACTGACTGGTAAGGAGCAGAGCATTGGCCTCCGCGGCCGTAGCCGCGCAGTCGCAGGCATAGCCCTCGCCAGCTAATGCCAGGGCCAGGCCTTGCTGCAGCAGCTCATCGTCTTCAACAATCAGCAGTTTCATCGTAACCCTCAGTTATTCTGATAAATATCCCGGTACAGACGGCTTTCGAAACGCACCAGTGGAGCGCGGCGCTGTTTTTGATCTTCCGGCGGCACGGCATAGCCCGACAGATACTGTACGAATGCAAAACGCTGGCCGCTGGCGGTGGTGATAAACCCGGCCAGGTTGTACACGCCTTGCAATGCCCCGGTTTTAGCGGAAACCTTCCCGTCGACACCGGCTTCATGCAGGCCGCCACGGTAACGTAAGGTGCCGTCATAGCCAGACAGCGGCAGCATTGAAATAAAGTTCAGCTCACTGTCATGCTGCGCGATGTACTGCAACGCCTGCATCATGGTTGCCGGGGCCAGCAGGTTATGGCGTGACAGGCCTGAGCCGTCCACCACGATGCTGTTGCCCAAATCGACACCGGCTTTCTGACGAAGTACCTGACGCACGGCATCGGCACCGGCACGCCAGGTGCCCGGCACGCCAAAACGTTCATGGCCGATAGTGCGGAATACGGTATCGGCAATCATGTTGTCCGATTTCTTCAGCATGATCTTCAGCAACTCGTGCAGAGGTGCCGATTGAGCCTGTGCGATCACCGTTCCCTTCAGGCCAGGTTGGGTCTGACGCTTCAGGTGGCCGTCGATCTGAATGCCGGCCTGCGTCAGCTCATCTTTCAAAATAGCCCCGGCATAGCTGGCACCATCCTGAATGGCGAAGGCCAGCGGCAGCGGATCGCTGCGTTGGGTCAGACAGCCGGTCAGGGTAAAGCGATTCAACTCGCCCGGCACCACGTCCAGCTCACAATATTGGGCATCTGCGGAGCCTTTCGCCAGCGTACGTACCTGGCTGAACATATTGACCGGGTAATACGAGGCCACGCGAATAAAGGCCATATCGCCCGGATTCGGCGCGCTGTACAACGACACAGAGAAACAGTTGCGATCGACTATCGCCGCTGCTGGCGGTGCGCTGAAGCACTGGGTCAGGTCGTTCCACGGCCAGCCGGGGGCTTTGTCATGGCTGGCGAATACCGAAGTATCGACCAGCACATCGCCGGTGATCTGGCGGACACCCTGCTTTTTCAGGATCGCCACCATGTTACGCAGGCTTTGGCGCTTAAAGGTCGGATCGCCGCTGAAGCGGGCAATCAGGTTGCCGCGCAGCACGCCGTCACTGATATCACCCTGGCTTTCCAGCGTGGTGGTGAAGCGATAGTCGGGGCCGAGCTGCAATAATGCAGCCAGCGCGGTCAGCACTTTCTGGGTACTGGCCGGCAACGCCATTTGCTGAGAGTGATAATCGATGGTCGGTGCGTCTGCGCCGATCTTCTGAACTACCAGGGCAAGGTTGGCCCCATCAGGCAAATATTGTGTGTAATCTTCAACCGGGGCCGCATTCGCATTTAGAACAAATGCGCAAGCCAATGCACTGACAATTCGTGAAAAACGCATAATCTCGGGATAACAGCTGGATAACGTGCCGTCATACTACGGTGCATTCAGGGAAAAAGTAAACGATGACCCTCAAGGAACTCTAAGCTAAAATGCGTATCAAAATGCAAAATCGATCCTGACTTGGGCAACTGTTCCGAGTCAGGCTTCTTTTGTTTGTCGCCTGGAGGCGGGGGGCATGTAGCCACCGTTTTTTCATTCGAACACGTCAGGATGACGGTTATTTGAACAGGAAGGATTTAGAGGTATTTAGCTTATGAAACAGATTCCGATGACCTTGTTTGGCGCTGAAAAACTGCGCGAAGAACTCGAATATTTAAAAGGCGTGCGCCGTCCGAAAATCATTGCGGATATCGCTGACGCCCGTGAACACGGCGATTTGAAAGAAAACGCAGAGTATCACGCCGCTCGTGAGCAGCAGGGTTTCTGCGAAGGGCGTATCCAGGAAATTGAAGCCAAGTTGTCCAACGCGCAGGTGATCGATATCACCAAGATGCCCAACAATGGACGCGTGATTTTTGGCTCCACCGTATCGGTGATGAACCTCGATAGCGAAGAAGAAGTGACCTACCGCATCGTTGGCGACGATGAGGCCGATTTCAAGAAAAATCTGATTTCGGTCAATTCACCGATGGCGCGTGGTTTGATCGGTAAAGAAGTGGATGACGTGGTAGTGATAAAAACCCCGGGTGGCGATGTCGATTATGAGATCTTGAAGGTTGATTATCTCTGATCGCTCTGCATTCGTTCAGAAAATCGCCAGGGTTTTGTAAAGAAAGGAAAAAGGCCGCACGCGGCCTTTTATCTGAATCAGGTGCATGGCACCTTTTCGTTAACCCAATGCTTATTAACGCGGTAGACTGATCTTGCGCTCTTTAGAAGGGCGGTAAAGAATAAGCGTACTGCCGATGACTTGCACGTTGCAGGCACCCGTTTCACGCACGATAGCGTCGGCGATCAGGGTTTTGGTTTCGCGATCTTCAGCAGCGATTTTTACCTTGATCAGCTCATGATGCTCCAGAGCCTGTTCAATTTCAGCCAGCACCCCTTCGGTGAGACCGTTATTACCCAGCATGACAACCGGTTTTAACGGATGCGCCAGGCCTTTCAGGTGCTGTTTTTGTTTATTATTCAGATTCATTGTCTTTTTTGCTTAAGTTGGGATTGAAAACGGTACATTCTACCGCCATCTCATGTATATCACCAAATCGGTCTTCACCGGTGTGAGTCTACGTGAGCTGCGAACCTGACATTAAGACTCTTTTTATGATAGTTGGAAAACGAGATGGCTAATAAAAAGCGTTCTGCTAGCTCCAGTCGCTGGTTACAAGAACACTTTAGCGATAAATATGTTCAACAGGCGCAGAAAAAAGGGCTGCGTTCGCGCGCCTGGTTTAAACTTGATGAAATACAGCAGAGTGACAAACTGTTTAAACCCGGCATGACCGTAGTGGACTTAGGTGCGGCACCGGGTGGTTGGTCGCAATATGTCGTGACCCAGATCGGCGGTTCCGGCCGCATCATCGCCTGTGATATTTTGCCAATGGATCCAATCGTTGGCGTCGATTTCCTTCAGGGCGATTTTCGTGATGAACTGGTGCTCAAGGCTCTGTTGGAACGTGTAGGTGAAAGCAAGGTTCAGGTGGTTATGTCTGACATGGCCCCGAATATGAGTGGCACTCCGGCCGTCGATATTCCAAGATCGATGTACCTGGTGGAATTAGCACTGGGAATGTGTCGTGATGTCCTCGCACCAGGCGGAAGTTTCCTGGTGAAGGTGTTCCAGGGAGATGGTTTTGACGAGTACCTACGGGAAATTCGCTCCCTGTTTACGAAGGTTAAGATTCGTAAGCCAGACGCTTCCCGCGCACGTTCGCGCGAAGTGTACATTGTAGCGACAGGGCGCAAGCTGTAGTACCCTAACGCTGTTTGTTAACACAGTTGTAATATGAGGTTAATCCCTTGAGTGACATGGCGAAAAACCTAATTCTCTGGTTAGTCATCGCGGTAGTGTTGATGTCTGTATTCCAGAGCTTTGGGCCCAGCGAGTCGAATGGCCGTAGGGTGGATTACTCTACCTTCATGTCCGAGCTGACCCAGGACCAGGTTCGCGAAGCGCGAATCAACGGACGTGAAATTAACGTTACCAAGAAAGACAGTAACAAATACACGACCTACATCCCTGTCAACGATCCGAAATTGCTGGATACGTTGTTAACCAAGAATGTGAAAGTTGTTGGTGAGCCACCTGAAGAGCCGAGTTTGCTGGCTTCTATCTTTATTTCGTGGTTCCCAATGCTGTTGCTGATCGGGGTTTGGATCTTCTTCATGCGGCAGATGCAGGGCGGCGGCGGCAAGGGCGCGATGTCCTTCGGCAAGAGCAAGGCCCGCATGCTGACGGAAGACCAGATCAAAACCACTTTTGCCGACGTTGCTGGTTGCGACGAAGCAAAAGAAGAAGTGAGCGAACTGGTGGAATACCTGCGTGAGCCGAGCCGTTTCCAGAAGTTGGGCGGTAAGATCCCTAAAGGCGTGCTGATGGTTGGCCCTCCAGGGACCGGTAAAACGCTGTTGGCGAAAGCTATCGCCGGCGAGGCAAAAGTGCCGTTCTTCACCATTTCCGGTTCCGACTTCGTGGAAATGTTCGTGGGTGTTGGTGCATCTCGTGTGCGTGACATGTTCGAACAGGCCAAGAAAGCGGCACCGTGCATCATCTTTATCGATGAAATCGACGCCGTCGGTCGCCAGCGTGGCGCCGGTCTGGGTGGCGGTCACGATGAACGTGAGCAAACGCTGAACCAGATGCTGGTTGAAATGGACGGCTTTGAAGGCAACGAAGGCATTATCGTCATCGCTGCGACCAACCGTCCTGACGTACTTGACCCGGCATTGCTGCGTCCAGGTCGTTTCGACCGTCAGGTTGTTGTTGGTCTGCCAGACGTACGTGGTCGTGAACAGATCCTGAAAGTGCACTCCCGTCGCGTACCTTTGGCACCGGATGTTGATGCTTCAGTACTGGCACGTGGTACTCCGGGCTTCTCCGGGGCTGACCTGGCTAACCTGGTCAACGAAGCGGCACTGTTTGCTGCCCGTGGCAACAAACGCGTTGTGTCGATGGTTGAGTTCGAAAAAGCCAAAGACAAGATCATGATGGGTGCGGAACGTCGCTCCATGGTGATGACCGAAGCGCAGAAAGAGTCGACCGCGTATCACGAAGCAGGCCACGCCATTATCGGCCGTCTGGTTCCTGAGCACGATCCGGTACACAAGGTAACCATTATTCCTCGTGGCCGCGCGTTGGGGGTTACCTTCTTCCTGCCGGAAGGCGATGCTATCAGCGCCAGCCGTCAGAAACTGGAGAGTCAAATCTCTACTCTGTACGGTGGTCGTCTGGCTGAAGAGATCATCTACGGGCCAGAGAAAGTCTCTACCGGTGCGTCGAACGACATTAAAGTGGCGACCTCGATTGCCCGCAATATGGTGACCCAATGGGGCTTCTCCGAGAAGCTGGGGCCATTGCTGTATGCGGAAGAAGAGGGCGAAGTGTTCCTGGGCCGTTCCGTGGCCAAGGCGAAACACATGTCGGACGAAACCGCGCGCATCATCGACCAGGAAGTTAAATCCCTGATCGAACGCAACTACATCCGTGCGCGTGCGTTGTTGATGGAAAACATGGACATCCTGCATTCAATGAAGGATGCACTGATGAAGTATGAAACCATCGATGCGCCTCAGATCGACGATCTGATGAACCGCAAAGACGTGCGTCCGCCAGCGGGTTGGGACGATGCGAGCAAAGGCAGCAACTCCGACAATGGCGGCACACCAAAAGCCCCTACGCCGGTAGATGAGCCACGCACGCCAAATCCAGGCAATACCATGTCTGAACAGCTAGACAAGTAACTTTGGCTGTGTAATAACATCGAACCCCGGCATGCCGGGGTTTTTTATTGTCCGGCGGGCAGTGAACCAGGCAACAGTAAGGTGGATTAGTAATGCAGTTAACCGTGCGAGACACGACTTTCGATCTCTCCCATCCGCGGGTGATGGGGATCCTCAACGTAACCCCGGATTCTTTTTCTGACGGCGGCCAACACAACCAGCTAAATCAGGCGTTGTTGCATGCCCATGCCCTGATTTCGGCCGGTGCGACCATGATTGATGTGGGGGGCGAGTCGACCAGACCTGGAGCGGCAGAGGTTAGTGAAGAGGAAGAGATCGCACGCGTAGTGCCCGTGGTGGAAGCCATTGCCCGGCGTTTTGAAGTCTTTATTTCGGTGGATACCTCGAAAGCCGGGGTGATCCGCGAGTCGGCTCAGGCCGGGGCGCATCTGATCAACGACGTTCGCTCGCTACAGGAGCCGGGCGCGCTGGCTGCCGCCGCGGAAAGCGGGCTACCGGTGTGTCTGATGCATATGCAGGGTGAACCGCGCACCATGCAGCAGGCGCCGCACTATGATGACCTTATTGGCGATGTTAACGCCTTTTTCCAGCGACATATTGAACGCTGTAATGCCGCCGGGATTAAAAATCAGAAATTGCTGCTCGACCCAGGATTCGGTTTCGGTAAGAATTTAGCGCACAATTATCAGCTTCTGGCCAGATTGTCAGAGTTTCATCACTTCGGCCTGCCGTTGTTGGTGGGGATGTCGCGTAAGTCGATGATTGGACAACTGCTGAACGTGCCCCCCGATCAGCGGGTCATCGGCAGCGTGGCCTGTGCGGTGATCGCCGCCATGCAGGGCGCACAGATTGTCAGAGTGCATGACGTTAAAGAAACCGTCGAGGCGATGCGTGTCGTCGAGGCAACACTTTCAGCTAAGGGATGATAGAGACATGAGTGAGCGCAAATATTTTGGTACCGACGGCATTCGTGGCAAGGTCGGCGATACTCCTATTACCCCGGAATTCGTTCTGAAGCTGGGCTGGGCGGCGGGTAAGGTACTGGCACGTCACGGATCTCGCAAAATTATTATCGGCAAAGATACCCGCATCTCCGGCTATATGCTGGAGTCGGCGTTGGAAGCCGGGCTTGCCGCTGCGGGGCTGTCAGCCTCGTTTACCGGCCCAATGCCGACGCCAGCGGTGGCGTATTTAACGCGTACCTTCCGTGCTGAAGCCGGTATTGTTATTTCGGCATCACATAACCCGTTTTACGACAACGGCATCAAGTTTTTCTCGATTGATGGGGCCAAGCTGCCGGACGATGTTGAAGAAGCCATTGAAGCCGAAATGGAAAAACCGCTGACCTGCGTGGAATCCTCCGAATTGGGCAAGGCCAGCCGGATCATCGACGCGGCCGGCCGCTATATCGAATTCTGCAAAGGCACCTTCCCGAGCGAATTGAGCCTGAAGGGCCTGAAAATCGTGGTGGACTGCGCCAACGGTGCGACCTATCACATTGCGCCAAGCGTACTGCGTGAGCTGGGCGCCACGGTGATTGCCATCGGCGTTGAGCCGGACGGCATGAATATCAATGAAAAGTGCGGCGCGACTGATGTTCGTCAACTTCAGGAACGTGTACTGAAGGAAAAAGCCCATGTCGGCCTGGCATTTGACGGTGACGGCGACCGTGTGATGATGGTTGATCACCTTGGCAACAAGGTCGATGGCGACCAAATCCTGTATATCATCGCTCGTGAAGGGCTGCGTCAGGGCCAGTTGCGCGGTGGTGCGGTTGGCACGCTGATGAGCAACATGGGTCTGGAATTGGCGCTCAAGCAGTTGGGCATCCCATTTGCACGTGCGAAAGTCGGCGACCGCTACGTGCTGGAGAAGCTGCAGGAGCTGGGATGGCGTATCGGTGCGGAAAACTCCGGCCACGTGATCCTGTTGGACAAGACCACCACGGGTGACGGCATCGTTGCCGGTCTGCAGGTGCTGACTGCGATTGTTCGTAACAGTATGAGTCTGCACGACCTGTGCAGCGGCATGAAATTGTTGCCGCAAATTCTGGTCAACGTGCGCTTTGCCGGCGAGCATAACCCGCTGGAATCCGAAGAGGTGCGTAAAATCACCGAGCAGGTTGAAGTGGAATTGGCCGGTCGCGGCCGCGTTCTGCTGCGCAAGTCCGGTACCGAACCGCTGATCCGTGTGATGGTGGAAGGTGAGGATGAGCAGCAGGTGACTGCGCTGGCACATCGCATCGCCGATGCGGTGAAGTCTGCTGGTTAATGGGTCGCTGATGAGTTCGGGGGCGGCAGTTGCCCCCTAAAATCACAGCCTGCGAATTTTATTGGTGTTTTTTTCCGCAAACGCGCCGGTGGCTGCAAATTGCCCTTGCGTGGTTTGGCACCTTTGGTTAGTATTCACACCCGCTTCAGTGGGCAGTTTGATATAACGCCTGCGACTTCTTGTTAGAAAAGAAGCCTATGGGGTGTGAAGCATTTGGCACGCGGTGAAGCCGCAAGGATACGGGTACAACTATGTACGAAGCTCTTCTGGTAATTTTCCTGCTGATCTCAATCGGGCTGGTAGCTCTGATTATGCTGCAGCAAGGTAAAGGCGCTGATATGGGAGCCTCATTCGGAGCAGGTGCATCTGGCACATTGTTCGGTTCGAGTGGTTCCGGCAACTTCATGACCCGCATGACGGCTGTGCTGGCGACGTTGTTCTTCGTCATCAGTCTGATCCTTGGCAATCTGAGCACCAACCAGACCAAGAAGGGCAGCGAGTGGGAAAATTTGGGTCAGCCAGTGAAATCTGAGCAGACTACCGCGCCGGCAGCACCAACCAAACCGAGCAGCGATATCCCGCAGTAAGCGCCAAGCAGTAACAGAGTTTGAAAACGGTTGTTGTTACCTCGATATAAATAACAGCCGTTAGCAGTAAGAATCAGTACCGAGGTGGTGGAATTGGTAGACACGCTACCTTGAGGTGGTAGTGCCCTAACGGGCTTGTGGGTTCGAGTCCCATCCTCGGTACCAAATCCCAGAGATAACTTGCTATTTTGCGATTATCGGCGTAATATTTGCCACGTTTTCGGACGCGGGGTGGAGCAGCCTGGTAGCTCGTCGGGCTCATAACCCGAAGGTCGTCGGTTCAAATCCGGCCCCCGCAACCACTTTCCTTTAAGTGTTTATTTTCAAATACACTTTTCGATTGAATTCCGCTTTTCTCGATCAACATTTGAAAATGACACTTGCTAGAAAGTTGCACCGAAGCCGCTTAGCGGCAAACAGGGTCCAGTTGCATAAAGCCCCGAATTTTCGGGGTTTTTTGTTATTTGGCAACAGAATCACTGGGCTATTAGGCCCTTTTTTTATGTCTTGGGGGTGGGCTTGTCCACATTAGAGCAAAAATTAACAGAGATGCTTTCGGCACCGGTAGAAGCGTTGGGCTTTGAACTTGTAGGCATCGAATTTATTCGTGCGCGCCAATCGACGCTCCGTATCTATATTGATAGTGAAAACGGCATCAATGTTGACGATTGTGCTGATGTCAGCCACCAGGTCAGCGCTGTATTGGACGTTGAAGAGCCAATCACAGTCGCTTACAACTTGGAAGTCTCCTCTCCTGGCCTTGATCGCCCGATGTTCACCGCCGAGCACTATACTCGTTTCCTCGGTGACGAAGTCAGCCTGGTCTTGCGCATGGCCGTACAGAACCGTCGCAAATGGCAGGGCATTATCAAGTCTGTCGATGGCGAGATGATCACGGTTGCTGTGGAAGGGAAAGATGAAGTGTTCGCGCTGAGCAATATCCAGAAAGCGAACCTGGTACCCCACTTTTAAAGTTTGGATGAGGCAACTAGGATGAATAAAGAGATTCTGGCTGTTGTTGAAGCTGTTTCCAATGAAAAATCCCTTCCGCGTGAGAAGATTTTCGAAGCGCTGGAAACCGCATTAGCCACCGCCACCAAGAAAAAATACGAGCAGGAAATCGAAGTTCGCGTCAGCATTGACCGCAAAACTGGCGATTTCGACACCTTCCGCCGTTGGGTCGCTGTAGATGAAGTGACTCAGCCAACGCGTGAAATCACGCTGGAAGCTGCACAGTATGAAGAGCCAGGCATCGAGCTGGGCGGTTACATCGAAGATCAGATTGAATCTGTGACCTTCGACCGTATCACCACTCAAACCGCGAAACAGGTTATCGTACAGAAAGTACGTGAAGCCGAGCGCGCGATGGTGGTTGACGCCTTCCGCCAGCACGAAGGTGAAATCGTCACCGGCGTGGTGAAGAAAGTTAACCGTGACAGCATTGCGCTGGATCTGGGTAGCAACGCTGAAGCGGTCATTGGCCGTGAAGATATGCTGCCACGCGAAAACTTCCGTCCGGGTGACCGTATCCGCGGTATCCTGTACGCCGTTCGTCCAGAAGCTCGTGGCGCGCAGCTGTTTGTCAGCCGCTCCAGCGCCGAGATGCTGAAAGAACTGTTCCGCATCGAAGTACCGGAAATCGGCGAAGAAGTGATCGAAATTAAAGCGGCAGCCCGCGATCCTGGCTCCCGTGCAAAAATTGCAGTGAAAACCAACGACAAACGCATCGACCCGGTCGGCGCTTGCGTAGGTATGCGCGGTGCGCGCGTTCAGGCCGTTTCGAGCGAGCTCGGCGGCGAACGTATCGACATCATCCTGTGGGATGATAACCCTGCGCAGTTCGTCATCAACGCCATGGCGCCGGCAGACGTTGCCTCAATCGTGGTTGATGAAGATAATTGCACTATGGATATCGCCGTTGAAGCCAGCAATCTGGCACAGGCGATCGGCCGTAATGGCCAAAACGTGCGTTTGGCATCCCAGTTGTTAAAACAGCATCGTGACGATGACCGTTGGGAACTGAACGTGATGACGGCGGACGATCTGCAGGCCAAGCACCAGGCCGAAGCTCATGCCGCCATTGATACCTTCACCAAACATCTTGATATTGACGAAGATTTCGCCACCGTACTGGTTGAAGAAGGCTTCTCTACTCTGGAAGAGTTGGCTTACGTGCCAATCAAAGAGCTGCTGGAAATCGACGGTCTGGATGAAGATATGGTTGAAGCGTTGCGCGATCGCGCCAAAGCTGCATTGACCACGCTGGCCCTGGCACAAGAAGAAAGCCTGGGCGACCAAAAACCTGCTGACGATTTGCTCAACCTGCCGGGTCTTGAGCGCAGCATGGCCTTTAAACTGGCCGCGCGTGGGGTTTGTACGCTGGAAGATCTTGCCGAGCAGGGTGTTGACGATCTGGCTGATATTGAAGGGCTTAGCGATGAGCAAGCCGGCGAGCTGATTATGGCCGCACGTAATATCTGTTGGTTTGGCGACAACGCGTAATAAACTGTAGCAGGAAGGAACAGCATGACGACAGATGTAACCGTAAAATCGCTGGCAGCAGAGATTCAGACTCCAGTTGATCGCCTGGTACAGCAGTTTGCTGATGCAGGGATTAACAAGTCTGAGACAGACTCTGTAACCCAACATGAGAAAGAAGCCTTACTGGCGCACCTGAACCGTGAACACGGTAGTGCGCCGGGTAAGCTCACGTTGCAGCGCAAAACGCGCAGCACCTTGAATATTCCGAGCACCGGCGGTAAAAGTAAATCGGTGCAAATCGAGGTCCGCAAGAAACGCACTTATGTAAATCGCGATACGCCAGAAGCCCAACAGGCTGAAGCGGCAGAGCAGGCACAGCGTGAAGCGGAAGAGCAGGCACAGCGCGCAGCAGAAGAGCTGGCGAAACGCGAAGCAGAAGCAAAGCGCGCAGCCGAAGAGCAAGCCAAACGTGAGGCCGCGGAGATTGCTAAGCGTAATTCAGCGGAAAAAGAAAAAGTGACGAATCAACATACCGACGAAATGACCAAGCCAGCTCAGGCAGAAAAAGCACGCCGTGAAGCCGAAGCCGCAGAACTGAAACGTAAAGCGGAAGAGGAAGTACGACGCAAGGTTGAAGAAGACGCCAAACGCGTAGCGGAAGAAGCGCGCCGCATGGCCGAAGAGAAAGGCGAAGAATGGGCTGCTGCCGAGAAAGCCAGTGCAGCGGTTGAAACTGCCGATTATCATGTAACCACTTCCCAGCACGCCCGTGCTGCCGAAGATGAAAACGACGCTAAAGTTGAAGGCGAACGCCGCACCCGCACTCGTGGCGGTAAAGCGACCAAGCAGAAAAAAGGCAACAAACTTTCCGAGTCTAAAGCAGACCGTGAAGAAGCGCGCGCCGTGACCCGTGGTGGTAAAGGCAAGCGTAAGCCAAGTACTCTGCAGCAGGGCTTCAACAAGCCGGCTCAGGTGGTTAACCGTGACGTTGTGATCGGCGAAACCATCACCGTAGCCGAACTGGCTAACAAGATGGCGGTTAAAGGCTCTCAGGTCATCAAAGCGATGATGAAACTGGGCGCAATGGCCACCATCAACCAGGTCATCGACCAGGAAACCGCACAGCTGGTTGCCGAAGAGATGGGCCACAAAGTTATCCTGCGTCGTGAGAACGAGCTGGAAGAAGCGCTGATGAGCGACCGTGATACCGGTGCTGCTGCTGAGCCACGTGCGCCAGTTGTGACCATCATGGGCCACGTTGACCACGGTAAAACTTCTCTGCTGGACTACATCCGCTCCACCAAGGTGGCAGCAGGCGAGGCCGGTGGTATTACCCAGCATATCGGTGCTTACCACGTAGAAACCGACAACGGCATGATCACCTTCCTGGATACTCCAGGCCACGCAGCCTTTACTTCAATGCGTGCTCGTGGTGCTCAGGCGACAGACATCGTTGTTCTGGTGGTTGCTGCCGACGACGGCGTGATGCCGCAAACCATCGAAGCTATCCAGCATGCGAAAGCAGCGCAGGTGCCTTTGGTTGTTGCAGTGAACAAAATTGACAAGCCGGAAGCCGATCCGGACCGCGTTAAGCAGGAACTGTCTCAGTACGGCGTTATGCCGGAAGAGTGGGGCGGCGAAGCGCAGTTCGTTCACGTATCTGCGAAAGCCGGTACCGGTATCGACGAGCTGTTGAACGCCATCCTGTTGCAGTCCGAAGTTCTCGAACTGAAAGCGGTACGCAGCGGCATGGCCAGCGGTGTGGTTATCGAATCCTTCCTGGATAAAGGTCGTGGTCCGGTTGCTACCGTGTTGGTACAGGAAGGTACGCTGAACAAGGGCGATATCGTTCTGTGTGGCTTCGAATACGGCCGCGTGCGTGCGATGCGTGACGAACTGGGTCGCGAAGTGACCTCTGCTGGTCCTTCTATTCCGGTTGAGATCCTGGGTCTGTCCAGCGTTCCAGCCGCGGGTGATGAAGCGACTGTGGTGCGTGACGAGAAGAAAGCGCGTGAAGTTGCGCTGTACCGTCAAGGCAAGTTCCGCGAAGTTAAACTGGCGCGTCAGCAGAAATCCAAACTGGAAAACATGTTTGCGAACATGACCGACGGTGAAGTTTCTGAACTGAACATCGTACTGAAATCCGACGTACAGGGTTCTTGTGAAGCGATTTGCGAATCACTGCTGAAACTCTCTACCGACGAAGTGAAAGTGAAGATTGTTGGCTCTGGCGTAGGTGGTATCACCGAAACCGACGCCACGCTGGCAGCGGCTTCCAACGCCATCATCCTGGGCTTCAACGTTCGTGCCGACGCTTCAGCGCGCCGCGTGATTGAAGCAGAAAGCCTGGATCTGCGTTACTACTCCGTGATCTATAACCTGATCGACGAAGTGAAGCAGGCGATGAGCGGTATGTTGGCGCCTGAGTACAAGCAGCAGATTATCGGCCTGGCCGCAGTTCGTGACGTGTTCAAATCACCTAAATTCGGCGCCATTGCAGGTTGTATGGTTACCGAAGGGAACATCAAGCGTCACAACCCAATCCGCGTTCTGCGCGACAACGTGGTTATCTATGAAGGCGAGCTGGAATCCCTGCGCCGCTTCAAAGATGACGTCAACGAAGTCCGTAACGGCATGGAATGTGGTATCGGCGTTAAGAACTACAACGACGTGCGCGTCGGCGACATGATCGAAGTATTCGAAATCATCGAGATCCAACGCACCATCGCTTAACGCTAGCACATCTGCTTAAGTCTGTTCTGGGGGGCCTTGTGCCCCCCGATTTGTCTGGAGAATCCATAATGGCAAAAGAATTCAGCCGCGGTCAGCGCGTGGCACAAGAGATGCAAAAAGAGATTGCTATCATTCTGCAGCGTGAAGTCAAAGATCCGCGTGTCGGCATGGCTACCGTTTCTGGTGTAGAAGTTTCTCGTGATTTGGCGTATGCCAAAGTTTACGTCACCTTCCTGAACGTATTGACCGAAAACGCCGATCCGAATCTGGTGCCTAACGGCATCAAAGCTCTGGAAGACGCTTCCGGCTACATCCGCACGCTGCTGGGTAAAGCCATGCGCCTGCGCGTAGTACCTGAGCTGACCTTCGCTTACGACAACTCCCTGGTTGAAGGCATGCGCATGTCCAACCTGGTGACCAACGTAGTGAAGAATGACGCCGAACGCCGTTCTGCATCAGGCGATGACGAGGAGGCTTAATGAGTCGCCCTCGTCGCCGCGGCCGTGATATCCACGGTGTCCTGTTGCTGGACAAACCGCAGGGCCTGTCATCCAACGACGCCCTGCAAAAAGTAAAGCGCCTCTATAACGCCAATCGCGCGGGTCATACCGGCGCGCTCGACCCGCTGGCGACCGGCATGCTGCCAATTTGCCTCGGTGAGGCGACCAAGTTTTCACAGTTCCTGCTCGACTCCGACAAACGCTATCGCGTGATTGCCCGACTGGGTCAGCGTACCGATACCTCGGATGCCGACGGCCAAATTGTGCAGGAGCGGCCGGTGAGTTTCACCCAGGCGCAGCTCGATGCGGCGCTGGACAGCTTCCGTGGCGATATCAAGCAGGTACCTTCGATGTACTCGGCGCTGAAATACCAGGGCAAGAAACTCTATGAGTATGCTCGCCAGGGTATCGAAGTGCCGCGTGAAGCACGCAGCATTACCGTTTATGAACTGCAGTTTATTCGCTGGGAAGGGGATGAACTGGAGCTGGAAATTCACTGCTCAAAAGGCACTTACATCCGCACCATCACCGATGACCTCGGCGAGCTGCTGGGATGTGGCGCGCACGTGATCTACCTGCGTCGTCTGCAGGTGGCGACCTACCCGACCGAGCGCATGGTCACGCTGGAGCAGTTGAGCGAATTGCTGGAGCAGGCTCATCGGCAGGAAATCGCCCCGGCCGAGCTGCTCGATCCGTTGTTGATGCCGATGGACAGCCCGGTGGAGAACTACCCGGAAGTGAATTTGCTGCCAGTGGTAGCGGGTTACGTTAAGCAAGGGCAACCGGTTCAGGTTGCCGGTGCTCCGGCCTCGGGCATGGTCCGTATCACCGAAGGTGAAGAGCGTAAATTTATCGGCGTCGGTGATATTGCCGATGATGGTCGTGTGGCGCCGCGCCGCCTGGTAGTTGAATATTTCGACTAAGGGTAGAAAACGCACTGCCTTGCGATCGCACTGCGCTAAGGGTAGAATGGCGCAGCTTATGCATTGGGTTGCTGAATTAGAGATCGGCGCCTGTATTTATTATCTATAATCTGGAGTAAGACAATGTCTCTAAGTGTTGAAGCTAAAGCTAAAATCGTAGCTGATTTCGGTCGTGGTACTAACGACAGCGGTTCTTCCGAAGTTCAGGTTGCCCTGTTGACTGCGCAGATCAACCATCTGCAAGGCCACTTCTCAGAGCACAAAAAAGATCACCACAGCCGTCGTGGTCTGCTGCGTATGGTTTCTCAGCGTCGTAAGCTGCTGGACTACCTGAAGCGTAAAGATGTAGCACGTTACACCAGCCTGATCGAGCGTCTGGGTCTGCGTCGCTAATCAAGCGAGTTTCAGTGGAAAGGGGCCTATTTTGGCCCCTTTCTTCTAGGAAGCATAAGCAAATCAGGTTAATGTATTACTGATGTTTCCAAACAGGATCTTCCGTTACAGAGGTTCGCGCGGCTAATGAGAGGCTTTGTCTCAGGCTTGAGATAAGGATTGTCATTAGTCGCGAGGATGTAGTGAGAAGGCAAACCGAGTCACTGGCGTGTCGAGTCGACAATACGATTGCGCGCCTAATCTAAGGATATAATTTTGCTGACACCGATCATTCGCAAATTCCAGTATGGCCAGCATACCCTCACTATTGAGACCGGTATGATGGCTCGTCAGGCCACTGCCGCCGTTATGGTAAGCATGGATGACACCGCAGTATTCGTTACCGTAGTTGGCCAGAAAAAAGCCAAACCAGGCCAGAGCTTCTTCCCACTGACGGTTAACTATCAGGAGCGTACCTACGCTGCTGGTCGTATCCCGGGTAGCTTCTTCCGTCGTGAAGGCCGTCCGAGCGAAGGTGAAACCCTGACTTCCCGTCTGATTGACCGTCCGATCCGTCCACTGTTCCCGGACAGCTTCCTGAACGAAGTTCAGGTGATCGCGACCGTTGTTTCCCTTAACCCGCAGGTTAACCCGGACATCGTTGCGATGATCGGTGCCTCTGCCGCCCTGAGCCTGTCCGGTATTCCGTTCAATGGCCCAATCGGTTCTGCGCGCGTGGGTTACATCAACAATCAATACGTATTGAACCCAACCAGCGACGAGCTGAAAGAAAGCAGCCTGGATCTGGTGGTTGCCGGTACCGCTGGTGCAGTACTGATGGTTGAATCCGAAGCTGACGTTCTGAGCGAAGATCAGATGCTGGGCGCGGTGGTGTTTGGCCACGAGCAACAGCAAATCGTTATCGAAAACATTAATTCCCTGGTTGCCGAAGCCGGCAAAGCCAAGTGGGACTGGCAGGCACCTGCAGTCAACGAAGCGCTGCACGCGCGCGTTGCAGAACTGGCAGAAGGCCGCCTGGGCGACGCTTATCACATCACCGAAAAACAAGAGCGTTACGCTCAGGTTGATGCGATCAAGAGCAGCGTTGTTGAAACCCTGCTGGCACAGGACGAAACCCTGGACGTGTCTGAAATTCAGGACATCCTGGGTAGCGTTGAGAAAAACGTCGTTCGTAGCCGTGTGCTGCGTGGCGAGCCGCGTATCGACGGCCGTGAAAAAGACATGATCCGTGGTCTGGACGTGCGCACCGGCGTTCTGCCGCGTACCCACGGTTCCGCACTGTTCACCCGTGGTGAGACTCAGGCACTGGTTACCGCAACGCTGGGCACCGCCCGTGACGCGCAGAACCTGGATGAGCTGATGGGCGAAAAGACCGACAGCTTCCTGTTCCACTACAACTTCCCTCCGTACTCCGTTGGTGAGACCGGGATGGTAGGTTCACCAAAACGTCGTGAAATTGGTCACGGCCGCCTGGCGAAACGTGGCGTATTGGCTATGATGCCTAAACCAGAAGATTTCCCGTACACGGTGCGTGTGGTTTCTGAAATCACCGAATCCAACGGTTCTTCTTCAATGGCTTCCGTCTGCGGTGCTTCTCTGGCACTGATGGATGCGGGTGTGCCAATCAAGGCAGCCGTTGCCGGTATCGCAATGGGCCTGGTGAAAGAACAAGACAACTTTGTTGTTCTGTCCGACATTCTGGGTGACGAAGATCACCTGGGCGACATGGACTTCAAAGTAGCCGGTAGCCGTGACGGTATTACCGCGCTGCAGATGGACATTAAAATTGAAGGCATCACCCGCGAAATCATGCAGGTTGCTCTGAACCAGGCCAAGGGCGCGCGTCTGCACATCCTGGGCGTGATGGAACAGGCTATCAGCACCCCGCGTGGCGATATCTCTCAGTTTGCACCACGTATTCACACTATCCGCATCAACCCGGACAAGATCAAAGACGTGATTGGTAAAGGCGGTTCTGTCATCCGTGCGCTGACTGAAGAGACCGGCACTACCATTGAAATCGAAGATGATGGTACAGTTAAAATCGCTGCTACCGACGGTGAGAAAGCGAAATTCGCTATCCGCCGCATCGAAGAGATCACTGCCGAGATCGAAGTGGGCCGTATTTACCAGGGTAAAGTTACCCGTATCGTTGATTTCGGCGCATTCGTGGCGATCGGCGGCGGTAAAGAAGGTCTGGTGCACATCTCTCAAATCGCTGACAAGCGCGTTGAGAAAGTGACCGACTATCTGCAGATGGGTCAGGAAGTACCGGTTAAGGTACTGGAAGTTGACCGTCAGGGCCGTGTGCGTCTGAGCATCAAAGAAGCGACCGCACCAGAAGCAGGTTCACCTGCGCCTGAAGCAGAATAACTGTATAGATAGATTTACAGCTCCCGGCCATGGGGTTGGGAGCTGTTCATATAACGCGGGCAGGATGCCTGCGTATTTGCAAACGGATGAAAGGATGTTCATCCAATGTTTGTCTTCGGGAGTGGGAAATGAAGCCTTTCTTGCGCTGGTGTTACGTTGCGACAGCACTCATGCTGGCAGGATGCAGCAACCATGATTGGCGTAAAGACGAAGTTTTGGCGATCCCGTTGCAGCCAACTCTGCAGCAGGAAGTGATCCTGGCGCGCATGGAACAAATACTTGCCAGCCGGGCACTGACGGACGATGAGCGTGCGCAGCTTTTATATGAGCGCGGTGTACTGTATGATAGCCTCGGGCTACGTGCACTGGCGCGCAATGATTTCTCGCAAGCGCTGGCGATACGTCCTGATATGCCAGAAGTTTTCAACTACCTGGGCATTTACTTAACGCAGGCAGGCAATTTTGATGCTGCCTATGAAGCGTTTGATTCTGTACTAGAGCTTGATCCAACTTACAATTACGCGCGTTTAAACCGGGGCATCGCTCTTTATTATGGCGGCCGCTTCCCGTTGGCGCAGGATGATCTGCAGGCGTTTTATCAAGACGACCCAAACGATCCCTTCCGTTCGTTGTGGCTGTATCTTGTGGAAAGAGAAATCGATCCCAAGAAGGCTGACGTAGCGCTCCAGCAGCGTTATGACAAGGCGAACCGAGGGCAATGGGGATGGAATATTGTCGAATTCTACCTGGGCAACATCAGTGAAAAAACGCTGATGGAAAGGCTCAAGGCAGATGCAACGGATAACACTTCGCTCGCTGAGCATCTCAGTGAAACTGACTTCTATTTAGGTAAGCATTACCTAAGTCTGGGGGACAAGGACACCGCTTCGGCGCTGTTCAAACTGACGGTTGCTAACAACGTTCATAATTTCGTTGAGCACCGCTATGCATTGTTGGAATTGGCGCTGTTGGGCCAAGAACAAGACGACCTATCGGAATCGGACCAGCAATAGCTGACGAACAACTATCAGCCTGATATACATTGGTTTTTTGCCAAAGTTATCGTCTTAACGGGCGAGGGCTTTTTTGTTCGTTTTATAATCTAATTTGAGCCGGTTCACACTTTTCAATGAAAATGACTGAAAATTTTCTCGACGAGTTATGTAGACTGGCTGCCATTATTAATGAGGCACGTGTACATGACTACTGAGCTTGAAACCTCTTTTGCTGACCTGGGGCTGTCTGCTCCGATCATTTCTGCCCTGACCGATCTGGGCTACGAAAAACCTTCACCGATCCAGGCTGAGTGTATTCCTCACCTGTTGAACGGCCGTGATGTGCTGGGCATGGCACAGACCGGTAGCGGCAAAACTGCGGCGTTTTCGCTGCCACTGCTGCACAACCTTGACGCTTCCCTGAAAGCACCTCAGATCCTGGTGCTGGCACCGACCCGCGAACTGGCGGTTCAGGTTGCTGAAGCGATGACCGATTTCTCCAAACACATGCATGGCGTTAACGTCGTGGCCCTGTACGGCGGCCAGCGTTATGACGTGCAGCTGCGCGCTCTGCGTCAGGGCCCGCAAATCGTAGTAGGGACTCCAGGCCGTCTGCTGGACCACCTGAAGCGTGGCACCCTGAACCTCTCTAACCTGAGCGGTCTGGTGCTGGATGAAGCCGACGAAATGCTGCGTATGGGCTTTATCGAAGACGTAGAAACCATCATGGCAGAGATCCCGGCTGAACATCAGACCGCACTGTTCTCTGCAACCATGCCGGAAGCTATCCGTCGCATTACCCGCCGCTTTATGAAAGAGCCGCAGGAAGTGCGCATTCAATCGAGCGTGACTACCCGTCCAGACATCAGCCAGAGCTACTGGACTGTGCAGGGCATGCGTAAAAACGAAGCCCTGGTACGTTTCCTGGAAGCTGAAGACTTTGATGCGGCGATTATCTTCGTTCGTACCAAAAACGCGACCCTGGAAGTGGCCGAAGCGCTGGAGCGCAGTGGTTACAGCAGCGCGGCACTGAACGGTGACATGAACCAGGCCCTGCGTGAGCAGACCCTGGAGCGTCTGAAAGATGGTCGTCTGGATATCCTGATCGCGACCGACGTTGCTGCCCGTGGCCTGGACGTTGAGCGTATCAGCCTGGTTGTGAACTACGACATCCCTATGGATTCCGAGTCTTACGTTCACCGTATCGGCCGTACTGGCCGTGCTGGTCGTGCCGGCCGTGCGCTGCTGTTCGTAGAAAACCGCGAACGCCGCCTGCTGCGTAACATTGAACGCACCATGAAGCTGACCATTCCAGAAGTTGAACTGCCAAATGTAGAACTGCTGGGTGAGCGTCGTCTGGCCAAGTTCGCAGCTAAAGTACAGCAACAGCTGGAAAGCAGCGATCTGGACATGTACCGTGGCCTGCTGGCTAAACTGCAGCCGGGCGAAGAAGAACTGGAAATGGAAACGCTGGCCGCAGCACTGCTGAAAATGGCACAGGGCGAACGTCCTCTGATCCTGCCACCGGATCCTGTCTTCAAACCACGTCAGCGTCGTGAGTTCAACGACCGTGACGACCGCGGTAGCGACCGTCGTCGTGACGCACGTCCAGACAGCCGTGACGGTGGCGCTGAGCGTCCACGTCGTGAACGTCGTGACGTTGGCGAAATGCAGCTGTACCGCATTGAAGTGGGCCGTGATGATGGCGTTGAAGTTCGTCATATCGTTGGCGCGATCGCTAACGAAGGCGACATCAGCAGCCGTTACATTGGTAACATCAAGCTGTTTGCCGGCCACTCTACTATTGAGCTGCCAAAAGGCATGCCGGGCGAGATCCTGTCTCACTTCACCCGTACCCGCATCCTGAACAAGCCGATGAACATGCAACTGCTGGGCGATGCACAGCCGCATGAACGTCGTGAGCGTCCTGCACCTGCCGGTAACGGTGAGCGTCGTGGCGGGGCTCGTCCATTCAACGGCGAACGTCGTGAAGGGGCAAACCCAGGCCGTCGTTCTTTCGGTGATCGTCGTGAAGGCGGTGCTGCTGCACCTGCCGGCAACGGTGGCGAGCGTCGTGGCGGTAACTTCAACCGTGACGGTCAACGCGCACCACGTCGTGATGACGCCGCTCCGGCTGCACCACGTCGTCGCTTCGGTGATGCATAACATCTAATTTGACCGTTCGCGGTTAATTGGATTAAAAACCAGCCTTTGGGCTGGTTTTTTTATGCCTGAAATTCGCCGTTAAGTGAGGGAAAATGGCGTATCATTTATAAGGTTTTTTCTTATGGATACTACGCACGGGAGATGCCATGAGTTGGCAGCAGTTCAAGTCTCAATATTTGGTGCGCTTTTGGGCACCTTTACCCGCGGTGATTGCCGCCGGGATCCTCTCTACCTACTATTTCGGTTTGACCGGGGCCTTCTGGGCGGTGACCGGTGAATTCACCCGCTGGGGCGGCCATATATTGCAGCTGTTCGGGTTGCACCCTGAGCAGTGGGGCTACTTCAAGGTTATCGGGCTTGAGGGGACGCCGTTGCAACGCATCGACGGCAGGATGATCATCGGCATGTTTGCCGGCTGTATCGCCGCCGCGCTGTGGGCTAACAACATCAAGCTACGCCAGCCGCAGAATCGCATTCGCATTGTGCAGGCGCTGCTGGGCGGTATCATCGCCGGTTTCGGCGCACGTCTGGCGATGGGCTGCAACCTGGCGGCCTTCTTTACCGGCATTCCGCAGTTCTCGCTGCACGCCTGGTTCTTTGCGCTGGCGACCGCAGCCGGCTCTTATTTTGGTGCCAAATTTACCCTGTTGCCGATGTTCCGCATCCCGATCAAATTACAGAAGGTGAAGGCCGCCGCGCCGCTGACTCAAAAACCGGAGCAGGCGCGTCGTCGCTTTCGTTTGGGGATGGTGGTGTTCTGTCTGGCGATCGCCTGGTCGCTATGGACGCTGTTTGATGCACCGAAGCTGGGTATCGCCATGTTGTTTGGCATCGGTTTTGGCCTGCTGATTGAACGGGCGCAAATTTGTTTCACCTCGGCGTTCCGCGATCTGTGGATTAGCGGACGTACCCATATGGCGAAGGCGATCATTCTCGGTATGGCCGCCAGTGCCATCGGCATTTTCAGCTACGTCCAACTGGGCGTGGCGCCTAAAATCATGTGGGCCGGCCCCAATGCGGTGCTGGGCGGATTGTTATTTGGTTTTGGCATAGTGTTGGCAGGTGGTTGCGAAACCGGCTGGATGTACCGTGCGGTAGAAGGTCAGGTGCATTACTGGTGGGTTGGGCTGGGCAATATCATTGGTGCCACGCTGCTGGCCTATTACTGGGATGATTTGGCCCCGACGCTGGCCACTGACTACGACAAGGTTAACCTGCTGGAGACCTTCGGCCCGATCGGCGGCCTGCTGGTGACCTACCTGCTGCTGGCATTGGCGTTTGGCGCCATGCTGTGGTGGGAAAAACGATTTTTCCGCGCCAGGCCCGACGCGCAGGTGGTTAATTTAAGGAGTGTGTCATGAAGCAAACGGCGATAGTGCCGGATTACCGGTTGGATATGCTGGGTGAGCCTTGTCCTTACCCGGCGGTAGCGACGCTGGAAGCGATGCCGCAGTTGAAGCCAGGGGAAATCCTGGAGGTGATCAGCGATTGCCCGCAGTCAATCAACAACATCCCGCTTGATGCGCGCAACCATGGCTACAAGGTTCTGGATATCCAGCAGGATGGCCCCACCATCCGCTACCTGATCCAGCGCTGATAAAATGAGGGCGCCGTAAAGGCGCCCAAATAGTTTAACCCTTCACCAAATCGCCTTTCACCCCGGCGACAATTTCAAACGAATGTAAGCGCGCCTGATGGTCAAAGATCTGGCCGTTAACCATGATTTCATCCGCGCCGGTTTCGCTGAGCAGCGTCTGCAGCCCATTACGCACGGTAGCTTCATTGCCGATGACTGACATGCGCAGCGCCTGATCGACGCCGTATTGTTCTCCGGCGGTCCACAGCGCGTGGATATTGTCCACCGGTGCCGGCAGTGGGCCCGGCGAGCCGCGGCGCAGATTGATAAACTGCTGCTGCATTGAGGTAAACAGGAAACGTGCATCGGCATCGCTGTCGGCGGCCACCACGTTGACGCATACCATGGCGTGTGGCCGTTGGCATTGCTCGGAAGGCTTGAAGTTGTCGCGGTACAGGTTAAATGCCTGGAACAGCATCTCTGGCGCAAAGTGGGAAGCGAAGGCAAACGGCAGGCCAAGCTGTGCCGCCAACTGGGCGCTGTACAGGCTGGAGCCCAACAGCCAGATCGGCACGTGTAACCCCTGGCCGGGTACTGCCTGCACCGGCTGGCCCGCTTGTACCTCACCAAAGTAATGTTGCAGTTCCTGCACGTCGCGCGGGAAGTTATCCACTTCACCGGACAGATGACGACGCAACGCCATCATGGTGCGTTGGTCGGTGCCGGGCGCGCGGCCCAGACCCAGATCGATACGTCCAGGGTACAGCGACTCCAGCGTACCGAACTGCTCGGCAATGACCAGCGGCGCATGGTTGGGCAGCATCACGCCACCGGAGCCGAGGCGGATACTCTGGGTACCGGCGGCCAGATAGCCCAGCAAAACCGAGGTTGCCGCACTGCCAATGCCGGTCATATTGTGATGTTCTGCCAACCAATAGCGTTGATAGCCCCATTTTTCGGCATGTTGTGCTAAATCTAAAGAGGCGTGAAAGGCATCACGAGGTTTGGCCCCTTGCGGAATGGGGGATAAATCCAGTACCGAAACCGGCACCGTAGTTTTTTCAGTCATGATATCGTCCATCAAAGAGTTGATCGCTTAAAGGGCGATTGCAGAGGTCTGCAAACTACAAAGCAAAATGTGCTTTTAGTGTTAAAAGCATAATCCAATTTATAGTTATAAAAGAGGATATATGTGCTTGCTATATCCTTATGATAAAAATGGTTTTTGGGAGTTGATATAAAATATGGACGTGATGATTCCACCCGCCGCTTATCGCTCAGGGAGCTGAGAGAATGAAAAAAAAGACGTTGTTTACCTTATTGTTGATGGTGGTGGCGATCGCCATGGCGATCTTGTTCCGGGCACATAATCAGGATTTGTTATTGCAGGGGGAAGTGGACGCGCCAGAGGTGATCGTGGCCTCCAAGGCCAAAGGACGGGTGGTTGAACGCCTGGTTGAGCGTGGTGACGACGTGAAAGCCCAACAGGTGATGATCCAGCTCGATAGCCCGGAACTGATGGCCCAGCTGCGTTCCGCCCAGGCGTCGCGCGATGAAGCCAAAGCGCAGCTCGACCAATCTCTGCACGGCACGCGTGAAGAAAGCATCCGTAATCTGCGTGCCAACCTGGCGCAGGCCGAGGCGCAATACCGCAACGCGCAGAATGACTACAACCGTAACCTGAGCGTTTCCGGCAAAGGTTATATTTCGAAGTCCGAGCTGGACAGCTCACGCCGGGCGCGTGACACCGCATTCCAACAGGTGCAGGCGGCCAAGGCCAACCTGGACGAAGGCACGAATGGCGACCGTATCGAACTGCGGCAACAGTACGCCGCAGCGCTGCGGGCAGCAGAAGAAAACCTGCTGCAAGTGAAGGCTCAGACTGACGACCTGCGGGTTTTAGCCCCGGTGGCCGGTGAAGTCGGGCCGATCCCGGCGGAGGTCGGGGAATTATTGAATGCCGGCAGCCCGTTGCTGACGCTGATCCGCGTTCCGGATGCCTACTTCGTCTTTAACCTGCGTGAAGACATTCTGGCTCATGTGCGTAAGGGCGATAAGGTGCAGATGCGGGTACCGGCGCTGAAGGACAAAATGATCGAAGCGGAGGTGCGTTATATTGCGCCGCTGGGCGATTACGCCACCAAACGCGCCACTCGTGCTACCGGTGACTTCGACCTGAAAACCTTTGAAGTGCGGCTGTATCCGTCACAGCCGGTGGAAGGCCTGCGTCCAGGGATGAGCAGCTTATGGCTATGGAAAGAGTAAGGGCCGGTTGGCGCTGCTTCAGTCACGCGTTTGACAACGAGTGCCGCGTCGCCTTCCGCAGCCCGGTAATACACTGGCTGAGCTGGATTTTCCCGCTGATGCTGTTTGGTCTGGTCAGCAGCAACTTTTCGGAAGGGACCTTGCTGGATCTGCCGGTGTCAGTGGTGGATAACGATCACAGCTCGTTGTCCAAGTCGCTGACGCGTCGGTTGGATGCCGGCTCTCATGCTCACGTAGAGCTATATGACGGCGGGCTGAATGAATCGCTGTATCGTTTGCGTAGCGCGCAGGATTACGCGTTGCTGTACGTCCCGCCGGACTTTGAAGCTAATGCGCTGGCGGGCAAGCAGCCGAGCGTGGTGATGTATTACAACGCATTGTTCTATGGTGCCGGGCTGTATTCTACTCAGGATTTCAGCGGGCTGATGACCGAAATCAATGCCAACTACCGCAGCATTATCGCCGCCGAGATGGGCAAGACGCTGCCGCCGTTGGCGGACGTGACGCTGTCGTACGGCAGTCTATTCAACGCCAGCGGCAGTTATATTTATTACCAGCAGTTTGCCGCGACTATCCATTTGCTGCAGCTGTTTGTGGTGACCTGCATGATCTACGTGTTGGCGCGCAGCAAATCGCTGTTGAAGGCCCGGCCATTCAGCCTGGCACTGCTGGGTAAATTGGCGCCGTACACCCTGTGTTTCACCAGTCTGCTGATGGTTGAAATTGCCGCGCTGGTGGGTATTTTTGACGCCCGCGTCAGCGGCAATCCGCTGTTTATGCTGATGATTGCCTTCTTTTACGTGATGGCGGCGCAGAGCATCGGCCTGCTGCTGTTTACCTTTACCAGCAGCATTATCACCGCCTACAGCCTGATTGCCATCCTGGTCAGTATTGCGCTGACCTTCTCGGGTATGGCGGTACCGGAACTTTCGATGCCGCTGCCGGCGCGAATCATCTCCAATATTGAACCCTTAACTCACGCGCTGTACGCGATGTTTGACGTGTTCCTGCGGCAGGTTCCGGCCAGTGCCATCTTCAGCGTTTGTGCATTACTGTCCGTCTACCCGTTGGTGACGGCATTCCTGGTGCGTAACCGGCTGTTGCCGCGGCTGCTGAAGGAAGGGGGCGCGGGATGAAAATCTACTGGCAAACCTTTGTCCGGGTGCTGCTTGGCATGCTGGAGAGGCCGATGTGGTTGATGCTGATCCTGTCGCTGTGCGTCATGAGCATGGTCTATGCCAACCGGACGGTGTGGGATCTGCCGGTCGGCGTGATTGATCAGGACCACAGCACTGCCAGCCGCCAATTGATCCGCCAACTGGACGCGACCTCGAAGATTGCCATCGTGACTTACGACAGCCTCGAGCAGGCAAAAAGTGACCTCGGCTGGCGTAAACTGTTCGCGGTGATCATCATGCCGGTGGATCTGGAGAAGAAGATCCTGAGCGGCCAAAATATCGTGGTACCGGTCTATGGCGATGCTACCAACCGGCTGGCCAACGGCCAGATCCAGCAGGACGTGGTTGCGGCCTATCAGCAACTGCTGAACCAGTACAACAACGGCTTACTGCTGCGCAGCGGTTTCAGCGAACGCCAGGCGCAGGTGATCCTGACGCCCATACGGGGGCAAACGCTGGACGTGTTCAACCCGGGCATCAGCTTTGCGGCGATCATCTTCCCTGGCCTGCTGGTGATGCTGTTACAGCACTCGTTATTGATTGCCTGCGTTCGCGTCAGCATTGCCATGAAGAGCATCCCCGGCGGCAAGCCCCCGTTGGCGGCCCATTTGGGCGGGCTGACGGCGCTGCTACCGATCTGGCTCTTCCTGTCTATCGTGCTGTTTGTACTGTGGCCGTGGGTATTGGGCTATCGTCAGACGGCGAGTATTGCAGAAATTTTGTTGCTGACCTTCCCGTTCCTGTTGGCGGTACTGGGGCTGGGCAAGCTGGTCACCGAATGCCTGCGCAGCGTAGAAATGATCTACCTGACGCTGGCGTTTATCACCACGCCGATATTCTACCTCTCCGGTACCATCTGGCCGTTGCAGGCGATGCCGGCCTGGGTGCGGGCGATTTCCTACTGTATCCCCTCCACCTGGGCCACCAAGGCCATTGCCGGGGTTAACCAAATGGGCCTGTCGCTCAATGAAGTCTGGGGCGACGTGGTGATGTTGCTGGTATTGGGGATTATTTACACCCTGCTGGGTGTCGGGGTGGGGTTCATGCGTAACAGCGTGGCGCTGCGCAGCCTGCTCCGCAAACGGGCAAGTTAATTCCGGGGGCCTGAAGCCATGTTTCCTTGACCCTTAACAAGGTGTGCAGGCCCGCGCTCTCGCATAATCACGCCCGTGGATCCTCTTACTGGTGTGATTATATGGCTTACCAACTGAACCTGAACTGGCCCGAGTTTTTAGAGAAATACTGGCAGAAAAAACCTGTGGTTTTGAAAAATGCCTTCCCGAACTTTGTTGACCCTATCACGCCAGACGAACTGGCGGGGCTGGCGATGGAGCCGGAAGTTGACAGCCGTCTGGTCAGCCAGACAGGAGGGCAATGGCAGGCCAGCCACGGTCCGTTTGAACATTTCGATAACCTCGGTGAAACCGGCTGGTCCTTGCTGGCGCAGGCCGTTAACCATTGGCATGCGCCCTCAGCCGAGCTGGTGCGCCCGTTTCGCGTTTTGCCGGACTGGCGTCTGGATGACCTGATGATCTCCTTCTCGGTGCCGGGCGGCGGTGTGGGGCCACACATCGACAACTATGATGTGTTCATCATTCAGGGGATGGGCAGCCGTCGCTGGCGCGTAGGCGATGCCTTACCGATGCGTCAGTTCTGCCCGCATCCGGCGCTGCTGCACGTTGATCCGTTCGAGCCGATCATTGATGAAGATCTGGAGCCGGGAGACATCCTGTACATCCCGCCAGGTTTCCCGCATGACGGCTTCACCCACGAAACTGCGCTCAACTATTCAGTGGGTTTCCGTGGGCCAAACGACCGCGACCTGATCAGCAGCTTTGCCGACTACGCACTGGAAAACGATCTGGGTGGCGTGCACTACAGCGATCCTGATTTAACCCTGCGTGAACATCCGGGGCGGGTAGAGGAATATGAGCTTGAGCGCCTGCGCACAATGATGGTCGAAATGATCAGCAAGCCGGAAGACTTTAAGCAGTGGTTTGGCCGCTTTGCCACCACGCCGCGTCATGAGCTGGATATCGCCATGGCGGAGCCGCCGTATGAGGCGCAAGAGGTGCTGAGTGCGCTGATGGACGGTGAAACCCTGACCCGTTTGAGCGGCTTGCGTGTGCTGCACATCGGCGACAGCTTCTTTATCAACAGCGAGCGTCTGGACACCGTGGACGCACGCGCGGCCGATGCGCTGTGTCGTTATACCGAACTGGGCCGGCAGGAACTGGGCGATGCGCTGCAAAACCCGGCGTTTGTGGCTGAGCTGACGGAGCTGATGAACCAGGGCTACTGGTTCTTCAAAGAGTAGTTGCCGCTGCCTGCTTAATGGCCGGGTGGCATTACGCTTACCCGGCTTGCAAACATTCCGTTGCCTGCCTGTGGCAGGCCGTCTGATTAGGGCACCAACTCCAGTCCGGCAACCCGCCGCCAGTAACCGTTGCAATCGGCCCGATCGGTGAGGGTTAACGGCTGTGTGCCTTGCTCATTGGCGCGGAAGCGCTCGACCAGCGCCAGTGTCTCTGTGCCCTGTGGCGAAAGACGCACAATGTCCACCAACCCCTGCATACTGGTCAACTCGTTGCCCAGGTTGTAGCAGTACCCGCTCATGGTCTGGATGCCGTTCAGCACAAACACCTGCTGCTGTTCTTGCGAACGCATCACTCGTCCCTGCGGGTATTTGATGCAGCAGGTTTCGCATTCATCCTTGGCACGGTCTTCCGAACGTGCGGTGAAGCAGCGCGCCGAATAGGCCAGCGGCAGGTGACCGTAGCTCAAGACTTCCACCTCAAACTGCTGGCGGAAACCCAGCTCGTCGCACTGTTCCAGCAGTTTGGTCAGCCAGTCGCGGGAAAGCTCGACCGGCATGCACCAACGCATCATGCCCTGGCGGTGCAGCAGGCGCAGGGTGTAGGCGTTGTAGCAATTCAGCGCATGACCGGCAACAAATGGCAGGCTGCGCTCGGCCGCCATGTTCACGGTGCCCAGATCGTTGGCTTCAATCAGGAATTCCCCGTTTT
Organism: Serratia sp. BIGb0163; assembly: GCF_024809935.1. Classification (NCBI taxonomy): domain Bacteria; kingdom Pseudomonadati; phylum Pseudomonadota; class Gammaproteobacteria; order Enterobacterales; family Yersiniaceae; genus Serratia; species Serratia sp. BIGb0163. The sequence continues at coordinate 106,517 of NZ_JANUDZ010000011.1, forward strand.
CCACATAGCGCTTCAGTTCGTTCAGTTCGGACGGTGCCTGCAGCAGTGCCAGGGTTGAGAGCACCACCTGTTTGCCGCTGCGGGCAATTTCTTGCGCCAGCGCCAGCCAGTCGCCGACCTTCATCTCGCGCCGCTTGGTGCAGACGCTTTCACCGAGGTAAATAATCTCCGCGCTGCTGCTTACCGCCTGCCGATAGAATTCTTCGAGCTCGGTTTTCGGCCAATAATACTGCACCGGGCCTAATGCGTATTTCATGTTTCCTCCTGCTACTGCCATTTACGGTGATAAGCACCGAGCGTGGTTTGAGTGCCTTCTGACATCGCACCCAGGGCTTCCATCCACCCGGCGTCGGCCTGATAGGCGGCCGGGTCGGCACGGCAGCGGTCGATGGCCTGGCGCCAGACGCGGGCCACCTGGCTCACGTAGGCCGGGCTGCGTTGACGACCTTCAATCTTCACCGACGCGATATTGGCAGCCAGCAGTTCCGGCAGCAGTTCCAGCGTATTGAGGCTGGTGGGTTCTTCCAGCGCGTGATAGCGCACGTCATCGACCAGATAGCGGCCCTTGCACAGCGTTGGGTAGCCGGCATTTTCATCGTCGCGATAACGGTCGATCAGCACGCCATTCAGGCGTGACTCCATGCCCTGCGCCGTTTGCTGCCAGCGCACGTAGCGCGCCGGTGAGCAGGCCCCGACGGTATTGGGAGACTCGCCGGTCAGATAAGAGGAAAGGTAGCAGCGCCCCTCGGCCATGATGCACAGGCTGCCGAAGGCGAAGACCTCCAGCGGCACCGGGCTGGTACGTGCCAACTGCTTGACCTGATGCATCGACAACACGCGCGGTAGCACTACCCGGCTGACATCAAAATGGCGCTGATAGAAACGGATCGCTTCTTCGTTGGTGGCGGACGCCTGCACCGAGACGTGGCGCTCCAACTGCGGGTAACGTTCGGCGGCGTATTCCAGCATCGCCAAATCGGCCAGGATCAGCACATCGGCGCCCAACTGCGCCGCCATATCTACCGCGCGCTGCCAGCGGACATAGCCGTCAGGGTGGGCGAAGGTATTGATGGCGATATGCAGTTTGCGGTTATGACGATGCACATACTCGACCGCTTCCTGCAGCTTTTTCTCGGTAAAGTTGAGGCCGGCAAAGTGGCGGGCGTTGGTATCATCTTTCAGGCCGATATACACGGCGTCGGCACCGTTATCTACCGCAGCCTTCAGGGCCGGCAGATTACCGGCGGGACAAAGCAGCTCCATAGATTTATCCTGACTCCAAGGGTTGCCGGTGACTCTTTCACCGGCAAACGCTAATCGGGAGGCAATTTTAGTGAAAGCGTACTTAACAGGTTTTGATTTGAGGCAGCTTCTGGCGTATTGATAAAGCTGGCGGTGAAATGCACTATTTGTTGATATAGAGCGCGGCAGCCGTGTATCGCTGTGGCAAAATAGCGTATCTGTGTTGAAAGGAGTGAACGACAGTGTTGGAACAATTAAGAGCGCGCATTGTGCGCCAGGGGCCGTCGTTGCTGCGTGTACCGCTAAAATTCACGCCGTTTGCCTTGCAGCGTCAGCTTCTGGAACAGGTACTGGGCTGGCAATTTCGTCAGGCGCTGGCAGATGGCGATCTGGAATTTCTCGAATCGCGCTGGTTGAAGATCGAAATTCGCGATCTGGCGCTACACTGGTTTATGACGGTAGAAAACGACAAACTGGTTGTCAGCCAACACGCCGAAGCTGATGTCAGCTTCAGCGGCGACGCCAACGATCTGATTCTGATCGCAGCGCGTAAGCAAGATCCCGATACGCTGTTCTTTCAGCGTCGGCTGCAGATTGAAGGGGACACCGAATTGGGCCTGTATGTAAAAAATCTGATGGACGCCATCGAGCTGGAAGCCATGCCTGCGCCGTTGCGCATTGGCCTGCTGCAACTGGCCGAATTTGTGGAAGCAGGGCTGCAGGAGGGCACGGTGCAAACTTCCCGTGTGCCGGCAACATGTTAATCCGCGTGGAAATTCCGGTAGATGCGGCAGGCATTGATGCCCTGCTGCGTCGCGCCTTTGGGCGAGATGATGAAGCCGATCTGGTGCAGCAACTGCGCGAAGACGGCCTGCTGACGCTGGGCATTGTCGCCACCGACGACGAAGGCGGCGTGGTGGGTTATGCCGCGTTCAGCCCGGTGGACGTGGCCGGTGAGGATCGCCAATGGGTCGGTCTGGCACCGCTGGCGGTGGACGAAAGTCTGCGTCGTCAGGGGCTGGGCGAAAAGCTGATATACGAAGGGCTGGATGCGTTGAACGAGTTCAGCTATGCCGCGGTAGTGGTGCTGGGTGAACCGGCTTACTACGGGCGCTTTGGCTTTAAGCCGGCCGCTGCCTATGGTCTGCAGTGCCGCTGGCCAGAGACCGAGGCCGCGTTCCAGGTTTACCCACTGGCGGAAGATGCCTTGCTTGACGTTAGCGGGGCGGTGGAATACTCCGCGCCGTTTAACCGGCTTTAACCGCAACGTCCGGCAGTAAATAATCCAACGAAAGAGGCGGGTGACTCACCAGCCTCTCTTTTTGCATTTTGCTCAGTTGCTTGACCCGATATTCCAGTCTCAGCGCTTTTGAGCGATCCCCCGCCTGACAGTGAAACGCCAGCACCAGTTGGCCTTTACCCCGTAGCGCCTTGGCCCCTTTGCCCGCCTGATGCTGCGCCAGCCGCCGCGTTACGTCGGTAGTAATGCCGGTATACAGCATACCGCTGGGCATGCGCAGCATGTAGAGATGCCAGGTTGGGAGTATTTCCGTCATGAATAAGCAGCAACGTTGGTGGCCAGGGATGGAATATGATGGCATGTTCCCCGTCGTAATCCCATCCCCGGCCGCCTATGGCTTATCACCGTTAGCCTTTTTTCCCCGCCATTTCGAAACGCGGTGAAACCATACCGTACAGAGTCCAGCCGAGGAAGGTGGCGATGGCGCCCCACATCATCGCTTCCTCACCGGAACTGTAGAGGGCATAGAAACTGTACAGTGCGCCAATGCCGGCAATGATGTTGGCAATTCGCGCTTTTTTCTCCGGTACTTTCGCCACTTTCTGAATAATGATCAGCGCCGCCATCGACAGAATGTAAGGGATGATATTGGTCACCACCGCCAGATTCACCAGCACATTGAACTGTTTATTCAGCGACGGGCTGATGGTCATCAAAGACAGCACGCTCTGGATCATGACTATGGTCAGCATGCCTTTGACCGGTGCGTCGGCCTTGCTGAGTTTGGAGAAAATTTTCGGGAAGAAGCCGCTGTCGGCAGAGGATTTGAACACCTGGGCGATGGTGAACTGCCAGCCCAGCAGTGAGCCGACGCAGGACATGATCATCAGGGCCATAATGATCTTGCCGACCGTTGGGTTGAACATGTGGGAAAACGCCAGCCCAAATGGCGCGGTTGAGTTGGCCAGGTCCATATTCGGCACGATACCGGCGATGACGTTGGTTGAAACGATATAGATGACTGCCGCGCTGAGGGTACCGCCGAGTACGGCGATCGGCACGTTACGCTCCGGGTTTTCCACCACGTCGGTATTGGCGCAGGCGGACTCCAGGCCCAGAAATGCCCACAGCGTCATGGAGATAGAAGCGCCAATGGCTTCAAAGGTCGGTACCGAGTGCGGGTTCCAGGCGGCAATATAGGCGCTGCCGCTGAACCAGTGCCAGCCGATGATCGAGATCCCCACCACCGGGATAATCACGCCCCAGACGGTGATGCCGCTGATTTTCCCGGTCAGGCGTGCCCCGCCGAAGTTGGCGACGGTAGCCAGCCATAGTACGCCAATGGTGGCGATACAGATTCCCAGCGGCGACAGGTTGGCACCAAACAGCTCGGTGCCGTAACCAACGGCGGAAATGGCGATGGCGATATTGGCGATCAGCAACGACACCCCGTAGGTGTAGTTCGCCATGAAATTGCCCGATTTACCGAAAGCGTATTCAGCATACCCGCCCATGCCGCCGGATTTGCGGCTGAACATGCCGCATTTGGCGAAGGCGTAGGCCAGCGCCATCGAGCCCACGGCGGTAACCAGCCAGGAAACGATAGAAATAGTACCCACTTCGGCCAGCTTGGTGGGCAGCATAATTATGCCGGAGCCCATCATGTTTACCGCAGTAAGGATCGTTAGCTGTACGACCCCCATTTTATTATTGGACTTACTCATGATCATTCTCTCTTTTATAATGCGATCCGGGCGGTGAATAAAATTCACCGCCTTGTAAGGTGATTAATTTTTCATTACGTAACCGTAAGCACGGTTCCAGCCATCTTCATCCTGCTGGATATACACACCCTGTAATTCCGGTGCGAAGCCGGGCAATAAATTGATGCCTTCTTCCAATGCCAGGAAATAACGCTGTGCAGCCCCGCCCCAAACTTCCCCTGGGACGACGCACAATACGCCTGGGGGATAAGGCAAGGCACCTTCGGCGGCAATTCTGCCTTCGGCTTTCGCCAGAGAAACCAATTCCACATTACCGCGGACAAATTCGGTGTTGGCGTCTTGTGGATTCATTGCCACACGAGGGAAATAACTCTTCCTGAACATTTCTTTCTGCAGTTCTTTAACGTCGTAGCTGACATAAAGGTCGTGCATTTCCTGGCAGAGTTGGCGCAGGGTATAATTTTCATAGCGCTGCTGATTGTTTTTATAAACCGCAGGCAAGACTTCACTAATTAACGAATCTTGCTCAATATGTTTTTCAAAGCGGGCAATCAGCGCCACCAAATGCTGCATCTTGGCGATGTCTTCGGCCGGAGTCAGCAGGAACAGGATCGAATTAAGGTCGCATTTCTCCGGTACTATGCCGTTTTCGCGCAGATAGTTAGCCAGAATGGTCGCCGGAATACCGAAATCGCTGTAGTTACCGCTTGCCGTATCAATGCCCGGCGTGGTGAGCAGCAGTTTGCACGGGTCGACAAAATACTGCGATTGGGCATAGCCTTCAAAGGCATGCCATTTTTCCCCGGGAATGAAGTTGAAGAAACGCAAATCGTTGGACATCGTCTCGGTATCATAAGACTGCCAGGCTTTACCGTCGATTTGGTCCGGCACAAAAGGTTTGATTAAGCTGCAGGTCTCCAGCAGCATCTTGCGCGCCTCAATGCCGACGCGAACGCATTCTTTCCACAGGCGTCGGCCGCTTTTGCCCTCATGCATTTTGGCGTTAACGTCCAGTGCGGCGAACAGCGGGTAAAACGGGCTGGTGGAAGCGTGCAGCATAAAGGCATTGTTAAAGCGTTTGTGGTTGCAATAGCGATCTTGTCCCTTGATGTGCTTGTCTTTCTTGTGGATTTGCGAGGTCTGCGAGAAGCCGGCCTGCTGCTTGTGGACGGACTGAGTCACAATGATCCCCGGGTCGTTTTCGTTTAGCTCGAGCAGTAAAGGTGAGCAGTCTTTCATCATTGGAATGAATTGCTCATAGCCGACCCAGGCCGAGTCGAACAGGATGTAATCGCACAGATGACCAATTTTATCGACCACCTGACGGGCGTTATAAATGGTGCCGTCATAGGTGCCCAACTGAATGATCGCCAGGCGGAAAGGTCTGGCTTCATTGGCGCGCTCCGGCGCGACCTCGCGGATCTGCTGACGTAAGTAGCGTTCTTCAAAGCAGTGCGCGTCAATGCCGCCGATAAAGCCAAACGGGTTGCGGGCGGTTTCCAGATACACCGGTGTTGCCCCCGCCTGGATCAGCGCGCCATGATGATTGGATTTATGGTTATTACGGTCGAACAGCACCAGGTCACCGCGCGTCAGCAGGGCGTTGGTTGCCACCTTGTTTGAGGCGGAGGTGCCGTTAAGAACGAAATAGGTTTTATCGGCGTTAAACACTTTGGCGGCATGCTGCTGCGCCGCGCAGGGTGCGCCTTCATGGATCAACAAATCACCCAGTTTGACGTCCGCGTTGCACATATCGGAACGGAAAAGGGTCTCGCCAAAGAAGTCAAAGAACTGACGCCCGGCCGGATGTTTACGGAAGAATTCGCCCCCCTGATGCCCAGGGCAAGCAAAGGTGGCGTTACCCATTTCGACATACTGGGTCAGCGTATTAAAGAAAGGTGGCAGCAGTTCGCTTTCGTATTTTACGGCCGCAGCTTCCAGTTGCTTGCCATAGAACTGGGTGTTCTTGCCACAGAGTTCAAATACGCCATGCAGGGCAGGCAGTATGGCGTTGTCCAGCTCTTCTTCGCAGCAAACCGCCACGAATAACGGGATATTCAGGCCGATCTCTTCGAGGTGAGCCACCATGCCTTGCGTGACGTCTTCCACCGACAATACGATGGCGGCAATATCATTAAAATCACTCTGGTGTACATCGACAACTTCGCGAGTGGTTTCGAAGCAACTTAATGTTTTGCTATTAGCGGCAATTTTTAATTTATTCATTTTAATCATTCTTCAGGCAAAGGCATCCCGCCGGCAGGTTAATAACCCTGTCGCTAATGCCCTCACTAAAATAAAGGCGTGAGAAGAACGCAGTCATGCTTAATCGCAGGCCTGAGTTCATTCGGATTTTTGTTTTAGGTCGTGTGTACTATAAACAGTAATTTACTTCTGTTATTTCACGGAAAAATAAAATAGAAATCCGTCCTGACATATCAGGGGAAATAGTTCAGACGTAATAGTGACAGGCTGTTTTTAGTAACAACGAGAGAGGTGAGGGTTATCTGAAGTTAAAGAAGGCAAAGCTAAAGCAGCTACGATGAGCCATCATCATAATATGGGTTGTGCGTCTTATATGCGCCATTTTTCGATTGTTGTTTTCCATTTCTAATCCACCTTATGGAGTGAAAAGATGGCGTTATTTTAACGTGCTGCAGAGTTAAATATGTGATGCCAGTCACGTAATGTGGGTTATTGATAAATAACTATTCACTTGTTATGCAGAGATGTGCATAAAAATGAATAATGGTGCTTTTTAGATATGTAAAGGGTTTGATAAAAAACCAGCGAATTGAGCGCTGAATTTTATCTGCGTAGGGCCGGTAACAAAAAAAAGCATTTAAACTGTTCGCATAATGCCCAGATGAATCTAATTTGTTTTTTATATGTTATAAGATCATTTATGCGTTATTTGAATATAAATGCACCATGCATGATTGGTTAATCATCTGCGTAAAGTGGTGGCATTATCGTTATTTGTGACCGTCCTCAACAACGCAGGTAAGATGACGCGAGCAAAGGGAAGGAGAATTGACGTTGAACACGACCGAAGAGCAGCAACAAATTGCGCATTTTCTCAGCAAACAGCATGTGCTGACACTGTGCGCCGGCAATGGTATGGACATGTGGTGTGCCAACTGTTTTTACGTCTTTGATGCCGGGCAGATGGCGCTGTGGCTAATGACCGAGACCCATACCCGCCACGGCGAATTGATGCTGCAAAATAGCCGGGTGGTCGGCACCATAGCGCCAAAGCCGAAGACCATCGCGTTGATCCGCGGCGTTCAGTATCGCGCCGAAGCGGTGATGCTGAGCGGTGACGAGGAGCGGCTTGCACGTGCACGCTACTGCAAGCGTTTCCCAATAGCCAAAGTGATGAAAGCACCGGTATGGCAACTGAGTTTGCAAGAAGTGAAAATGACCGACAACACCCTCGGCTTCGGCACGAAACTGCATTGGACGCGGACCTGACGCAATAAACTCTAGCCTATAGCTTTCAAGTTGCAGCTAGGCGGCCAGCTCGCTCATCCCCAGGCGCTTACTCGAGTAAGTAACTGGGGTGACAAATCTGCCGGGAGCAGATTTGAACGCTGCTTGCAGCGGCCCCTTAAGGGGCGTGGCCCACGGATGGGCCACGTAATCAAGTGCAGGTAACAACGCTGCAACTTGAAAGATGACGGGTATATACTTTTCATAGAGATCATTCGGCGGGAGGGTATATGGCACGGGTATTTATGGTAGGGGCTACCGGGTTGGTGGGGCGCGAACTGTTGCACCTGCTGCAGGCCGATCCGCAGGTCACGGCGATCGTGGCGCCAACGCGTAAGCCGCTGCCTGCGCATGAAAAATTGGAAAACCCGGTGGTTGATGACCTGTTCGCGCTGCTGACAAAGCAGGAGCAGCCGGTCGATATAGTATTCTGTTGCCTGGGTACCACGCGGCGTGAGGCGGGCAGCGATGCCAATTTCCATTACGTCGATTACACTCTGGTGGTGGAAAGTGCGTTGACCGGTCGGCGATTAGGTGCGCAGCACTGTCTGGCGGTCAGTGCACTGGGTGCCAGCACGCGTTCGACCTTCCTTTACAACCGTACCAAGGGGGAAATGGAACAGGCGCTGCGTGAGCAGAACTGGCCACGCCTGACGCTGGTGCGGCCATCGATGCTGTTGGGCGAGCGCTCCTCGCCACGTTTGCTGGAGCGCCTGAGTGCGCCGTTGTTTAAATTGCTGCCCGGCAAATGGCGCGGGGTTGCCGCCAAAGACGTGGCGCAGACTCTGTTGGAGCAGGCGTTCAGCCCTGGTCAGGGTGTTAAGGTGCTGGAATCCGATCGGCTGCATTGCTACCACAGTGCACGCTGAGATTATCGAACGCCAGCTCCAGACCCGGAGGCAGTTCGTTGTCCATCAGCCACAGATCGAGATGATGGCTGATGTGTGTCAGCAGAGTGCGGCCGGGTTGTAAGCGTTGTTGGGTTTCCCGTGCGCGGGTCAGATCGTTGTGATTGCGCGGAGCCTGCGGCTGAGGCGGCAGGCTGCAGTCGAGCACCATTAAATCCAATGTTACTGCACGCAGAAAAGCCTCGGTATCCGGCGGTAAACCGACGGTATCGGTCAGATAGGCCAGCGATTTACCCGCGGCCTGGATCAAATAACCCAGAGTGAGTTTCGAATGTTGCAGCGGCAGCGGGGTGATGTGCAGCCCGCCCAGTTCAACCGTTTCGAAGGGGGTAAACGGCGGCTGAAATGCCAGAATGCCCGGATGTTTGAACAGGTCATCGCAGCCCTGTTCATCGGCCGGGCCATACACCGGAATAAAATTTCCGCACCCCCAGCGCAAAGGAAATAACCCCTGTACATGATCCATGTGGTAATGTGTCAGTAAAAAACGTTGAATTTCCCCCGCCGAAAAACGCCGCTCCAACGACGGTAACCCCGCATCCAGCAAGGTCGTTTCCCCCTGAAATTTAAGCATTGCGCTGCAGGCTCTGCGCCGGAATGCAGGCTCGCGCCGCGCCCGCTGACAGACCAGACAATCACAGCCGAACACCGGGATCTGCTGGGCACCGCCGGTGCCGAGAAACGTCAGTTGCATCTGGTCACTCCCGATTATAAATACTTCTCCGCAAAGGCATGGATATCACGGAAATCCGCCAGCCGTTGTTGCAACGTCTGATGATCCCAGTGCCACCACTGGCTGCGTTCAATACGTTCAATCAGTGCGTCGTCAAAACGCATACCGATCTTTTTGGCCGCCACGCCGGCGACGATTTCATAAGGGGCCACATCCTTGGTCACCACCGCCGCGCTGCCGATTACTGCGCCGTTGCCGATGCTGACACCGGGCATCACGATGGCGTTATGGCCGATCCACACGTCGTGGCCGATGGTCACGTGGTGTTCACGCCGCCAGTCGAAGAAGGCTTCATCATCTTCCCCCAGGTCGTACTCCGAAGCGCGATAGGTGAAATGGTGCTGGGCGATGCGCTGATAGGTGGGGTGGTTGCCGGGATTGATGCGCGCGTAAGAGGCAATCGACACGAATTTGCCGATGGTAGCGTAAAAAATCTGGTTATGTCCGGCGGTGTAGGAATAGTCGCCCATTTCGACTTCTTCGAGGATCGCATCGTCGGCCAGATGAACATACTGGCCGAGGCGGCTGCGGTTAATCGTCACGTTGTCGCCGATTTTCGGCTGCGCCAAATCATTCATGGCATGGCATCCTGTGGCTGTTTGGCTGAAGCGGGCAGCAGCGCCAGTAGCGCCGCCAGGGTGTCGTCTAGGTTGCCGTCGTTATCCAGTCGGCAGCAAATGGCGGGCAGCTTTTGCTGATATTCCGCCGCCCGAGCCAGCCGCTGTTCTATCTGATCGGCATTTTCGCGCCCGCGGTTTTGCAGCCGTTGGCGCAGAATCCCCGTGCTGACCTGCAGGCACACCGGCAGCAGTTGTGCGCCATAGCGTTGCTGTGCCTGTGCCAGATGGGCACGCGATCCGTTGACCACCACATCGATCCCCTGCAGTAACCACAGATCCACCTCGATGCCAAAGGCGTAATGGTGTTGGTGCGCCTGCCAGTCGAGGGCAAACAACCCTTTGGCGCGGCGGCGCAGGAACTCCGGTTCGCTGAGCGCAATATGGTTCTCGCAGCCGGCGTCTGCCGGCCGGGTGATATAGCGGTGCGCCACCAGTGGGGCGCTGTCGACATCGGCGCGCAGTGCGGCCAACAGGCTGTCTTTGCCTGAGCCGGATGGCCCCATCAGATAGATAAGCTGCGCCATCAGAACACCTGCTTGCCCTGGCGCCACACGTTCTGCACGTAAACGTGCTCGCCGTGCGGTCGTACCAACACCAGATCCGCCCGCAAGCCTTCGGCGATGGTGCCGCGATCCTGCAAATCCAGCGCTCTGGCCGGGTTACGGGTGATCATCTGTACCGCCTGCGGCAGGCTGTAGCCGTTGCGCTCATCGGCCGCAATGCGAAACGCCGCATCCAGCAGGCTGGCCGGGTAATAGTCTGAGGACAGGATATCCAGCACGCCCAACGCCGCCAGGTGATGGGCCGCTACGTTGCCGGAATGTGAGCCGCCACGCACGATATTCGGTGCGCCCATCAGCACCTGCAATCCTTGTTGGTGCGAAGCAAGAGCGGCATCTTCGGTGGTGGGGAATTCGGCAATCACACTACCCAGCGCGCAGGACTCGCTGACGTGGGCGGCGGTAGCGTCGTCGTGGCTGGCGAGCGAAATTTTACGCGCCCGGCAATGGGTGGCAATGGCTTCGCGGTTCGGCGTGGCCCAGCGGGCAGAAAGCTTGATCTGCTGCTCTTCATACTCGCTCATCTGCTGGTCGTTGAGGTGATATTTGCCCTGATAATACTCCCGGTATTTTTCGCGTGAGGCGAACTGGCGCTGACCCGGCGAATGGTCCATCAACGACACCAGCGAGACGCCGGGCTTGTCCATCAACTGTTCGAACAGCGGCAGGGTGCTCTCGTTGGGCAGTTCGCAGCGCAGGTGCAGCCGGTGCTCGGCGCGGTTGACCCCGGCGCGCTGGCTGTGGATCACCGCGTCGATCATTTTTTGCAGGTTTTCCAGCCGATGGCCGCCGTCGCGTACGTCGCCAATCGCCACCGCGTCCAGCACGGTGGTGATACCGTTGGCCACCATCAGTGCATCATGGCTGCTCATGGCCGAATGCGCCGGCCAGTCGACGTTCGGGCGCGGGGTGAAAAACTTGTCCAGATTGTCGGTGTGCAGTTCAATCAACCCCGGCAGCAGCCAGCCGCCTTCACCGTTCAATGCCTGCGGCAACTGGCTGGGCGTATCGGCAAAGCTGCGGATCATGCCGTCGCTGACCTCCAGCGATCCTTCGACGGTTTGATCTTCCAGCACCAGTTTCACGTTATTGATGATCATCAGAGGATCTCCAGCGCCTGTGGCGCCTGCATGTCATATAACCGGTCGGCGACCTGCTGGCGGACGCCTTCATCATGGAAAATACCGACGATCGCCGCGCCACGTTGTTTGGCCTGCTCGATCAGCGCGACCACGGCCGCGCTGTTACGGCTGTCGAGGGAGGCGGTCGGTTCGTCCAGCAACAGGATCGGGTAATCGACGATAAAGCCGCGAGCGATGTTCACCCGCTGTTGTTCACCGCCAGAGAAGGTCGACGGTGCCAACTGCCACAGGCGTTGCGGTACGTTGAGCTGATTGAGCAGCTTCTCGGCGCGTTCGCGGCATTCGGCGCGGTTGACACCCTGTTCCAGCAACGGCTGCATCACTACGTCCAGCGCGCTGATACGCGGGATCACCCGCAGAAACTGGCTGACCCAGCCAAGGGTGTGGCGGCGTACCGCCAGGATCTGACGCGCTTCGGCCTGCACCATATCCAGCCATTCACCCTGGTGATTAACCCAGATATGGCCGCTATCAGGCAGATAGTTGGCGTACAGTGAGCGTAGCAGAGTGGATTTTCCGCTGCCGGAATGCCCGTGCAGCACCACGCATTCGCCGCTGCTGACCGTCATGTTGGCATCGTGCAGCACCGGCAGTTGCGTGCCGTGCTGCTGGTGGAGCACAAAGGTTTTGCTGAGGTGTTCAACCCGGATTTGAATAGTCATTTATCATTACCTTGCGTTACGACAGCACCGAAGAAACCAGCAGTTGGGTATAAGGATGGTGCGGATCGTCCAGCACCCGGTCGGTCAGGCCGCTTTCCACCACCTCGCCCTGTTTCATCACCAGCAGTCGGTGTGCCAGCAGGCGCGCTACGCCGAGATCGTGGGTGACGATCACCGCCGCCAACTGCATTTCCACCACCAGGGTGCGCAGCAGATCGAGCAGCCGCGCCTGTACCGAAACGTCCAGCCCGCCGGTGGGTTCGTCCATAAACACCAGCTTCGGGTGGGTCACCAGATTGCGGGCAATTTGCAACCGCTGTTGCATGCCGCCGGAGAAGGTGGTCGGCAGGTCATCCAGGCGTGATACCGGGATCTCGACGTCCTCCAGCCACTGGCCGGCCTGACGGCGAATGTCGCCGTAGTGACGCTGGCCGATAGCCATCAGGCGTTCACCGATGTTGCCACCGGCAGAAACCTGGGGGCGCAGTCCGTCGAGCGGATGCTGATGCACCACGCCCCAGTCGGTACGCAGCAGGCGGCGGCGATCGCTTTCCGCCATTGCGTACAGGTCGTGCTGTTGCCCGGCCTGCGGGCGGTAAAGGATTTGCCCTTGTTGCGGTGCCAGCCGGGCGGAAATCGACTTCAGCAGGGTAGTTTTACCGGAGCCGGATTCGCCAACGATGCCCAGCACTTCGCCAGGATAGATATCGAAAGAGACATCGCTAAAGCCCTTGCCCGGTGCGTACAGATGGGTGAGGTTAGTCACCGACAGCAGCGGTGTGGTGCTCAGAGGGGGGGAAGTCATCAGTGCTGCGCCTCTTGCGAAGGTTGCGCCAGCTGCTGCTGGCAGTAATCGGTGTCGGAACAAACGAACATGCGGCTGCCCTGATCGTCGAGTACCACCTCATCGAGATAGCTGTGGCGTGAGCCACACAGGGCACAAGGCTCGTCCCACTGCTGCACGGTGAAAGGATGGTCGTCGAAGTCCAGGCTCTCTACCTTGGTGAACGGCGGCAGGGCGTAGATACGCTTCTCACGCCCGGCCCCAAACAGTTGCAGCGCCGGCATCATGTGCATTTTCGGGTTATCGAATTTCGGGATCGGTGACGGATCCATCACGTAGCGGTCGTTGACCTTCACCGGATAGGCGTAGGTGGTGGCGATATGGCCGTAGCGCGCGATGTCTTCGTACAGTTTTACCTGCATCACGCCGTATTCTTCCAGCGCGTGCATTTTGCGGGTCTCGGTTTCACGCGGCTCGATAAAGCGCAGCGGCTCCGGGATCGGCACCTGATAAATCAGGATCTGGTCTTCACGCAGCGCGGTTTCCGGGATGCGGTGCCGGGTCTGGATCAGCGTGGCCTCCGGCGTGCGCTCGGTGGTGGCGACGCCGGCAACGCGCTGGAAGAAGCGACGGATGGAAACCGCATTGGTGGTGTCATCGGCCCCCTGGTCGATCACCTTCAGCACGTCGGCGCGGCCAATCACGCTGGCAGTCAACTGAATGCCGCCGGTGCCCCAACCGTAGGGCATTGGCATCTCACGGCCGCCGAACGGCACCTGATAGCCGGGGATGGCCACCGCCTTCAAAATAGCGCGGCGGATCATGCGTTTGGTCTGTTCGTCCAGATAGCCCAGGTTATAACCGGTTAATACTTCACTCATCGCGGGCCTCCTGACGTTCGCTGAATTCCTGCCGCAGGCGCTTGAGCAATTCCAGTTCGGCCTGGAAATCGACGTAGTGCGGCAATTTGAGGTGGGAAACGAAGCCGGCGGCTTCGACGTTGTCGGCGTGGGCCAGCACGAACTCTTCATCCTGCGCCGGGCTGGTGATGCCTTCTTGGTACTCGGGGCTTTGCAGCGCGCGATCCACCAGCGCCATCGCCATCGCCTTGCGTTCGGCGCGGCCAAACACCAGACCGTAGCCGCGGGTGAAATGCGGCGGCTGGTCGACCGGGTCGATAAAGCCGTTGACCATTTCACATTCGGTCAACAGGATCTCGCCGATATCTACCGCGAAACCCAGCTCTTCTGGCACTATCTCCGCCGAAACATAGCCGGTACGGATCTCGCCGGCGAACGGGTGGGTACGGCCGTAACCACGCTGGGTGGAGTAGCTCAACGCCAGCAGGAAACCTTCGTCACCGCGTACCAGTTGTTGCAAGCGCGCCGAGCGGGAACAGGGGTAAACCGGCGGATTGCGGGTGATATCATCCGGCGCGCTGCCGTCATCCTGCTCCGCCAGTGCCAGTTGCTGCTGACTGAGCAAGTCGAACACGTGGGCGCAGTTTTCCGGCAGCGGTTCGTCGGCCTGCGGTGCGCGTGGTGCTTCGCCTTCGGCCAGCAGGGCAAAATCCAGCAGCCGGTGGGTGTAATCGTAGGTCGGCCCCAATACCTGCCCGCCAGGTAAATCCTTGTAAACCGCCGAGATACGGCGCTCCAGCCGCATATTTTCGGTCGCCAATGGCTCACTGACCGCCAACCTTGGCAGGGTGGTACGGTAGGCGCGCAGCAGGAAAATAGCCTCGACCAGATCGCCGCTCGCCTGCTTGATGGCCAGCGCCGCTAACTGCGGATCGTAGATACCGCCTTCGGTCATTACCCGATCTACCGCCAACCCCAATTGCTGTTCAATCTGCTGGGTGCCGAGCGCGGGTACGCTGTCGTCGCCGCGCCGCAGTTGTTCCTGTAACTGATGGGCGGCCTCAATGGCTTTTTCGCCCCCTTTAACGGCAACGTACATCAGCACACCTCCACATGGGTGGTCCGTGGCAGCGCCAGCAGGCGCTCACCGCAGGTCAGCAGGAAATCCAGCCCCAGCGGGAAACGCTGCGGGCGGTTAATCAGGTAATCCAGCACGGCCTGCGGCAACGACGGCGAGATAACCCGTTGATGTTCAATGCCGGGGCCGGTCAGGCGCAGCGGGGTACCCTGTTCCAGACTGTCGATCTGTACCACCACCGTGGCGCTGAACTCGGGGGAAATCTCATTGCCGTGCGGTAACGCTTGCAAATCAGTGGCCTGCAGTTGCGCATCGAACAGGGCAAAGCACACCTCTTCGCTGTTATTGGCCAGCGGAGCACCGCTATGGAAACGAATGTTTGTTAGCACTTGCTCACTTTCTAGCGCCAGACACAGTTGAATCGGGGTTTCCTGGTCTGCCAGGGTCAGCAGTGCGGCGGTGCTGGCGGCGTTCAGCGCGCCCCAGGCCGGGCTTGCCGGCAGTGTGACGATATAGCCTGGTTCACTTAACGCCTTAAGGATCAGGCGGAAAGCCTGTTGCGATTGTTCGATCGGTTGTGCAAAACCTGTCAGTAGGCTCATCGGTTAATCCCCTCGCACCAGCGTAAAGAAGTCCACCCGGCTGGAGGCTACCGCCCGGGCACGGAGTTGGCGTTGCTCATGCTGCAAGGCCGCCAGTGGCTCAATCAGCTGCTGTTGCAGCAATTCGGCCTGCTCCGGCAGTTGCAAAAGGGCATCCGCCAGCGCACAGAGTTCGGCATGTGCCTTGTCACGTCCGGCGATATAGCTGTAGCCGTAACCGCCGTTTTCCAGTTGCACTACCGCGCGGGTGACGGTCATGTCGCCCAGCACAAAGCGGCGGCCGGTGGCACCCATGCGGCCCTGTAACTGCGCCAGGCCAATTTCCGGCGCGCGAATGGTTTGATAGCGCGGGCTGAGGTTCAGCGCCTGCCAGTGGCTGCGCAACTGGTCCGGCTGGCTGTGCGCCAATACCGACATCCAGCGTTGTCTCGGCTGTAAGGCTTGCATTCAGTGCTCCATGGTCAGTTCAATCATGTCGGCGCGTGCCAGGCTGACGGAGTATTCCGCCACGCTGTCACTGCCGGTGCAGACGTTGAGGGTGCGCACGCACAGCAGCGGCGCGTGGGTGGCTATTTCCAGCAACCGGCTCTCTTTAGCCTGCGCGCGGCGTGCGCTGATGCGCGTCTGCTTGCGGGTCAGCGGCTGGTGGATGTTGAGTTCGATAAATTCGTGCAATGAGCCACTGTGGAACTGCTGCAACGCCGGCCACCAGTCCAAATCGGGCAGATAATGGTCGATCAGGCTCATCGGCACGCCGTTGACCCGGCGCAGGGTGCGCAGGTGGATCACCGTTTCGCCTTCTTCACGCGACAGTGCACTGGCAACATGCCCATTACACGGGCGTAATACAGCGAGTAAGCGCTCACTGGTGGGGTGGCTGCCCTGCTCGAACAGGTTCTGGCTAAAGCGGGTATTGGCATGCAGCGGATAGTCATAGGGGCGCATCAGCACCAAAATGCCGATGCCGTGTCGACGTTGCAGCCAGCCGCGATCCACCAATTGGTCAACCGCGCGGCGCAGGGTATGGCGATTAACCTGATAGCGCTCTGCCAGCTGTTGTTCGGAGGGCAGATAATCACCGCAGCGGTATTGGGTACGCAGCTCTTGCTCAAGCTGCGCGGCGATTTGCTGGTAGCGGGTAGGGAAACTGGTCGGATGTCTAGATAAGTCCATCATAATAAAAACCTCGGCGTACCGAATACCCATTCACAGGATGCTGATGATTGGCGTTGCATGATGTGTACCCTTTGGTGAAGTTGGCGTTATTCTGCCGGGGTTAAATGACAATCTGGTTACGTGTCAGTGGCGAACAGATGAACTATTTGGGACAGGCATGATGATGCGCTCGGGGCGGCGGCGCGCTAAGCTGACGTCATTGTTCACCGAACCGAGCCAACCCCATGCCACAGCCCCTGACCGCAACCGAACACCGCAGCCGCCCCTGGCCGCTGTGGAAACCGATCCTGTTTCTGCTGGTGGTGGCCGTCGGGCTCTACTACGTCAAATGGCAGCCCTATTACGGCAAGGCTTTTCTGGCGGCGGATACCCACTCGATTGGCAAATCGATACTGGCTAATGGCGACAGCAGCCCGTGGCTGGCGGCCTGGCACTATGCGCTGGTCTATTTCACCGCGGTGTGGAAGGCTGCAGTGCTCGGCGTGGTATTGGGCTCGCTGGTGCAGGTGTTAATCCCGCGTGACTGGTTGATGCGTACATTGGGTCATCCGAGGTTTTCCGGCACCCTTTTGGGCGCAGCGATCGCCCTGCCGGGCATGATGTGCACCTGCTGTGCGGCACCGGTCGCCGCCGGGCTGCGTCGTCAGTCGGTATCCAGCGGCGCAGCGATGGCATTCTGGCTAAGTAATCCGGTGCTGAACCCGGCGACGCTGATTTTTATGGGCTTCGTGCTTGGCTGGCAGTTTGCCGCTATTCGGCTGGTGGCCGGGGTGATTATGGTATTGGGCATTGCCTGGCTGGTGCAGCGCGCGACTGCCAACGACCCGCAACCTGCAGCACTGCAAATGCCGGTGATACCGCTGGAGAAAACCGAGGCACAACCCTTCTTTGGCCGCTGGCTAAAGGCGCTGTGGGCGCTGTTTTGGTCGACCATTCCGATCTACATTCTGGCGGTGCTGGCATTGGGGGCGGCACGGGTCTGGCTGTTCCCGCATGCTGACGGTGCGATAGACAACAGTCTGCTGTGGATCATTGGGCTGGCGATCGCCGGTTGCCTGTTTGTGATCCCCACGGCAGCGGAAATCCCGATTGTGCAGACCATGATGTTGGCGGGGATGGGCACCGGCCCGGCGCTGGCGTTGTTGATGACCCTGCCGGCGGTCAGCCTGCCTTCACTGCTGATGCTGAACAAAGCCTTTTCCGCCAAAGCCCTGTGCCTGACCGCCGCGCTGGTGGCGCTGTGCGGGATCGTCACTGGCGTGGTGGGAATGGGGATGGTGTAAGCGAAGATATGCGACAATGGTTAGATGCCCATCTCCCTCTCCTGAGGGAGAGGGCCGGGGTGAGGGGATCCTCAACGCAGCTTATGCACCACCTGATTGGCGCTGCCGCGCCAGATCAGCGCCGGGTCTTTTAAATCCTGTATAAACTTGCCGTCAATCAGCACGTTAATCCGGTCCACAACCTGCATTTGCTGGGCATCCAGCTCTGCCAGCCGGTAGCCGGTCCACAGCCAGATATCCTTGCCGGGGCACTCGGCATGCACTCTTTTCACCAATTGCAGCACCGCCGCGACATTGGCAGGGTGCAGCGGATCGCCGCCGGACAGCGACAGGCCCTGGCGCGGAATACGCGTGTCGTTCAGATCGGCAATCAACTGGTCTTCCATCGCCTGGGTAAAGAGTTGCCCGGAGTTAAGCCGCCAGGTGCTTTTGTTGTAGCAGCCGGGGCACTGGTGTACGCAACCGGCGACAAACAGCGTGCAGCGGGTACCGGGGCCGTTGACCACGTCGATGGGGTAGTACTGGTGGTAATTCATATTTCGCTTTCTGATGGTAAGGGCTCAGCATGCTGAGCCCTGATGCATAGCGGCCCGGCGTTAGCCGATCTGCCCATTCCCCAGGTGTTTCACCCGGCGTTTCACTTCTTCCTGCTTACCAGCGTTGAACGGCCTGGCGTCCGGGCTGCCGAGGTAACCACACACCCGACGGGTGACGGACACCTTGGACGGCTCGTGGTTGCCGCATTTCGGGCAGGTAAAGCCCTTGCTGGTACAGGCAAACTCGCCGGTGAAGCCGCACTCGTAGCACTCATCGATCGGCGTATTGGTGCCGTAATAAGGTACGCGGCTGTAGCTGTAATCCCACACGTCTTCCAGTGCTTTCAGGTTGTGCTGCAGGTTCGGGTATTCGCCATAACAGATGAAACCGCCGTTGGCCAACGGGGGATAAGGCGCTTCAAAATCCAGTTTGTCGTAAGGATTAGCCTTTTTCTCCACGTCGAGGTGGAAGCTGTTGGTGTAATAACCTTTGTCGGTGACGCCTGGTACCACGCCGAAATCGGCGGTATCCAACCGGCAGAAGCGGTCGCACAGGTTCTCGCTCGGCGTGCTGTACAGGCTGAAGCCATAACCGGTTTCTTCCTTCCAACTGTCGGTGGCGGCCCGCAGGCGGGCAACAATGGCAACCGCCTTGGCGCGCAGCGCTTCGTCGTCGTAGACGTGCCGTTGGTCACCGAACAGCGCGTTGATGGTCTCATGCAGGCCGATATAACCCAGTGAGATCGACGCGCGGCCATTCTTGAAAATGTCGGCGATATTGTCGTCCGCCTTCAGGCGTACACCGCAGGCGCCTT
This sequence comes from Serratia sp. BIGb0163, assembly GCF_024809935.1. NCBI lineage: Bacteria > Pseudomonadati > Pseudomonadota > Gammaproteobacteria > Enterobacterales > Yersiniaceae > Serratia > Serratia sp. BIGb0163. The sequence continues at coordinate 125,974 of NZ_JANUDZ010000011.1, forward strand.
CCATATACAGGATTGGTGCGACCCGGGCCTTAATGCCTTCCAGCCGGGCAATGCGCGTCATCAGCGCCTTTTTCGCCAACAGCAAACGCTGGTCAAGCAGCTGCCAGAAGCGGTTTTCATCGCCGACCGCCTCCAGCGCAATGCGCGGCAGATTCAGGCTGATCACACCGATATTGTTGCGGCCGTCGTGTACCAGTTCGCCATTTTCTTCATAGGTACCGAGGAAGCTGCGGCAACCCATCGGGGTTTTGAACGAACCGGTGACTTTCACCACCTGATCGTAATTGAGGATGTCCGGGTACATGCGCTTGCTGGCGCACTCCAGCGCCAGCTGTTTGATGTCGTAGTTCGGATCGCCGTACTGGTGATTAAGGCCGTCGCGGATGGCGAACACCAGTTTGGGGAACACCGCCGTCTTACGGTTCTTGCCCAGCCCGGCGATGCGATTTTGCAGGATTGAACGCTGGATCATCCGCGATTCCCAGCAGGTGCCCAGGCCAAAACCGAAGGTCACGAACGGCGTCTGGCCGTTGGCGGTGTGCAGGGTGTTGACCTCATATTCCAGCGACTGGAAGGCGTCGTAACACTCTTTCTCGGTGCGTGCCATGGCGTAGCCTTGCGCGTCCGGGATCTGCCACTGTTCGGCGACCTGCCGATGCTTGTTGAAGCTTTCGCTGACGAACGGGGCCAGGATCTCGTCGATGCGGTTAATGGTGGTACCGCCATAAATATGGCTGGCAACCTGCGCGATGATCTGGGCGGTGACTGCAGTGGCGGTAGAGATCGACTTCGGCGGTTCGATCTCGGCGTTGCCCATCTTGAAGCCGTTGGTCAGCATGCCTTTCAGGTCGATCAACATGCAGTTGAACATCGGGAAGAACGGTGAGTAATCGAGATCGTGGTAGTGGATCTCGCCGCGCTCGTGGGCCAGCACTACGTCACGCGGCAGGATGTGTTGCTTGGCATAATGCTTGGCGACGATCCCGGCCAGCAGATCGCGCTGGGTGGGGATCACTTTGCTGTCCTTGTTGGCGTTTTCGTTCAGCAGCGCCATGTTGCTTTGCTCCACCAGGCCGCGGATCTCCTGGTTCAGCCGCCCGCGCAGTTCACGCGCTACGTCGCGATCGTGACGATATTCAATATAGGCGCGGGCCAGTTGCTTGTATTCGCCGGCCATCAACTGATTTTCTACCGCCTGCTGAATTTCATGGATATCAACGCGCTGCTGCTGTGACATCCGTTGAGCGACTACGCGGGCGACGGTTGCGCAGTAGTCGGCATTGACAATACCGACGGCCAGCGCGGCGCGCTCGATAGCCTGCCCAATACGTGCCTCGTCAAAAGGTACCTGACAACCGTCCCGTTTAATCACTACTGGTTTCACGTTGTTACTCCTTGTTCCCCGAGGGAGCGCTGATGCCCGGCAGGCTAAAAGCCGTTGGGTATCGGTATGATTTCGGCTTATCCACAGCGCAATGCCGCAGCGCGCAAGGGCTGAAGCGACGTGTGGATGAATTTGTGGATAACTACTACATATAGGTGTTGGTGTTTCTTAATGCACTATATATAGATATTGGCGAGATTCTTTTGACGTAGAACAAGGAAATGGAAAGAGCGGGCGTTAGCTGTACAAGCTCGAATTTTTGGCCTGAAAATTCAGGCCGGGCGGTGACGGAAATGCTCGAGCAGGAACTCAACCCAGACGCGAACCCGCGGCGGCAGATCGGCGGAGGCATAGTACAGCCACAGTTGGGTCGGCCGCGGCCAGCAATCTGCCAGAACCGGCTGCAGGGTGCCTTGTGCAAAATGATGCTCTGCGTACCAACGGGCCAGGCAGACGATGCCCAGCCCGGCCAGCGCCGCATCCAGCAGCATTTCCGGGCGGCTGGCTACCAGACGGCCCTGCAGCTCCAGCGCTTTGGCTTCGCCCTGTTGTTGCAGCGGCCATTTTACGCTGCGACCGGTAGCCGGGTTGCGATGCAACAGGCAGTTGTGCTGCAACAGATCTTGCGGATCCTGCGGTATGCCGTGCTGCGCCAGATAGCCGGGCGAGGCCGCCAGCACCATCTGCATCGGGTACAAGGATCGTGCCACCAACCGGCTGTCGGGATCGACCCGGCTGCCGATCCCCACATCAAAACCTTCCCCCACCAGATTGACCACCCGCGCATCCAGCGAAAGATCCAGGTCGATCTGCGGATAACGCTCAAGGAATTGCGGGATCAACGGCATCAGCATCTGGCGGCCGAAACCCGGGATCATGCTGACGCGCACCGTACCGGAAGGGGCTTGTTGTGCGCTGCCAGCGGTTTCCAGCGTGGCGGACAGTGCCTGCCACAACGGCGCTACCTGTTGCAACAGCGCCTTGCCTTCATCGGTCAGCACCACGTTGTGGGTATTACGCTGGAACAGCCGTAGCGCCAGTTTTTCTTCCAGCACGCGGATGTTCTTGCTGATGGCCGCTGGCGTGACGCCCAATTGACGTGCGGCGGCGGAAAAGTTCTGCGCCTGGGCGGCAGCAAGGAAGGCCGGCAGCAGGCGGTGCACATCAAAGGGCAGCGACATAGTGGTTGATACTTTCAGTTGAAATTAAAGTGACAACTAACAGCCTACACCCGGCGCGTGAGAAATGGAAAAATGCGATATCAAATTTAAATCAAGGATCTCTTATGTCGCGCATTTTAGTGTTAACCGCCCACCGTTTTCCCGATGACTCACGGATCAACAAAGCGTTGATCGAAGCCCTACGTCCTTTGCCGAACGTGACTATTCACGAACTGATGCGTGCCTACCCGGACTATCAAATCGACGTGGCGCGCGAGCAGGAATTACTGCAGGGCCATGATGCGGTGGTGATGCTGTTCCCATTCTACTGGTACAGTTCCCCGGCGATCCTCAGTGAATGGCAGGACGCGGTATTAACCCACGGTTTCGCCTACGGCAGCGAAGGCACCCAACTGCAGGGTAAACCGCTGCAACTGGTGGTCACTACCGGCGGCAATCAGCAGGCTTATACGCCAGAAGGTTATAACCGTTATCCGGTGGCAGATTTGCTGCGCCCGTTCCATGCGGTGGCCAATCTGACCGGCATGGATTACCTGCCGCCGCATCTGGTGCAGGGGGTGTTTGATATGAGCGATGAACGCCTGGCGCAAGAGGCTGCCGGCGTGGTGGAGCTGCTGAAAAAACTGTAGGGCGCAGCCGGCCACGCCCCGACAGCATTAGTCTTCCAGCAACCACCACACCGCTTCGAACGGGCGTAAGCTGGTGGCCTGCGGCTGGGCTGGGGCGTCGGCGTAGTTGCCCATCAGCGGCCGCCATAAAGCAGACGGCTCCACACCTTCGGCCTGCCAGGCAAGCGGCTCGCGGCTGAGGTTGGCCACCACCAGCAGGCGCTGGCCATTCCAGCTGCGTTGATAGCACCACAACGCCGGGTGAGCAGGGGCCAGGTCACGGTAGTCACCGTGGGTCAGCAGTGGGTACTGTTTGCGCAGGGTGATTAACTGACGATAGGCGTAAAACACCGAATCCAGATCGGCCAGCGCCGCTTCGGCGTTGATCTGCGGATAGTTTTCCGCACAACTAATCCACGGCGTGCCCTGGGTGAAACCGGCGTTTGGCGCGCTACTCCACTGCATTGGCGTGCGGCCGTTATCGCGGGATTTGCTGGCCAGGATCGCCAGCAGCTCGGCGTCACTTTTCCCCTGCGCGCTGAGTTCGGCGTACATGTTCAGGCTTTCCACATCGCGATACTGTTCTATGGAGTTAAAGCCCGGATTGGTCATGCCGATCTCTTCGCCCTGATAAATATAAGGCGTGCCCTGCATGCCATGCAGCACCATCGCCAGCATCTTGGCGGCCGGCACCCGCAGTTCACCCTCGTCACCGAAGCGTGAAACGATACGTGGCTGATCGTGGTTACACCAAAACAGCGCGTTCCACGCCTGATTGTGCATGCCTTGCTGCCAATGGCTGAAAATCTGTTTGAGTTCGACGTAATTCGGCGCCGCCAGCGTCCATTTTTCGCCGCCGGCATAGTCCACCTTCAGGTGGTGGAAGTTGAAAGTCATCGACAGCTCTTCGCCGCTTTGCGCCGCGTACTGCCGGCAATGTTCCAGCGTGGTGGAGGACATTTCACCGACGGTCATCAGGCCACGCGGCTGAAACACGTCGCGGCTCATTTCCTGCAGAAATTCATGAATGCGTGGGCCATCGGTGTAGAAACGGCGGCCATCGCCCAGGTTATCGGACGGGAAATCCTGCTGTTTGGAGACCAGGTTGATCACGTCCAGGCGCAGACCGTCGACGCCTTTGTCGGCCCAGAACTGACAAACCTTCTTCAGCTCTTCGCGCACCGGTGGGTGCTCCCAGTTGAGATCTGCCTGCTCGGTGGCAAACAGGTGCAGATAATACTGGCCACTGTCGGCGTGCCACTGCCAGGCGTTGCCGCCAAACTTGGAGCGCCAGTTGTTCGGCAGGGCATCGCCTTCACCGTCGCGCCAGACATAAAATTGGCGGAACGGGCTTTCAGGATCCTGCGAGGCTTTAAACCACGGGTGTTCGGTCGAAGTGTGGTTGAACACCATATCCATCACGATGCGGATGCTGCGCTGGTGGGCGGCGGCAATCAGCCGATCGAAATCCTCCATGGTGCCGTAGGCAGGATCGATGGCGCAGTAGTCTGCCACGTCATAACCGTTGTCCACCTGCGGCGAGACATACACCGGCGTCAGCCAAATGGCGTCGATGCCCAGTTCCTGCAGGTAGTCCAGCCGCTCCGTCACACCGGCCAGATCGCCGTAGCCGTTACCGGTGCTGTCCTGAAAACTCTTCGGATAGATTTGATAGATGACGCCGTTCTGCCACCAGGGGATTGGATTGCTCATATAAATACCTTAACAGGCCCGGCGTACCGGGCCCCTACATTTCAATCAGACCGGCAGCTCACCGCGGCTGGCCTTGCGTTTGTAAACCATGATGGTCAGTACCAGTGGGATCACCACCGCCACCAGGATCGCCACCGTGTAAATCATCCAGAACTGCGGTTTGATCGACAGAATGCCCGGCAAACCACCGACGCCGATACCGTTAGCCATCACGCCGTCCAGGCCGCAGATCAGCCCGGCGAAGGCGGAGCCGATCATTGCGCACAGCATTGGGAAACGGTATTTCAGGTTGATCCCGTACATCGCCGGTTCGGTGACGCCGAGGTAGGCGGAGATGGCCGCCGGCACCGAGATTTCACGTTCGTTGGCCTTGCGGCTGACAATAATAATGCCCAGCACCGCCGAGGCCTGCGCAATGTTGGACAGTGCGATCAGTGGCCAAACCGGGGTGCCGCCCATGCTCTGGATCATCTGCATATCGATGGCCAGCGTGGTCTGATGCACACCGGTAATCACCAGCGGTGCATACAGGAAGCCAAACAGCGCGGCGCCAATAGGTGCGAAGCTGCCGGTCATCACGGCTTTCACCGCCCAGGCTACCCCGTCGCCAATCATGCGGCCGAACGGCCCGATAAATGCGTGCGCCAGGAACACCGCCAGCAGCAGGGAAACCACCGGCACCACCACCAGATACAGGTAATCCGGCACGATCTTTTTCAAGCGGGTCTCAATCCAGCCCAGCGCCATACCGGCCAGCATGGAAGGGATCACCTGCGCCTGATAGCCGACTTTCTGAATGGTGAACCAGCCGAAGTTCCACACTTCCGGGATCTGCTGGCCGAGCTGATAGGAGTTCATCAACTGCGGGGACACCAGCGTGATACCCAGCACGATGCCGAGTACCGGCGTACCGCCCATTTTTTTCACCGTTGACCAGCAAATGGCGACCGGCAGGAACATGAAGATGGCTTCACCGAGCAACCACAAGAAGTCGTAGATGGTTTTCCACGCCGGATGCATCTGCGCCAGCGTTTGGCCGCCGGACATCGGGATGTCGCCGATGACGTTGCGGAAGCCGAGGATCAAACCGCCGCTGATCAAGGCAGGTAGCAGCGGGAAGAAGATTTCGGCGAAGTGCGAGATGGCGCGTTCGCTCCAGGTCATGTTCTGGCGTGCCGCGACTTTGGCCTGCTCTTTGTCGGCTTCATTGACGCCGGTGGTGGCGATCAGGGCCTGGTAGTAATCCCCGACCTCAGGGCCGATCACTACCTGGAACTGACCGGCGTTGGTGAAGCAGCCTTTGACCATCGGCAACTCTTCGATTTCTTTCGGTTTGGCCAGAGCTGGGTCATTGAGAACAAAACGCAGCCTGGTAATGCAGTGGCTAACGGTAGCGATATTCTCGCGCCCGCCCACCAGCACAATCAGGCGATCGATATCCTGCTGTTTTACTTTGCTCATTATTAGATACCTTTCTTGGTATGGGACTGCCGCAGAGGTGTTGTCGGAGTAATGATCAAAGCTTAGTCACTCCGCTTTTTTTATGGAATGGGAACGTTCCCGGTTTGGGGCGAGGATCACAAAACGATAAAAAAATGACCATTTATCCAACAGGGAATTTTGCGAGCCGGCCGAAACATCCGGTAATATTTTCTTGAACAAGCGCATTGGCGGCTATACTGTCACCCTTAACAATCAATAAGTTGATTGAAATTAGCGCGACTCATTAGTCCGATACGTTATGTGAGCGTCGCTACCACGCAATTTTTTCAAGGAAGAATGATGACTTTGACATTGCCCCGAATCCTTATTGTCTTCACCGCGCTGTTCCTGAGCGCCTGTGCCGGCCAAAAAAGCAGCCCGGAACGCCACGCCAAGCATGCGATTTATCAACTGGCGCGAGAGGATTTTTCCCCCGAAATGCGAACCCAAATTCCGGACTCGATAAAAGCCTCTATTCCGTTTTTTGACCAGTTCTATCAAATGGGGAAGGCCGATCGGGCCAAGGGATTGACGCGTCAGCAGGCAGAGCAGCAGGAAGCCTATTTCCGCAGCCCTGAATTCCTTAGTGAAATGGGGCGGAAAGGGAAATTTATCAATCAGGAATATTCAGTGGATAACCCGCAAAAACAACGCCAGATCCTGCTGGATTCCGCCGTGGCTACCTACTGGGATGGCTATGACGGCCGGCCTTGAGGGGTATAGATAAATACGTTATTAATAACAAATGCCCAATAAACGATAATTTGTTGGGCATTTGTTTAAATAATCCTGTTTAGAAATGGTGGAAGATTAAAGCAGATTAAATTTATCTAGGGTCGCTTTTACTTCTTTTCTCAACTCAGACTCATCCAGTTCATAATCAGCACGATCTGAATCTGGATTATAAATCTCAGCCACCATAAATAGCTCTTCACCACAGTTTAAAACATTCCTTTCTTGTTCGATACCATATAATTTACGTCTTTCAACACATATTTCTTCAGAGAACTGAAGTGCATTAACTTTTGATTCTAAAAAACCTCTAGCTAATTCAATTATCGCCATTTTGTTCATAAATCACCTGTTTCTAAATAGATTCTACCATTATCTGCATCGGGGTTTATTTTCCATCCGGAGAGAAAATCACCGTTGGCTTTGATGATTACAATCCTCATACTGTTGGGATTGAAGTAAACTTTAGACCCTTTTTCCCGTCGGTATGTTCCCTTCTCTATGGTCTCTTTATCTGCCAAATGTGCATTGATCTCATCGCGGAATTTTGCCAACGTTTCACGATTTTTCTTTGCATCACTGATACCAAAATCAATGGCATGTTTGTATTTTTTGTCCAATTGTTTACGAGTAAAACGTCCTGAGTCAAGTGGATCACTTAGCATCACATAAATCGCTTCCACGCCGCTGCCTGTGGCGTCTGGCTGCCAGTAAATGAAATCCTGCAACTGCGGGACGTCGCTCGCCGGAAAGCTGGTGGTGACGATACTATCTGCCTGCTTTATGTCAGTGCCGGTATGCACCGGCGTCACTGGCACCGGGGCGTCGTTGCCGGTATGAGACGGGGTTGTAGGCCTTACAGGTGCCGGATTGATCAGGATGGTTCTCGATGGTGCCCCGGCCATCGCCGGTAACACTATTCTGTCCAGGCCCGTTTCTTTATCACGTACCGGGCGATGCACCGGCACGCTGGCGGAAACGCCGCCGGCCCCCGTTTTAACCAGTATCACCTCTTGCTGACCGTTGTTCCCCATGGTAATAAAACCGCGTACCGGTAAATTGACCACGTTCATTTCTGGTTGGACAGGGGAGTACCCGGCGGCAAATAGGCTTGCCTGGGCAGCAAACATCTCTATGTTGCGTCCAGGTACTATGTCACTACCCTCGCCAGCTTTCCGCGGCCAGAAGCCGATGACAAAAGCGCCCACAGTCGGACCTATAGCGCTGACTGTTGCTATTCGGGAAACTTCAGCTACGCCACGCCACACTGAGCTCGATACCCAGCCTGCCAACTCGCTGGCTGTCGTCATGGCGCTGTTAGCCACCGTAGATAACTGCACCATGCCGCCAGCACGGTTAAGCACGATTGTCCCTACTGCTGCCAATGCGGTATTGCCCGCTTTAACTTTTTCAGGGGTGTAAGTCGGGGCGTCTAAAATTCCCGCTCTTGCGAACAACGCTTTTCTGGCTTCTTCGGCCTTGCGGGCTTCTTCGGCCTTGCGGGCTTCTTCGGCCTTGCGGGCTTCTTCGGCCTTGCGGGCTTCTTCGGCCTTGCGGGCTT
>NZ_JANUDZ010000012.1:0-126813 GCF_024809935.1 Serratia sp. BIGb0163
GTTACGGAGATAACTCTCGGTAACGCGGGAGGTGCATATTACGCTTTCCCGCTGAAGAGTCAAGCTTTTTTCTTATTAAGAAACGGTGTTTTCACCGGCTTGCTTCTTCCTGGCTGGGCGACTTGGTTCTCGTTAGAGGAGTCGTTGTTCCCGGTCAGTGGAGGCGCATTATAGGGAGTTCTCAGAACGCCGCAACCCTTAATTTCAATATTTTTTCCGACCGTTGAATGTTTAACCAAAACGCTCTTAAACAGGCAGTTTTTTCAACGATTTAAAGCCATATCCCTGCAGAACGGGCAATAAAGCGTCAGTGTCTTCATTTAACGCCATGCAATACGCCAGATTATCTTCCTGCGTAGACACCAGATTTTCCTGTGTCGAGATCAACCAGGCGGTACGACGGGCGATTGCCGCGCCGGAATCGATCAGCCGGGTTCCCTCAGGCAACACCTGCATTAACTCTTCTGCTAATAAAGGGAAGTGGGTGCAACCGAGAACTACGGTATCCGGCGGCTCACGCATGCTCAGCCATGGATGCAGGATTTTCTTCAGCGTTGGCAAGGGTACAGCTTCGCCATGCAGCTTGGCTTCTGCCAGTTCCACCAGCTCTGAGGACCCCAATAGCTCAATTTTGCAATCGGTGGCGAAGCGGGCAATCAACTCATGAGTATAGGTGCGCTGTACGGTACCGCGGGTAGCCAGCAGGCCGACAACGCCATTGGCGGTCAGACGGGCGGCAGGTTTGATGGCAGGTACCACACCAACGACCGGGAAGGTAAAGCGTTCACGTAAGGCCGGTAAGGATACGGTACTGGCGGTGTTACAAGCGATGATGACTATCGCCAGAGGATGGCGCTGCTGCACCGCACTGACAATCTCCAGCACGCGTTCAACAATAAACTCTTCGGATTTCTCACCGTAGGGAAACGCCACATTATCGAAAGCGTATATATAGTGGAGGTCCGGCAGCAGTTGCCGAACCTCTTGATACACCGATAACCCGCCGACGCCGGAATCAAATACCAGTACCGTCGGACGGGTCTTCGCGGTGGTGTTAGAAGGTATAGCTTCCAGTGAGGTAGTATTCTCTTCCTGGAGTAGCGTAGCCATAAGCCGTCTCATAATCTTTATCAAACAGGTTGGCGATTCTACCACGAACTGTCAGATGAGATGTGACCGGATACGAAACTGCGAGATCCCACAGGCTGACGCCACCAAGTTTGACGCTTTGCTCGGGGTAGGTGCTGTAGTCTTTGTCATAGCGCTCCCCCAGGTATTGATAGGTGACCGCCCAGTCAAAATCATAGACCTGCCAGTCCAGCTCATACTTCACCTGCTGTTTGGCGCGACGCAGCAGCACTTCGTTGGTTTTGGCATTGCGTGGGTCGACATAGTCGTAGCCGATATGGTGGGTTAACGGCCCGGTATCAAACGAAGCCGTGGCTTCTATACCTTTAATAGTAGCCTTGCCGATATTGTAATAAACGTAATTGGTCTCCCCTGTGGAATCAATCAGGTTATCAATATCGTTACGGTAGCCGGAAACGCGCCAGGTCACCGGACCTGTCAAACCTTCAAAACCGCCTTCCCACTGTTTACTTTCTTCCGGCTTCAAATCGGTATTATTACCAAAGTTGCCATACAGCTGGCCCATATTTGGGGCTTTAAACGCCGTACCATAGGAAGCAATAAAGCGGTACCCTTCGACAAACTCCCAGCCCGCGCTGGTTTGCCAGGTACCATGCCAGCCGAATTCAGAATGATCGTCACCACGCACCGCCCCTTCCAGGGTTACCGGGCCAACCAACTGCTGAGCGGTCAGATAGATACCGGCGTTACGCTGACTTTTCTCACCGTTGACCGTAGTGGAGTTCGGCTTGATCTCCTGGTGTTGCCAATCAACCCCTGAGCTGACCGTCCCCTGGCCCAACTGCAGGGTATTTCCCCACTGCAGGTTGTATTGCTCTGAATCCACCAAACTTGCCGAACTGTCATGCATACCCAGTCGAGGATCGTAATCATAATCCTTGCTATGGCTATAACTGCCAATCAGTTGTGTCGCGTAGATACCTTCTTTATAACGCAGGCCGGTATCCCAGGTCTGACTGTACAGCTTGCGGGTATCTACCAGTGGGCTGGTCGGGGAGGAATAATAAGCATCGTAAGCCGTACGGTTGTCATAACCATAACCACGCACAAAGCCGCTAATGGCCTCATTGAACTGATGGTCAACAGCGCCGTACAGCGCTTTACTCATGTAGCCATCGCGATCCTGCTGGCTCTGCATACCGGTACTGCCGTAAGCCACTACATCATAGCCTTTGGTATAGGTATAGTTGCCGGCGAGCGTCGCCACCGTGCTGTCGCCCAACTGTTGCTGAGTGGAAGCGTCATAGGCCTGATAGCCGTTTGAACCCATACCGGCAGAAAGCGTAGTGCCGTTCTTTTCACGGGTGGTAATAATGTTCACCACGCCACCGATGGCATCGGAACCATAGACAGCCGAACGCGGTCCGCGAATATATTCGACTTTCTGCACCAGCGAAATCGGGATCTGGCTGAGGTCGGAGGAACCACTGATACCGGCCTGGTTAAGGCGAATACCGTCGATCAGCACCAGGACATGGCTGGAGTTGGTACCGCGGATAAACAGCGAGCTTTTTTGTCCCAGGCCACCATTCTGCCCAACATCCACCCCCGGCAGACGGCGCATCACATCGGTCAGGCTTTTTGCCTGCCAGCGGTCGATTTCGTCACGGGTAACGACAGAGGTGGGTGCCAGCACGGAAGAAACCGGCTGTGGGAAGCGGTTGGCGGAAACCACCAGGTCATCGCTGTTATTGGCTGTGGTGTTGTCTTGCGCCCATCCAGAAAAAGCCGTGATGGAAGAAACCACCGCCAGCAGTGTATTTTTTGTAATTGTCATGAAAAAGCATCCAAACTTAATTGGCGGATGCCGCAGGATCATGGCCGGTATTTCGCGACGGCCACGGACATTGCGACGTAACACCGGCAGGTCTTCGGGCTTGGGAGTTGCAGGTAGCCTGTGAGCGACCAGCACCGGGCGATGACTTCCCATCCTGCAATGGACAGTGTCTGCGTAAAACGCTATCGCCGTGACTTCCCCTTACCGCTGCGCGTCAGCTCCGGATTCGAACCGGATTCCCTTTTCACTCGCTGCTTGAGGCCGGACGACAATGCTACGATCAATGTAAATAGATGTCTAGACTGCTATCAGTGTTACAAATAATAAACACGACAAAACTGGACTTCACGGACTGATTCCCTACAATCCCCGCTGATCAATTTTGCCTGACGAGAAGAAACATGACGCCCGAGAATTTGCCTATTGAACGTTACGATGACCAACTGGCGGAGAAAACTGCCCGGCTGAAAACGCTGATGTCTCCGTTCACGGCACCCGAGCCGGAAGTGTTCCGCTCGCCGGTAAGCCACTACCGCATGCGCGCCGAATTCCGCATCTGGCATGATGAAGACGAGATGTACCACATCATGTTTGATCAGCAGACCAAACAACGCATCCGCGTCGACAAGTTTCCTGCCGCCAGTGAATTGATTAACCGCCTGATGAGCGCCCTGATCGCTGCCATCAAGCCGGAGCCGATTCTGCGCCGTAAGCTTTTCCAGATTGACTACCTGTCGACCCGCAGCGGCAAAATCATTGCCTCACTGCTGTATCACCGCAAGCTGGACGACGAATGGCAGCAGCAGGCAGAAAAGCTGCGTGATGATCTGCGCGCGCAGGGCTTTGACCTGCAACTGATTGGCCGCGCGTCTAAAATGAAAATCATGCTGGATCAGGATTATGTAGACGAAGTGCTGCCGGTTGCCGGCCGCGACATGATCTATCGCCAGGTGGAAAACAGCTTCACCCAGCCGAATGCGGCGCTGAATATACAGATGCTGGAATGGGCGCTGGACGTCACCACCGGTTCTAAAGGCGATTTGCTGGAGTTGTATTGCGGTAACGGTAACTTCTCTTTGGCATTGGCGCGTAACTTCGAGCGGGTGCTGGCTACCGAAATCGCCAAACCTTCGGTCGCTGCGGCACAGTACAATATTGCGGCCAACCAGATCGATAACGTGCAGATTATCCGTATGGCAGCGGAAGACTTTACCCAGGCGATGAACGGAGTGCGTGAGTTTAATCGGTTGAAGGGTATCGATTTAAGCAGCTATAACTGCGAAACCATTTTCGTCGATCCGCCACGCAGTGGGCTGGACGATGAAACGGTGAAAATGGTGCAGGCCTATCCGCGTATTTTGTATATCTCATGCAACCCGGAAACGCTGTGCGCCAATCTGGAGACCTTGCAGCAAACCCACAGCATCAGCCGCCTGGCGCTGTTCGATCAGTTCCCGTACACCCATCACATGGAATGCGGTGTGCTGTTGGAAAAACGCGTCTAATCTGACAGGGGCGCCATTATTGCTGCGCCCCTGCTTTACGCCCATCAGGCCGGCGTATTCTCATCCAGCGCCTTGCGCGCTTTCAGCTTGATACCAATCCAGAACACCAACGCCACGGAAATAATCGCCGGCAGGAAGTTAGAGCCAATCTGCGGGTATTCGGCCCGGACGATCGCACTGTACAACAACACCCCCAACAGGAAGGTTGCTGCGGCCAGCTTGGGCATGCCGTCCGGCATCGCACGGTGCAGATAACGCTGGTGCAGACAGTAAACCGCCAGCACCAAAGTCAGGATAGGGAAAATCGAAAACGGCACCACCGAGCTGAACAACGCGGCGAACGAACCGTTGATCGAGAGGCCGGCAATCAACGCCAGCAGTAAGGTGCCATTCTCACGGCTTGGTTTTTCCATCGCTTTCTACCTTTTATACGTGGGATACAGAAGCTTTTTCTTGTTGGCGGCGATACCAATAATAAGCACCTTTGGAAATCATCCGCAGTTGCAGCACTAAACGTTCCTCAAGCCGACGCCGTTGTTCGATATCGATATCCAGCGCTTCGGCACCGGCGCTGAACACGATGGTCACCATGGCTTCCGCCTGCGCTTCGGTAAAACTGCGCGGCATATGGTTTTCCAGCTCGAGGTAATCTGCCAGTTCGGCGATAAAATGTTGGATCTCACGCGCTACTGCCGCACGGAAAGCCGCCGAGGTACCGGAGCGCTCACGCAACAGCAAACGGAAGGCGTTGGGATTATTGCCGATAAACTCCATAAAGGTGGAGACCGAGGTGCGGATCACGCTGCCGCCCTTGGCAATACGCTGGCGCGCCTGGCGCATCAGTTGCCGCAGCATCAGGCCGCTCTCATCAACCATGGTCAGCCCCAACTCATCCACGTCACGAAAGTGGCGGTAGAATGAAGTCGGTGCGATGCCCGCTTCACGCGAGACTTCACGCAGGCTCAGGCTGGCGAAGCTGCGTTCGGCGCTTAGCTGGCTGAAGGCCGCCTCGATGAGGGAACGACGCGTCCGTTCTTTTTGTTGTGCTCTGACGCCCATATGCATATCCAGATAAGATCCATTTTGTCAGTCTAACGCCGTAGACCCGGCAATATAGCAAATTTTATTGCAACAGCATTTATACAAACGCGCCCTGTCACAGTTTCCGCCTGCACCATTTGTGCTTTGCCTCAAAAAGCCTAATGGTGATTGGGCACTCAGCGCTATGATGTTAAGATACCGTTGTAATTTTGTAATTAAGACAGGTCTCTCCCCTATGCAACAGCACTATCAATTTGATGCCATAGTTATTGGCTCGGGCCCTGGTGGTGAAGGTGCCGCTATGGGGTTGGTGAAACAGGGCGCCCGCGTGGCCGTTATCGAACGGTACAATAACGTAGGCGGCGGATGTACCCACTGGGGTACCATCCCGTCCAAAGCCCTCCGCCACGCCGTTAGCCGCATTATCGAATTCAACCAGAACCCGCTTTATAACAACTCACGCACGCTCAGCGCGACATTCCCTGATATTTTGCGCCATGCCGATAACGTGATTAACCAGCAAACCCGGATGCGCCAGGGATTCTATGAGCGTAACCAATGCAAGCTGTTTGCCGGCGACGCACGTTTTATCGACGCCAACACCGTCAGCGTCAGCTATATGGATGGCACTCAGGACACTATCCGCGCCGACCATATCGTCATCGCCTGCGGTTCGCGCCCTTACAATCCGTCGAGCGTCGATTTTAACCATCCGCGCATTTACAACAGCGATTCAATCCTCGAACTGAACCACGAACCGCGCCACGTGATCATTTACGGCGCCGGGGTTATCGGCTGCGAATATGCATCTATCTTCCGCGGGTTGAACGTGAAGGTCGATCTGATCAATACCCGCGATCGCCTGCTGGCGTTCCTCGACCAGGAAATGTCGGACTCGCTGTCTTACCACTTCTGGAACAACGGCGTGGTGATCCGTCACAACGAAGAGTTCGAGAAAATCGAAGGCACCGACGACGGCGTGATTGTTCACCTGAAATCCGGCAAAAAAGTGAAAGCGGACTGCCTGCTGTATGCCAACGGCCGTACCGGTAACACCGACTCACTGGGGCTGGAGAACGTCGGTCTGGAATCAGACAGCCGTGGCCTGCTGAAAGTGAACAGCATGTACCAGACTGCGCTGTCGCACATTTATGCCGTGGGTGACGTAATTGGTTATCCAAGCCTGGCATCTGCCGCTTACGATCAGGGCCGTATTGCCGCGCAGGCGATTGCTTCAGGCGAAGCCAGCGGGCATCTGATTGAAGACATCCCGACCGGTATTTATACCATTCCGGAAATCAGCTCCGTCGGTAAAACCGAGCAGGAACTGACGGCGATGAAGGTGCCGTATGAAGTGGGCCGCGCCCAGTTCAAGCATCTGGCGCGTGCGCAGATTGCCGGGATGAACGTCGGCAGCCTGAAGATCCTGTTCCATCGCGACACCCTGCAGATCCTCGGGATCCACTGCTTCGGTGAGCGTGCGGCGGAGATCATTCACATCGGTCAGGCGATCATGGAACAGAAAGGTGAAGGCAATACTATCGAGTATTTCGTTAATACGACCTTCAACTATCCGACCATGGCCGAAGCCTACCGGGTGGCAGCGCTGAACGGCTTAAACCGCCTGTTTTAGCGTGGTACCCAGGTAGTTTTGCATGTGCTCGCGGATCGCCTCGGCCAATTGCTCATAACGACTGCGCAATGGGGAGCCGGGGCGGTACACCAGCGCAATGGTGCGCTTGGGTTCGGGTTTATAACAGTCGAGATAGCACACGCCGTCACGCTCACGCTGTGGCGGCACCGCCAATGAAGGCAACAACGTAATACCACTGCCCGCCGCCACCATATTGCGCAGCGTTTCCAGGCTGGTCGCCCGGAAATGGGTATCCTCGTCGGCACCGGCCTGGAAGCAAAAGCCCATTGCCTGATCGCGCAAGCAGTGCCCATCTTCCAGCATCAGCAGTTTTTCCCCTGCCAAATCCGGCATCGCCACGCGGTCACGCTGCGACCATGGGTGATCGGAGTACACCGCCAGCTTCATTGGCTCATCAAACAACGGCACTTCGATAAAGGCTTCGGTTTCCTTCACTAACGCCAGGATCGCACAGTCCAGTTTACCGCTGTCGAGTTGCGCCAGCAGCTGTTGGGTTTGCGCCTCATGCAGGTACATTTCCAGCTTGGGGAAGGTTTTGTGCAGCGTAGGGATGATCTGCGGCAGCAAATAAGGCCCGACGGTCGGGATCAGGCCGATATGCAACGGCCCGGACATGGCTTCGCCCTGCTGGCTGGCCATCTCTTTCAGAACTTTGACTTCGCGCAGCACGGTACGCGCCTGCTCCACCAGCAACAGGCCCGCCTGGGTAAATAACACCTTGCGGCTGGTGCGCTCGAGCAACATCACACCCAGTTCGTCTTCCAGCTTGCGGATCTGCCCACTGAGCGTGGGTTGGCTAACATGGCATGAATCGGCGGCACGGCGGAAATGCCGGTGCTCGGCCAAGGCGACCAGGTACTCTAAATCACGAATATTCATTGTTTCCCTCCAGACCACGATAGCTCATGGCGATAGATAAGATAGCAATGAGCGATTAGATCTATCAACCCCCGGCGGCAATAATGTGTCCCATCAAAGCGGCATAACGCTGAAAGCTAAAAATTATTTTTTCTAATTAAGGGGTTAATTGATGTTTACCAGTCAAGAAGGCAAAAAAATTCCTCAGGTGACCTTCCACACCCGCCAGGGTGACCAATGGATCGATGTGACTACCAACGACCTGTTTAAAGATAAAACCGTTATCGTGTTTTCACTGCCGGGCGCGTTCACTCCTACCTGCTCTTCCAGCCATCTGCCGCGCTACAACGAGCTGTCCAGCGTATTCAAGCAGCACGGCGTTGACAGCATTCTGTGCGTCTCGGTGAACGACACCTTCGTGATGAACGCCTGGAAAGCCGATCAACATGCTGAAAACATCACCTTCGTGCCGGACGGCAACGGTGAATTCACCAAAGGCATGAACATGCTGGTCGAGAAAGCCGATTTGGGCTTCGGCCCACGCTCATGGCGTTACTCGATGCTGGTGCGTAACGGCGTAGTGGAAAAAATGTTTGTCGAGCCCAACAAGCCGGGCGACCCGTTTGAAGTGTCTGACGCCGACACCATGCTGAAATACCTGGCGCCAGAATTCAAAGTGCAGGAGTCGGTTTCGCTGTTTACCAAGCCGGGCTGCCCGTTCTGCGCCAAAGCCAAACAAATGCTGCAGGAACGTGGCATTCAGTATGAAGAGATCGTACTGGGTCAGGCCGCGACGACCGTCAGCCTGCGCGCCGTCAGCGGCCGTGCCACGGTACCGCAGGTGTTCATCGGCGGCCGTCATATTGGCGGTAGCGATGACCTGGAAAGCTTCCTGTCAGCCTGATTTATAAGTAATAACAAAGCCAACGTGAACTTTTGGCGGGCTCCGGCCCGCCCTTTTTTTAGCTTTCAGGAGCGGATATGAAACAGTTGAATGTTGACGTCGCCGTTATCGGTGGTGGCACCGCCGGTCTGGGCGCCTATCGCGCCGCCAAGCTTTCGACTCCCAGCGTAGTCATGATTGAGGGCGGGGCCTACGGCACCACCTGTGCCCGCGTTGGCTGCATGCCATCAAAATTGCTGATTGCCGCCGCCGAGGCGGTGCATCAAATCGAGCGTGCGCCAGGCTTTGGCGTGTATCCCGCCGGTAAAACCACCATTAACGGTCGTGAAGTGATGGACCGCGTTAAACGCGAACGCGACCGTTTCGTCGGCTTTGTATTGGAAGGTGTCGATGAGATCCCGGCGGCCGACAAAATTAGCGGTTACGCCCGTTTTATCGACGACAATACGCTGCAGGTGGATGAACATACGCGCATCGTGGCACAGCGCATTGTTATCGCCACCGGTTCCCGTCCAAGCTGGCCCGCGCCCTGGAATGCACTGGGTGACCGACTGATCGTCAATGACGACGTCTTCAACTGGGATGATTTACCGCAGTCGGTCGCGGTATTCGGGCCAGGTGTGATTGGCCTGGAACTGGGTCAGGCGCTGCATCGTCTCGGGGTTGAGACCAAAGTGTTTGGCGTTGGCGGCGCCGTCGGCCCGTTGACTGACAGCACGGTACGCAACTACGCCGCTAAAACCCTGGGCGAAGAGTTCTATCTTGATGCCGATGTGAAAGTGGAGATGATGCAGCGCGAAGGCGACAAAGTGTTTATCCGTTATCAGGATTTACACGGCAAGACGCAGGAGGTCATGGTGGATTATGTGTTGGCCGCCACCGGTCGCCGACCGAACGTCGATAATCTGGGCCTGCAGAATACCGGCCTGCTACTCGACGTTCGGGGCGTACCCCAGGCCGATCGCCTGACGATGCAAACCAGCGTGCCGCATATCTTTATTGCCGGTGACGCCAGCAACCAACTGCCGCTGCTGCACGAAGCCAGCGATCAGGCGCGCATTGCCGGGAGCAACGCCGGCAGCTTCCCGGAAGTCACGCCGGGCCTGCGCCGCAGCGCGATCTCGGTGGTATTCTCCGATCCGCAGATTGCCATGGTCGGTTCCACCTTCCGTGAACTGAGCGAGAAATTCAGCGCCTGTGGCTGTTTTGAAATCGGTGAGGTGTCATTCGAGAACCAGGGACGTTCGCGCGTGATGCTACGTAACAAAGGTATCCTGCACGTCTACGGCGAACAGGGCACCGGACGTTTCCTCGGTGCAGAGATGATGGGGCCGGAGGTTGAGCATATCGCCCATCTGCTGGCCTGGGCGCATCAGCAGCAAATGACCATCAATCAGATGCTGGACATGCCGTTCTACCATCCGGTGATCGAAGAAGGTCTGCGCACCGCGCTGCGCGATCTGCAGGCCAAACTTAAACTGGGTGAGGCGGAGGCGGAACGCTGCCAGCGCTGCCCGGGCGAGTAATCTTTCTAAAAACAAAGGGCGCAGTTCTGCCTATGAACTGCGCCCTTGATACTGAGTAACCTAATTAAGCCAAACGCTGTTTCGCTGCGGCGATCGCACTGGCGACCTGCTGAGGAGAAACACCCCCTTTGGCCGAGCGCTTATCCAGGCAAGACTGCAGTGCCAGGATCGGGTACACATCGTCACCAATCACTGCGCTGAATTTCTGCAAATCAGTCAACGGCAGGGCTTCCAGCGCCTTGCCCTGACGAATGGCCTCCACTACCGCTTCACCGACGATATGGTGCGCCTCACGGAACGGCACGCCTTTGGCGACCAGATAGTCCGCCAGTTCGGTCGAGTTGGCGTAACCCTGCTCCGCCGCTTCTTTACAGCGCGGACGTTTCACCTGGATACCATCCAGCACCAGCGCAGCCATCTGCAGGCAATCCATCCAGGTATCAAGCGCGTCGAACAGCCCTTCCTTGTCTTCCTGCATGTCTTTGTTATATGCCAACGGCAGGCCTTTCAACGTCATCATCATACCGGTCAATGCACCCTGCACGCGGCCACATTTGCCACGGATCAGCTCCAATGCATCCGGGTTTTTCTTTTGCGGCATCAGCGATGAGCCGGAGGTCACACGGTCAGACAGATCGACAAAGGCTGCTTCGCCACTGTTGAAGAAAATCAGGTCTTCGGCAAAGCGCGACAGGTGCACCATGCTGATAGAAGCATTGGATAACAACTCCAGCACGTGGTCGCGGTCGGAAACGCTGTCCAGACTATTACGGGTGGCCGAGGCAAAGCCCAGCCAACCGGCCAGTTGTTCACGGTCGATCGGGTAGGCGGTGCCGGCCAGCGCACCGCTGCCCAATGGGCTGACGTCCAGGCGCTTCAGCGTGTCCTGCAAACGGCTTTCGTCACGCGCCAGCATTTCCACATAGGCCAAACACCAGTGGGCAAAGGTCACCGGCTGCGCACGCTGCAGGTGAGTATAGCCCGGCATCACCGCGTCTTGATTGGCTTCGGCAGTTTCCACCAGCGCCTGTTGCAGCTGCACGATGGCCTGATGCAGTTCGCCGATCTGCTGTTTACACCACAATTTCAGATCGGTCGCGACCTGATCGTTACGGCTACGGCCGGTGTGCAGTTTTTTGCCCAGATCGCCGACTTGGTCGATCAGCTTCTGCTCCACCCAACTGTGAATATCTTCTGCATCGCTGCTGACAATCGCCTGCGGATCGGCCTGCACTTCTGCCAACAGCCCGTTCAATGCCTGCTCAAGCTGCTGCTGCTCGGCTGCCGTCAATACGTTGACGGTGACCAGCGCTTTCGACCAGGCCACCGAACCCACAATGTCCTGTTCCGCCAGGCGATAATCGAAGCGCAGAGAATCGTTTAATTGTTTGAACCGCTGATCTGCCGCCTGACTGAACCGTCCGCCCCAAAGTGCCATACCTTACTCCTGATTTTTATGCGAATAGGGGCGCAGCACGCTGCGCCCCTATCAAGTCACGCCGAATAATTAATAAGTTACTTGTTCTTGATCTCGTTCAGCGCGCGAATGCGTGAAGAGAGTGAGAACAGACGGATAAAACCGCCCGCGTGGCTGTGATCGTAAACTTCGTCTTCGCCGAAGGTCGCGAACTCTTCGGAGTACAGGCTGTTGGCGGATTTCTTCTGAATCGCCGTCACCTGGCCTTTGTACAGCTGCAACACCACTTCACCGTTAACTTCTTCGGCCAGCGCTTCGGCGGAAGCCTGCAGTGAACGACGCAGTGGAGCAAACCAACGGCCATCGTACACCACGTAAGACATTTCCAGGCCCAGTTGCTCACGCCATTTGAAACTGTCGCGATCCAGCACCAGCTGTTCAACGCCACGCAGTGCCGCCACCATAATGGTGCCGCCCGGGGTTTCGTAGCAGCCGCGGGATTTGATGCCTACCAGACGGTTTTCTACGATATCGATACGGCCCACGCCATGCTTGGCACCCAGCACGTTCAGGGTTTCCAGACATTTGTACGGGCTAAGAGCTTCACCGTTAACCGCCACTACGCAGCCTTTCTCTACGGTGATGGTCACTTGCTCAGGCTGATCCGGCGCTTCCTGCGGATCGACAGTCCAGACCCAACAGTCTTTGTTCGGTGCGTTCCACGGGCTTTCCAGCACGCCGCCTTCGGTAGAGATATGCCAGGCATTCTCGTCACGGCTATAGATTTTTTCCAGCGACGCGGTGGTCGGGATGTTGCGCTCTTTCAGGTAGTCCAGCAGCGCTTCACGGGAACGCAGGTTCCACTCACGCCAAGGAGCAACCACTTTAAGATGTGGGGCCAGTGCGGTATAGGTGGTTTCGAAACGCACCTGGTCATTACCTTTACCGGTTGCGCCGTGGCACACCGCGTCAGCACCCACTTTCAGCGCCAGTTCAACCTGCGCTTTAGCGATAATCGGGCGCGCCATGGAGGTGCCCAGCAGGTAGCTGCCTTCATACAGGGCGCCGGTCTGCAGTACCGGGTAAACGTAATCACGGATGAATTCTTCACGCAGATCAACCACGTGGCACTCAGAGGCACCGGATTGCAGGGCTTTTTGCTCCACACCTTCCAGATCGCTGCGCTCCTGGCCGATATCCGCCACGAAGGCTACCACTTCGCAGCCGCCGTAGTTTTCTTTCAGCCAGGGAATGATGGCCGAAGTGTCCAGACCGCCAGAGTACGCCAGAACGATTTTTTTGATGCCTTGGTTTTGCATGGTCTTTTCCTTTTTAATTCTATATTTAAGCGAGGATCCGGGTGCCAATTGACACGCCGTTAAACAGTGCAGGAAGCTGATCGGCATGGCGCCAACTGGCGATATCTACCGGGCGACCGAGGGTGCGGGCCGCATCGAGCGCCGCATTCACCTTCACCACCATACCATCAGTGATGATGCCCTGGGCAATCAGTTGTTCCGCTTTTTGCGCCGTCATTTCTGCGATGCGTTGCCCTTTTCCATCGAGGATGCCACTGACATCCGACAGCAGGATCAAATCCGCACCCAGGGTGGCGGCCAGAGCCGTCGCCGCCTGATCGGCGTTCACATTCATTAACTGCCCATCGGCGGTAATACCGATGGAACTGATCACCGGCAGGTAACCGGCGCCCAGCAGGGTATTGAGCAACAGCGGGGAGCCCGGTTGCGCATTGCCCACGTGGCCCAGCGCTGGATCGAGCGGGGTGACAGTCACGCTGCCGCCGTCCGCCAGGCTCAGGCCAACCGCGTTAATCTGGTGCTTGATGGCCCACGCCAGCAAGGTTTTATTGGCGGTGCCGGCCAGCGCGCCGGTAATAATGTCAATCTGATCGGCCGGGGTCACACGCAGGCCATTTTTCTTCACCACCGGCAGGGAAAGCTTTTTCATCAGCTCATCGACCAGGCAACCGCCGCCGTGAACGATCACCAACGGGCGCTGATGCTGCTGACGGTAGCTGTCGAGTGCGGTAAACAGACGCTCCAGCGCCTCTTCACTGTCTAATAACACGCCACCTAACTTGATAATTAACGGATTCATCGCTGTTTACATCCCACGCTGGTGATTTATTAAAGTAATGACTGGGTTTCAGGGAACCCAAAACGGATATTCAGGCATTGCACCGCCTGAGCGGCTGCGCCTTTCAACAGGTTGTCTTCCGCCGCCACGGCAATCAGGTGTTCGCCCTGCACGGCAAAGCCGATGTCGCAGAACGGCAGCCCGACGACTGACTTCAATGCCGGTACGCCCTGGTCGTACAGCCGCACCAACGGTTTGTCGTCATAAGCGGCGTGATAAACGGCAGCCACATCCTGCGCGGTCACACCGGCTTTCAGGCGACAGGTAATGGTTTCGAGAATACCACGCGGGAAGTTACCCAAATGTGGCGTGAAGATGACCGGCACGCCCAAATGCGCGACGATTTCCGGATGGTGACGGTGGTTGAAAATACCGTACGGCTGCAGGCTCACCTCACAGAAACTGGTGGTCACGCTGGCCTTGCGGCCCGCACCGCTGACGCCGCTGGTCGCGTTGATCACCGGCCACTGATCAAGGTTCAGCAACTCCTGGTCGATCAACGGTTTCAGCGCCAACTGCGCCGCCGTCGGATAACAGCCCGGTACGGCGATCAGCTGAGCCTGTTTGATTTTGTCGCTCTGCCATTCCGCCAGGCCATACACCGCCTGCTCCAGCAAGTCGGCATGCTGATGTTCAAAACCGTAATATTGGCTGTAGAAGGCGGTATCTTTCACGCGGAACGCGCCGGACAGGTCAAACACCACGCAACCTGCGGCCAGAAACGCCGGCGCGATATCGTGGCTGACCTCGTGTGCCGTCGCCAGGAACACTACGTCGATACCAGCAGCGGCGGCGGCTACGTCAACCAGCGGCTGCAAGGGGAGATCGACGATGCCTTTTAACTGGGGGTGCAAATCGGAAAGCAATTTTCCTGCATCTGCACTTTGCGCTGAAACCGCTAAAGCGGTTATGTTCATGTGTGGGTGACGATTAAGGTACGCCGTGAGCTCTGCTCCGGCATAACCGCTGGCACCGACAATCAGCGTATTCAACATGGGGCCTTTCACCTTCTAGACTTGCGTTTGGTCGTATTCGACTCAGGTTTCCAGGCTCACCAGCGTTGTTTTGCCGTTCACCCACGAGGTCGAGCGTTGATGTTTTTATAATCATCCGGGAATCGGGTTCCCTTACGCTCCAGCTTATTGTATTTTTATTCACAATAAATGCATGAATATTGATACCAACCTAACCAAAGGCTGTCAACAGTGAAGATGAAATTACCTCCATTTATTGAGCTGTACCGGGCGTTGATCGCCACTCCGTCGATCAGCGCCACCGATGGCGCCCTCGATCAGAGTAATGAAGCGTTAATCAACTTGCTGGCCGGCTGGTTTGCCGATTTGGGCTTCCGCGTCGACGTGCAGCCGGTGCCGGACAGCCGCAACAAATTCAACCTGCTGGCCAGCATTGGCGAAGGCAGCGGTGGCCTGCTGCTGGCGGGTCACACCGACACCGTGCCTTATGATGAAGGCCGCTGGACGCGCGACCCTTTCACCCTGACCGAACACGACAATAAGCTGTACGGTCTGGGCACCGCCGATATGAAAGGCTTCTTTGCCTTTATTCTGGATGCGGTACGCGACATCGACGCCAGCCAACTGACCAAGCCTTTATACATTCTGGCCACCGCAGATGAAGAAACGACGATGGCCGGCGCACGTTATTTCGCCGCCTCGACCAGCATCCGTCCTGACTTCGCCATTATCGGTGAGCCAACCTCGCTGCAGCCGGTGCGTGCGCACAAGGGCCACATAGCCAACGCCATCCGCATCGTCGGCCAATCCGGCCACTCGAGTGACCCGGCGCGCGGCGTGAACGCCATCGATTTGATGCATGAAACCATCGGCCGCCTGATGGAACTGCGCAAAACGCTGCAAGAGCGCTTTAACAACCCGGCCTTCGCCGTGCCCTACCCGACCATGAACTTCGGTCATATCAACGGGGGCGATGCGGCCAACCGTATCTGCGCCTGCTGCGAGCTGCATCTGGATATCCGCCCGTTACCGGGCATGACGCTCGACAACATCAACGAACTGATGCAGCAAACGCTGGAGCCAGTCAGCCAACGCTGGCCGGGCCGCCTGAGCATTGAGGAATTGCATGCCTCGGTTCCGGGTTATGAGTGCCCGACCGATCACCATATGGTGGCGGTGATTGAGAAACTGCTGGGCACCCGCACGCAGGTGGTCAACTATTGCACTGAGGCTCCCTTCGTCCAGCAGGTCTGCCCGACGCTGGTGTTGGGCCCTGGCTCTATCGACCAGGCGCATCAACCGGACGAATACATAGATACCGGCTTTATCGAACCGACGCGCAAGCTGCTGGGTCAGTTGGTCAGCCACTTCTGCCGCCAATAAACCTGACACAGGGTAGGGTTAATGATTTATCATCTCCCTACCCATTAATAAGTAGCAAACCAAGGAAATAAGCCAGACTGATAACCGGCGCAGCGTAATTAAATTTCAGAAAATGCGCCGATTTTGATGTTTTTTTGCTAAAAATAGTGTCAATTGACCATTGGACAGGAACGTGGCGAGATGAAACAGGCGCTGTTCGCCTGACACGTGAAATTTACTTACAAGATAAAAATCATACAGAACTGGGTCAGGGGTTATATGAACGAACAATATTCGGCAATGCGAAGTAATGTCAGTATGCTCGGCAAATTGCTCGGCGATACCATCAAAGAAGCGCTGGGCGAGCATATTCTCGATCGCGTTGAAACTATCCGTAAGCTTTCCAAATCTTCACGTGCAGGTAAC
The DNA here is from genome assembly GCF_024809935.1 of Serratia sp. BIGb0163. NCBI lineage: Bacteria > Pseudomonadati > Pseudomonadota > Gammaproteobacteria > Enterobacterales > Yersiniaceae > Serratia > Serratia sp. BIGb0163. The sequence goes on from NZ_JANUDZ010000012.1 coordinate 16,751, forward strand.
GAAGCGCATCGCCAGGAGCTGCTTTCTACCTTGCAAAACCTGTCCAACGACGAATTGCTGCCGGTCGCACGCGCCTTCAGCCAGTTTCTTAATCTGACCAACGTCGCCGAGCAGTACCACAGCATTTCACCCAATGGCGAAGCCGCCAGCAACCCGGAAGCGCTGGCGCAGTTGTTCACCCGGCTGAAAGACAAAAAGCTCAGCACCAAGGAGCTGCAAAATGCGGTGTCACAGCTGTCCATCGAACTGGTGCTGACCGCGCACCCGACGGAAATCACTCGCCGCACCCTGATCCACAAGCTGGTTGAGGTCAACACCTGCCTCAGCCAACTCGACCATAACGATCTGGCCGACTACGAGCGCAACAAGATCATGCGCCGTCTGCGCCAATTAGTGGCCCAGTCCTGGCATACCGACGAGATCCGCAAACATCGTCCCTCCCCGATCGACGAAGCCAAGTGGGGCTTTGCGGTGGTGGAAAACAGCCTGTGGGAAGGGGTGCCTGCCTTCCTGCGCGAATTCAACGAACAGTTGGAAAACTCCATCGATTACAGCCTGCCGGCGGAAGCGGTGCCGGTACGTTTCACCTCCTGGATGGGCGGTGACCGCGACGGCAATCCGAATGTGACGGCTGAAATTACCCGCCATGTACTGCTGCTCAGCCGTTGGAAGGCCTGCGACCTGTTCACCCGCGATATTCAGGTGCTGGTCTCCGAGCTGTCGATGACCGAATGTACCCCGGAACTGCGTGCACGGGCCGGTGGCGATGAAGTGCAAGAGCCGTACCGCGAAATCATGAAGCAACTGCGCAGCCAGTTGATGAGCTCTCAGGCTTATCTGGAAGGTCGCCTGAAGGGTGAGCGCGTACTGAAACCGCACGACCTGCTGGTGAATAACGAACAGCTGTGGGAACCGCTGTTCGCCTGTTACCAGTCGCTGCAGGCCTGTGGCATGAGCATCATCGCCAATGGCCAGTTGCTCGATACCCTGCGTCGCGTGCGCTGCTTTGGCGTGCCGCTGGTGCGGATCGACGTGCGTCAGGAAAGTACCCGCCACACCGAAGCCATCGCCGAATTGACCCGCTATCTGGGGCTGGGCGACTACGAAAGCTGGTCGGAAGCCGACAAACAGGCATTCCTGATCCGCGAGCTGAACTCCAAACGCCCGCTGGTGCCGCTAAAATGGGAGCCGAGTGCCGACACCCAGGAAGTGCTGGAAACCTGTCGGGTGATCGCCGAAGCGCCACAGGGTTCGATTGCCGCCTACGTGATTTCCATGGCACGTACGCCTTCTGACGTGCTGGCGGTTCACCTGTTGCTGAAAGAAGCCGGTTGCCCGTTCGCCCTGCCGGTGGCCCCACTGTTCGAAACCCTCGACGACCTGAACAACGCCGACGACGTAATGACCCAGTTGCTGAATATTGACTGGTACCGCGGCTTTATCCAGGGCAAACAGATGGTGATGATTGGCTATTCCGACTCGGCAAAAGACGCCGGAGTGATGGCCGCCTCATGGGCGCAGTACCGCGCGCAAGACGCACTGATCAAAACCTGTGAGAAAGCCGGCGTGGCGCTGACATTGTTCCACGGTCGCGGCGGCTCGATTGGCCGTGGTGGCGCCCCGGCGCATGCGGCACTGCTGTCGCAACCGCCGGGCAGCCTGAAAGGCGGCCTGCGCGTCACCGAACAGGGGGAGATGATCCGCTTCAAATTTGGCCTGCCGGAAGTCACCATCAGCAGCCTGGCGCTGTACACCGGTGCGATCCTGGAAGCCAACCTGTTGCCGCCGCCGGAGCCGAAAAAAGAGTGGCGTGCGCTGATGGATGACCTGTCAGACACCTCATGCAAAATGTATCGTGGTTACGTGCGTGAAAATCCGGAATTCGTGCCGTACTTCCGCGCCGCGACGCCGGAACTGGAACTGGGCAAGTTGCCATTGGGTTCACGCCCGGCCAAACGCAAGCCAAACGGCGGCGTTGAAAGCCTGCGTGCCATTCCATGGATCTTCGCCTGGACGCAGAACCGCCTGATGCTGCCGGCCTGGCTGGGTGCCGGTGCCGGTTTGCAAGAGGCAGTGAAGGCCGGTAAGCAGGATCAACTGGAAGCCATGTGCCGCGACTGGCCATTCTTCTCCACCCGCATCGCGATGCTGGAAATGGTGTTCGCCAAGGCTGACCTGTGGCTGGCGGAATACTACGATCAGCGTCTGGTCGACAAATCGCTGTGGCCACTGGGCCAGCAATTGCGCGACCAGCTGGCAAGCGACATCAAGGTGGTGTTGACCATCGCCAATGACGCGCACTTGATGGAAGACTTGCCGTGGATCGCCGAATCCATTGCGCTGCGTAACGTGTATACCGATCCGCTCAACGTACTGCAGGCGGAACTGCTGCACCGTTCACGTCAACAGGAACAACCGGATGCCCGCGTTGAGCAGGCGCTGATGGTGACCATTGCCGGCGTCGCCGCCGGGATGCGCAACACCGGCTAGGTAGAGCGTTGTAAAAAACGGCTCCTGTTCACAGGGGCCGTTTTTTTATCCAACAAAAAGGGCGCCGTCTTTACCCAGCGCCCTTCTCAATGACACATAGAGTAGATTATGCCGCCGCCGGGCGCACGCCCAACGTATGGCAAATGGCGTAACTCATCTCGGCGCGGTTCAGCGTATAGAAGTGGAAGTCTTTCACCCCTTCGCGGCTGAGAATTTTCACCATATCCATCGCGATATTGGCACCGACCATTTTGCGGGTTTCGGCATCGTCGTCCAGCCCTTCAAACATGCTGGTCATCCAGCTAGGCACACGCACGTTAGTCATGGTGGCAAAACGCTGCAACTGCTTGAAGTTGGACACCGGCAGAATGCCCGGCACGATTTCCACGTCAATACCGGTCGCCACGCAGCGGTCACGAAAACGCAGGTAACTTTCCACATCAAAGAAGAACTGGGTAATCGCGCGGTTGGCACCGGCATCGATTTTACGCTTCAGGTTGATCAGGTCTGCCTGCGGACTTTTGGCTTCCGGGTGCACTTCAGGGTAGGCCGCCACCGAGATATCAAAATCGCCGACGTCTTTGAGCAAGGCCACCAAATCGGTAGCGTACATATCGGGCTTACCGCTGCCCGGTGGCAGGTCGCCACGCAGCGCCACGATATGACGGATGCCGCTGTTCCAGTAGTCGGTAGCAATCTCACGCAGCTGAGCCGGGCTGGCGTCGATGCAGGTCAGGTGCGGTGCTGCCTCCAGACCGGTACGCTCCTTAATCCCTTTGATAATGCTGTGGGTACGATCGCGCTCGCCGGAGTTGGCACCATAGGTCACAGAGACAAATTTAGGTTTCAGGCTGCTCAGACGATCGATGGACTGCCACAGGGTGTCTTCCATCTCGCTGGTGCGCGGCGGGAAGAACTCGAATGATACGTTAATCTGGCCGTTTAACTCTGCCAGACTCTGATTCAGCGCTTCCCGCTGGTTTGCGTGAAAAAAACTCATACCCTGTCCGCCTCTTATCGATCGCTGTTTTGCTTTATCTTATTAAGCGTCTATACGTTTAGACGTCTAGATAGAAAATGCCGTATGTTGACTAAAGAGTCAACAGGAAACTGAGGGGAATAAGATGATTAATCCTCACCCGTTAAGAGAAAGAATTTCACGTTCAGAATAAGAATAATTATGGCAGGAAAAACGAGGGGCGCGGTTGATCCGCGCCCACAAGAAAATTAAAGTAGCTGCGCCAAACGGTTAAGGTCTGACTGGATCGCACCGGCAGTGACGTCACGCCCGGCACCCGGCCCGCGGATCACCAGTGGGTTGTCGCGGTACCAGCGGCTTTCGATAGCGAACACGTTATCGCACGGCAGCAACGATGCCAGCGGATGTTCAGGCCGTACCGCTTCCACGCCGACACGCGCCTTACCATTGGCATCGAAACGCGCCACGTGGCGCAGCACCAACCCCATTTCACTGGCGGCCTCAAAACGTTGCAGCATCTGCTGGTTCAACGCATCGCCGTTTTCGAAGAACTGATCGACGGAGCCCTGTTCGGCCCCCGCAGGCACCAGCGATTCGACTCGTACCTGATTCGGCTCAATATCGTAGCCCGCTTCACGCGCCAGGATCACCAGCTTGCGCATCACGTCCTGGCCGGAGAGATCGACCCGCGGATCCGGTTCGGTCAGCCCCTGCTGCCAGGCCTGATCCACCAACTCGGTGAACGGCACCGTGCCGTCGAACTGCAGGAACAGCCAGGAAAGCGTACCGGAGAAGATACCGCTGATCGCCAGAATGCTATCGCCGCTGTCACGCAGATCTCGCACCGTATGGTTGACCGGCAGGCCGGCACCGACGGTAGCGTTATACAGCCAGTGGCGGCCGGTTTTGGCGAAAGCATCACGAATTTGGCGATAATTATCGCTGCAAGACGCGCCCGCCAGCTTGTTGGCGCTGATCACATGGAAGCCATAGCTGGCGAAATCCAGATATTGTTCGGCCAGCTCCTCACTGGCGGTCACGTCAAGCACCACCAGATCGTCGAACGGATGCGCACGCATCCACAGGAACAGTGACTCTTCGTCCAGCTCCTGTGCTTCGTCCTCAAAGAACGCCAGGGCGCGGCTGGCATCCAGCCCATCGTAATTGAGCAGGCTGCGGCGGCTGTCCACCACGCCCGCCAGGCTGAACTCAAAGCCGCTGCGGGCGGAAATATTTTTCTGCTCGCGGGCAAACAGCTCCAGCCAGCGTGCGCCGATGTTGCCTTTACCGAACAGCACCAGGCCAATGCTTTTTTCGGCGCGGAACAGGGTCTGATGCAGGCCCTGGATCAGCAACGCGGTCGGCCCCTGACGCAGTACCGCCACCAGGCTGATGCCGTCTTCGGCCTGCCAGATAAATTCTACCGGCTGGTCTTTCAACTGTTGATAGAAACGGTGGCTGTGCAGCGGATTCTTGCAAACGCCCGCGCCCACCAGCGCCACCAGCGCCAGGCCTTCACGCAGCCGCAGCTCACCCGGTAATGCCGCGTCCTGCAAGGTACGCAGCACGCTATTGACCACTTCCGAGGTGTAGCACAGTTGAACCAGATTACGATCAGGATGAATGCCGATCGCCAGCGGTTTGATTTGCGCGCGCTTGAGTACCAAATCCAGCTCTTTCTGCGCCAGTGTGAAGTCATGCTGGCTGGCAACGTTCAGCTCAATCAAACACACGTCGTCATGGCTGGTGACAATCTTCGCGCCGGTGCCGGAGGCCAGCACGCGTTCGATACGCGTTGAGCCTTGTTCCGGCTGATAGCTACAGCGCAGTTGCAGATCGATATCACTGCCGGACACCGGCTGCAGGGTGCGAGTATGCAGCACCGGTGCCGCCAGGCGAGCCAGTTCACTGGCTTCATCCAACCGCAACAGTGGCAGCAGGCAGGCATCTTTTACCTTGCGTGGATCGGCACTGTAAACCCCGGCCACGTCGCTCCAAATGGTCACGCGCTCCGCACCGGCCAACGCGCCGACCTGGGTAGCGGAATAGTCACTGCCGTTACGCCCCAACAACACGGTTTCACCGGCGTCGTTGCGTGAAATAAAGCCGGTCACCACCAGGCGTTTGCCCGGGTGCTGAGCCAGCAACTGTTGCAGCAATGGATAAGAGCGGCCTTCGTCAACCTGAGGTTGAGCGGCACGCTCCGCGCGCAGGAAGTCACGCGCATCCAGCCAGGCGGCCTGCATATCCAGCTTGTTCAGTACCGCCGCCATCAGCCGCGCCGACCAAATCTCACCGTGCCCAACGACCTCGGCGTATACGGCGTCGTCGAGCTTTTCGTCCAGCAACACCGCCAGACGCTCCAGATCCTGAATAAACTCGGCGATCAACGGCTCGGCAGTTTCCGGTGGGAGCAGACCGCCAATCAATTCGCTGTGATAGCGACGCAGCGTCTGCTGAACCTGATGTGCAGAAAGACGATCGCTTTGACTGAGCTTCAGCCAGCTAATCAGTTGGTTGGTGGTGCTGCCGGCAGCCGACACCACCATCATGTCACCCGGTTGGCTGTATTCGGCCATGATCCCGGCCACCCGCAGATAACACTTCACGTCTGCCAGGCTGCTGCCGCCAAACTTGTGTAGTTGACGCCCGCTCACCGGCCCTGCTACCGCAATTGCATTCATGCTTACCTCGTTGCCGCCGCCTGGAAGGCTCGTTCCAGATCGGCAATCAAATCTTCACTGTCTTCAATACCCACGGAGATACGCAGCAGGCTCTCGGAAATACCGGCCGCCGCACGGGCTTCTGCCGCCATACCTGCGTGGGTCATGGTCGCTGCATGCGAGATCAGGCTTTCTACGCCGCCCAAGGATTCTGCCAGAGTAAACAGCTCAAGGGCAGACAGAAAACGGCGCAGTAGCGCTTCATCACCGTCCAGTTCAAAGCTGAGCATCGCGCCAAAACCGCGTTGCTGACGACGTGCAATCTCGTGCCCAGGGTTCTGAGGCAGAGAAGGATGATACAGCTTTTTCACCAAGGGTTGCTGCTGTAAATAACTGACAATCGCATCGGCGTTTTGTTGCGCCGCCTTGATACGCGGCGACAGCGTGCGCATGCCGCGCAGCAACAAATAGCTGTCGAACGCGCCACCGGTCACGCCGATATTATTGGCCCACCACGCCAATTCCACCGCCAGATCTTTATCTTTGGCAATTACCGCGCCGGCCACCACGTCGGAATGGCCATTGAGGTATTTGGTACAGGAATGCACCACCAAATCGGCACCCAGCCCAATCGGCTGCTGTAGCGCCGGGCTGAGGAAGGTGTTGTCCACCACCGTCAAGGCCCCCACGGCGTGTGCCGCATCGCAAATCGCCGCAATATCCACCACACGCAGCAGTGGGTTGCTTGGGCTTTCAATCAGCACCAGCTTGGGCTTTTGCGCCAACGCCTGCTGCAGCGCTTCTTCATTCCCCTGATCGACAAACAGCACGCGGTAAGCACCACGCTTGCTCAGGCTATCGAACAGACGGTAGCTGCCACCATAGCAATCATGTGGCGCCACCAGCAGATCGCCGGGTTGCAGGAATACCGTGGTCACCAGGTGGATTGCCGACATCCCGCTGCTGGTCATCACCGCACCGGCGCCCCCTTCCAGTTCCGCCAGCGCACGCTGGACCACGTCACGCGTCGGGTTACCGCGACGTGAGTAGTCATGAGCACGAGGCTGGTTGAAGTCGGTGAAATTATAGGTGCTGGAAAGGTGGATCGGCGGGACAACGCAGCCGTACTGTTCGTCATCGTTCAGGCCGCTACGTACGGCAATCGTGGCAGGTTTACGCGTCATAGGGTCTCTCGGCTCTCGGGATTGGGATGAATGAGGCCTAAAGATTAATCGCAGTGAGGATGGACGTCAATACATCTGGACATCTAAACTTCTTTGCGTATAGATTGAGCAAAAGCCTAATACCCGCTAAAATTATGCCAGTTTTAGATGACGATACGATGTTAACCCGGAATGCATAGGCGACGCCTATTGATCGTCCGCATTCAGTGACCCTGGTCGCGTAAAATTGACATTTATTTAGTGAGAACAGTGAAGATCGGGCATAATTGGCCGGTTTTTAGAATTTTGTAATTTTTCTGACAATTTTAAGGTGTCCCATGGCTGAGTGGAACGGCGAGTATGTCAGCCCTTACGCTGAACACGGTAAAAAAAGCGAGCAAGTAAAAAAAATCACGGTATCCATTCCGCTGAAGGTCCTGAAAATCCTTACCGATGAACGGACGCGTCGCCAGGTAAATAACCTGCGCCATGCCACCAACAGCGAATTGCTGTGCGAAGCATTTCTGCACGCCTTTACCGGCCAGCCGCTGCCGAACGACGAAGACCTGCGCAAAGAACGCAGCGATGAAATCCCGGAAGCCGCGAAACTGCTGATGCGTGAATTGGGTGTGGATCCCGATACCTGGGAATACTAAGCGCCGGTCTGCACTTGCTTGCAGACGGTAGAAACGAAAAAAGGCGCCGAAGGCGCCTTTTTCATCTGACGATAAGAAATCTTATTTCTTAGCGCCTGGCACGCTGAAACGCTTGTTGAAGCGGTCAACGCGGCCACCGGTAGCAACATCACGCTGCTTGCCAGTGTAGAACGGGTGACATTCGCCACAAACGTCCAGGTTCAGATCGTGACCCACTGTAGAGCGGATTTTGATCACGTTACCGCAAGAGCAGTTAGCAGTAACTTCTTCGTATTTTGGGTGGATACCTTGTTTCATGGGAAACCTCAGTTAAGGCCGTGTCGCTATCCAGCCCTGTTTCGCCAGACACCACACGTGGTTGATAAAGAATTTGGTATCGAATTATACCAAAGGCGGCAAATTATACAGAATTAAAAGTACCGCGCAATCGGAACCGTACATTTGCCGATGCGCAGTGTAAACTGATGGACTCTTTTTTTCACTCTGGATGACCCCATGCCTGTTGTTCACGTTGCTTTGCCGGTCCCCCTCGCCCGCACCTTCGACTATCTGCTGCCGCAAGGCCTGCAGCCGGCGGTCGGAGCGCGCGTAGGTGTGCCCTGGGGTAAGCAACGGGCGATCGGTATCGTCACCGGCTGCAGCGAAACCAGCGAATTACCGCTGGACAAGCTTAAACCCATCGACAGCGTGCTCGACAGCGCCTCGCTGTTCTCACCCAGCCTGTGGCGCATTCTGCGCTGGGCCAGCGACTATTATCATTACCCCATCGGTGAAGTGCTGTTCCACGCATTGCCTATCCTGCTGCGTCAGGGAAAACCGGCTGAAGCGGCACCGTTGTGGCAGTGGTTCGCTACCGAACAGGGCCGCGCTACGCTGCCGGAAAGCCTGAAACGCGCGCCCAAGCAGCAGCAAGCGCTGGCCGCGTTGCTGCAACGTCCGGTCTATCGCCATCAGGTCAGTGAACTGGAATTAACCGAGAGCGCCTTGCAGGCATTGCGCGCCAAGGGGCTGATCGATTTACGCTCTCAGACGTTGGCGGTGCAGGACTGGCGGCCCGGTTTTGAAGTGCTGGGTGAACGGCTGCGGCTGAACACCGAGCAGGCGACCGCCGTGGGTGCCATTCGCAGCGAAGACGAGCAGTTCGCCACCTGGCTGCTGGCCGGGGTTACGGGTTCCGGCAAGACCGAGGTCTATCTCAGCGTACTGGAAAACATCCTGGCGAAGGGCAAACAGGCATTGGTACTGGTGCCGGAAATCGGCCTGACGCCGCAGACCATTGCCCGTTTTCGCGAACGTTTCAACGCTCCGGTGGAGGTGCTGCACTCCGGCCTTAACGACAGTGAACGGCTGGCAGTCTGGCTGCGCGCCCGCAGCGGCGAGGCGGCAATTGTAATCGGCACCCGCTCGGCGCTGTTTACGCCGTTTTCGCGCCTGGGCGTGATCATCATCGATGAAGAACACGACAGCTCTTATAAACAGCAGGAAGGCTGGCGCTACCACGCCCGCGATCTGGCGGTATTCCGTGCCCGCGAGGAAAACATCCCGATGGTGATGGGCACCGCCACGCCGGCACTGGAAACGCTGCACAATGTGCAACTGGGTAAATATCGCCAGCTCAAACTCACCCAGCGTGCAGGTAATGCCAAACCGGCGACGCAGCATCTGATCGATCTGAAAGGCCTACCGCTGAAAGTGGGTCTTTCGCAGCCGTTGCTGAAAAGCATGCAGCACCATTTGAAGGCCGGTAATCAGGTGATGCTGTTTCTTAACCGGCGCGGCTACGCACCGGCGCTGTTATGCCACGAGTGCGGCTGGATCGCCGAGTGTCAGCGCTGCGATCATTACTACACCTTCCACCAGAATCATCGTCAACTGCGCTGCCACCACTGCGACAGCCAGCGTCCGGTCCCCCACCAGTGCCCACAATGCGGCTCTACTCATCTGGTGTCGGTCGGCGTCGGCACAGAACAGTTGGAACATGAACTGGCGCCGCTGTTCCCGGAAACGCCGATCACCCGTATCGATCGCGACACCACCAGCCGCAAAGGCTCGCTGGAACAGCATCTGGCGGATATTCACCGCGGCGGCTCGCGCATTTTAATCGGCACCCAGATGCTGGCCAAGGGCCACCATTTCCCGGATGTGACGTTGGTAGCCCTGCTGGATGTCGACGGCGCTCTGTTCTCGGCCGACTTCCGTTCCGCCGAGCGCTTTGCCCAGCTGTATACCCAGGTCTCCGGCCGCGCCGGCCGTGCCGGTAAGCCCGGTGAAGTATTGTTACAGACTCACCACCCGGAACACCCACTGCTGCAAATTCTGCTGCAACAGGGTTACGACGCCTTTGCCAAACAGACGTTGGCGGAGCGCAACAGCGTGTTCCTGCCGCCCTATACCAGCCATATCATCGTGCGTTCGGAAGATCACGATAACCAGCAGGCCCCCCAGTTCCTGCAGCAACTGCGCAATCTGCTGGAAGCCAGCCCGCTGAAAGATGACTCGCTATGGGTGATGGGGCCGGTCCCGGCGCTGCAGTCGAAACGCGGCGGTCGTTTCCGCTGGCAACTGCTGCTGCAACACCCTTCCCGGCGGGTACTGCAACAGTTAATGAAAAGCTCCCTGCCGCTGGTCAGTACCCTGCCACAGGCACGAAAGGTGAAATGGACGCTGGATATCGATCCGATAGACAGCTGAACCCAGAAAAGTCCGATTCAGTTCATCCAATGCAAACGTTTACCCTTGAAATTGCGAGCGAACGCTAAAAAACCTTCCCAGGTCACACTTTTTATGCAAATTAGGTAACAAAGGCAGGACGTATTCTGTTTAGAATAACTGCGAAGGCAATTTGTCACCTCTTGCAGGACAGTGATGGAATGTTTGAGCGCGGATGGCGCTAAATGATAACAACACCACCGCACGCCAGAATTTGTGAGCAAACTGAAGTCGTCGCGTTGGCATGGGGCTAACGCAAGGAGAAAGGCGTTGGAACACAAGAAAGAATTATCCATGGCAACCATGAAAGACGTTGCCGAAATGGCGGGCGTTTCAACGGCAACCGTGTCGCGTGCGCTGATGAACCCGGAAAAGGTGTCAACGCCGACGCGTCAGAAAGTGGAACAGGCCGTACTGGCCGTGGGCTATTCTCCTCATGCCCTCTCTCGCAATATCAAGCGTAACGAATCCCGGACTATCCTGGTGATCGTCCCCGACATTTGCGATCCGTTTTTCGCCGATGTGATCCAGGGGATCGAGCAAACCGCCGCACAACAGGGCTACCTGGTGCTGATTGGTGACTGTGCTCAGCAAAACCAGCAGGAACGCACCTTCGTCAACCTGATCATTACCAAACAAATCGATGGCATGCTGCTGCTCGGCTCTAACCTGCCGTTCGATGCCAGCAAGGAAGAACAGCGTAACCTGCCGCCGATGGTGATGGCCAACGAGTTTGCTCCGGAGCTGGAACTGCCGACGGTGCACATCGATAACCTGACCGCCGCCTTCGAAGCCGTGCATTATTTACATCAGCTCGGCCACCAGCAAATCGCCTGTGTCGCCGGGCCGGAACAGATGCCGCTCAGCCATTATCGCCTGCAAGGTTACATTCAGGCGCTACGTCGTAATGGCATTACCGTCGAAAGCAGCTATATTACCCGGGGTGATTTCACCTACGAGGCTGGCGCTCAGGCGCTGGCAACGTTGATGGCACAGCCAAAACCGCCGACGGCAGTGTTCTGCCACAGTGATGTGATGGCCATTGGCGTGCTGTCGCAGGCGAAAAAGATGGGGCTGCGGGTACCGCAGGACCTTTCTATCATCGGCTTTGACGACATCAAACTGGCGCAGTATTGCGATCCACCGTTAACCACAGTGGCTCAACCGCGCTACCAGATTGGCCAGCAGGCCATGTTATTGCTGTTGGAGCAGCTACACGGGCAGACCGTGGCAAGCGGCTCCCGGCTATTGGACAGTGAATTGATTATCAGAGGCAGCACCGCTGCCCCGAAACGCTAGTCAAATATTTTAGGGTTCAGTAACATGACGGACTTATCCCCTCATCAGGACACAGCGGAATAATAGTGGCACAAAAAGACTATGTAAGCCGTGGGCGCGCAGCAGGAGCTAAGCGTAAAACCCCCAGCCGTAAAAAACGCAGTTCTCCGAAGGTTTCCAAAACCGTGTTGGCGTTAGCCGTCGCACTTCTGGTTGTCTTTATCGGTGGCCTCTATTTCATTACGCACAACAAGCCGGATGACGCGCCGCTGCTGCCTGTGCACAGCAATCGTCCGGGTAACGGCTTGCCGCCGAAACCGGAAGAACGCTGGCGCTACATCAAAGAGCTGGAGAATCGTCAGATTGGCGTGCAAACCCCGACCGAACCTACGGCAGGCGGTGAAGCCAACTCCAAGACTCAGTTGACTGCAGAGCAACGCCAACTGCTGGATCAAATGCAGGCGGATATGCAACAACGTCCGACACAGCTCAATGAAGTGCCGTATAACGACCCTTCTCAGGCCGCCGCACGTAGCCGTCAGCAGCAGCAGGTGCAACAACAGCAGATTCAGCAGCAGCAGGTGCAGCAACCACCGGTGACTCAACCGCGTAACCCGTTTAACAACGGCGCGACGACAGCACCGGTACAGCAGCCGGCTCAGCCGAAGCCACAACCCAAGCCGCAGCCGGTAACGCAGCCGCCGGTGCAGGTTAAGCAGCCGAAACCTGAGGTCAAACCGGAAACCAAGCCGGAAGTGAAACAGGAAACGGCCAAGCAGGAAACCAAGCCAGAGTCGAAGCAAAAATGGATGGTGCAGTGTGGCTCGTTCCGTGCAACCGACCAGGCAGAATCCGTGCGTGCGCGCCTGGCGTTTGAAGGTATTGAAAGCCGTATCACCGCCGGCGGCGGCTGGAATCGTGTGGTGCTCGGCCCATACAGCAGCCGGGCTGCTGCGGACAAAACCCTGTCGCGCCTGAAGGGCGTAGGCATGTCAAGTTGCATTCCCCTCTCCGTTGGGGGTTGAAAAGCTTCAATCCCCCCCCATCTATACTCTCAATATGCCTCGTAGTGTCTGCGCAAGCAGATACTGCGAGGGCTTCTTTCCGTCTTCAACGAGGGTCTGCTCGTGACAACAATTGTAAGCGTACGCCGTAACGGCCAGGTAGTGATCGGTGGCGATGGCCAGGCTACCTTGGGCAATACGGTAATGAAGGGCAACGTCAAGAAAGTGCGTCGCCTGTATAACGACAAAGTGATTGCCGGTTTTGCCGGTGGCACCGCGGATGCCTTCACGCTGTTTGAGCTGTTCGAGCGCAAGCTGGAAATGCATCAGGGTCACCTGGTGAAAGCAGCCGTTGAATTAGCGAAAGACTGGCGCACCGACCGCATGCTGCGCAAGCTCGAAGCGCTGCTGGCAGTCGCGGATGAAAACTCCTCGCTGATCATCACCGGCAACGGTGACGTGATCCAGCCTGAAAATGATTTGATTGCGATTGGCTCCGGCGGTCCGTACGCCCAGGCAGCCGCCCGCGCGATGTTGGAAAATACCGAGCTGAGCGCCCGCGAAATTGTTGATAAGTCTCTCAACATCGCCGGTGACATCTGTATTTACACCAACCATTTCCACACCATTGAAGAATTGCCTTCCAAAGCGTAAGGATCGAATACTATGTCTGAAATGACCCCGCGCGAGATCGTCAGCGAACTGGACAGCTACATCATTGGCCAGAACAAAGCCAAACGTGCCGTTGCCATCGCCCTGCGTAACCGCTGGCGCCGGATGCAGCTCAACGAGATGCTGCGCCACGAAGTCACGCCAAAGAACATTCTGATGATCGGCCCGACCGGCGTCGGTAAAACCGAAATCGCCCGCCGTCTGGCGAAACTGGCCAACGCGCCGTTCATCAAGGTTGAAGCCACCAAGTTCACCGAAGTGGGCTACGTTGGGAAAGAAGTGGATTCTATTATCCGCGACCTGACCGATGCTGCGATCAAAATGGTGCGTCTGCAATCAATCGACAAGAACCGTACCCGCGCCGAAGAGCTGGCGGAAGAACGTATCCTTGATGTGTTGATCCCACCGGCCAAGAACAACTGGGGCCAGGCGGAAGAGCATCAGGAGCCGTCCTCGGCACGCCAGGCATTCCGCAAGAAACTGCGTGAAGGCCAGTTGGACGACAAGGAAATTGAGATCGATCTGGCCGCAGCGCCGATGGGCGTAGAAATCATGGCTCCTCCTGGCATGGAAGAAATGACCAACCAGCTGCAGTCAATGTTCCAGAACCTCGGTGGCCAGAAGCAGAAACCACGCAAGCTGAAGATCAAAGAAGCCTTCAAACTGCTGGTGGAAGAAGAAGCCGCCAAGCTTGTGAACCCGGAAGAGCTGAAAGAACAGGCGATCGAAGCGGTTGAGCAGCACGGCATCGTGTTTATCGACGAGATCGACAAAATCTGTAAGCGCGGCGGCCAAAGCTCTGGCCCGGACGTGTCTCGCGAAGGCGTGCAGCGCGACCTGCTGCCGCTGGTGGAAGGCTGTACCGTTTCCACCAAGCACGGGATGGTGAAAACCGATCACATTCTGTTTATCGCTTCCGGCGCATTCCAGACCGCCAGCCCTTCAGACCTGATCCCGGAACTGCAGGGCCGTCTGCCGATCCGCGTTGAGTTGCAGGCGCTGACCACCGAAGACTTCGAGCGTATTCTGACCGAGCCAAGCGCTTCGCTGACCGAGCAGTATAAAGCGCTGATGGGCACCGAAGGCGTCAATATCGAGTTCACCGCCGAAGGTATCCGCCGCATCGCCGAAGCCGCATGGCAGGTTAACGAAAGCACCGAAAACATCGGCGCACGTCGTTTGCACACCGTGCTCGAGCGTCTGATGGAAGATATTTCTTATGATGCGAGTGAAATTAACGGTCAATCCATTACAATTGATGCGGATTACGTAGGTAATCATCTGGATGAACTGGTAGCGGATGAAGATTTGAGTCGTTTTATCCTATAATCGCTCAATCATGTCCAGTCAGTCATCTGTGGGAGGCATTTGCCTCCCACAACTATTTCTAACGGACACAGCCACTAACTCTGAAGCGAAAAATGAGCTCATCAACTACCATCTCCCCGGCCAGAGCCTGGCTTGAAAGTTTACGACCGCGCACCCTGCCGCTGGCCTTTGCCTCGATCGTCGTCGGTTCCGCCATTGCCGCCTGGCAAGGTAGCCTGAAGCCCGGCGTGGCGCTGCTGGCGCTGCTGACGGCCGGCCTGCTGCAAATTCTCTCCAACCTGGCGAACGACTATGGCGATGCGGTAAAAGGCAGCGACAAGGAAGATCGTATCGGGCCGCTACGTGGTATGCAAAAAGGCATGATCACCCAGGCACAGATGAAACGGGCGTTGGTGGTGACGGTGGTACTGATCGCCATCGCCGGCAGTTCGCTAATTGCCGTGGCCTGTGAACAACCCAGCGATGTGGTGGGCTTCCTGGTGCTGGGCGGGCTTTCTATCGTCGCAGCCATTACCTATACCGTCGGCAACAAACCTTACGGCTATCTGGGCTTGGGCGATATCTCGGTGCTGGTGTTCTTCGGCTGGCTGAGCGTCGCAGGCACTTTTTACCTGCAAACCCACGCCTTTGACAGCATCGTGATGCTGCCGGCCACCGCCTGTGGCCTGCTGGCAGCGGCGGTGCTCAATATCAATAATCTGCGCGATATCGAAAGCGATCGCGCCAACGGCAAGAATACCCTGGCAGTCCGACTCGGGCCGCAGAAGGCGCGTTATTACCACCTGTTGCTGCTGATCGGCGCGGTGGCGTGCTTTACGCTGTTCACGTTGCTCAACCTGCATAGCCTGTGGGGCTGGTTGTTTGTCTTGGCTATCCCGTTGCTGGTACGCCATGGCTTGCGCGTGTTGCGGGACCCTACGCCAGCCGGTATGCGGCCGATGCTTGAACATATGGTCAAGGCGGCGCTGCTGGCCAATATATTGTTCGCTATCGGCGTGGTGCTCAGTTAGCCATCGAACTGATGATTTTGCCAACAGGGCGAATAAAGGGATATACTGGTTATTCCAGCGGCAAACAGACGTAAAATCCTATGAAATACGATACTTCCGAACTTTGCGACATCTATCACGAAGAGGTGAACGTAGTTGAGCCTCTATTCTCCAATTTTGGCGGGCGTACTTCATTTGGCGGGCAAATCACTACGGTGAAATGCTTTGAGGATAACGGTCTGTTATTCGAGCTGCTTGAAGAAAACGGCCGTGGTCGCGTCCTGGTGATTGACGGTGGCGGCTCGGTACGTCGTGCCCTGATCAACGCAGAACTGGCACGTCTGGCCACCCAGAACGAGTGGGAAGGCATCGTGGTGTACGGCGCGGTTCGCCAGGTAGACGATCTGGAAGAGATGGACATCGGTATTCAGGCCATGGCGGCCATTCCGGTCGGCGCCGCCAGTGAAAGCATTGGCGAAAGCGACATCCGCGTTAACTTCGGCGGTGTGACCTTCTTCTCCGGCGATCATCTGTATGCCGACAATACCGGTATTATCCTGTCCGAGGATCCACTCGATATCGAGTGATTTTCAGACAGGAAAAAGGGCGCCTTAGGCGCCCTTTTCGATCGTGCAATACGGAATCAGACTTCTTCCATTTTGCCCAACAGCGCACGCAGACGGTCTTGCCATACGTGCTGCTCTTCTTTCAGTTGCTGGTTCTCGCGTACCAACGATTCGTGGTTGCCGGAGGCAGCCTGAACTTCCTGTGAAAGAGTGTTGTTTTTGTCTTTCAGCTCTTCAATTTCCATCTGCAGCAGGGTGATGGTATCGATCGCCTGCTGAACTTTTGATTCCAATTTCTCAAATACTTCAAATGACATTCTTCAGTCCCCTCATGATAGCAAGGCGTACATCTATAGGTAACGGCCGCAACTTTGGTTGCAACTGCTGCGAATATGCATCGCGCCAAGTGACACACGCTTTTATTGAAAATAACGCGCCTGTCTCGATAAAACGCTTCTTTCGATAAAAACGATTGTAAGTAGCCTGTCCCCGACTGTCTAGCAACATCCGGCTCAACGCGCAGTCTGTTGCAATTTTCCTGCCGCCACTATCAGCAAAAACTGAAAATACTCACCGCGCGTAAATCGCTTTGTTAACGAACGGTGGCCAAATCACTGGTCAGATCACAGTTTCATGGAGCAGAAAGAACACAAAACGACGCGAATTCGCTCAATTTTATGACGAAGCACACACATTTTGATTTCGCTATTTCTCGTTTATGTTCGTTAACGATAAATTTACATCACGTCCTCAATTAATAATTGGACGAGATGAAAAAAACTGTACCCATAGGCCAGATCGATACACACCCAGAGCCTATAAACCCATAACCGCCGTTTTGCAGGACAACAACATTATGAGCCAAACCACCAGTCCGACCCTAAAAGGCCAATGTATCGCCGAGTTTCTCGGCACCGGCCTGTTGATATTTTTTGGCGTAGGCTGCGTTGCCGCGTTGAAACTGGCTGGCGCCAGCTTCGGCCAGTGGGAAATCAGTATCATTTGGGGCCTGGGCGTTGCCATGGCCATCTATCTGACCGCTGCCATCTCTGGTGCGCATCTCAACCCGGCAGTCACCATCGCACTGTGGCTGTTCGCCTGCTTTGACGGACGCAAAGTATTGCCTTACATCGTCGCGCAGATCGCCGGAGCCTTCTGCGCCGCAGCGCTGGTCTACGGGCTGTATTACAACCTGTTCTTCGATTTTGAAGCGGCCAACCATATGGTACGTGGCAGCGACGAAAGCCTGGCCCTGGCCGGCATCTTCTCCACCTACCCTAATGCACACATCTCCGTGGGTCAGGCTTTCCTGGTTGAAACGGTGATTACCGCGATCCTGATGTGCCTGATCCTGGCGCTGACCGACGACGGCAACGGCATTCCACGTGGCCCGCTGGCACCGCTGTTAATCGGTATTCTGATTGCCGTGATCGGCGCCTCTATGGGACCATTGACCGGCTTTGCGCTGAACCCGGCCCGTGACTTCGGTCCGAAAATGTTCGCTTATCTGGCCGGCTGGGGCAAAGTGGCCTTCACCGGTGCGCGTGATATCCCGTACTTCCTGGTGCCAATCTTTGGCCCAATCATCGGTGCCTGCCTGGGTGCCTTCGGCTACCGCATGCTCATTGGCCGCAATCTGCCGTGTGACGTTTGCGTAGAAGAAGAAAAACCCGCCGCCAAGGCTCAGCAGCGTAAAGCGTGATTGGCACAGTTTTAAAACGGTTAACAACAGCAGGACTAAAATCATGACTGTAGAAAAAAAATACATTGTCGCTCTCGACCAGGGAACTACCAGTTCACGTGCCGTAGTGCTAGACCACGATGCCAATATTGTTGCGGTGTCGCAGCGTGAATTCACGCAGATTTACCCGAAAGCCGGCTGGGTTGAGCATGATCCAATGGAGATTTGGTCATCACAGAGCTCCACGCTGGTGGAAGTGCTGGCGAAAGCCGACATCAATTCCGATCAGATCGCCGGCATCGGCATCACCAACCAGCGCGAAACCACCATCGTCTGGGAAAAAGACACCGGCAAACCAATCTATAACGCCATCGTCTGGCAATGCCGCCGCACCGCCGATATCTGTGAAAAACTCAAACGCGATGGCATGGAAGAGTACATCCGTCACAACACCGGCCTGGTGGTTGACCCGTACTTCTCCGGCACCAAGGTAAAATGGATCCTCGATCACGTTGAAGGTGCCCGTGAACGCGCCAAGCGCGGCGAGCTGTTGTTCGGCACCGTCGACACCTGGCTGGTGTGGAAAATGACCCAGGGGCGGGTGCATGTGACCGATTACACCAACGCCTCGCGCACCATGATGTTCAATATCCATGAACTGGACTGGGATGAGCGCATGCTGGAAGCGCTGGATATCCCGCGCGCGATGCTGCCGAAAGTCCGTCCATCCTCTGAAGTGTACGGCCAGACCAACATCGGTGGTAAAGGCGGTACGCGTATTCCTATCGCCGGTATTGCCGGTGACCAGCAGGCGGCACTGTACGGCCAACTGTGCGTTCAACCGGGCATGGCGAAAAACACCTACGGTACCGGCTGCTTCCTGTTGATGAACACCGGCAAAGAAGCGGTACGTTCCAGCCACGGCCTGCTGACCACTATCGCCTGCGGCCCACGCGGCGAAGTGAACTATGCGCTGGAAGGCGCAGTCTTCATCGGCGGCGCTTCTATTCAGTGGCTGCGCGATGAGCTGAAACTGATCAGCGATGCGGCCGACTCCGAATACTTCGCCACCAAGGTGAAAGACAGCAACGGGGTATATGTGGTGCCTGCCTTTACCGGTCTGGGCGCGCCTTACTGGGACCCGTATGCCCGTGGCGCGATCTTCGGCCTGACTCGTGGCGCAAACAGTAACCACATCATCCGTGCCACGCTGGAATCCATTGCCTACCAGACGCGCGACGTGCTGGATGCGATGCAGGCCGACTCCAACACCCGCCTGCAATCGCTGCGTGTGGACGGTGGTGCGGTCGCCAACAACTTCCTGATGCAGTTCCAGTCTGACATCCTCGGGACCCGTGTAGAGCGTCCTGAAGTGCGTGAGTCGACTGCACTCGGTGCCGCATTCCTGGCAGGCCTGGCTATCGGCTACTGGAATGACCTGGATGAAGTGAAGAGCAAGGCGGTCATCGAGCGTGAGTTCCGTCCAAGCATTGAAACCACCGAGCGTAACTTCCGTTACAGCGGCTGGAAAAAAGCGGTTGCCCGCGCGCAAGCATGGGAAGAGCACGACTAACGCTGTTTTGCTTTGTTGACCTCATCACGCGCTGCCTCCGGGTGGCGCGTTTTTTTGCCCCGCCCCACCATCGCCCGCTGTGATAAACTTTGTCGATATTTTCTCCCTTTCTCACAGACAGGTTTTGCCATGAAACGTGAATTAGCCATCGAATTTTCCCGTGTTACCGAAGCTGCCGCGCTGGCGGGCTACAAATGGTTGGGACGCGGCGATAAGAACGCCGCCGATGGTGCTGCGGTCAACGCAATGCGCATTATGCTTAATAAAGTGGATATCGATGGCCGCATAGTGATCGGCGAAGGCGAAATTGATGAAGCGCCAATGCTGTATATCGGCGAGCAGGTCGGCAGCGGCCAGGGCGACGCGGTGGATATCGCCGTCGACCCGATCGAAGGCACCCGCATGACCGCCATGGGCCAGCCCAATGCGTTGGCTGTACTGGCGGTGGGCGATCGCGGCACCTTCCTGCACGCCCCTGACATGTATATGGAAAAACTGGTGGTGGGCCCGGCAGCGCGCGGCGCGATCGATCTTAACCTGCCGCTGGCCGAGAACCTGAACAAGGTCGCGGTCTGTCTGGGCAAACCGCTGAGCCAATTGACGGTGGTCATTCTGGCCAAGCCGCGTCACGACGGCGTTATTGCCCAGATGCAGCAACTCGGGGTACGAGTCTTCGCTATCCCCGACGGCGATGTGGCGGCCTCGATCCTGACCTGTATGCCCGACAGTGAAGTCGACGTGATGTACGGCATCGGCGGCGCGCCTGAAGGGGTCATTTCCGCCGCGGTGATCCGTGCTCTGGACGGTGATATGCAGGCACGCCTGCTGCCGCGCCACCAGGTGAAGGGCGACAGCGCCGAGAATCGCCGCATCGGCGAGGAAGAACTGGCGCGTTGCAAAGAGATGGGAATTGAAGCCGGCAAGGTATTGCTGCTGGATGATATGGCGCGTAACGACAACGTGATTTTCTCCGCTACCGGCATCACCAAGGGCGATTTGTTGGAAGGCATTAGCCGCCAGGGCAATATGGCCACCACGGAAACCCTGCTGATCCGCGGCAAATCACGCACTATCCGCCGTATCCGCTCAACCCACTATCTGGATCGTAAAGACCCGGCGCTGCACGAGTTCCTGCTGTAAATAATCAGGGCGCCTTCGGCGCCCTGTCAGTTTTATACGGTATGTCCCTGATGCTGCATCCGGTGCGATAACGGCCACCAGCACAGCAAAATCAGTAACGCCATGGCAAACATCAGCAGGCCGAGGCTGAACTGCCCGGTCTGCGGCAGCATGGCGGAAAGCCAGGTCGCCAGGCCGGAGCCCATGTTCTGCATGCCCCCAACCAATGCGCCAGCCGCACCGGCCAGATAAGGAAACGGCTCCATCGCCCCGGTAGTGGCCAGCGGGAATAGCATCCCGGCACCGAAGAAGAACAGCGCAGCCGGCACAATCAGCGTCCAGATATTCATCACGCCAAACCACCCGGGGATCCACATCATCAGGCCCGCCAACAGGCAACTGATCACCGAATGCCACACCAGACTGTGGAAGCTTTTGCCGTCACGACCGGCATACCAGGCACCAAAGAACGCCGCCGGGATTGGCAGAATAAACAGGATACTGACGGTCAGTCCGCTAAGGCCCAATACGCCGCCCATCAGCACGCCGCAGCTGGCTTCAAAGACCGCGATCCCCGCCAGAGCACCGATCAGCATCACCAGATAACAGCTGAAAGTACTGTCCGTCAGCAGCTTGCGGAAGCTCGCCAGCATGCGCCGCTTTTCGGTCTGCTGCGGTCGGGTTTCCGGCAGCCAGCGGAACATGGCGAAGGCTACACCGGCACACAACACCAACAGGAAGGCATAACAGGCGCGCCAGCCAAATATCATCGCCAATGCCCCACCGATGATCGGTGCCAACAGCGGACTGACCAGAATGCCCATGTTGAGCAGGCTGTTGGCATAGCGCAGCGAAGTACCGGCATACAGGTCACGCGGCATGGTTCGCGCCATCACCCCCGCCACGCCGGTCCCCATCCCCTGAATGGCACTGGCGGCAACCAGCATCGTCAGGTTGGTGGACAGCAGCGCGCCAAGCGCACCCATCATAAAAATCATCATCCCGGCCAGGATCACCGGCCGACGGCCAATACGGTCCGACAGCGGGCCGTAAATCAACTGCGAGAAACCATAGGTCATCAGATAAGCCGCCATCACGCGCTGCACGGCACCGGAGCGCACCGACAGATCCTTGGCAATATCAGCAATCACGGGGACATAAATGGTTTGTGCCATCTGACCGACGGCCACTAACAGGGTAAGCATCACCAACAGGTGAAAGTTTTCTATTTTTCTCATTATCTTCGTTAACGTATTAACTCGTCACAGCGTCCCGGTATGGCCCCTAATTCAGCCAGAACGGCGAGCAGCCCTCTATGGCGGCATAAGCTAACAAATTTAATTTTTTTAGCGAGTTTCCGGCAAATATTGATCTCCGTCACAGTGGCAGCAAAGCCAACCAGCCTCGTAAATTAAACTGTACGTCTACTGCTTATGGGTTAAAAATGGCAAACTTTCAATAGTTTGGCTTTAGCATTTAATCGATAATTATTTTCATCATCTTGAAATAAAATAACGCCATAGGGATTGGGTTTATGAAGACAACAGAGCTGATTTTATTGCAGTTAAAAACCTTGGGGCCGCACTCTGCCAAAATGCTGGCTGAGCGTCTGGACATCACCCCCATGGGTATCCGTCAGCATCTGCAATCTCTGGAAAAACGTGAGCTGGTGGGTTACGAGGAAGCGCGTACCAAGGTAGGTCGCCCCACACGCTACTGGTCGCTGACCCAGCAGGGCCACGCCCAGTTTGCCAATGGCCACGATCGGCTGGCGACAGAGCTGTTGGGATCCGCCCATCAGTTGTTTGGGGCGGAAGGGGTGGAGCAGTTGCTCAGCGCGCGCGAAGACAAGCTTTATCAGCGCTATGCTGAAGAACTGTCTGAGGAAGACTGCCATCAGGCCAAACTCGCCCGATTGGTGCGCCTGCGGCAGCATGATGGCTACATGGCCGAACTGTTAGAGCACCCGCAGGGCATGCTACTGGTGGAAAACCACTGCCCAATCGGCGTGGCGGCCACCGCCTGCAGCAGCCTGTGCAACTCGGAGCTGCAACTGTTTAACCGTCTGTTTGGCCAGGGTTATCGCATCGAGCGTACTGCGCATGCTATTTCCGGCTCACGACATTGCGCTTATT
Organism: Serratia sp. BIGb0163; assembly: GCF_024809935.1. NCBI lineage: Bacteria > Pseudomonadati > Pseudomonadota > Gammaproteobacteria > Enterobacterales > Yersiniaceae > Serratia > Serratia sp. BIGb0163. Next base: position 39,757 of record NZ_JANUDZ010000012.1, read on the forward strand.
TGATTCGACCATTGGAGCTTTAGAGTATGGCTGACTGGGTTAATGGCAAGGTTACACAAGTCACGCAATGGACCGACGGGCTGTTCAGCATCACCGTCCATGCCCCCATTGCTCCCTTTATCGCCGGGCAATTTGCCAAACTGGCGTTGGAAATTGACGGCGAACGCGTGCAGCGCGCCTATTCCTACGTCAACGCCCCCAGCGATCCGAACCTGGAGTTTTACCTGGTCACCGTGCCGGAAGGCAAACTTAGCCCACGCCTCAATCAACTGCGACCGGGTTCCGAAGTGATGGTGACCAAAGAGGCCGCCGGATTTTTCGTGCTGGAGGAAGTGCCTGAATGCGACACCCTGTGGATGTTGGCGACAGGCACCGCCATCGGCCCTTACCTGTCGATGCTGCAGGAAGGCAAAGACCTGGAACGCTTCAAAAATCTGGTGCTGGTGCATGCCGCCCGCTTTGCGCGCGATCTCAGCTACCTGCCGCTGATGCAGCAATTACAGCAGCGTTACAACGGCAAACTGCGCATTCAGACTATTGTCAGCCGCGAAGAAGTCACCGGCTCGCTGACCGGCCGCGTACCGGCGCTGATCGAGGATGGCCGGCTGGAAGCGGCGGTGGGATTACCCCTCGACGCGGAAACCGACCATGTGATGCTGTGCGGTAACCCGCAAATGGTGCGGGATACCCAGCAAACGCTGAAGGATCAGCGGCAAATGCGCAAGCACCTGCGCCGCAAGCCTGGCCATATCACCAGCGAGCAATACTGGTAGCGTACGGCCTCATTGTGCGCTGAACTTCACCGGCTCGGCCGGTGGGCCAAAACGGTTATCGTCAGGCGTGCCGACAAAGGCGCCCAAATCGATCATCATCATCACAATGATCAGCGTCGGGATAAAACGCCCGACGCCCCATTGCCAGAGCGGTGCCAGCATCTGCCAGTTGCCCGCCGCCAGCAACCACGCCAGGATCAGCAATAACGCCCACCAGCCGGCTTTATTGCGGTCATGCAGCCGTTTCACCAACACCGCCGCCGTCGGCCACAGCAAGCCCACGATAAAGAATGCGATGGTCTGGATATCCACCAGTTCACGACTGGCGAGAGAAAAAGCCACAACCATCAGCACCAGCCACAGCACCATCCAAATCCAAAAGTCACGCCGCCCAATTCGGCCCTTAAACGAAAAGCACCACTGTTGTATTGTCATTGAATCCTGCGTTGTTAGCCTGCCCATATTCTGCCGTGCAGTGTAACATAGGCGCTGCCGGGCGAAGATTTCTGCCCTGCATTACGCGGAGTAACGCACAGCTTTCCTGTCAGCAAGCGATAATGGCGCGGGATCTTTGACAATCCCCCTGGGTTATCGCTTTAATCGGAGCCATCTTTGTTCTTGATGCCGTGTTATACCATGCTGAGAAAAACCATCGCCATCGCCTGCCTGTTGCTGAGTATCAGCAGCGCCTGGGCCGATCCGCCGGATGCCGCCGTCAGTGCATCGCCCACCGCGCCGTATCTGCTGGCCGGGGCACCGACCTTTGATCTGACGGTGGTCAAATTCCGCGAAAAATATAACCGCGACAACCCGACACTGCCGATTGGCGAATTTCGCGCCATCGCAACCGCAGAGGACGATACGCCACTGCTGACGCGTGCCGCCAGCAAGCTGAACGAAAATCTCTACGCCTCCACTGCGCTGGAAAAGGGCACCGGCAAAATCAAAACGCTGCAAATTACCCATCTGCCACTGCAGCAAAGCAGCGAAGAAAAGGCGGCCCGCACCATTGCCATCAACTATATGGCCGCACTGATGCGCCAGTTTGAACCGGCGCTGACGGTGGAAAAAAGCCTGAGCAAAGTGGCCAACCTGCTGGAGAAAGGCAAAGGTTCACGCTTTTACCAACAGCAGGTCGGTGCGATCCGTTATGTGGTCGCGGACAACGGCGATAAAGGGGTAACTTTCGCTGTTGAACCGGTTAAGCTGACGCTATCCGAGCCGTAACAGCCGGTCATTTAATGACGAAAAGCAAAGCCTTCGCGCTTAATCATCTCTATACTGTTGGGCAGGTAAACTGCCGGTCCGGCAGTGGTTATTTCGACTCTCGCGTTCCCTTGTTGGAGGAAAAAACATGCGTCATCCATTAGTTATGGGTAACTGGAAGCTTAACGGCAGCACTCACATGGTTAACGAACTGATCGCCGCACTGCGCAATGAACTGAGCAGTGTTGACGGTTGTGGCGTCGCTATCGCACCACCGGTCATGTACCTGGACCAGGCCAAGCACGCGCTGGCCGGCAGCCGCATCGCTCTGGGTGCCCAAAACGTAGACGTGAACCTGTCCGGCGCATTCACCGGTGAAGTTTCCGCCGACATGCTTAAAGATATTGGTGCGCAATACATCATCATCGGCCACTCCGAGCGTCGTACTTACCACAAAGAAACTGACGCTGCGATCGCCGAGAAATTTGCCGTGCTGAAAACTGCGGGTTTGATCCCAGTGCTGTGCATCGGTGAAACTGACGCTGAAAACGAAGCGGGTAAAACCGAAGAAGTTTGCGCACGTCAGATCGACGCCGTACTGAAAACCCAGGGTGCAGAAGCCTTTAAAGGCGCGGTTATCGCTTATGAGCCAATTTGGGCTATCGGTACCGGCAAGTCTGCCACTCCTGCGCAGGCACAGGCAGTACACAAATTTATCCGCGATCACATCGCCAAGCAGGACGCAGCCGTGGCTGCAGAAGTGATCATCCAGTACGGCGGCTCCGTGAACGACAAAAATGCTGCCGAGCTGTTCACTCAGCCGGACATCGACGGCGCGCTGGTTGGCGGCGCATCACTGAAAGCCGATGCTTTCGCCGTGATCGTCAAAGCCGCTGCTGCTGCTAAAAAAGCCTGATTTCACCCGGCTTATAAATAACAAAACCCCGGCTTGCCGGGGTTTTTTATTGGGGCCCATTGAGCATCAACGTTTGCTGATTTCGTCAAACACGCCGCCAGTGGCAAAGTGCACCTTCTGCGCCTGGGTCCAGCCGCCGAAAGTATCATCCACGGTAAACAGTTTCAGTTTCGGGAACTGGTCGGCAAACTTGGCCGCTACCGCCGCATCGCGTGGACGGTAATAGTTTTTCGCCGCGATGGTCTGCCCTTCCGGCGTATACAGATACTTCAGGTAAGCCGTAGCCACATCACGGGTACCGCGCTTATCAACCACTTTATCCACCACCGACACGGTCGGCTCGGCCAGAATCGATTCGCTTGGGGTGATAATCTCAAACTTGTCCTTGCCCAGCTCTTTTTCCGCCAGCAGCGCTTCGTTCTCCCAGGCGATCAGCACATCACCGATACCGCGTTCAACAAAGGTATTGGTCGAACCGCGCGCACCGGAATCCAGCACTTCGACGTTCTTATACAGGTTTTTAACGAATTCTTGCGCCTTGGCCTGATCGTTGTTGTTCTGATGCAGTGCATAACCCCAGGCCGCCAGATAGTTCCAACGCGCACCACCAGAGGTTTTCGGGTTCGGGGTGATTACCGAGACGCCCGGTTTGATCAAATCCGCCCAATCGTGAATTTGCTTTGGATTACCTTTGCGCACCAGGAACACAATGGTCGAGGTATAAGGTGCCGAGTTGTCCGGCAGACGTTTGATCCACTCTTTATCAATACGCCCGCGCTCGGCGATAGCGTCCACGTCATAGGCCAGCGCCAGTGTCACCACGTCGGCCTCAATGCCATTAATCACCGAAGTCGCCTGCTTGCCGGAGCCGCCATGCGACTGACGCACCGTAACTTTATCGCCGGTCTGCTGCTGCCAGTATTTACCGAATGCGGTGTTATATTCCTGATAGAACTCACGCGTCGGGTCGTATGAAACGTTCAGCAATTGGATATCTTTCGCCATGGCGCCGGACGCCAGCAGCATTATTGTCAGACCTACACCCCATTTACGCATACGCATCGACTCGCTCCCCCAGGAAAAATAATCGCAACCTCAATCGGTTGATTTAGCATCAGAGCCTGCCAGAAACTCGGCTATCAATTAAAGAATAAAAAATGTTGGGCTAGACGATTCTGGAATATAACCGCAGCAGGCATAAAAAAAGCCTCCGCATGCGGAGGCTTCTGTTGACTGAATTAAAACGGGATCAGTACAGTTTTTTCGCCGTTTCCAGCCAGTCGCCCTTGAATGGACGCTTCATATTTTCGATCGCATCGATGATGTCGTGGTGCACCATCTTCTCGTTTTGGATACCGACACAGCGGCCGCCGTAGCCCTGCAACAACAGCTCGATGGCGTAAGCACCCATGCGGGAAGCCAGAATACGGTCGTAGGCTACCGGTGAACCACCGCGCTGAATATGCCCCAACACGGTAGCGCGGGTTTCACGCTTGGTTTCTTGCTCGATATGGCGTGCCAGCTCATCGATATCGCAGATATGCTCGGTGATCGCCACAATCGCGTGTTTTTTACCCTTGTCGATGCCGGCTTTGATTTCACAAACCAGATCTTCGCGGTTGAACTCAATTTCAGGCAACACGATGAACTCGCAACCGCCGGCAATCGCCGCCGCCAGCGTCAGATCGCCGCAATAACGCCCCATCACTTCAACGATAGAAATACGCTGATGTGAAGATGAGGTATCGCGCAAGCGGTCAATCGCTTCCACCACGGTTTCAAGCGCGGTGAAGAAACCGATGGTGTAGTCGGTACCGGCCACGTCGTTATCGATAGTGCCCGGCAAGCCAATACAAGGGAAACCTTCTTCCGTCAGGCGTTTAGCCCCCATATAGGAACCGTCACCGCCAATCACCACCAGCGCATCAATGCCGCGGTTTTGCAGATTTTCAATCGCCTTGGCACGTACGCTGTCGTCTCTGAACTCCGGGAAACGGGCTGAACCAAGGAAGGTGCCGCCGCGATTGATCATATCGGACACGCTGTAGCGGTCCAATTTTTCCATGCGATCTTCGTACAAGCCAAGGTAGCCATCGTAAATACCAAAAACTTCCAGACCTTCTGAAAGTGCAGCACGCACAACGCCACGGATCGCAGCGTTCATACCCGGCGAATCACCGCCACTTGTCAGTACACCGATTTTCTTGATCATGACTACCTCTGAACTGTAGATGCAATTTCTTAAGAATTCTGTATTCGCCGATTGTCCTGGAACCTCTCCGGCTGTAGAAAATCAGCTTTACGGCTTATTGCTGGATATTATAACAAAAACACCCAGCTGAATTGATTCAAGTCACGCAATATTGCGGTAAAAAACCATCATGGCACGCTGAGCTAACTCCGCCATTCACCCGTTGCACCAATCTTACAGGCCCTGTATTGATTATAGCTCCCAACGCCCCTGTCGGCCCTCTGGCACCACGGAACAGGGATCCTGGTGAATGAGGACATCCGCTCCGGGGAAACGATGCAACAGTGCCTGTTCCACCTGCTCGGCCAGAAGATGCGCCTGCATCAGCGGCAGCGCATCGTCCATTTCCAGATGCAACTGGATAAAACGCGTCGGACCGGACTGGCGGGTCCGTAGATCGTGCGCACCTTTCACCCCTGGCCAGGAAGAAATCACATCAATAATTGCCTGACGCTCATCGTCCGGCAATGCCCTGTCCAGCAGCGATTGCACCGCCTCATGGCCCATCCGCAGCGCGCTATAAAGAATGTAGACGCCAATGGCCAATGCAAACAGCGCATCCGCCCGTTGAAAACCGTACCAGCTTAGCGCAAGCGCTATAAGAATAGCACCATTCATCATGACATCTGACTGATAATGCAGCATATCTGCTCGTACGGCCTGACTACGGGTTTTCCTTACTACCCAACGCTGATAGGTGACCAGTAGCAAGGTGCTGAACAACGCCACCACCGTCACGGCAATACCAACACCGGGATCGCGCAGCGTTTCCGGAGAGTACAGATGCTGGAAGCCGGTCAGGAACAGAAACAGTGCCGAGCCGGAAATAAACATGCTCTGCGCCAGCGCGGCCAACGACTCGGCCTTACCATGCCCGAAGGTGTGTTCCTCGTCGGCCGGCTGCAGCGAATAACGCACCACCAGCAAGTTGGTCAGCGACGCGGCGATATCCACCAGGGAATCTACCAAAGCGGCCAGCAGGCTCACCGAACCGGTGTGGTACCAGGCGACAATTTTGATCAGTAGCAGTATCGAGGCCAACGCAGTGGCAGCTAACGCGGCAGATTTCACCAAACGCGCATATTGCGGTTCCATAACCCATCCAGGTTAAACGTTGAGAGGGCCAATATAGCGGAATGATGGACAAAAAAAACCCCGCCATCATGGCGGGGGAAGACAGGGATGGTGTCTATGGCAAGGAAAAACAGGGACTACTCAGTCATACTTAACTTCTGGGCAGAAGTTTGCTGCAAACCAGAAATTTGTTGCTCCATCTGCTGCATTCGCTGCTGATGTTTCTGGTCTAAAACACTTTTTTGCTGTGGCGTCAGCAGGTTATACATTTGATTGCGTACTCTGGCCATTTCGACCTGGCGCTTAACCTGTTGCTGAGCCATCTGTTCCGCCTGGGCATACACGGCGGCTTCATCAAATTTGTCTGCGGTCACCAGCTTATGCATGGCTTCCATTTCAGCTACATTGACACCAGGCAGATCGTGGCGCGCCTGGCGCATTAAATCGCGCATTTGCTGACGCTGCTGTTCAGACAGGCTGACACCGTCAAACATGTGGTGCTGACCTGGTGCTCGGGTCATCGCGTCGTTGCCGGGAGTCGGTACAGTTTCCGATTTAGTGTCAGCAGCAAACGCAGCGGTAGAACCTATTGCCAGCATTGATGCCATAACTAATGCGGTCACCTTACGCATTTTAACTCCTCGTGCTTTCTCACTTTGCGAATCAACGAGGAGCAGTGTACTGCTGCACCTGCAAACATGCGTCAGTGCATGTAAAACTACGTAAAGTCATGGAATGCCAACAGTTGATGACGTATTTTGCGTCAGGAGGAAAAAATACAATGAACAAAATTCTGTTAGTTGACGACGACCGCGAGCTGACCTCGCTGTTAAAAGAACTTCTTGAAATGGAAGGTTTTACTATCGTCGTGGCCTACGATGGTGAACAGGCGTTGTCGCTTCTGGACAGCTCCATTGATCTGCTGTTGCTCGATATCATGATGCCGAAGAAAAACGGTATCGATACGTTAAAAGAGCTGCGTCAGCACCACCAGACGCCGGTCATTATGCTGACCGCTCGCGGCAGCGAACTGGACCGGGTACTGGGTCTGGAACTGGGTGCCGATGACTACTTGCCAAAACCTTTTAACGATCGCGAACTGGTTGCACGTATTCGTGCGATTCTGCGCCGCTCCAACTGGAGCGAGCAGCAGCAAAATGTCGATACCGGCGCACCCACGCTGGACGTTGACGGTTTGCAGCTCAATCCGGGCCGCCAGGAAGCCAGTTTCGACGGCCAAACGCTGGATCTTACCGGCACCGAATTTACCCTGTTGTACCTGCTGGCACAGCATCTCGGCCAGGTAGTCTCTCGTGAACTGCTGAGCCAGGAAGTGCTGGGCAAACGTCTGACGCCGTTTGATCGCGCCATCGATATGCACATCTCTAACTTACGACGTAAACTGCCGAACCGCAAAGACGGCCACCCGTGGTTCAAAACCTTGCGTGGACGGGGTTACTTAATGGTATCTGCAACATGATCAACAGTTTGACGGCACGTATCTTCGCCATTTTTTGGTTCACATTGGCCCTGGTGCTGATGCTGGTGTTGATGGTGCCCAAGCTCGACTCCCGCCAAATGACCTCGCTGCTCGACAGCGAGCAGCGGCAGGGGCTGATGCTGGAACAACATGTCGAGGCCGAGTTGCAAAACGATCCGGCCAACGACCTGATGTGGTGGCGGCGTTTATTCCGCGCCATTGAAAAATGGGCCCCGCCAGGGCAGCGCCTGATCCTGGTCACCAGCGAAGGCCGGGTGATTGGCAACATGCAACGCAACGAAATGCAGTTGGTGCGTAATTTTATCGGCCAATCTGATAATTCCGACCACCCGAAGAAGAAAAAATACGGCCGCGTCGAACTGGTCGGCCCCTTCTCCGTACGCGATGGTGAAGACAACTACCAGTTGTACTTAATTCGTCCGGCCAACAGCCCACAATCCGACTTCATCAACCTGATGTTCGACCGGCCGCTGCTGCTGCTGATCGTCACCATGTTGATCAGCGCCCCATTGCTGCTATGGCTGGCCTGGAGCCTGGCGAAACCGGCACGCAAGCTGAAAAACGCGGCCGATGACGTCGCCCGTGGCAACCTGAAACAGCATCCGGAGCTGGAAGCCGGGCCGCAAGAGTTTCTGGCGACCGGCGCCAGTTTCAACCAAATGGTCAGTTCGCTGGAACGCATGATGACCGCTCAGCAACGGCTGATCTCCGACATCTCGCATGAGCTGCGCACCCCGCTAACCCGTCTGCAGCTGGCTACCGCGTTAATGCGTCGTCGCCACGGCGAAGGGCGTGAGCTGGAGCGCATCGAAACCGAGGCGCAGCGTCTGGACTCGATGATCAACGATCTGTTGGTGCTGTCACGAGGACAGCAGAAAAGCGAGTTGGTCCGTGAGCGGCTGCTGGCCAATGAACTCTGGGCCAATGTACTCGATGACGCCGGCTTTGAAGCCGAGCAAATGGGCAAGCATTTGGAAGTCACCGCCCCTCCCGGTCCATGGACGCTGTTCGGCAACGCCGGCGCGTTGGACAGCGCACTGGAAAACATTGTGCGTAACGCACTGCGCTATTCGAACACCAGGATCGCCGTGGCGTTTAGCGCGGACAACCAGGGCATTACCATTGTGGTCGACGATGATGGCCCAGGCGTCAGTACGGAAGATCGCGAGCAAATTTTCCGACCGTTTTATCGCACCGACGAAGCACGCGATCGCGCCTCCGGCGGCACCGGCTTGGGCCTGGCGATCGTAGAGGCGGCGGTCAACCAGCATCGCGGCTGGGTAAAAGCGGAAGACAGTCCGCTCGGTGGCCTGCGGTTAGTCCTGTGGTTACCGTTGCATCAGCGCTGATCGCCTAAGACAGGCCGGTAAGATTTTGCTATTCTGCGCCCCTCGTCATGAGGGGCTTTTTACATGTTGAACATTGTTTTATTCGAACCCGAAATTCCACCCAATACCGGCAATATCATCCGCCTGTGTGCCAATACCGGTTTTCAACTGCACCTGATAGAACCAATGGGCTTCCCGTGGGACGACAAACGCCTGCGCCGCGCCGGGCTGGACTATCATGAATTCGCCAGCATCCGACGTCACGCCGACTACGCCGCTTTTATCGCCAGCGAAAATCCGCAGCGGCTGTTTGCCCTGACCACCAAAGGCACCCCCGCGCACAGCGCGGTCAGCTATCAGGCCGGCGACTATTTGCTGTTTGGGCCGGAAACCCGCGGGCTGCCTGCTGAAATCCTCGAAGCCTTGCCGGCACAACAGAAAATCCGCATTCCGATGCAGGCACAAAGCCGTAGCATGAACCTGTCCAACGCCGTGGCCGTGGTGGTGTATGAAGCCTGGCGGCAACTGGACTATGCGGGTGCGCTGATCAAATCCTGACTACGCGCTTTGCAGGTAAAAACAAGCTGCACATCACGATCCTGATAGGCCGCCCCGTAACATGGCACGCACAGCGCCAAAACATTCGCTATGGCAGAAGATAATGAGCTATCTTTTGTAAGGGTTATCGGCACTCATCATAGGAAATCGTATGAAAAAACAACGCTTGAGCGTTGCCATGGCGGCATTGGCAGTGAGTTTGTTGCTAGCGGGTTGTTCGTCCAAAGTGACCACTACAAAGCAGTACTCGGGGTTCCTGTCTGACTACAGCAAATTGCAAGAAACGACGTCGCCAAGCGGCCATAAAACGCTGCGTTGGATCGACCCAAGCTACAAAGAATCCAACTACCGCGGCCTGTATTTCCAGCCGGTCGTCTATTTCCCAGCGGAAAAACCGACCACACGTGTGAGCCAGGACACGCTGAATAAAATCAAGGCCTATTCCACCCAGCGGATAAAAGCTGCGCTTCAGGATCGCTTTACCATCCTGAAAAGTCCGGCCGGTTCGCGCGTTCTGGTGGCCAAACTCGCCATTACCGCCGTCTCCGCTGAAGATGAAGACATGAAATTCTATGAGGTCGTTCCAGTTGCCGCGGTGGTTGCCGGCACCATGGCTGCCAGTGGCCACAGAACTCAAAACACCACGCTTTATATTGAAGGTGAGTTGATCGATCAGGACACCGGTAAAACAGTGCTGGAAGTCGTGCGTAAAACCTACGGCAAAACCGTTAGCAACGACAGCACGCCGGTCACTGCAGAGGATGTGAAAGCGGCGATCGACGACGTCGTCACCGACATCACCAACTTCCCGAAACAGGGTTAATCCCGCGTCAGAAAGCATCAGGGGAGCCGAAGCTCCCCTGAATTTATTCTTGAACCCACCGGCTTAAATGCCGTCGCCGTACTCAAAACCGTGGTTGGTACCGTTGAAGTACTGATCCATATCCATCGATGGCGTATCGCTTTCCGGTCGACCGACAATGCGCGCCGGCACACCGGCAGCCGTAGTATGCGGGGGCACCGATTGCAGCACCACCGAACCGGCACCGATTTTCGCGCCTTTACCCACTTCGATATTGCCGAGAATTTTAGCCCCGGCGCCAATCATTACGCCTTCGCGGATCTTCGGGTGGCGATCGCCGCTGGTCTTTCCGGTACCACCAAGGGTGACCGATTGCAGAATAGAGACATTATTTTCTACCACCGCGGTTTCACCGATCACAATGCCGGTAGCGTGGTCGAGCATGATGCCGCAGCCAATGGTCGCAGCCGGATGGATATCCACGCCAAAAGCGACCGAAATCTGGTTTTGCAGATAAATCGCCAGCGCCTGTCGCCCCTGCAACCACAGCCAGTGGCCGATACGGTATGCCTGCAGCGCGTGGAAGCCTTTCAGGTACAACAGCGGCGTCGAGTACTTGTCTACTGCCGGGTCACGCAAGCGCACCGCCAGGATGTCGCGAGCCGCCGAAACGATCATTTGCTGATCGGCCAGGTAAGCGTCTTCCACCACTTCACGCACCGCAATAGCGGGCATAATCGGGTTGGCCAACTTGTTTGCCAGAATATAGCTGAGCGCACCACCCAGGTTGTCGTGCTTGAGCAACGTCGCATGATAAAAGCTAGCCAGCATCGGTTCACACTCAGCCAGCTCTCTCGCCTCTGATTTGATGCTATTCCAGACCTGCTCTAACTCTTCTGACGACATCAGGTTCCTCTCCGCCTTGCAAAACAGGCTGCCTCACCGCATCGCAGTCAGGCAGCCCAATTCAATTGCCGGGTCAGCATGCCGCCCCGCATATCAGTTTTATAGGTTATGCGCTGTGCTTTTCGTCTTTTCTGGTACGCCCCAGCAGGCTCAGCGCAGCTTCCCGGGCATTTTTATGGCAATACAACACCTGATAAATCTGTTCGGTAATCGGCATTTCCACGCCGTAGCGTTGCGCCAGTGCTAATACCTCTTTGGTATTGCGATAACCTTCGACCACCTGACCGATGCTGTCCTGCGCTTCCTGCACGCCTTTACCCTGTCCCAGCATAATACCGAAACGGCGGTTGCGCGATTGATTATCGGTGCAGGTTAACACCAGATCGCCCAACCCGGCCATGCCCATAAAGGTCGATGGGTCAGCCCCCAACGCAGAGCCAAGACGGGTCATTTCCGTCAGGCCACGGGTAATCAGTGCCGTACGCGCATTGGCGCCAAAACCGATACCGTCTGACATCCCGGCACCGATGGCAATCACGTTCTTCACCGCCCCGCCCAGTTGAACGCCGATAAAATCGGGGTTGCTGTACACGCGGAAACTTTTGCCGCAGTGCAGCAACTGCTGCAAATCTTCGGCGAACTGCGCGTCGGTAGAAGCCAGCGCAATCGCGGTCGGCAGCCCAGCGGCCAGCTCTTTGGCAAACGTCGGTCCTGAGACCACCGCCAGCGGAATAGCCTCGCCCAGCGCTTCGCGCGCCACGTCCTGCAACAGCCTGCCGGTTTCCGCTTCCAGCCCTTTGGTGGCCCACACAATGCGGGCATCCGGACGCAGATGCGGTTTCAACTGGCGCAGTACGTCACCGAACACGTGGCTTGGCACCACTACCAGTACATCGCGGCTGGCAGCCAGCGCGCGCGCCAGATCGGCTTCGAGCAACAGCGTATCGGGGAAAGCGACATCGGGAAGAAATGCCTGATTGCAGCGATCGCGCTGCATCTTTTGAATTTGCTCGGGGTTATGGCCCCACAGCACCACGGAGTGGCCGTTACGCGCCAGCGTAATAGCTAATGCGGTGCCGTACGAGCCGGCACCGATTACAGTCATTGAAGCATTGACGGTGTTCATCAGGCATCCTGATGTGGTGCGGCACCTTCGCCTTCTGACTGCTGCTGCAGATAGTTCATGAACAGCGCGTCAAAGTTAACCGGTGCCAGGTTCAGCTGCGGGAATGTACCGCGAGAAACCAGGCTGGTGATGCACTCACGCGCATACGGGAACAGAATGTTCGGGCAGTATGCACCCAGGCAATGCGCCAACTGAGTACCGTCGATGCCCGCTACGGAGAAGATACCCGCCTGCTGCACTTCACACAGGAACGCAGTTTCTTCGCCCAGAGAGGCCGTCACGGTTACGCGCAGTACAACTTCATACACTTCATCAGCCAACTGGCTGGAAGCGGTATCTAGATCCAGTTTAACTTCTGGCTGCCATTCCTGCTGGAAAACCTGCGGAGCCTTTGGCGCTTCGAAGGAAATATCCTTGGTGTAAATACGCTGGATCTGGAAAGCCATCTCTGTGCTGTTTTGTTCTGACATGTGTGTAATACCCTTGGTTAAACGTCCTTATTGATACTCAGTAACCGGCAGTCATCCGCTTAAAGCAGCGGATCCAGACCACCACGAGCATCGAGTTCATATAAATCATCACAGCCGCCAATATGTTGGCCGTCGATGAAAATCTGAGGCACGGTGGTGCGCCCACTGCGCGCAATCATCGCTTCGCGTTTTTCATTATCACCATCAATGGCGATTTCGTTAAACGCGGCTCCCTTGCTGTTCAGCAACGCTTTGGCGCGATGACAGAACGGACAGGTCGCTTTGGTGTAGATATCAATGTTAGCCATGGATTACCACCTCAAATACGTTAAAGAATTACTTACCGCGCACTAACGGCAGGTTTTCCCCGCTCCAGCCGGCAATACCGTCTTTCAGCGTAACTACGTTTTCAAAACCGGCCTTGCTCAGGTTCTCTGCCGGCTCGCGGGAGGTGGTGCCGTTGGCACAAACCACGATGATCGGCTGAGCCTTGTGTTTTTCCAGCTCGCCCAGACTGCCGCTTTTGATTTCGCTGGCGGTCAGGTTGATGGCGTTGGCCAGGTGGCCTCGGCGGAAATCATCACGGCTGCGGGTATCAACCACAACGGCATCTTCTTTATTAATCAGGCGGGTGGCTTCACCACGGGTGATCTCTTTCACCTTGGAGAAACTGCTCTTGAACGTCATGACGATCACCGCAACCAGCAGGGCGATCCAGGCCAGGCTCAGTATGGGATGCTTGCTAACGAATTGCATAATTTCTTGCAGCATGGGGTGTAACAACTCCCGTTAGTTAAGGGAAAAAATAACTCAAGGTTCCAGAGTATACCTGCCGAGTGCAGCAAATACAGCCAATAAGCAAGCGCTATTGCAGAAACTGCGGGCTACGCTGAGAAATTCACGATGCCACAGCATAAAAGCCGCCCTTGTTCACCGCAACTTTGATCTCTCTGGGCTCTTTTTAAGCGGTCGCGTTGTAAAATCGGGCGGTTTTGAGAGTGAATAGTCATCCGCCCGGCCAGGGGTTGATGACTATTCACAACTTAAAAGTTCATAACGAGGTTAACGCAATGTCGAGTAACAAAAAGCCGATGGTACTGGTGATCCTGGACGGTTACGGCCACCGCGAGGAGCAACAGGACAACGCCATTCTGAACGCCAAAACGCCGGTAATGGACCGTCTGTGGCAACAGCAGCCACACCAGCTGATCGCCGCGTCCGGGCTGGATGTCGGCCTGCCTGACGGTCAGATGGGTAACTCGGAAGTCGGCCACGTCAACCTGGGTGCCGGGCGCATCGTTTATCAGGACCTGACCCGACTGGATAAAGAGATCAAAGAAGGCGATTTCTTCGCCAACCCGACGCTGACGGCGGCGGTCGATAAGGCCGTACAGGCCGGCAAAGCGGTACATATCATGGGCCTGCTGTCACCGGGCGGCGTCCACAGCCACGAAGACCATATTCTGGCGATGATTGAACTGGCTTCGCAGCGCGGCGCCAAAGCCGTTTACCTGCACGCTTTCCTGGACGGTCGCGATACCCCGCCACGCAGCGCAGAAGCCTCTCTGCAACGCTTTAGCGATGCCTTTGCCAAACTGGGCACCGGGCGCATCGCGTCGCTGATTGGCCGTTATTACGCCATGGACCGCGACAACCGTTGGGACCGCGTTCAACTGGCCTACGAACTGCTGACCCAGGCCAAGGGCGATTACGTCACCGATAACGCCGTGGGTGCTCTGCAGGCCGCTTACGAGCGCGGTGAAAACGACGAATTCGTCAAGCCGACCGTGCTGCAAGCCGCCGGTGAAGCCAAGGCCGAATTACATGATGGCGACGCACTGATCTTCATGAACTTCCGCGCCGATCGCGCACGCCAGATCGTCCGCTCTTTCGTTAATGCCGATTTCGACGGTTTCCCTCGCGCCAAAATCATCAATTTTGGTGATTTCGTGATGTTGACCGAGTATGCCGCCGACATCAAAGCCCCTTGCGCCTATCCGCCTGCATCGCTGAGCAATACCTTCGGTGAGTGGCTGATGAAACACGACAAGACCCAGCTACGCATCTCGGAAACCGAAAAATACGCTCACGTCACCTTCTTCTTTAACGGCGGTGTTGAAGAACCCTTCACCGGTGAAGATCGCGTGCTGATCAACTCACCGAAGGTCGCTACCTACGATCTGCAGCCGGAAATGAGCGCCGCCGAGCTGACCGACAAACTGCTGGCCGCCATTGCCAGTGGTAAATACGACGCCATTATCTGCAACTATCCGAATGGGGACATGGTGGGCCATACCGGGGTCTACGACGCGGCAGTGAAGGCAGTAGAAACTCTGGATAACTGCATTGCTCAGGTGGTTGAGGCAGTTAAGGCCGTCGACGGGCAGTTGCTGATCACCGCCGATCACGGCAACGCCGAACAAATGCGCGATCCGGCTACCGGCCAGGCGCATACCGCTCACACCAGCCTGCCGGTACCGCTGATTTACATCGGCAAGCCTGCCAGCGCAGTCAATGGTGGCAAGCTTTCGGACATCGCGCCAACCATGCTGGCGCTGATGGGAATGGAAATCCCGCAAGAGATGACTGGTAAGCCGCTGTTCATCGTGGAATAATCCTTCTCCATGAGGGAAAAGGCGTTTTTTGCACTATCAAGGGTAACCCGAAGCGCAAACGCAGGCAGCCAACCGCTGCCTGAACGCACCGCGCCAAGGAAGTTGACCACCATGTGCGCCAGCGTATTTTACGCTGGCGTCTTGTTGTTGCCGTTAGCCAGCCAGGCGGCGGAAGACAACAAATCCCAACTCAAAGACATCCAGCAGAGCATCGCCGAGAAAGAAAAGGCGGTTAAACAGCAGCAGCAACAGCGCAGCTCACTGCAGGATCAGCTTAAGCAGCAAGAAAAAACCATCGCGCAGGCCAGCCGCCTGCTGCGTGATACCCAGGGCACTTTGAGCCAGCTGGGGAAAGATATCTCCGGCCTGAACACCTCAATCGCCAAGCTGCAAAAACAGCAGTCAACCCAGCAGGAAATCCTTGCCAAGCAACTCGATGCCGCCTTTAGGCAGGGCCAGCACAGCGCCGTCCAGTTGGTGCTTAGTGGTGAAGAGAGCCAACGCAGCGAACGTATTTTGGCTTACTTCGGTTATCTGAACGAAGCGCGCCAACAAACGATTGAAGAGCTGAAACAAACCCGCGCCGAACTGGCCAAGCAAAAAACCACGCTGGTCGCCAAGCAAGGCCAACAGAAATCGCTGCTGGGCGAGCAACAGACGCAGCAACAGAAGCTGGAGCAGGCACGCGGAGCACGTAAGAAAACGCTAACCGCACTGGAAGCCTCGCTGGAAAAAGATCAGCAACGTCTGGTGGAACTGCGTCAGAACGAAACCCGCATGCGCGACAAAATTGCCCGGGCCGAACGAGAAGCCCGCGCCCGTGCGGAACGAGAAGCGCGTGAAGCCGCCAAGGTGCGCGAACAGGTTCGCGTCAAAGAACAGCAGGCGAAGAAAACCGGCACCAGCTATAAGCCAAGCGAAGCCGACCGTTCACTGATGGCCCGTACCGGCGGCCTCGGTCGACCAAACGGACAGGCCATATGGCCGGTGCGCGGCCGCACACTGCACGGTTTCGGCGAACAGCTGCAGGGCGAGCTACGCTGGAAAGGCATGGTCATCGAGGCCAGAGAAGGCAGCGAAGTGAAAGCCATTGCCGATGGCCGCGTATTGCTGGCCGACTGGTTACAGGGCTATGGCCTGGTGGTCGTCATCGAGCACGGTAAGGGTGACATGAGTCTGTATGGCTACAACCAAAGCGCGTTGGTCAATGTCGGGGCGCAGGTGCGTGCCGGTCAACCAATCGCCTTAGTGGGTACCAGCGGAGGCCAGGGAACGCCGTCGCTCTATTTCGAAATTCGTCGCCAGGGTCAGGCCGTTAACCCACTGCCGTGGTTGGGAAGATAGATTTGCGCTATATCAAAACCCGTACTGTCGTATTGATTGGCTGTCTGCTGCAGGTTTGTGCCGCACAGGCAGGGAAGTTATCCATCGTTATCGATGACGTGGGTTATCGCCCGCATGAGGAAGGTGCCGTGCTGCAGATGCCGACGGCTATCTCCGTCGCCGTACTGCCCAACGCCCCTCATGCCCATTTAATGGCCACCCGCGCCCATAGTCAGGGCCGCGAAGTGCTGATCCATATGCCGATGGCACCGCTCAGCAAGCAACCGCTGGAACGCGATACTTTGCAGCCTTCCATGAGCAGCGAAGAGATCCAGCGCATTATCCGCAATGCGGTCAATAATGTGCCCTATGCGGTGGGTATGAATAACCATATGGGCAGCGCCATGACCTCCAGCCTGCCGGCCATGCAGAAAGTGATGCAGGCGCTCGACAGTTACCAGCTCTATTTCCTCGACAGCATGACCATTGGCAATAGCCAGGCTACCCGCGCTGCCGCCGGCACACACGTGAAGGTGATCAAGCGGAAGGTATTCCTGGACGATACCGCCAACGAAGCCGACATCCGCCGTCAGTTCAACCGCGCGGTCGAGCTGGCACGACGCAATGGTTCCGCCATCGCCATTGGCCACCCGCGCCCGGCAACGGTAAGAGTGTTGCAGCAAATGCTGCCGACGCTGCCGGCCGATATCGTACTGGTAAAACCGAGCTCCCTGCTGAATGAACCGCAAGGTAGCAGCGGTGGCAGTTACGTCCCACCAGTGGCCAAACCGCCGAAACCGCAGCCGAAGAACCCGTTCACCGGGGGTATCAAGCAGTGCAAGGTCAAGTTGCCGAAAGAAAAAGTCAACGCCGGCAAGGTGATGAGCGTGATCGGCGAAAGCGTAGCGCAGTCACCCGCCGTGACATTTATTCAACGCCAGTGGCAACGCTGGACAGGGCCGGAACAAACCAAGTCATAAGTTTCCCGCTAAAA
This sequence comes from Serratia sp. BIGb0163, assembly GCF_024809935.1. Classification (NCBI taxonomy): domain Bacteria; kingdom Pseudomonadati; phylum Pseudomonadota; class Gammaproteobacteria; order Enterobacterales; family Yersiniaceae; genus Serratia; species Serratia sp. BIGb0163. The sequence continues at coordinate 57,600 of NZ_JANUDZ010000012.1, forward strand.
CAGGCGACAAGCAGAGGCTCTGCTTGTCGCTTTTCTTTTTCTGAAATCCCCTCACGCCGCCCGTAACCTCGATCATCACACCCGATAAACTCATTAATAATTCTTTAATTATGATGATGAAAATATCATTTTTAAATAGCAGAAATGTAGAAAGCAAAGCAATAAAAACAATATAAATCAAATAATTTAAATGCAAAACCATACCAATCATTCCATTTCACATGATCGCAAAAACATTAATAACCACCGCGAATATTAATTTTTATTAATCTATATCAATAATACGTCGGCAAAACAGGCATAGGTTAAACAACGATCAATACATAAATGGAGTTTATTGATATGAAAGCATTACTGGTAGAAAGCGAGTTTACAACACCGGGCGGTTACCCCACCGCCGCCATTGGACGCCTGATTGAGCAGTTGAATGGCCGTGATGTTGAAGTCATGCGCGCCACTTCTTTGCAGGACGGTGAGTCCATTATTGACGCTAACGAACCCATTGATTGTCTGCTGCTGGCCCGCAGCATGCCCGATAAGAAAGCAGCCGATCCCGCACAGAAATTATTGGATAAACTGCATGAGCGCCAAGAAAATGCACCAGTGTTTCTGCTGAGCGACCGCGGCACCGTCACCAAAGAACTCAGCCTCGACATGATGGAACAAATCAGTGAGTTCGCCTGGATCCTGGAAGACTCGGCTGATTTTATCGCCGGGCGCATTATGGCCGCCATTAGACGCTATCGACAGCAGCTACTGCCGCCGCTGATGTCGGCCATAATGAAATATAACCAGACGCATGAATATTCTTGGGCGGTGCCAGGGCACCAGGGCGGGGTGGGCTTTACCAAAACGCCGGCCGGCCGCGTATTTCACGATTTCTATGGCGAGAACCTGTTTCGTACCGATTCAGGCATCGAGCGAACCGCGCTGGGCTCATTGCTGGATCACACCGGCTCTTTCAAAGACAGCGAAACAAATATTGCCCGCGTGTTTGGCGCTGAAAAATCCTATTCCGGCGTGGTGGGTACCTCTGGCTCCAATCGCAGCGTGATGCAGGCCTGCTTAACCGAAGATCGTGGGGCGGTGGTTGACCGCAACTGCCATAAATCGATCGAGCAGGGGCTGATCCTCACCGGTGCTACACCGACCTACATGATCCCCAGCCGCAACCCCTATGGGATTATCGGCCCGGTGCCAAAATCAGAGATGGCCCCTGCTGCCATACTAGATAAAATGAAACATAATCGACTTGGCAACACATCAGTTGATTACTTTGTGTTAACCAACTGCACTTATGATGGCATTTGCTATAATGCGACAGAGGTAGTAAAAATTATCGAGGGTAAGGGGACTTTTATCCCAGTAGTTCACTTCGATGAAGCCTGGTACGGCTATGCACGCTTTAACCCGATGTATAACAACTACTTTGCTATGCGCGGCGACCCAAAAGATCATACCTCGGATTTATCAACGGTCGTCGCTACCCAGTCCAGCCATAAAATGCTCAATGCGCTGTCACCCGCCTCATATATCCATATCCGTAACGGTAAGAAACCCTTAGATTTCCCGCGCTTTAACCAAGCCTATATGATGCACACCACCACCTCACCGTCTTATATCATTGCCGCGTCTAACGACATTGCTGCAAATATGATGGATGGCGAATCAGGCCAATCGCTGACCCAAGAGGCCATCAATGAAGCAGTGGACTTCCGTCAGGCATTAGCCCGCCTGCATACTGAATTCAAGGCGAAGAAAGAGTGGTTCTTTAAACCCTGGAATATCGAAAAAGGTCGCAAACCCGGGGAAGAAAAAGACGTCCCATTCCAAGATATCCCCGCAGAGGCTCTGGCTACCGATCAAAGCTACTGGGTGATGAAGCCAGAAGATAAGTGGCATGGTTTCAAAAATCTCGACGCGGATTGGGCAATGATCGACCCGGTCAAAGTCAGCATCCTGGCTCCAGGCATTAAAGTGGACGGTACGCTGGAAGATACCGGGGTACCGGCAGCATTGGTTAATGCCTGGTTAGCCCGCAACGGCATTGTGCCAACCCGCACCACCGACTTCCAACTGATGTTCCTGTTCTCTATGGGGGTGACCAAAGGGAAATGGGGTACCCTGCTGGAAGCGCTGCTGTCCTTTAAACGTCATTATGACGCCAACACCCCGCTGTCCGAAGTGCTGCCGGATCTCGCAGCAAAATACAGCGCGGAGTATGGCGCCCTGGGTCTGAAAGATCTCGGCGATAAGATGTTTGCCTTCCTGAAACAAGATGACCTCGGCAAGTTGCTTAACCAGGCCTATGACGCTCTGCCAACAACGGTATTAACACCGCGTGCCGCGTACCAAAAACTGGTTCACTACGACGTTGAACCGGTCAGCCTTAAGGACCTGCATGGCAGGATAGCAGCCAATGCGGTTCTCCCTTACCCACCCGGCATTCCTATGCTGATGTCCGGTGAGCAGTTCGGTGAACGCGTGGGCGACAAGGAAAGTGCACAAATTGCCTACCTGCTCGCATTGCAAAAATGGGATGACACCTTCGCAGGGTTTGAACACGAAACCGCAGGTATTACCATTACCGATAAGGGCGAGTACCAGGTGTTGTGTATTAAATCCTAACTGACTGAAGCACCATACATGGCCCGTGCAATTAATACTTGAGCACGCATTCAGGGCCGGAAATTCCGGCCCTTTTTACCCACATCAAACCCGGATTTAAAAACTAATCCCAGCTCAGAATCACTTTGCCGGACTGACCGGAGCGCATGGCGTCAAAGCCCTGCTGGAACTGGTCGACTGAGAAACGGTGGGTGATGATAGGTGTCAGATCCAGACCAGACTGGATCAGCGCTGCCATCTTGTACCAGGTCTCAAACATCTCACGGCCATAAATCCCTTTGATAAACAGCCCTTTGAAGATCACCTGATTCCAGTCGATCGACATATCCGACGGTGGAATACCCAGCATGGCAATACGCCCGCCGTGGTTCATCGCATTGAGCAAGGTACGGAACGCCGGTGGCGCACCGGACATTTCCAGCCCAACGTCAAACCCTTCGGTCATGCCCAGTTCGGCCATCACGTCATTCAGGTTTTCTTTGCTGACGTTCACCGCACGGGTCACGCCCATTTTGCGCGCCAGATCCAGGCGGTATTCGTTAACGTCGGTGATCACCACATGGCGGGCACCAACGTGCTTGCACACCGCCGCCGCCATGATGCCGATCGGCCCGGCGCCAGAAACCAGCACGTCTTCGCCAACCAGATCAAACGACAGCGCGGTGTGAACCGCATTGCCGAACGGGTCGAAGATAGACGCCAGCTCATCGGAAATATTGTCCGGGATTTTGAAGGCGTTAAACGCCGGGATCACCAGATATTCAGCAAATGAGCCTGGACGGTTCACGCCCACGCCGGTGGTGTTGCGACACAGGTGCGTACGGCCACCACGGCAGTTACGGCAATGGCCGCAGGTGATATGACCTTCGCCGGAAACGCGGTCACCGACGGTGAAGCCTTTGACTTCCTGGCCGATGGCGACCACTTCACCCACATATTCGTGGCCAACCACCATAGGGACCGGGATGGTTTTCTGTGACCATTCATCCCAGTTATAAATATGAACATCGGTACCGCAGATCGCAGTTTTACGGATTTTAATCATGATGTCGTTATGGCCCAGCTCCGGCTGAGGCACATCGGTCATCCAAATCCCTTCTTCCGCTTTCAGTTTTGACAATGCTTTCATGGTTTTACCTTATGCAATAACGCCAAGATCTTTACCGATACGAATGAACGCCGCAATCGCACGTTCAATTTGCTCCGGGGTATGATCGGCGGACATCTGGGTACGGATGCGCGCCTGGCCTTTCGGCACCACCGGATAGAAGAAACCCGTTACATAAATGCCTTCCTTGAGCAACGCATTGGCAAATTCCTGCGCCAGTTTTGCTTCACCCAACATCACCGGGATGATGGCGTGATCGGCCCCGGCCAGCGTAAAGCCCGCCGCGGTCATTTTTTCACGGAACAGGCTGGCATTGGCCCACAGGCGGTCGCGCAATGCGTCACCCTGCTCCAGCAGTTCCAGGACTTTAATCGAAGCGGCAACGATCGCCGGTGCCAACGAGTTGGAGAACAGATATGGGCGCGAACGCTGACGCAGCCACTCCACCACTTCTTTCTTCGCTGCGGTATAACCGCCGGAAGCGCCGCCCAATGCCTTGCCCAGGGTGCCGGTAATAATGTCGACGCGCCCCATGACTTCACAATATTCGTGGGTACCGCGCCCGTTGGCCCCGACAAAACCGACCGCGTGGGAGTCATCGACCATCACCAGCGCCTGATATTGGTCTGCCAGGTCACACACCCCTTTCAGGTTGGCGATCACACCGTCCATTGAGAACACGCCGTCGGTGGCGATCATAATGTGGCGTGCGCCGTCGGCTTTCGCCTGCTCAAGCTGCGCGGCCAGTTCGGTCATGTCGTTGTTGGCGTAGCGGTAGCGCTTCGCCTTGCACAGGCGAACGCCGTCAATGATCGACGCATGGTTCAACGCATCGGAGATAATCGCGTCTTCCGGGCCCAACAGGGTTTCGAACAGCCCGCCGTTGGCATCAAAGCAGGAGGAGTACAAAATGGCGTCTTCCATGCCGAGAAAATCGGCCAGCTTTTGCTCCAGCTGTTTATGGCTGTCCTGGGTGCCGCAGATAAAGCGTACCGACGCCATGCCGAAACCGTGGCTGTCCATACCGGCCTTGGCTGCCGCAATCATTGCCGGGTGGTTGGCCAGGCCAAGATAGTTGTTGGCGCAGAAGTTGATCACATGGCGGCCGTCAGCAACGGCAATATCCGCCTGCTGAGCGCTGGTAATAATGCGTTCTTCTTTGAACAAACCTTCGCTGCGGGTGGTCTCAAGTTGTTGTTCCAACTGCTGATAAAAAGACGCGGACATTCGGTTATCTCCAGGATTGGTCTGTTTTCAACATATTTTACTGATTTGTAACCAAACTGACGAGAATCTGCGGGAGAGAATATGAAAATTGCAGCAGATATCACGGCAAAGTGCTACAGCACTCGACAACGCGGGATATTCGGAGCCCGTCCGATGTTTGCGACGACATGAAATGCTATTATAAGCGACATTGTGTGTGGGACAGCCTGTCCCACCGGGCAGAATAACAGGGGTAACCCAATGATTATCGTCACTGGTGGCGCCGGCATGATCGGCAGCAATATCATTAAGGCGCTGAATGACACAGGGTATCGCGATATCCTGGTGGTAGATAACCTGAAAGACGGCACCAAATTCGCCAACCTGGTTGATCTCGATATCGCCGACTATATCGATAAAGAAGATTTCATCGCCAACATCATTGCCGGTGACGATCTGGGCGAAATCGACGCCATCTTCCATGAGGGCGCCTGCTCTTCCACCACCGAGTGGGACGGCAAGTACATGATGGACAATAACTATCAGTACTCCAAAGACCTGCTGCACTACTGCCTGGATCGTGAGATCCCGTTCCTGTATGCCTCGTCTGCTGCCACCTACGGCGGCCGCGAAGAATTTATCGAAGAGCGCCAATTTGAAGCACCGCTGAACGTCTACGGCTACTCAAAATTCCTGTTCGACCAATATGTCCGTGAAATTCTGCCTGAGGCAGAATCACAGATCTGCGGCTTCCGTTACTTCAACGTCTACGGCCCGCGCGAAGGCCACAAAGGCAGCATGGCCAGCGTGGCGTTCCACCTGAACGGCCAGATCAACCGTGGCGAGAACCCAAAACTGTTCGACGGCAGTCAAGACTTCAAGCGTGACTTCATCTACGTCGGCGACGTGGCGGCAGTGAACCTGTGGTTCTTGAAAAGCGGCGTATCCGGCATCTTCAACTGCGGCACCGGCCGTGCGGAAACCTTCCAGGCGGTCGCCGATGCCGTGGTCGACTTCCACCAGAAAGGTGCGGTAGAAAACATTCCGTTCCCGGAAAAACTGAAGGGTCGCTACCAGGCATTCACTCAGGCCGACCTGACCAAACTGCGCGCTGCCGGCTATGACGCGCCGTTCAAAACGGTCGCCGAAGGCGTGAAAGAGTACATGGCCTGGTTAAACCGCACCGCTTAAGCTGAAGGGATTTGACGTAGGGTATGAAAATACTGGTTATCGGCCCTTCTTGGGTTGGCGATATGATGATGTCGCAAAGTCTCTACCGCACCCTGAAGGCCGAGCACCCGACGGCAGAAATTGATGTGATGGCACCGGCCTGGTGTCGTCCATTACTGGCGCGCATGCCAGAGGTCAATCAGGCCCTGTCGATGCCACTGGGCCACGGTGCGCTAGCACTCGGTGAACGTCGACGACTGGGGCATGCCCTGCGAGCCAACGGCTACGATCGCGCCTATGTGCTGCCGAACTCGTTCAAATCTGCGCTGGTGCCCTTCTTTGCCAAGGTGCCGCAACGCACCGGCTGGCGCGGGGAAATGCGCTATGGCGTGCTGAATGATATTCGCTTGCTGGACAAAGCCGCCTTCCCGCTGATGGTGCAGCGTTACGTGGCACTGGCCTACGATAAACAACGCATTCAGCGCGCCGAAGATCTGCCGCAGCCGCTACTGTGGCCGCAACTGCAGGTCAGCGACGAAGAGATTGCCGAAACTACCGCCGCCTTCAACCTGACCGATCATCGGCCGATTATCGGCTTTTGCCCCGGCGCCGAATTTGGTCCGGCTAAACGCTGGCCGCACTATCACTATGCCGCTCTGGCGCAGAAGCTGATCGACCGGGGTTATCAAATCGCCCTGTTTGGCTCCGCCAAGGATAATGAAGCGGGTGAGCAGATACGGGCCGCGCTGGATGATGACTCCCGTGGCTTTTGCATGAATCTGGCCGGGGAAACCCAGCTTGAGCAAGCGGTGATCCTGCTGGCTTCCTGTTCGGCCGTGGTCAGTAACGACTCAGGTTTGATGCACGTAGCAGCCGCGTTGAATAAGCCGCTGATTGCCTTGTACGGCCCAAGCAGCCCGGACTTCACGCCGCCGCTGTCCGACAAGGCCAAAGTGATCCGATTAATTAGCGGTTACCATAAGATACGCAAAGGCGATGCCGATCAGGGTTACCATCAGAGCCTGATTGATATTCAGCCACAGCAGGTGTTGGACGCGCTGACGCCGTTACTTGCCGCCAGCGAGGAATAAACATGCAGGTGTTGATTGTAAAAACTTCCTCCATGGGAGATGTGCTCCATACGCTGCCGGCGTTAACCGACGCGATGCGGGCGATCCCCGGCATTCGCTTTGACTGGGTGGTAGAGGAAGGTTTCAGCCAAATTCCCACCTGGCACCCGGCGGTAGACCGCGTGATCCCGGTGGCAATCCGCCGCTGGCGAAAAAACTGGTTTGGCAGCGAAACTCGCCAGCAACGTTGCGACTTTAAACGTGTGGTGCAGGAACGAAATTACGACGCGGTGATCGACGCCCAGGGGCTAATCAAAAGCGCCGCGCTGATCACCCGCATCGCCAAAGGCAGCAAACACGGTCAGGACAGCAAAAGCGCCCGTGAGCCCTTCGCCAGCTGGTTCTACAACCATCGCTACGATATCGACAAACAGCAACATGCCGTTGAGCGTACGCGCGAGCTGTTTGCCAAAAGCCTGGGCTACGAAAAACCCGACAGCGTCGGCGATTACGCCATTGCGGCCCGTTTTCTCAGCCATCTGCCGGCCGATGCCGGCCAGTATCTGGTGTTTTTACATGCTACCACTCGCGATGAGAAACACTGGCCGGAAACACACTGGCGTGCGCTGATTGCGTTAACTGAGCCAACCGGTTTGAAGATCAAACTGCCTTGGGGCGCAGAGCACGAGCGTCAACGCGCACTGCGTATGGCAGAAGGTTTTCCGCACGTCGAGGTTTTACCCAAGCTCAGCCTGCAGCAGGTGGCCGAAGTGCTGGCCGGTGCGAAATGCGTGGTCTCGGTTGATACCGGCCTCAGCCATCTGACCGCCGCGCTAGACAGGCCGAACATCACGCTGTTCGGCCCCACCGATCCAGGATTGATCGGCGGTTACGGTCAGAATCAGTTTGCCTGCCGTCCCACTCATGGCAACAGTATGGCGGACATTACTGCACAAAAAGTTGCTGAGCTCATTTGTGAAAGGATGACCGTATAATGGGAACATTCTTCAAGCAGATATATCGCTATACTCATACTCGTCCTTTTCGGCATAACGAAAATCTCTGGCCCTACGTAAAGATTAAACGCGCTGCCAGCGGAGAAATCGTCGAACTACGGTACAAAAAGCAACATGTGCCGCTAGAACAGTTAGCCGATTTAAAGGGACAATTCGCTGGTGATATCTTGCTAACAGCCACCGGTCCGTCGGTGAAAAATCTTCGCTTGGAAAAATTTCCGAGCATGCCAGCAATGGGCGTCAATGGTGCTTATTTTCTGCACGATCGAGTGGATTTTAGATTTTATGTCATTGTCGATATTGGGTTTATAGATCAAAAACCGGAGATCATCAGCGATATTATCGATGATCAACGGCTGACGCTGTTTACCACGGTGCACAGCGTGGCTAAGATCATCGACAGGTTCGGGCTGGAGCGAGTGAAATGCCGTCTTGCGGTGATAGAGGACGCTGCATTCAAAATCTATCAACCCAAAATTACCAATGATGAACTCTGGTCAGTCTACCAAGATAATCGTGATGTCATTTTCGCCACTGAACGAAAGGATATTGCCTTCAATCATGATATTCGCAGCGGCGTCTTCGACGCTGGAACAGTAGCTTACTGGGCTTTACAGATCCTGACTTTCTTAGGTTTTGAACGGTTGTATATTATTGGGCTGGATATGAATAACTTCCACCAGCCGCGATTTTATGAGGCTGCAGATAATAAATTGCCAACTCAGCTCGAAAACAAGGTTACCGTGCAAGTTATGCCTTCTTTCAGCCATGCCAGCAAATTGATGAAGGCCAAGAATATTATTATAAAAAACCTTTCCATCACCAGTGCTATCAGTAATGATATTTTCGACAAGGTCGACCCGGATGAAATATTCAAATAACCCTTACTACCTACAAAAATTGTATGTAGTATTTTTTTTCCTTTTTTCATTTTTCAGCGCTATTTTCTATAGCTATACGAAAGTTAATAATTTATTTCATCTTTCAGCTATTTTTTTCGTCATTACTCTTTATTTCGATAAAGACTTTCGGCTGACTTTCTTCCGCAGCAATGAAATCCGTCGCGGCCTGGGTCTTACTGCTGCAATGCTTCTTTACTTTTCTTTTAGCAACCTGTGGTCAAACGATCCTGCCAATATCGAATCAACCCTGACGCACAGCGTTTACCTGTTAATTTATTTAGCCATGCTGATATCCATACTTAATGGGAATCAACGTAACTTATTGTTTACATTTGTTATTTTAGGGTTGGCGAGCCTGTGCCTGTTCTCAATCACTTTTGATTATCACGATATCTTGATCAGCAGACAAGTATCAAAAAGTAATCCAGGCCCAGAAAATGTGATTGATCTGGCAGGGTTAGCCGGAATCGGGGTGATACTAAGCCTGATCATATTTCGCGAAAAAAAGAGTCGGATGATTTTGCTCACCATTCCAATATTTTTAGGCACGATGTTGCTCACTCAAAGCCGTGGGCCCGTGCTTTCCTTACTGATTGCGATGCTGGTGGTATTACCCTATAAACACTTGAGACTCAAACATGTCGCCTGTTTCTTCATTGCCTTGATAGCCATTGGGATAACTATTATTTCATCCGAAATTGGGCAATTAGTGTTAGCCCGTTTTGAAGAGATACATGTGCAGAGTTTCTTACGTTTTAGCATCTGGCTTCATACTTTCGACCTGGTAAGCCAAGCACCTTATTTTGGTTATGGTTTCAATTCAGAGCTGGCCTTCACCAATTACTCTGGTGAAAATATAACCACTACACACAGCCTTTATTTGGGGTCATTACTGAAGGGTGGTCTAGTCGGATTGGGTATGTTATTCGCGGTTTTGGGCTATGGCTGCATATTAACACTGCGACGCCGGCACAACGGCATGCGATTGGAAGCAGCGCTGTTTATTTTCATGCTGCTATTTTATACCTCGCAGGGCATGTTCATCGTAGGTAACCCATCTGAATCATGGTATCTATTCTGGTTCCCTTTGGGCGTCATTATGTCCACCAGACTGAAATCTCACCTACCGTAATGGACAAATAGCGCCATCATTATAAATGATGGCGCTATGCCGGTATAATTATCGATACCTTTAACTATTCACCGAGCACCTTTATTACCTTCTCCATCACCTCATGACTGGTGATGATGCTTAAGGGTTGATAACGTTGTTCTGCTCCCAGCGGCTGTGTTTCTACCGGCACGTGTATCACCCGATGAAGTTCAGGATTCTGATAGGGCCCCGTTTGTTCTGGATTCGCACTCGCAAACAGGCTGACAGTTCTCGTTTTCAACGCAATAGCCAGATGTAACGGACCGGTATCGCCGGTAACCAGTACGTCCATGTTTTTCATCACGGCCAACAGTTGTGGTAAGGTAGTTTTCCCAATATAGCTGACCACTCGCTCTCGCTCTTCCGCCGTTAACCCCGCCATAAATTCACACTCAATATCTTGTTCTTTCGGCGTTCCAATCAGGGCGATACTGTAATCTGGAGAATGCGCCAGCAGCATTTTTGCCAAGCCGACAAATCTGGCCACCGGCCAACAACGTAGTGATTCAGAAGCCCCCATTTGGAAGCCCACCACAATTTTATTCAGCTGTTTTTGCTGTTGCGGAAAATCTACAGGGATAAACATTTCTCGGTTATCAGTAGCACAGCCTAATAACCCCACTAGCTCCAGTTTACGCTGAATCAAATGATCCTTGCCACGAATGCTAATGCCCGTCAGCCACTGGTCCATGCCCGCCAAATCGTTCTTATAGACGTCCTTAAATACGTATTCACAACCCGCGAATATCGCAGTGATGACATCATAAGGCGCTTTAGAGTGCAGAATTATTGCCAGTTGCGGTCTTTTTTTCTTCAACTGGCAGATCACGCTGAGCATATCTTTTGCTTTGTGATCCCAATAAATCACACTACTGAAATAAGGACTAGTTCCTACCAGACCTCTATTCTTGTGACTTGAGACCAGAGTAATCTCCGCAGCGGGATAGCGTTCATGGATAGCGCGAATCGCCGGAGTATTAAACATCAAATCGCCCAGCGCGGTTGTCGAGAAAATAGCGATACGATCAAACTCACGGCTTTTATCAAACGAACGCTTATCTTTAAAATTACTACCAAGTTTTGTATAAAGTCGGAGACAAGCATTCGCCAACTTTAATTTCCATTGCTTCGACATCTCAGTTCACTTTAAGTTGATAATATTCGGCCAACGTCATACCCACCGTGCGTTGCTGCAGCCAGGCAAAAAGCTGCTCCAAATCACGATATAACACTTCAATATCCTGCTGCGTTTTAAAGGTCGGGCTGCCGCCAGGCATAAACTCGGACGAGTGCAGCATAAACTCAACGTAGTCATGCCCCTGCGCCAGACATTGCTCCGCCACCGACTTCATTTTTTCCAGATTACCGCCGCTGGGCCGCAGCCAGTTGACCGACGGTGAACGCTGTTTGCCACGCAGGCTATCGTAAGCCTGCTTTAGCGTATTCATCAGTGCCGAATGCTTATACTGAATGCTCATCGGCACTTCCAGCAGCGGTGAGGAACCCGCCCTGGCGATATTTCCCGGATCGATAAAATAGGCCTGCGATGGGAAATTACGGTAGTCGGTACCGCCGTTACCTTGTGGATTACCCGGTGAATATTGCCAGTTAACTCGCGGCGTCACCGAGCAATCCACCTGATAGCCATATTCCAGCAGCAAAGCCGCATAGTATTCATTAAACGCCCAGCGCCCAGCACGGTGGCTGAGCATCTTGGTCTGGAAGCTGTCTTCCAGCAGTTTGGTCATATGATCGACCTTGGCACGGATTTGATCGGCCGGGTATTCGATCAGATAGGGTTTATGTCGCCAGTCGTCGTCGGTTAATGGCGTCAGCGGCGGACTGTTCCAGGCATGCAGATGCATGCCAACTTCCCCGGTATTACGCGCAATCACATCACGGGCGAACTCGACATACTCTGCATCCACCGCCATTTCGTAGTTGGTGAGGTACACCGGCTTAAAGCCATATTTCTCACACAACGCCTGAAAGCGCGGCAAAAAGCGCGTGTTTTCGGTCGAAATACGATCGTGGTTTTGCCACAGATTGTCGCCTTCGGTATCAATGGTGATGAGAAATGCCGGTTTGGTCATAAATAGAAAGCCTGATATCCATAGATATACATTATGTTACGCAGGGCGTTTCGCCAGGGCAAACGACTTCGCTGCCTGGTTTGGACAACGTTGAAGGCCTTTTGTCACTCCCCCAGGCTATTTTTTCGCTTCGCGGCAAGAAAACCGAGCAACAGTAGCCACATGCGATCGGGTCATTTAGAATCAAAGATTGGTTTCCCTGAAAGCGACTCATGATGAACGACGCGCCAGCCCTTGCTCCTGATACCTCGATACAGCGTATTCTGATCGTTAAACTTCGCCACCACGGCGACATGTTGCTGATCACACCGGTCATCAATACCCTGCGGCAAAATTACCCGCAGGCGCAGATCGACGTACTACTGTATAAAGAAACCCAGGAGATGCTGGCCAGCCACCCGGCTCTGACAAACGTCTTCGCTATCGATCGCCAGTGGAAAAAACAGGGCACTAAAGCGCATCTGCGCCATGAACTTAACCTGATTCGGCAGCTCAAGGCCCAAAGTTACGATCTGGTGGTCAATCTGGCCGATCAGTGGCGCAGCGCCCTGCTCTCCAGGCTGACCGGCGCGCGTATTCGTCTGGGTTTCGATTTTCCCAAACGTCAGGGCTTCTTATGGCGCCATTGTCATACCCATTTGGTACCGGTGAGCGATCACGCCTGGTTGCATACGGTTGAACAGAACCTGTCACTGTTAGAACCACTCAACCTGCCAAATATTAGCCAACAGGTGACCATGAGCTACCCGCCGCAGGACTGGCAGACCTGCGAACAGTTGTTGCAGCAACAGGGCATTAGCGGTGATTTTATTGTGGTGCAGCCCACTTCCCGCTGGTTCTTCAAATGCTGGAGCGAAGAAAAAATGGCGGCTACTATCAGCGCGTTACAGGCCGATGGTCACCAATTGGTGGTCACCTCCGGGCCGGACGCAAAAGAACGTGAAATGGTGGAGCGCATTTTGGCACTCTGCCCGCCACAGGGCGTAATTTCTCTGGCAGGTCAACTGACGTTGAGGCAACTGGCCGCCCTGATCGACCACGCTAAACTGTTTATCGGCGTAGATTCGGTGCCTATGCACATGGCCGCGGCGCTGCAGACCCCCTGCATAGCACTGTTTGGCCCTTCCAAACTGGTGTTCTGGCGCCCCTGGCAGGTCATTGGCAACGTGATATGGGCCGGAGACTACGGCGACTTACCCGATCCGGACGCCATCGATACCGGCACCGATGAACGTTATCTGGACCTTATTCCTACAGACGCGGTGATTGCAGCCGCGCGGAGCCAGCTTGCATGAAAGCATTTCGTTTGGCGATCGTTCGCCAAAAATACCGCCCGGACGGTGGCGCTGAGCGTTTCGTTTCCCGCGCCCTTGAGGCGTTGGAACAACAGGACCTCGACCTGAACGTTATCACCCGCGAATGGCAGGGTGACGCCAATCCAAACTGGCATATCCACCTGTGTAACCCGCTAAAATTCGGCCGCATCAGCCGTGAACGTGGCTTTGCCGAAGCGGCCAGAGCACTGTGGCAGAAAGAAAACTTCGATCTGGTGCAAAGCCATGAACGCATCCCAGGCTGCGATATTTACCGCGCCGGTGATGGCGTGCATCGCCGCTGGTTACTGCAGCGGGCTCGTTTGTTGCCGGAGTGGCGTCGTAAATGGCTGTTCTCCAATCGCTATCACCGTTACGTGATGTGCGCAGAACGGGCAATGTACGCTGCGCCGGAGCTGAAGGCCGTTATCTGCAATGCCGAAATGATTAAGCAGGAAATCATCGATGACTTCGGAGTCCCCGCCGATAAAATCACGGTGATCTACAATGCCATTGATAATCAAAAATTTCCGCCCGCCGATGCCGAACTACGCCAGCAGTTGCGTCTGCAGTATCAGATCCCGCAGCAGGCTCACTGCCTGGTTTTTGTCGGTTCCGGTTTTGAACGCAAAGGGCTGGCCGCTGCCATCCGTGCCGTCGCAGCGACCGACAGCTATCTGCTGGTGGTAGGTAAGGATAAGGCGGAAAAACGTTATCAGGCGCTGGCGCAATCACTGGGCTGCAGCGATCGGGTGCGATTTATGGGGGTGCAGAAACAAACGCTGCCGTTCTATCAGACCGCCGATGCGCTGTTGCTGCCCACGTTGTACGATCCGTTCCCCAACGTGATTCTGGAAGCCATGTCCTGCGGTTTGCCGGTCATTACCAGCACCACCTGCGGCGGCTCGGAGTTTATCACTCAGGGGCAAAATGGCTTTGTTACCGATGCCCTTGATGTCCCCGCGCTGGTCGCGGCGATCGTAGCGCTACCACGCCAGGCCCTGGGCTCCGCCATGGGTGAGGCAGCAAGAGCGCGTATCATGTCGGCTACCCCGGCGCGCCTGTCGGAACAGCTGATCTCCCTTTATAACCGGCTGCTGTATTAACTATGCGTATTCTGATGATTATCGACGGCCTGCCTGGCGGAGGCGCCGAAAAAGTGGTGCTGACCCTGTGCCAGGGAATGCAGCAAATGGGTCATGACGTCAGCCTGATTTCATTGCGCGACGTCTGTAACTATCCAATTCCCGCCGGCATTCACTATCAGGTGGTCGCAGACCATAGCCGCTCACCATGGCGCAAACTGACCGAACTGTCGCGCCGCGCCGCCGCATTGGATCGGGCGATCGCCGATAATGAGCGCCAACAGGGTGCCTATGATTTGGTGTTCTCCAACCTGCATAAAACCGATCGCATCGTCAGCCGCAGCAAGTTGCTCACGTCAGACCGCCTGTGGTTCTGCATTCACGGTATCCTGTCGACCTCCTATCTGGGCCACCGCAAGGGGCTGGATCGTTGGCTGAAACAACGGAAAATCACCCAGGTTTACCAGGGCAGGAATATCGTTGCCGTCTCACAAGCCGTGGGCAACGACTTGCAGCAGAACTTGCCGATCCGCCCAAACCGATTGGCGGTGATCAATAATCCGTTTGATATTGCCGCCATCGAGCAGCAGGCGGCGGAACCCTGTGAGCTGGCAGGCAAAGATTATCTGGTACACGTCGGACGGTTTCATCCGCACAAACGGCACGATCGGCTGTTGAAGGCCTATGCCCAATCGGGCATACAAGCCCCGCTGGCGCTGATCGGCACCGGCAGCGAAGCCAACGTAGAGGAAGTGAAACAACTGGCAAACCAGTTGGGTATCGCAGATCGAGTACTGTTCCTCGGCTTTCAGGCCAATCCCTACCCGTTTATTCGGCACGCATCACTGCTGGTACTAAGCTCCGACAGCGAAGGCTTTGGTAACGTGCTGGTGGAAGCGCTACTCTGTGGTACTCCGGTGGTCAGCACCCGTTGCCCCGGCGGGCCTGCGGAAATTCTGGAAAAAGCGGGAATGGATAACGCACTGGCGGAACTTAATGAAAAATCACTGGCGGAGAAAATGGCAGACATTTATGCCAACCCACCAGAGATTAATTACCAACAACTGTTGAGCTATGGACTAGAGCCTATTTGTCAGCAATACCTGGCACTCAAAAAATAAATAAGGCAGGGGATCCCTGCCTTATAGTTAATTAATTTAGTGTCTGTATTTTTTGCCAGACGTCTTCCACAGGAACATCAATACAGTCGCCCGATTCGGTTTGCAGAATCTGATAGCGTCCAGACCATGGATGCCAGGATTCTTTATCCGTATCGCCAAAGAACACCACCATATCTTTATTCAACGCCGCCGCCAGATGCATCTGCCCGCCATCGCTGCACAGCACTCTGTCGCATAAATCAAAACCGGCCAGCAGTTCACGCACCGACGCCGTTGGGTACAGCGCCACGCGCTCACTCTGACATAACGCCAACAACTGCTCTGCGCGTTTCTGATCGCCGACATCATCCGGCGTTAGCGTGCCCTGAGGCGACCAGAAAATCAGTATCGCCGTATTCTGTTCGGCGAGTAAGCGGTTGATAATTTCGGCATAGCGCTCGATCGGCCAACGCCGTTTAGGGCTGCGGCTACTGATATGAACCGCGAAAACTCGCTCGACCGGCGGCAGGCATTGTTGCAAACGCTGCGCCGCCTGCTGGCGCTCTTCAGCCGTCAGGTACACCCGCACCGGGGGGATGGGAATACGCTGGTCGGTAATCGCCGAAAGGTAGCTGTAGGTGTGCTCTACCTGATGCTTGCCGCTGAAATTCTCCTTACGAAAAGGATGATGAATCTCAGGCGTACCCAAATCTGCACCAATAATATTGCCGATCCCCGCCATTTTTGCCAATCGCAGGCTGTACTTGCAGGGAACCGGGTTGGCCAGGATCGCCGCATCAAATTTTATTTTACGCAGTTTAAGAAAAATCATCAGGCGTTCGAAATAAACCCCCAATGTGGTTTCATTTTTCGCCTTGTGCTTTGCCTTTTTATAGACGAAGACCTTTTCAAGGTGCGGGTTATTTTTAACAACATCCTGACTGACTTTATTGATTAACAGATAAAGTTTGGCATCCGGATAGGCAATTTTCACCCCTTCGATCAGCGGAGTGGTACAAACAAGATCGCCAATATTGTCACGGCGAATAATTAAAATATTCTTCATTCCAAGCCTATCAGCGAAATCTCTCGCCTGTTGTCTGAAACTGACACCCAAGGTTACCAAATTAGCGCCTTTCCCTTCCAGTTATGGTACTATTCTGAATAACCCATATAAATGAAATTGATAGAATGTTGCTGCGTTTATATCAGGTACTACTCTACCTCATCCAACCCCTGATCTGGCTCCGCTTACTGTTGCGCAGCCGCAAAGCTCCAGCCTACCGTAAACGCTGGGCAGAACGCTATGGCTTCTGCGCCGGAAAAGTCGTACCGGGTGGCATCATGCTGCACTCCGTCTCCGTGGGTGAAACGCTGGCGGCCATCCCGTTGGTCCGCGCACTGCGCCACCGCTACCCCTATTTACCGATTACTGTGACCACCATGACGCCGACTGGTTCAGAACGCGTGCAGTCCGCCTTCGGTAAAGACGTTCATCATGTTTATCTCCCTTACGACCTGCCAGGCTCGATGCATCGTTTTCTGGATCAGGTGAACCCCAAGCTGGTCATCATCATGGAAACCGAGCTGTGGCCCAATCTGATTAACGCCCTGCATCAGCGTCAGATCCCTCTGGTCATTGCCAACGCCCGACTTTCCGCCCGCTCTGCCGCAGGCTATAAAAAAATCGGCGGTTTTGTCCGCGATATGCTGCGCCGCATTACGTTGATCGCCGCGCAAAATCAGGAAGATGGCGAACGTTTTGTCGAACTCGGCCTGAAACGCTCACAACTGACCGTAACCGGCAGCCTGAAATTCGATATTTCAGTTACCCCGGAGCTGGCTGCGCGTGCAATCACGTTACGCCGCCAATGGGCGCCGCGTCGCCCGGTGTGGATCGCCACCAGCACCCACGAAGGTGAAGAAAGCATTCTGCTGGCCGCGCACCGTAAACTACTGGAAAAACACCCTGACCTGCTGCTGATCCTGGTGCCACGCCACCCGGAACGCTTCGCTACGGCCAAAGAGCTGGTGCAAAAAGCCGGCTTCAGCTACACCCTGCGCAGCAGTGGTGAAATCCCTTCCGGCGGTACCCAGGTGGTGATCGGCGATACCATGGGCGAACTGATGCTGCTGTACGGCATTGCCGATCTGGCCTTCGTTGGCGGCAGCCTGGTGGAGCGCGGTGGACATAACCCGCTGGAAGCGGCTGCGCACGCCATCCCGGTACTGATGGGGCCACATATTTTCAACTTCAAGGATATCTGCGCCAAGCTGTCACAGGCCGAAGGTCTGATCACCGTGACCGATGAAGATTCACTGGTCAAGGAAGTGGCTACGCTGCTCACCGACGAAGACTATCGCCGCTATTACGGCCGCCACGCGGTAGAAGTTCTGTATCAAAACCAGGGAGCGCTGCAGCGCCTGCTGCAATTGTTAGAACCGCATCTGCCGCCCCGGAGTCATTAAGTGAGCGCGCGCAAAAGTCTGTCGGTGGTGATTATCGCCAAGAACGAAGCCGGGCTGCTGCCGGATTGTCTGCAATCCGTAGCCTGGGCAGACGAAATCGTCATGCTCGACTCAGGCAGTCAGGATGACAGCATCGCCGTGGCCGAAAGTTTGGGCGCCAAAGTATTCACCCACGTCGACTGGCAGGGATTTGGTAAGCAGCGCCAACTGGCTCAGAGTTACGCCAGCCACGACTATATTCTGATGATCGACGCCGACGAACGCGTTACCCCGGAACTGCGCCAGTCAATTGAACAAACGTTGACTGCGCCGAACGATAATCAAGTCTACAGCTGCGCACGCCGCAACCTGTTCCTCGGGCGTTTTATGCGTCACAGCGGCTGGTACCCGGATCGCGTCAACCGGTTGTACGCCAACCAGCGCTATCGCTATAACGACAATCTGGTGCATGAGTCGCTCAATACCAACGGGGCGAAAGTGGTGCCGCTTAACGGCGATCTACTGCATCTGACCTGTCGCGACTTTTTTGCCTTCCAGCGCAAACAGCTACGTTATGCCGAAGAATGGGCCAATCAACGCCACCAGGCCGGCAAGCGCTGCGGCTATCTCTCGATCCTGACCCACACTCTGGGTGCCTTCTGCAAAACCTGGCTGCTGCGTGTCGGCTTCCTGGACGGTAAACAGGGGTTGCTGTTAGCCGTGGTCAACGCGCAATATACTTTCAATAAATATGCCGCACTCTGGGCATTGGGCCGCAACTATTCAGAGAAGTGAATCATGACCCGTAAAGCCATTTATCCCGGTACTTTCGACCCCATGACCAACGGCCACCTGGATTTGGTAACCCGTGCGTCATTGATGTTCGATCACGTCATTTTGGCGATTGCCGCCAGCCCGAGTAAAAAACCACTGTTCACACTCGATGAGCGCGTAGCTTTAGCCAGCCAGGTGACCTCTCATCTGGATAATGTGGAAGTGCTGGGGTTCAGTGAACTGATGGCGCATTTTGCTGCTCATCAGAATGCCAATATTCTGGTTCGCGGCCTGCGTGCGGTATCTGATTTTGAATATGAACTGCAGTTGGCCAATATGAATCGCCATTTGATGCCGACGCTGGAAAGTGTGTTTCTGATGCCTTCCGAAGAGTGGTCGTTTATCTCGTCCTCGCTGGTGAAAGAAGTGGCGCGCCACGGCGGTGACATCGCCCCTTTCCTGCCGGCCGTGGTTACCCAGGCATTGTTCGAAAAACTCGCCGCGCAATAATCAGCGCTGGCAGCGTGGGCAGAAGAAAGTGCTGCGCTGCCCGTGCTTGGCGGACTCGATCGGCGTGCCGCACGCGCGGCAAGGCTCACCCGCTCGCCCATACACCTGCAGTTCCTGCGCAAAATAACCCGGCTTGCCGTCCGACTGCAAGAAATCACGCAGCGTGGTACCGCCCTGCTCAATCGAACGCAGCAATACCGCCTTAATGGTTGCCACCAAAACTTCGGCTTCTACCTTGCTCAGCGAGCCTACAGGCCGGTCAGGCAGGATCCCGGCGGTAAACAACGATTCACTGGCGTAGATATTGCCCACGCCCACCACCAGCTTGTTATCCATCAACCAGGGTTTGATCAGCGTCCGCTTGTTGCGTGATTTTTCGTACAGGTAGGCACCGGTAAAGGCTTCACTCAAGGGTTCCGGGCCAAGGTGAGCCAGCACATTGCTGGTCGCCAGATCGTCACACCATAGCCAGGCACCAAAACGGCGCGGATCGGTATAACGTAGCGTCATGCCATTGCTGATCACCAGATCGACGTGGTCGTGCTTTCCAGCCTCGGTTTCCTCCGCCAACATCCGCAGACTGCCTGACATCCCCAGATGGACGATAATCCAGCCGCTAGCCAGTTCAATCAGCAGATACTTGGCGCGACGCTGTACGCTGAGTACCGGCTGGTCGCTCAACGCCAGAATTTGCTCGGAGACCGGCCAGCGCAGGCGTGCATTGCGTACCACTGCATATTGAATACTATGGCCAACCAGGTAAGGTTCAATACCGCGGCGGCTGGTTTCAACTTCTGGTAATTCAGGCATCTGGCGCTCTCCTGTCGGTTTTCTACCTTTAGAATGCAAAAAACCCGGCCTGAGCCGGGTTTTTATTAATCCACTAAAATTATTTAATTTTAGCTTCTTTGTAGATCACGTGCTGGCGGACAACTGGATCGAATTTCTTCAGTTCCAATTTTTCCGGCTTAGTACGCTTGTTCTTCGTGGTGGTATAGAAGTGACCAGTACCAGCAGAAGAAACCAGCTTGATCTTCTCGCGAACACCTTTAGCCATGATGCAGTTCCTTAATACTTCTCACCACGGGTACGCAGATCGGCCAAGACCGTCTCAATACCCTTCTTATCAATAACACGCATACCTTTAGCAGATACACGCAGCGTTACAAAGCGCTTCTCAGCCTCAACCCAAAAACGGTGTGAGTGCAGGTTCGGCAGAAAACGGCGTTTGGTCGCGTTCATTGCGTGGGAACGGTTGTTACCGCTCACCGGGCGCTTGCCAGTAACTTGGCAGACTCGTGACATGTCTATTCTCCAAAAATCAAATCAGCTCGAGCTTCGTATAGAGTATGGCCGCCTCGTCAGGCTTTTAGAGCCCATCTCAGCAAACTTCATACTGAGGAGACTCTCGTCATCAGGTTAGAAACCACACATCAGGTTGGAAACCTGCTGAGATAGGCTCTTACGCCAAACCCAAGATTCTCAAAGGTGGCGTAGTATACGCTCTGAAGCGTAAGTGCTCAAGTCCCGAACAGCTAAAGATCCCAGAAGGATCGCGAAAAAATCGCTTAAAGCCATCCGCGCTCGGCAAAAGAGACACATTCACCCCGACCTATCACCAAATGATCGAGCACTCGGATTTCCAATAACAGGCAGGCATTAACCACTTGCTCGGTTATCAAACGATCGGCATGACTGGGTTCCGCCTTACCCGAAGGGTGATTATGCGCCAGAATAATGGCGGCCGCATTAGCCTTCAACGCTTCACGCACAATTTCTCTCGGGTATACGACAACGCTGCTGATGGTACCAGCAAACATCTCCTGATGGCGAATAACACGGTGCTGATTGTCTAAAAACAATACCAAAAACACTTCCCGCTCATGATGAACCAGCAAACTTTGCAAATAATGCTGGGTCATCCTGGGGTTAAGCATGGCATTTTCCTGCGCCAGATGGCTGGAAAAGAAGCGGAACGCCAACTCGGAAATCGCCTGCAGTTGCGAATAACTGGAGTTGCCCAGCCCTTTGTGGCTGCAAAAAACCGAATGATCCGCCGACATCAGGTGATACAACGAGCCAAACTGCTCCAACAACTGTTCAGCCAGTTGCATCACGTGCACCCCCGGAAAACCGGTGCGCAGAAAAATGGCCAACAGCTCCGCATCAGACAGCGCCGATGCTCCGTAACGCAATAGTTTCTCCCGTGGTGCCAGCGTGTCCGGCCACAAGGTGATTCCCTGACTGCTCATCTTCGCCTCCCTGAAAACGCCACAGCATGCCACGCAGCGGAGAGGCCAACGACAGGTGTTTGATAACATTGCGAAGTACTGCGCAAAGCACAATGTAACGCACTGCAGACACAGCGGAATCGCTCACCTGTCTGGCGGTTATGCTAAAATGGCACATCTTTCGGATTCAATCGGACAATCATGATGACGGGACTTTCCGGCAAACATATTGTGCTTGGCATCAGTGGCGGCATCGCCGCATACAAATGCCCAGAACTGGTACGCCGCCTGCGTGACAGAGGCGCCGAAGTGCGTGTGATAATGACCAGCGCGGCGAAAGCCTTTATCACGCCGCTGACGCTGCAGGCCGTTTCCGGCCATCCGGTCTCAGACGATCTGCTGGATCCCGCTGCCGAAGCGGCAATGGGCCATATCGAGCTCGGTAAATGGGCAGATCTGGTGATCCTGGCTCCGGCCACCGCCGATCTGCTGGCGCGCGTCGCCGCCGGCATGGCCAACGATCTGCTGACCACGGTTTGCCTGGCCACCGCGGCACCCATTGCCGCTGCCCCCGCCATGAACCAGCAGATGTATCGTGCTGTCGCCACCCAAGCCAACCTGCAAACTCTGCAGGCACGCGGCATGCTGCTGTGGGGGCCAGACAGCGGCAGCCAGGCCTGCGGTGACGTCGGCCCAGGTCGCATGCTCGATCCGCTGGAAATTGTCGAACTGGCGAACAGCCATTTCTCTGCACCACAAGATCTGCAACATTTAAAGATTATGCTCACCGCCGGCCCGACGCGTGAAGCCTTGGATCCGGTACGTTTCATCAGCAATCACAGCTCCGGCAAGATGGGTTTTGCCATCGCCCGCGCCGCCGCTGCCAGGGGTGCACAGGTCACGTTGATAGCCGGGCCGGTCAATCTGCCAACCCCTCCCTGGGTCACCCGGGTTGACGTCGTCAGCGCGTTGGAAATGGAGCAGGCGGTACAGCAGCGCGCCGCAGCGCAAGATATTTTTATTTCCTGCGCCGCAGTAGCCGATTACCGTGCGGAACAGATTTCCGATGAAAAAATAAAAAAACAGGGTGATGAAATCATCCTCAAAATGGTAAAAAACCCCGACATCGTTGCCGGCGTTGCCGCAATGACGAAAAAGCGCCCCTTTGTCGTGGGGTTTGCCGCCGAAACCCAGAATGTGGAAGAATACGCGCGACAAAAACTGGCGCGTAAGAAACTGGATTTAATTTGCGCTAATGATGTATCGCTTGCAGAGCATGGGTTTAACAGTGACACCAATGCCTTGCACCTTTTTTGGCAGGATGGAGAAAAGCGCCTGGCGCTGAGCGACAAGGCACTCCTTGGCCAACGTTTAATAGACGAGATAGTCAGCCGTTATGATGAAAAAAATCGACGTTAAAATCCTGGACCCGCGTATTGGCAAGGATTTCCCATTACCGACCTACGCCACCCCTGGCTCTGCAGGCCTCGATCTGCGCGCCTGCCTGGACAGCGCCGTTGAACTGGCACCGGGTGAAACCCAGCTGCTGCCTACCGGCCTGGCTATTCACATCGCCGATACCGATCTTGCGGCAGTGATCTTGCCACGTTCCGGTCTGGGCCATAAACACGGTGTGGTGCTGGGCAACCTGGTCGGCCTGATCGATTCCGATTATCAGGGTCAACTGATGGTTTCCGTCTGGAACCGCGGTCAAAAATCCTTCACTATTGAACCCGGCGAACGTATCGCGCAGATGGTATTTGTGCCGGTGGTACAAGCTGAGTTCAATCTGGTTGAAGAATTCGACAGCAGCGAACGTGGTGTCGGTGGTTTTGGCCACTCCGGCCGCCACTAAGCGATACCCGATTGCCGACAGGGAAACGTCGCCTGAAATCTTGCCACACCGGAGAGAAGGACAGCTCTACGGCAAGGTTTGCCCGGCTACGATTTCAGCGCAGACCAGGACGCGCGGAGAATACAGGTCGTTAAGGCCGCTGACCCCAGCATCGTAAAAAAAGCCATCACATAAGCCGCACAGAGATAATCTCTGCAGCGGCCGATGCCCGGGTTTTCGAAAGTCTAAGCAGTTTTAGCAAGGGTCTAATCAGACATGGCAGAAAAAGAAAAAATCAAAAGGAACCGGCGCGAAGAAATACTGCAGGCGTTAGCCCAAATGCTGGAATCCAGCGACGGCAGCCAGCGTATTACCACCGCTAAGCTTGCCGCTAACGTCGGAGTCTCCGAAGCTGCACTGTACCGGCACTTCCCCAGTAAGACACGGATGTTCGACAGTCTGATCGAGTTCATTGAAGACAGCCTGATCACGCGCATCAACCTAATCCTGCAGGATGAGAAAGAAACCTTTAACCGCCTGCGTTTGATTTTGCTACTGGTGCTGGGGTTTGCCGAACGCAACCCGGGCCTGACGCGTATCATGACCGGTCACGCACTAATGTTTGAGCAGGATCGGCTACAGGGGCGAATCAACCAGCTGTTTGAACGCATCGAGGCGCAGCTGCGCCAGGTGTTGAAAGAACGCAAACTGCGGGAAGGCAAAGGCTTTATCGTGGATGAAACGCTGCTGGCCAGCCAGTTACTGGCGTTTTGTGAAGGCATGCTGTCACGCTATGTGCGCTCCGAATTCCGCTACCGCCCAACGCAAGAATTCGATGGCCGCTGGCCACTGTTGGCGGCACAACTGCAATAAACCCTATGCCGGGCGCGTTTGGTTGCGCCCGGCATAGTAGACTCCGCGTTAAACCCCGTACTGCTCGCGATAAGCACGAACTGCCGCCAGGTGATCCGCCATTTCCGGTTTTTCTTCCAGATAAACAATCAAATCCTTCAGCGTCACGATGGAAATGACCTTGCAGTGATAGTCACGCTCAACTTCCTGAATGGCAGAAATATCCGCGCGGCCGCGCTCCTGGCGATCGAGAGAAATCAATACCCCAGCCAGGGTGGCACCACCAGCGCCAATGATTTCCATCGATTCACGGATCGCCGTACCGGCAGTGATGACGTCATCCACCAGCATTACACGGCCCTGCAGCGGGCTGCCTACCAGAGTGCCCCCTTCGCCATGGGTTTTGGCTTCTTTACGGTTAAAGCAGTACGGCACATCACGCTCATGATGTTCTGCCAATGCAACCGCCGTGGTGGTCGCGATCGGAATGCCTTTGTAGGCCGGGCCAAACAGCAGGTCGAACTCAATACCGGAATCCACCAGCGCTTCGGCATAGAAGCGCCCTAACAGCGCGAGATCACGCCCGGTATTAAACAGGCCGGCATTAAAGAAATACGGGCTGGTGCGGCCGGATTTCAGGGTGAACTCGCCGAATTTCAATACCTGCTTGTTAAGCGCGAACTCGATAAACTGGCGCTGATAGGCTTTCATTACTGCTTCTCCTCGTCTGGTCGTTAGATCTGTTAATACTGCCGCCCGATCGCCGGGCGTAAAAAAGGCGACCCTTGAGTCGCCTTAATAATTAGTCTGCCAGCGCCGCTTTCTGCGCCTGGAAGATGGTATCGATGCCCCCTCGGGCCAGCGCCAACAGCGCCAATAGCTCATCGTGGCTGAACGGCTCGCCCTCGGCGGTGCCCTGCAC
The DNA here is from genome assembly GCF_024809935.1 of Serratia sp. BIGb0163. Taxonomy (NCBI): domain Bacteria; kingdom Pseudomonadati; phylum Pseudomonadota; class Gammaproteobacteria; order Enterobacterales; family Yersiniaceae; genus Serratia; species Serratia sp. BIGb0163. Next base: position 83,015 of record NZ_JANUDZ010000012.1, read on the forward strand.
CTCGATCATGCGACCATCTTCCATCATCACCACATTCATATCGGTTTCTGCTGCAGAGTCTTCGACGTACTCCAAATCACACAGCGCTTCGCCGTTAACAATGCCGACGGAAACTGCAGCGACCAACCCTTTCATCGGGTTGGCTTTCAGCTTGCCGTTAGCCACCAGCGCATTCAACGCATCGGCCAACGCAACACAGGCACCGGAAATAGACGCGGTACGGGTGCCACCATCGGCCTGCAAGACGTCACAGTCGAGCGTGATGGTGAACTCACCAAGCTTTTTCAGATCTACCGCTGCACGCAGTGAACGGGCGATCAGACGCTGAATTTCCAGCGTACGGCCACCCTGCTTGCCTTTTGCGGCTTCGCGGGCGTTACGGCTGTGGGTAGAACGCGGCAGCATGCCGTATTCAGCGGTGATCCAACCCTGGCCCTGACCTTTCAGGAAGCGCGGAACGCCCTCTTCTACCGTGGCGGTGCACAAAACCTTGGTATCGCCAAACTCAACCAGCACTGAGCCTTCTGCATGTTTGGTGTAGTGACGGGTCAGTGTCAGTGGGCGAACTTGTTGTGGTGCTCTGCCTGCAGGACGCATGGGCTCTCTCCGGCTTCTAATCAACGATTGGCTGCGCATTATACGGGCTTAGTGACGTAATGCCTATCCTGCCCGCATCTCCAACGCTATAATCGCTTCATCTTTTCCTATTACGGGTACGCATCAATGATCCGCAGCATGACAGCCTACGCCCGGCGTGAAATCAAGGGTGAATGGGGCAGCGCAGCTTGGGAGCTGCGTTCCGTGAACCAACGCTATCTAGAAACCTACATCCGCCTGCCGGAGCAGTTCCGCAGCCTGGAGCCGGTGATCCGCGAACGTATTCGTGGCCGCCTGACCCGTGGCAAAGTGGAGTGCAACCTGCGCTTCGAACTGGATCCGAGCGCACAAAGCTCAATGATCCTGAACGAAAAACTGGCCAAACAGCTGGTTGAAGCCGCCAACTGGGTAAAAATGCAGAGCGACGAAGGTGAAATTGATCCTATCGACGTACTGCGTTGGCCAGGCGTGATGTCTGCCCAGGAGCAGGATCTGGACGCTATCAGCGCACAGCTCATGCAGGCGCTGGACGGCGCACTGGATGACTTCATTATTGCTCGCGAAAGCGAAGGTACCGCACTCAAAGCGCTGATTGAACAGCGTCTGGACGGCGTTAGTGCCGAAGTGCTCAAGGTACGTGCCCAGATGCCAAACATTCTGCAATGGCAGCGTGAACGTCTGGTCAGTAAGCTGGAAGAAGCTCAGGTACAGCTGGAAAATACCCGTCTGGAACAGGAACTGGTGTTGATGGCGCAGCGTGTTGACGTCGCCGAAGAGCTGGATCGCCTGGAAGCGCACGTAAAAGAAACGCACAACATCCTGAAGAAAAAAGAAGCCGTAGGTCGCCGCCTCGACTTTATGATGCAGGAGTTCAACCGCGAATCCAACACCCTGGCATCCAAGTCGATCAATGCCGAAGTCACCACCTCCGCCATCGAGCTGAAAGTGTTGATCGAGCAGATGCGCGAGCAGATTCAGAACATCGAGTAATATGTCCCTGCATTCGTTCAAGCCCGCGTCAGCGGGCTTTTTTACGGCTATGCTCTGGGTAAACCAGCAGCCTGCTCTTCGGTAATCAAGCCCATTTTCTGCAGTTGAACGGCAATGCCCCAGGTTGAGCGTTCAAATTCGCTGCTCATTATCTCCAGCGTCATGCCGGCTGCGTGGCTTTCCTGCAACCGCTGCTTCTCTTCTTCATCCCACGGGAAATAAGATTTTGCCGGCCGCCCCTCAAAAATATTCTTCTGTCGCCGTTCCTCCGGCGTTAGCTTGGTCTTTTTCTGGCGTTCAGTTTCACTCTGAAACTCCTCGGCCAGAGCGAACAAAAGGCGTATCGCTTCCGGCGAACTGGCCATTGAGGCAGGTTTCAATAACTCGCCGGTATCGGGATTAACGCCATTAGCTAATGCCCGCAATAAAGTACTGGTGTTCATCATCTGTATCCTCATCCTGAGAAAAAATCACTGATCTTCTACGACAAAATGTCAGAGTATCTTCCTGGTTACTCCTCAATAAACCAATCTATTAGCGCAACCCGTTGTGCATTCTGCGCATTGGGTTCCAAGCCGTTATGCAACAACCATCGAAGAGGAGAACCTTTGCGCGCCATAACGCAAAAATCACATCGGATACGGAACGGCGTGGGTTTATGAAAAACTGCGACCGAGCAGGCACGGATGCCAATGGGTAACTTATCTCGCTGACTGATAGTATTTTATTCCAATTATCACCTAAGGTAATGAAAGGTGGGCCAAGCTGTGGCTAAATGTGTTTTTTCATGCCCGCAAGCCGTACGGACCCTTTATGCCGCAAATTCTGCAATTTATTTTTGCCCTGGTGGTGATCATCGCCCTGGCGCTGCTGGTCAGCAACGACCGCAAAAAAATCCGCCTGCGTTATATTATTCAACTTTTGGTCATTGAAGGCGCACTCGCCTATTTCTTCCTGCATTCAGAAAGTGGCCTTAGCGTCATCAGACACGTCGCCGGCTTCTTTGAAACGCTGCTGACATACGCTGCGCAAGGCTCCGACTTTGTGTTTGGCGGCATGAGCAAAGACGGGTTGGCGTTCATTTTCCTTGGGGTTTTGTGCCCGATTATCTTTATTTCTGCGCTAATCGGTATTTTGCAGCATTTCCGCATTCTGCCGCTGGTTATCCGTGTGGTCGGTACCCTGCTTTCCAAAGTTAACGGCATGGGCAAGCTGGAGTCGTTCAACGCCGTCAGCACGCTGGTGCTCGGACAATCGGAAAACTTCATCGCCTACAAGGGCATCATTGGTGATATCTCTCCGCGCCGCATGTACACCATGGCGGCAACCGCCATGTCGACAGTCTCCATGTCCATCGTTGGCGCCTATATGTCGATGATAGATGCGCAATACGTAGTGGCTGCGCTGATCCTGAATATGTTCAGTACCTTTATCATTTTGTCGATCATCAACCCCTATCAGTTGGACGATGAACCTGAGCTGAAGCTGAGCAAGCTGCATGAAGATCAGAGCTTCTTTGAAATGCTGGGCGAGTACATTTTGGCGGGCTTCAAAATTGCGATGATTATCGCTGCCATGCTGATCGGCTTTATTGCACTGATTTCTGCGGTAAACGCCCTGTTCTCCGCCGTGTTCGGTATCAACTTCCAGCAGATCCTGGGCTACGTATTCTATCCGTTGGCCTGGTTAATCGGCATCCCGGCACCGGATGCGCTGCGAGCCGGCAGCATCATGGCGACCAAGCTGGTAGCCAATGAATTTGTGGCAATGATTGAATTGAAGAAAATTGCGGCGGAGCTAACACCACGCGGCCTGGGCATCCTGTCGGTATTCCTGGTGTCCTTCGCCAACTTTGCCTCTATCGGCATCGTGGCCGGGGCAATCAAAGGGCTTAACGAGCGACAGGGCAACGTGGTTTCTCGTTTTGGCCTGAAGCTGGTCTACGGCTCAACGCTGGTTAGCCTGCTGTCGGCGGCAATCGCCGGGTTGGTGCTGTAAGCCAAACTCATATCCCGGCCTGCGGGCCGGGACTTCCTCAGAACGCGACACAGACAGGGGTATCAACCCGCATCACAGAATCCTGGGCAAACTGTTGCTTATAACTGCTACGCAGCGCCTCGATATTGGTTTCACTTTCCTTGCCCAGTGCATGGATCAGCATCAGCGCTTTACTGTTCTCACGTGCCAGCTTGCCGTCATTACCCAGCCACTGCCCTTTGGCATCAAATACCGACAGCCCATCTTTAAAGCGCGGCGTCACTTGCCGATCCACAAAACTCTGCCATTCTGCTGCGCTAATCACCGGTCCTGTCGGGCGATTCAGACCAAAATACAGCGTGGTTTGCGTCATAGGATCGCCTACGGAGCAAGTCGCCGTCTTTTGCTGCGCGGTATTTGGAACCGGAGCAACACAGCCGCTCGTCAGCAAGGCAGCGGTTAAAGCCGTCGCCAGCAGGAGAGTATTTTTCATTTGTCTTTATGTTCCTTAGTGAATGCCATTATCCGTTGTCGACCAGCCGCCTCAGACCTACTGCAATAAATATAGTCAGCCATAGAAACTAACACTGAATTTCTAATGCATCGATTAGCAATAAAAGACTAGAAAAGGCAATAAACAAGTTAAAAAAACCACCAATGGATTAATTAAAGTAATCCGAAGCGTCACCGGTTAGAAAAACTCAGTAGCGATATATCCCGTCGGCGATTACCCTTCCACCATTACACCCAATCCCGCCCACCCTGTGAATACCTTATGTTACTGAGCATTCTTTATATCATTGGCATCACTGCCGAAGCCATGACCGGCGCACTGGCCGCAGGCCGTCGCCAGATGGATATGTTTGGCGTAATTATTATCGCTTCGGCCACCGCGATCGGTGGCGGTTCGGTACGCGATATGCTGCTCGGGCATTTTCCATTGGGGTGGGTCAAACATCCTGAATATATCGTTATCGTCGCCATTGCGGCGATTGTCACTACCTGGCTGGCCCCCCTGATGCGTCACCTGCGTCGCCTGTTCCTGGTTTTGGATGCCGTTGGCCTGATTGTGTTTTCAATCATCGGTGCGCAGGTCGCGCTGGATATGGGCCATGGCGCCATCATCGCTGCGATTGCCGCCGTGATCACCGGCGTATTCGGCGGCGTACTGCGAGATATGCTTTGTAACCGCATTCCGCTGGTTTTCCAGAAGGAAATCTATGCCGGTATCTCCTTTGGCGCCGCCTGGTTGTATATCGGCCTGCAACACTTCAGCCTGCCGCATAACATGGTGGTGATCATCACGCTGGTCGTCGGCCTCAGCGCCCGCTTGCTCGCCCTGCGCTTTCGTCTGGGCCTGCCGGTATTTAATTACCAGCACCCGGATCATTAATAATGGTTCATCTCAAGGGCAACATATGCTGCGCCAGGTAGTCTACAAAGACCCTCACCTTTGGCAGCATATGGCGGCTTGACGGCCACAGGGCAGAGAAAAAACCCTGCTCCTGCGTGTATTGATCCAACACCGCCGTCAGCCGTCCGGCGTTAACAGCCTGACACAGCGTAAAATCCGGCAGGTAGGCGATACCCAACCCTTCTTGGGTGGCGTGGATCAACGCTTCGATACTGTTGCAACTCAGCGTCACCGGGACTCGAAGGGAAACCGGTTCCCCATCAGCAAACAATGTCCACTCCTGCAGTTGCTGCCCCCCTGGATAGCGATAGCGTAAGCAGGCATGGCTGAGTAAATCTTCCGGTACCTGCGGCATGCCCCGCCGCTGGAAATACTCCGGCGCTCCCGCCAGTATCAACCGGAACGGCCCCAGCCGCCGAGCCATCAGCCTGGAGTCCGCCAGATCACCGCTGCGCACCGCCACATCAATACCTTCGGCGATCAGATCCACCATCCGGTCATTAAAATCCACGTCCAGCTCAACCTCGGGATAAAGCTCACTGAAATCAGCCAGCAGCGGGACCAACATTCGATAGCCAATAGCCGGCATGCTCACACGTAGCTTGCCGCGCGGCGCATCAGAGATCCTCGCCATTTCGGCTTCTGCATTTTCAATTTCGCTGACGATGCGTTGGCAACGTTCAAAAAACAGTGCGCCTTCCTCGGTTAAATTGATGCGCCGGGTACTGCGGTTAAACAGCCTGACGCCCAATGATTCCTCCAGCCTGGCTACGCTTTTCCCTACGGCGGAAGCAGATATACCCAGCCGTTCACCTGCGGCGACAAAACTGTGTAACTCGGCAGCGCGCACAAAAGCCAATAAGCCGCTGAGACTGTCCATCTGCGTTCCAATTAGAGAGTTATTGTCCTTAAAGAGTGGAGTAAAGCCCCATTTTTGGCCAATTAAATCCTCTTTATCATCCAATCCAGCCAACAATACTTTCGCTGGAGTCAATCATGACCACCCCTTTAAGTCTGCCAACCCTTCCCCCAGCCCTGTCTGAGCACCCACAGCGTTGGGTTACCCTGTTCTCAGTCTGCCTCGCCGGATTGATCATGCCGATTAACTTTACTGGCCCGGCAGTCTCTCTACCCGCTATCGCCACCAGCTTGGGTGGCAGTGTCATCGCCCTCAGTTGGGTCACTAATGCCTTTATGCTGACCTTTGGCTGCAGCCTGATGATTGCCGGTGCGCTCGCCGATCGCTTTGGCCGTAAACGCGTGTTCATCAGCGGCCTGATGGTGATGACCCTAAGCTCACTGGCTATGCTGATGGTGCAGGACATCATCTCCTTTGATTTGATCCGTGCGTTGCAGGGTATTGCCGCCGCCGCAGCGTTTGCCGGGGGAACCGCCGGCCTGGCTCAGGTATTCGATGGCGCAGAACGCGCCAAGGCCTTCAGCCTGCTGGGCACCACCTTTGGCATCGGTCTGGCATTTGGCCCGCTGCTGGCAGGGTTTCTGGGGCAGCATTTTGGCTGGCACTCAATTTTTATCAGCGTGTCGTTGCTCAGTGCCATCGCCTTGTTCACCGGAATGCGTTATATGCATGAGTCGCGCGATCCTTCAGCGGCCAAACTTGACTGGCCCGGCGCGATCACTTTTACGCTGGCTCTGACGTTGTTGACCTATGCCGTACTGCAGGCCCCCGACAGCGGTTGGGGCAGCCGCGAAGTCATCGCCCTGTTCAGCGGCGCGCTGCTTTTTATGGTTGCCTTTATCCTGATAGAGAATCGCGTGCGCAGGCCAATGCTTGATCTGTCTTTATTCCGTTATCCACGCTTTATTGGCGTGCAGTTTTTGGCGGCTGCCCCGGCCTATTCCTATGTGGTACTGCTGGTTTTACTCCCGCTGCGCTTTATTGGCATCGAAGGTTACGGCACCCTGGAGGCGGGTATCATTATGTTCGCACTCTCAGCGCCAATGCTGGTACTGCCGATGTTGGCCGGCATGTTGGCTCACCGGTTTTCCGCCGGCGTCATTTCCAGCCTGGGCCTGCTGATCTGCGCCTTCGGCCTGCTATGGCTGGCGCAATATTCGCCTGGCCAGCCGTTCCTGCTGCTTATCTTGCCGCTGTTGACCATTGGCTGTGGCATCAGCCTGCCCTGGGGATTAATGGATGGCCTGGCGGTCAGCGTGGTACCGAAGGATCGCGCAGGCATGGCTACGGGTATTTTTAGCACCATTCGGGTGGCGGGCGAAGGCATCGCACTCGCCGTGGTGGGCGCATTGTTGGCCACTTTGGTTGAACAGCACCTACCGGGCACCGCGCTGACTAACGCAGCCGCTGGTGCCCATCGGCTGGCAATGGGTGACCTACCGCAAGCGGCTGCACTGCTGAATATCGATACTGCAACGTTGAAGCAGAGCTACGAAGCCGCATTTCATAACCTGCTGTATATTCTGGCGCTAATGACAGCGATTTCAGCAGGCGTCGTTTTTATTTTCCTGCGCCATGCCTTGCCTCCGTCGATCGCCAACACTTTGACGACAACCGTAAACTCGCTTGTTGAGAAACCTACGGAGTAAATACCGCATTAATGGGTTCTGCAAAACCGGTTATTTGCTGGGATGCCAGCGTGCTGACCAGGGCCAGCAGTGGCGGGTGTTGAAGAAAATCGACAACCTGCCGCGCCCTTTTGGTACCAATACCGGCCATTGTCCGCCACGCCTCGGTTGGCAATTGCTGGGCCTGATGCCAGTTTTTCAACGTCACCGCTTGCTGTGGGGACAGCGGCGCACCTAAAGCAATTAACCAGCGGGCGAATGGCTGCTGCCGTGCCAACTGAAATTGCCGGTAAATACTCTGCCCTCGCTTATCACCAATACCAGAGGCAGACATCAACTGTTCCGGCGTCAGCATCAGCCAGTCCAACAGATGCCGTACCAACCCCTGATCGATTAATGCCTGCCAGGTGGATTCACTGACGCCGTGCAGATTTAACCCCTGTCGGCCACTTAGCCATGCCAGCCGGGCAAGAAATTGCTGACGACAATCCGGCCGCCAGCTAAAGCAACTCAACGGATGATAATCTTCTGCGGATGGCGCACTGGGTACTGACCTTTCTTTTACCCGCCAGACCACTTTATTCAGATGTGGAATACCGTGCCCCTTCAGGCTGATCGCCACTTGATCTCCTGGCGCAACCGCCCACTGTCGCCAACGTGACAGCGAACCGAGATTAACCCGTGCCACCCATTTGTCGTCCAGTCTGACAGGCTCCAGCCTCAGTACCACGGCAATTTTCCCGGTACGGCCCACATTGAAATCGACCCCATTGACCTGCGTAACCTGCTGCACAGGCGGATATTTCCAGGCCACGGCCCAATCGCCGGGCTTCGCTTGCCAATACCGTCCCTGCGGTGAACGCGCCTGATGAATCACCACACCATCGGTAACAAAAGGCAAGGCCGCCTGGTACCAGTGCTCCCGCCATTGCTGCACTTCCGCCAATGATTTCACCGGTTGCGAGTAAGCCTGGGCCAAGGGGAATCCCATTGCGGCAAGCTGCTGCAAACGCTGCGGCATGGCCTGAGGACCGTCCGGCCAAGCCCAGACAAACAGGCCAATCTGTTGCAATAGCGGCGAAAGCTGCTTTTTCATTAATGCACCGGCAACCCTCGCCCGGGCATTGATGCCGCCGCTGATTTTCTGTTGATGACCGTTCACCATCAGGAACAGCTCACCTTGCAGAGTCAGCGTCTGTGGAGACCCCTTGATACTGGCGGGTACTGCCGGTATCGCACGTACTTTTTCCAGCCAATTCTCCCCCTTTAGCCCATTTCCCCGACTGATGGCCGCCACCAGTTCTCCGTCACGATAAACCAGCGTAATGGCCACGCCGTCCACCTTGGGTTGCACCCAAAGATCGCTACGGCCATGTAGCCATTGGGCCACAGCAGCCGTATCCGGCAATTTACGTAATCCGGTATGCGCAACCGGGTGCGACACCTTGCCCGCCGGTAAAAGCGGAACAGGTTCATCTGCCGGTGCCAGCCCGGCGCAACCTAGCCACAGCCGCAGCTTTTTCCGCAGGCTGTCGTACACTTCATCCTCAATTAAACTGTTTCCCTGTTGGTAATAAGCCACATCCCAGCGCTCAAGCTGGTTTTTTAACGTGGTTATCTCCAGTTGCAGCCGCTCAGGTCGCCATGTCGGGCAAGTCTCCGCCCATAGCGACCCACTAAACGCCAAACAACCCAGCAGGATCATCCCGATCCCCATGACACCCTTATGCATTGAGCACCTCCCTGATAACCGGCAGTAAATCCGGGAAGTGAAGGCACGGCAATGGCCAATGAGTCGTTATGCAAAACGGCTCGAGAAAAACAGATCGCGTTGCAGAAAACTGCCAAAACTTAGCGATACGCTGCGCAAACTCGCCAGTTTGAGGTTTTTTCAGCACAAAGCGGCGGGCAAAATGCGAGCTAACGCTGCATCCGGCTCGTTAGCCGTGTATACTGTGCGGAGAAAATACACATCCGCTGTTATTGGCATATCAACCGCTATCAACGAACATCATCATGGCTCAAGGCACGCTTTATATTGTCTCTGCCCCCAGTGGCGCAGGGAAATCAAGTCTGATTCAGGCTTTGTTAAAGACGCAACCGCTGTACGACACGCAGGTTTCGGTTTCGCACACCACGCGCGACAGCCGCCCGGGTGAACAGCACGGCGATCATTATTTCTTCGTCTCAAAAGATGAATTCTGCCAAATGATTGAGCAGGATGCGTTTCTTGAGCACGCGGAAGTGTTCGGCAACTATTACGGGACCTCACGTGCCGCTATTGAGCAAGTGTTGTCGACCGGCGTAGACGTTTTCCTGGATATCGACTGGCAGGGCGCACAGCAAATTCGCGCCAAAATGCCACAGGCGCGCAGCATCTTTATTTTGCCGCCGTCGAAGGACGAACTTGGCCGTCGCCTGCGTGGCCGCGGGCAAGACTCGGATGAGGTGATCGCCAAACGCATGGCTCAGGCCGTGGCCGAAATGGCACACTACGCGGAGTATGATTATTTAATCGTGAACGATGATTTCGATCTGGCCCTGTCCGATCTGAAAACCATTATTCGCGCCGAACGCCTGCGTTTAGGCCGCCAATTACTGCGGCATGACGCTTTAATCAGCAAACTATTGGCAGACTGAAGACAGTTTCAGTATTATGCCCAGTCTTTTCGTCACCTGTGGAGTAGCACAAATATGGCACGCGTAACTGTTCAAGACGCTGTAGAGAAAATTGGTAACCGTTTTGACCTGGTGTTGGTCGCTGCTCGTCGGGCACGTCAAATCCAGACTGGCGGTAAAGATGCACTTGTTCCGGAAGAAAACGACAAGTACACCGTTATCGCGCTGCGCGAAATCGAAGAAGGCCTGATCACCAGCCAAATCCTCGATGTTCGTGATCGTCAGGAGCAGCAAGAGCAGGAAGCCGCAGAGATTCAAGCGGTTACCGCCATTGCTGAAGGTCGTCGTTAATTAGACTGCGAGTCTGCCTTTGTACCTGTTTGAAAGCCTGAATCTGCTGATTCAACGTTACCTGCCTGAGGAGCAGATTAAGCGCCTCAAACAGGCATACCTCGTTGCACGTGATGCTCACGAGGGACAGACACGCTCCAGCGGTGAGCCCTACATTACTCACCCGGTTGCCGTGGCCTGCATTCTGGCGGAAATGCGTCTCGATCATGAGACGCTGATGGCAGCACTGCTGCACGACGTCATCGAAGATACCCCGGCCACCTACCAGGATATGGAACAGCTATTCGGCAAAAGCGTTGCCGAACTGGTTGAAGGCGTATCCAAGCTCGACAAGCTGAAGTTCCAGGATAAAAAAGAAGCTCAGGCGGAAAACTTCCGCAAGATGATCATGGCGATGGTGCAGGATATCCGCGTCGTGCTGATCAAGCTGGCCGACCGTACGCACAACATGCGCACTCTCGGTTCGCTGCGTCCTGACAAACGGCGGCGTATTGCACGTGAAACCCTGGAAATCTACAGCCCCCTGGCCCATCGCCTGGGTATTCACCACCTGAAAACCGAGCTGGAAGAGCTGGGTTTTGAGGCGTTGTACCCGAACCGCTATCGCGTAATCAAAGAAGTGGTGAAAGCCGCACGCGGTAACCGTAAAGAGATGATCCAGAAGATTCTCTCCGAGATCGAAGGGCGACTGACCGAGGCTGGCATTCCCTGCCGCGTCAGCGGACGGGAAAAACATCTGTATTCCATCTACCTCAAGATGCACCTGAAAGAACAGCGTTTTCATTCGATTATGGATATCTACGCGTTCCGGGTGATCGTGAAGGAAGTCGACACCTGCTACCGCGTGCTGGGCCAGGCTCACAGCCTGTACAAACCGCGTCCGGGCAGGGTCAAAGACTATATCGCCATTCCCAAGGCCAACGGCTATCAATCGCTGCACACCTCACTGATCGGCCCACATGGCGTACCGGTTGAAGTGCAGATCCGTACCGAAGATATGGATCAGATGGCCGAAATGGGGGTCGCCGCGCACTGGGCTTATAAAGAAAAAGAACAGGGCGAAACCGGCACCACCGCACAAATCCGCGCTCAGCGCTGGATGCAGAGCTTGCTGGAGCTGCAACAAAGCGCCGGCAGTTCGTTTGAATTTATCGAGAGCGTAAAATCCGATCTGTTCCCGGATGAGATTTACGTTTTCACCCCGGAAGGCCGCATTGTTGAATTGCCTGCGGGCGCAACGCCGGTCGACTTCGCCTACGCGGTGCACACCGATATCGGCCATGCCTGCGTTGGCGCACGTGTTGATCGCCAGCCATACCCGCTGTCACAGTCCTTGACCAGCGGGCAAACGGTCGAAATCATCACGGCTCCTGGTGCACGGCCTAACGCCGCCTGGCTGAACTTTGTCGTCAGCTCAAAAGCGCGCGCAAAAATCCGCCAAATGCTGAAAAACCTCAAGCGCGATGATTCAGTCGGCCTCGGCCGCCGCTTGTTAAATCATGCATTGGGCGGCAGTCGCAAACTGGCAGAGGTTCCGGCAGAAAATATCCAACACGAGTTGGATCGCATGAAACTGGCGACGCTGGACGACCTGTTGGCTGAAATCGGCTTGGGCAATGCCATGAGCGTGGTGGTAGCGAAAAACCTGCAGGGTGACCAGTCTAATCTGGGGGCCTCCTCTGGGGTTCGTAATCTGGCGATCAAGGGCTCAGACGGCGTGCTGATCACCTTCGCTAAATGCTGCCGACCTATTCCAGGCGATCCGATCATCGCCCACGTCAGCCCAGGCAAAGGCCTGGTGATCCACCATGAGTCCTGCCGAAATATCCGCGGCTACCAGAAAGAACCTGAAAAATTCATGGCGGTAGAGTGGGATCAAGACATCGAGCAGGAATTCATCGCCGAGATCAAAGTGGACATGTTTAATCATCAGGGGGCACTGGCCAACCTGACGGCAGCCATCAATGCGGCTGAGTCCAATATTCAAAGCCTGAATACCGAAGAAAAAGACGGCCGGGTTTATAGTGCATTTATCCGTTTGACCACCCGCGATCGCATCCATCTGGCAAATATTATGCGTAAAATCCGTATCATGCCGGATGTGATTAAAGTTAACCGTAACCGAAATTAGCGCTTATGAGTCCTGAACGCTATGCGCGGATTTGTGAAATGCTGGCCACCCGGCAGCCGGATTTAACCGTCTGCCTGGAACAGGTTCACAAACCGCATAACGTCTCCGCCATTATCCGCACCGCCGACGCCGTCGGCGTGCATCAGGTGCATGCCGTGTGGCCAACCCCACGCATGCGAACCCTGGTTTCCTCCGCCGCCGGCAGCAACAGTTGGGTGAATGTCAAAACCCATCCCACCATCGTCGACGCCGTGACCCATTTGAAAGATCAGGGTATGCAGATCCTGGCAACCAACCTCTCCGCCCGCGCAGTAGACTTCCGCGAGGTGGATTACACCCGCCCGACCTGCGTGCTGCTGGGCCAGGAAAAAACCGGTATTACCGAAGAAGCCCTGCGGCTTGCCGATCAGGACATCATCATTCCAATGATCGGTATGGTGCAGTCACTCAACGTGTCGGTCGCCTCAGCATTGATCCTGTACGAAGCCCAACGCCAGCGGCAAAATGCCGGTCTGTATCGCCGTGAGCACAGCATGCTCGACCAGGAAGAACAACAGCGCCTGCTGTTTGAAGGTGGTTATCCGGTGCTGGCCAACGTGGCCAAACGTAAAAGACTGCCGCGTCCGCACATTGATGAACAGGGCCAGGTGGTCGCCGATGCCGAATGGTGGGCAGCCATGCAAGCGACGGTACGCAAATGAAAGGCCGCCTGCTGGATGCTGTCCCACTCACCACACTTTCCGGCGTGGGTGCCAGCCAGGCGGGAAAACTGGCCAAAATTGGCCTGGAAACCATTCAGGATTTGCTGCTGCACCTGCCACTGCGCTACGAAGACCGCACCCGCCTCTATCCAATAAACGACCTGCAGCCAGGCATTTTTGCCACGGTGGAAGGTGAAGTACTGCGTACGGACATCAGTTTTGGCCGTCGACGTATGCTGACCTGCCAGATCAGTGACGGTACCGGCCTGCTCACCATGCGCTTCTTCAACTTCAATGCGGCGATGAAAAACAGCCTGGCAACCGGCCGTCGCGTAACCGCCTATGGTGAAGTCAAACGCGGCAATCACGGCGCAGAAATTATTCACCCGGAATACCGTATTCAGGGAGAAAGCAGCGAGGTTGAGCTGCAAGAGTCACTGACCCCGGTCTACCCAACGACTGAAGGTATCCGGCAGGCTACGCTGCGCAAGCTGACCGATCAGGCTCTGGAACTGTTGGATACCTGCGCCATCACCGAGCTGCTGCCGTCGGAACTGAGCGGTGGTTTGATGAGTCTGCCACAGGCATTGCATACCCTGCACCGCCCGCCGCCGGATATCCAGTTGGTTGATTTGGAACAGGGTAAACACCCGGCGCAAAAACGACTGATCATGGAAGAGCTGCTGGCACATAACCTCAGTATGCTGGCGGTACGCGCCGGCGCTCAGAGCTATCAGGCGCTGCCTCTGATGCCGGATGATCGGCTTAAAACACAATTTCTCGCCCAGTTACCCTTTACACCGACCGGCGCCCAAGACCGCGTGGTGGCAGATATTGAAGCCGATATGCAAAAAGGCTTCCCGATGATGCGCCTGGTACAGGGCGACGTCGGCTCCGGTAAAACGCTGGTGGCTGCACTGGCCGCGCTACGCGCTATCGCCCACGGCAAGCAGGTGGCATTAATGGCGCCTACGGAACTGCTGGCCGAACAGCATGCCAACAATTTCCGCCAGTGGTTTGAACCGCTGGGATTGGAAGTCGGCTGGCTGGCCGGCAAGCAAAAAGGCAAGGCGCGTATCGCACAGCAAGAAGCTATTGCCAGTGGTCAGGTGTCTATGGTGGTCGGCACGCACGCCATCTTCCAGGAACAGGTGAAATTTTCCGGCCTGGCACTGGTGATCATCGACGAACAGCACCGTTTTGGCGTCCACCAGCGACTGGCTCTGTGGGAAAAGGGGGAGGAGCAAGGCTTCCATGCCCATCAGTTGATCATGACAGCCACACCCATCCCACGCACGCTGGCAATGACCGCCTATGCCGATCTCGACACTTCGGTGATCGACGAGCTGCCCCCGGGCAGAACGCCGGTCACTACCGTCGCGATACCCGATACCCGGCGCGCCGATATAATCCAGCGGGTGAAAAGCGCCTGCCTGGAAGAAGGCCGGCAAGCATATTGGGTTTGCACGCTGATCGAAGAGTCTGAACTACTCGAAGCCCAGGCCGCAGAAGCCACCTGGGAAGAGCTGAAAACCGCGCTGCCGGAGCTGAAAGTCGCGTTGATACATGGCCGAATGAAAGCGCAAGAGAAGCAGGCGGTGATGCAGGCCTTTAAACAAGGCGAGCTCCAGCTGTTGGTGGCGACGACGGTGATCGAAGTCGGTGTCGACGTGCCGAATGCCAGCCTGATGATCATCGAAAACCCAGAGCGGTTAGGACTGGCACAGTTGCATCAGCTGCGTGGCCGCGTGGGCCGTGGTGCCGTGGCGTCACATTGCGTGTTGCTGTACAAAACGCCACTGAGCAAAACCGCACAGAAGCGGCTGCAGGTGCTGCGTGACAGCAATGACGGCTTCGTCATTGCCCAGCAGGATCTGGAGATCCGTGGCCCCGGGGAGCTGCTTGGCACACGCCAAACCGGCAGCGCCGAGTTTAAGGTAGCCGATTTACTACGCGATCAGGCGATGATCCCGGAAGTACAACGCGTCGCTCGTCATATCCATCAGCAATACCCGCAACATGCCCACGCCCTGATTGAACGCTGGTTACCGGAAAAAGCGCGTTACTCAAACGCCTAATTCCCTGCCAAAACAAAGGGCGCCAATCGGCGCCCTTCTGGTTTATTGCAATCTGCTAATCAACCTATCGCTGGGAACACCGGCAACAGCAGATACAGCTTAATCACAATCGCGTTGGCGATATCAATAAAGAACGCCCCCACCATCGGCACCACCAGAAACGCCAGGTGCGATGGGCCGAAGCGATCGGTAATCGCCTGCATATTGGCGATCGCCGTTGGCGTCGCGCCCATGCCGAAGCCACAGTGGCCAGCAGCCAGAACCGCCGCATCGTAGTTTTTGCCCATCACCCGGTAGGTGACGAAAATCGCGTACAGCGCCATCACCAGCGTTTGCACCGCCAGGATCGCCAACATCGGCAGCGCCAACGAAGCCAGCTCCCATAGCCGCAGGCTCATCAATGCCATGGCCAGGAACAGCGACAGGCTGACGTTCCCCAGCACCGATACCGCGCGTTCAAACACGGTATAAAAGCCGGTAAAGGCCAGGGTGTTGCTGAGGATGACGCCAACAAACAGCACGCAGACGAAGTTTGGCAGTTCAAACACCGTACCATTCAACAGGCCGGCGATAAGCTGCCCCAGACTCAGACAGATGGCGATCATGGCGATGGTTTCAATCATGACCAGCGAGGTGATCAAACGACCGCTCTCCGGCTTTTCAAAACCGCTTGGCTGGACGCTGTCATCCGGCGTGCCTTCCGGCGTGGACGAGTGTTTCACCAGATAACGCGCAACCGGGCCGCCGATCAGGCCACCCAGTACCAGCCCGAAGGTGGCACAGGCCATCGCCACTTCCGTGGCGTTTTCAAACCCGTAGCGTTCGATAAACAGCTTGCTCCAGGCCGCCCCGGTGCCATGACCACCGGACAAGGTGATGGAGCCGGCAATCAGACCCATCAGCGGATCCAGACCCAGCATTTTTGCCATGCCGATGCCGATGGCGTTCTGCACCAGCAGCAGGCCCAGCACCACAAACAGGAACACCATTAATGCCTTGCCGCCCGCACGCAATCGCGCCAGGTTGGCATTCAGACCGATGGTGGCGAAGAAGGCCAGCATCAACGGGTCTTTTAGCGACATATCGAAGCTGATTTCCCAGTTAACCAGCTTTTTCAGGGCTAACAACAGGAGCGCCACCAGCAAACCACCGGCGACAGGGGCGGGGATAGTGTATTTTCTCAACAGGGGAATGCTGGTGACACATTTGCCCCCGAGGAGCAAAACCAATGTTGCCGCGACTAACGTGCCATAAGTATCAAGATGAAACATCCAGGTACTCCATGTAAGGGGAAAGATCCAATTAAGAAATAATAAGTTATAGAAAACCGCTTAGTTTTTAAAACTTGATGAGTGCGGGATTAGAAGTAAAAAACGCTGATAACACAAGAAAAAATGAATGAAAATGCGACATAACCGGCGATAAAGCTAACATAACTTTAACGCGCAACCGTTTGCTTTTGTGGGTCAAATCATTAAAATGCCTGCTTTGCCGTTTCTGGAAATGCCACACCATGACCCTGCCATCCGCCGAGCTCGATGCCGCGCAAAAAACCTCTGCCACACCCCGTAACAGCGAGCTGATTTATCGCCTGGAAGACCGCCCACCTCTGCCGCAAACGCTGTTTGCCGCCGGTCAGCACCTGTTGGCAATGTTTGTTGCGGTGATCACCCCGGCGCTGTTGATTTGTCAGGCGTTAGGGTTACCGGCACAAGATACTCAGCACATTATCAGCATGTCGCTGTTTGCCTCCGGTCTGGCCTCGATCCTGCAAATTAAAACCTGGGGACCGGTCGGTTCTGGCCTGCTGTCCATTCAGGGCACCAGCTTTAACTTTGTCTCGCCGCTGATTATGGGCGGTCTGGCGCTGAAAAACGGCGGTGCCGACGTGCCGACCATGATGGCAGCGCTATTTGGCACGCTAATGGTCGCCTCCTGCACCGAAATCCTGTTGTCGCGCGTCCTTCACCTGGCACGCCGTATTATCACCCCGCTGGTCTCAGGCATTGTGGTGATGATTATCGGTTTATCGCTGATCCAGGTCGGGCTGACCTCCATCGGCGGCGGTTATGCCGCGATGAACGGGGGCAGCTTCGGCGCCCCTAAAAACCTGCTGCTGGCCGGTGCGGTATTATTGGTTATCATTCTGCTTAACCGTCAGCGCAACCCCTACCTGCGCGTTGCCTCACTGGTGATTGCCATGGCGGTCGGCTATCTGCTGGCCTGGGCCATGGATATGTTGCCGCAAAGCCAACCGGCTCTCGAGACGGCAGCCATAGTCATCCCAACGCCGCTCTATTACGGTCTGGGCTTTGACTGGAACCTGCTGTTACCTCTGATGTTGATCTTTATGGTCACCTCACTGGAAACCATCGGCGATATCACCGCCACCTCGGACGTGTCGGAACAGCCGGTCAGCGGTCCGCTGTATATGAAGCGCCTGAAGGGCGGCGTGTTGGCTAACGGCCTGAACTCGATGTTGTCGGCAGTATTCAACACCTTCCCCAACTCCTGCTTTGGTCAGAACAATGGCGTGATCCAACTGACCGGCGTCGCCAGCCGCTATGTCGGTTTCGTGGTGGCACTGATGCTGATCGTACTGGGGCTGTTCCCGGCGGTGGCCGGTTTCGTGCAACATATTCCCGAGCCGGTCCTGGGCGGTGCAACCCTGGTGATGTTCGGCACCATCGCCGCATCTGGCGTGCGTATCGTGTCTCGCGAACGACTGAATCGCCGCGCAATCATGATCATGGCGCTGTCTCTGGCGGTGGGGATGGGCGTTTCCCAGCAGCCTCTAATCCTGCAGTTCGCGCCGGACTGGCTGAAAACCCTGCTTTCCTCCGGCATTGCTGCCGGTGGCATCACCGCTATCGTGTTGAATCTGGTGTTCCCACACGAACACGAAAAGCCATAATCGGCCACGCTGACAGTCAAACGGCCGCTCGCGGCCGTTTTTTTATTGCCTATCAGACCATTGCACTTGAGATGCCCGGCCAATTGCGGCATAAACAGGGTATCTTTTTTGACCGACGCGGATGTAGACGATGAAATTTATCGGGAAACTGTTGCTGACGTTGCTGCTGCTGGTAGTGCTTGCCATTGCGCTGTTGTACGTCATTGGGCAAACCCGTTGGGCCGCGGGCTACTTGAGCCGCTGGGTCAGCGATAACAGTGAATATCGCCTGTCGGTAGCGAAGATCTCGCACTCGTGGGACCAACCAGGTCAAATCAGCCTGGAAGACGTTCAATTAGCGACAAAGAATCAGCCACCCTCGCTGGTCGCCAAGCGACTGGATTTAGGCCTCAGCCTGCGCCAACTTACCGAGCCGCGTTATTTCCATAGCGTAACGCTACGCGACGGTACGCTTAAGCTTCCTCAGCAAAATGCTGAATTGCCGATTCGGGCCGATGTACTGCAACTGAGCAATATGGCACTGCAAGCCAACGATGAAACCTGGCAGCTCAATGCGCAACGGGTCAATGCCGGTATTACGCCATGGCAACCGAAAAACGGTCATCCCTTGGGTGAGAACCATCAATTCCAGTTCAGCGCCGGTTCCATGACGCTGAACGGCATCCCCGCCTCTCAGGTATTGGTACAGGGCGAACTCAAACAAAACCAGTTGCTGCTCAGCAACTTCGGCGCCGACCTGGCGCAAGGTGATTTGACTGGCGTAGCCACCCGCGCCGCCAATGGCAGTTGGCAGGTAGAACGCCTGCGGCTGAGTGGCGTACGTATGCAGACACCACTGACGCTGGAACAGTTCTGGCAGCGCTTTACTGCCCTGCCGCCGATCACACTCAAACGTTTTGATCTGATCGATGCGCGGCTGGAAGGCAAAGAGTGGGCATTCAACGATCTCGATCTGTCGCTGCAAAACGTCACCTTCCAGCAGGGCGACTGGAGCAGTCCGGACGGTTCGCTGAACTTCAACGCCAGCGATTTGATCAACGGCGGCTTCCACCTGATTGACCCAATCATGAATATGCGCCTCTCGCCGGCCGGCATTGCCATTCAACAGTTCACCACCCGCTGGGAAGGCGGGCTGTTGCGCACTTCCGGCAACTGGCTGCGCGCCAATAACCGACTGCAACTCGATGAGGTGGCGGTCGCCGCGTTGGAATACACCTTGCCGAGCAACTGGCGCGGGCTGTGGCTACAAACGCTGCCACACTGGTTGGCGGAGGTATACGTCAACAAGCTGACCACCAACCGCAACCTGATCATCGATATCAACCCGGCCTTCCCTTTCCAGGTAACCGCGCTGGACGGCTACGGCAGTAACCTGCTGCTGGCACGCGACCACCAATGGGGCATCTGGTCCGGTACGCTGAACCTCAATGGCAGCGAAGCCACCTTCAACAAGATAGACGTTCGCCGCCCATCGTTGGCGCTGAACGCCAATGACGGGCAGATCAACGTCACCGATCTCAGTGCCTTTATGCCGCAGGGATTGCTGGAAGCCAAAGCCACCATCGAGCAACTGCCGGGTAAACCCTTTACGCTGTCGCTCAACGGGCGCTCGGTACCGGTGAACACCCTGCAACAATGGGGATGGCAGCAGGTACCACTGGAAGGTGACGGTAACCTGCAATTACAGTTGAAAGGTCTACTGAACAGCGACGGGCCGTTTAAGGCTTCTTTGCAGGGCCGGCTGCAGGCCACCAGCAAAAACGGGCAAACACTGGAACAACAACTGCCTTGATGGAAAGGGGCGGCCTACCCGCGTGATTTAGCGTGGTGTGCCGCCCAATAACCGATATAAGCTGAAAACCCCATCTTAAATACCCTTACTCACCTTAAAATAACCCATATTAACAGCACAGAGATAATGTCAGTGGCATTATGACGCCCTACTTACCATTGATATAATTTCCATATTAATAATAAAAAACATGAATTTTTATATTTCTTAATAAAAGCAATATAAAAATTAACGTATATATTTGTCTCCTTTTAAATTTCTAGCCATCAGGGGACAATCTATTTAATTGTCATTATTTATAAATATACCCCTGCCTGAGTTCTTATATAAAGAAAAAATTAGAGGCTATTATGAGAAAGTCATTACTTCTTACCCTACTTGCTATCTATTCAGTTAATGGCATGGCCAAGGCGGACTTTTATGCCGGCGAAAACATCGATTACTCGTCAGTCGTGATTAAATTAAGTGACCAGGGTCTGAAGGATATAGGCGAAGGCATACAAAGCAGGAATGGCGGGCAAAGCCTGTCGCTGTACGGCAGTGACGGGATTGAGATGAGGTTTGAAAAGCTGTTTAAGGAGACCCAACGCAGCTCACTGATCGGCCGTGCCGGCAATGCTAATGGCTTAAACAAGTATTTTGTGGTGAAAATTCCTGACGAAAAATCCAACGATGTCGAATACATAAACAATATCGTCAGAATGTTTGAAAATGATAAAGATATCGATGTTATTTATCCTGCAGCCAAACCAGCATCCATGGATGAATACGTCAGCGCATCTGGAGAGCTTCGCCATTTCTCATTAGACGATAATAAACCTTCATTACCCGAGCGCAACACCCGTCACGTTCCCTCCTTTGTCGATATGCAAGATTATCTTAAAGCGCCTGATGAACCACGAGCCGGTTATGCTCTGGGGGGCGTCAATGCGTTAAATGCACACAAGCATTATCCTGGCGCTAAAGGTGAAGGGGTAACGGTGATGTCCAACGAAAACGGACGTTGGAATAACGATCATATAGACCTGCCAAGAGCCATTTTCTCAATCGGCGAAGATATTGCAGCCTCTCGTTATCACGATACGATGTCTCTGGGTATTATGGCCGGAAAAGACAACGACTTTGGCGTATTGGGCATTGCCCATCAGGCTCAATTTGCCTATGTAGCCTGGCAAGTCTCTAATTTTGTAGATGGAATAAACTTACTAAAAGCAGGGGATGTAATCCAGGTTGGTCAGCAAAGATTAACATCTCTTATTCCAGCTTCTACATGCCGGTCTGGTAATTGTTTTGTGCCGGTAGAAATTGAGCAGGCCTGGTTTGATGCGATTAAGACCGCTACTGACAGCGGCATTCACGTCATTATGGCCGCAGGTAATGGTAACGTAAATCTTGATCACCCGGTTTTCCAGGGGAGATTTGATCGTAGCATCAGGGATTCTGGCGCCATTATTGTCGGAGCCGTTTGTGGGGACGATGGCAAAAAGGCCATATTCAGCACTTATGGTTCCAGAATCGATAGCGCAAGCTGGGGTTGCTGGGACATTGTCACTACCACAGTAGACTATAAAGCCAACCTATGGGCTGAACCTAATGCGCAATATACCCAAGCATACTCAGGCACTTCAGCGGCTAATCCCATTATCGCCGGGGCTGCCGCCAGCCTGTCGGGGATAGCGAAACAATACGGCAGGTTACTCACACCAAGGCACCTGCGTAAGCTACTGACCGAAACCGGCACCCCATTGGTGGATACCCATCAGCCGGTTGGCACCCAGCCTGATTTAATGAAGGCGGCGGAAAAAATGCTGGACGAAACCCCGGTAAATGAAGACCTGACGATTTCTAATTTGCGGACGGAAATCATCCAACAAGGGCGTTCAATCCTGAGTTTTGGTGCCCAGGCGGAAGGAAGCATGACGCTGGAAGCTGAAGTCACGGATCAACAAGGTAATAAAAAAGGCGTTGTTAAACAGAAAATTGAAAACGACAGCGTCACCGTGCAAATCCCTCTGACCGACGTTACCGCGGGTAAGTATTCATTAAGATATAAGGCCGGCAATGAGAAAGGGGAGACGGTTAAACAGGAAACGCTGAGCTTTACACTGGCTGATGCCTCATCGGCAGCCCCCTGGGACAGTAACAAGGCCTATGACAAGCTCTGCAGTACCGTGGCCTATGACGGCAAAGAGTGGCAGAACGGTTGGTGGACCCGAGGCGATGTGCCCGGTGCTGCCGGTGAATGGGGCGTATGGCGCGTAAAAGGCGCGGCTAACATGCACCCTGGCTGCTAACCGCTAACCCATCGAGAGTTACCTGTTTGTAGAAACCACCGGCCTCGTACAAACCAGGTAACTCTTTTACTAATGCCGTCAGGCAATCGCCTCGCAACCACCCTGGTCCAGGGGCACTTCCGGCTCGGCGGGCAGCACCATATAAGTCCCTTCAAACACCGCGCCTCTGTCATCGTCTCCGAACAGGTGGACTTCCGCCTGTACTCGAGCACGGCGGCCGCGTGCCAGACGCGCCAAATCACCGCTCAACGAACTGAGATCCGCCACTGCCCGCGGTCGGCCGGTGATCGGCTTGCTGTAACGGATATGCGCATCGGCCAGAATAATGGTGCCGCCCAAATGGCGCTCACGCAGCAACAACCAGATTAATCCCCAGGCGGTCAAGGTCGCCAGCGAAAACAGGCTACCGGCAAACAGCGTATGGTGCGGGTTCTGGTTGCCGATCTCCGGCATGGTGGTGACAAAGCGTTGACCCGTGTATTGGCTGATACGCACACCCATTTTCTCACTGAGCGGGATATGATCGTACCAGGCCTGCTGCAGCTGTCCGCACCAGTCGGGGCGATGCAGAATGTCGTCCAGCGTCGCCACGGGTTTGATCATCAGGAAGTGACGAATCGGCGTGGTCTGCGGAGCGGTGATCTCACCCTGATTGACGAAGCCCAGTTTGGCAAAGAAATCCACCGCATCTTCACGGGCGCTACACACCACCCGCTTTACGCTTTCCTGGCGTGCCACGGACTCCAGGGTCATGGCCACCAGCGTACCCAGGCCCTTGTCCTGCACCGTCGGGTCTACCGCCAGAAAACGAATCGCCGCCTCGTTGTCCGCATTGATATACAGCCGCCCAATAGCGACAATTTTCCCGCCCTCGTCCACCACCATTTGGTGATGCGCCATGGCGTCATAGGCATCCTTTTCCGACCCCACCGGCTGGTGCAGCGGCTTGCGCAGCATTTCCCAGCGGAACTGGTAATAATCCTTCAGTTCTTGTTCTGTTACCGGTACTCGTAGGTGATACATAGACGCTTTCTCTCTCAGAATACTTAGACTTGAAGCCAAAACGTCACTGGCCCGTCGTTCACCAGCGCAACTTTCATATCGGCCGCAAACTCACCGGTTTGGGTTTCTATGCCGCGCTCGCGGCACTGGCCAACAAAATATTGGTACAACCGGTCGGCCTCCTGCGGTACCGCACCTCGAGAGCAGCTCGGACGCATCCCCTTTTGCGTGTCGGCCACCAGCGTGAACTGCGAGACCACCAGCAGGCTGCCCCCTGCCTGTTGGACATTGAGATTCATCTTGTCGTTCTCATCGCCAAAGATGCGGTATCCCAGTACACGCTCACATAGGCGAACGGCCTTCTGCTCGTTATCGTCCTGTTCCACGCCCAATAACACTAACAAACCTGGACCGATGTTGCCTACTGTCTGACCTTCGACCGTGACGCTGGCATTTAATACCCGTTGAATTAACGCAATCATAACTGCCCTTCTGGTGGCTGATCCTGTTGTTCCGCCTTCTGTTGGCGGTAGTCGCGGTATTCCCCAATGGTCACCGTGATTTCCGCACCGAGTAACACGATACACCAGCTCCAGTAGACCCAGAGGAATAAAATGGGGATCACCGCCAGCACGCCGTAAATCAGCTGGTAAGACGGGAACATGGTGATGTACAAGGCAAAACCCTTCTTGCCCAGCTCAAACAGCACCCCGGCCACCAGCGCACCGATCAGTGCATCCTTGGGTGGCACCCGCACCGTCGGCACAATGCAATACAGCAGCCAGAAGGATATCCATGACAGGATCAGCGGAAATATACGCAGTACCTGATCCACCAGGCTGTTGACACCGCTCTGCGCCAACCAGTTGAGCGACAGCAGATAGGAGCTGATCGCCATGCTGGCCCCCACCAACAGCGGGCCCAGGGTCAGTACCATCCAGTACACCGCGAAAGAAAACACGATTGGACGCTTATTTTTGCTGCGCCAGATGGTATTGAGCACGCTGTCCACCGAGGAGATCAACAACAGCGCGGTGACAATCAGCCCGCAAGTGCCGACGGCGGTCATCTTGTTGGAGTTGGCGACAAACTGCTCCAGATAATTTTGAATCACGTTGCCGGCGGCCGGCATGAAGTTGGAGAAGATAAAGCTCTTCAGTTGGACACTGATATCGGAGAACATCGGGAAGGCGGCAAACAGTGCGAACACCACGGTCACCAGTGGCACCAGCGACAGTAGGGAAACGTAAGCCAAATGGCCTGCCAGCATAGTCAGGCCATCGCTGTCGATGCGTTTGATCAGCAGCCGCCCAAAGGTGACGCCGGGTTTGATCGCAGAAGGCAGCTTCTTGCGGCGGAAAAATGACATAGCCACTCCTTGATGTCAGTTTGTACGCCTTAAGCTTAACCCTTTGCGGTCATTGGGCAAAATAAGCCGGCACCACGTCAGGATCGGTCACGTGCACCCCTTTAATCCCCAGAGCTTCAGCCGCGGCTACATTAGCCGCCACATCATCAAAAAACACGGCCTGGTCCGGCGGGGTATTTTCTGCGTTAAGAACGTGCTGATAGATGTTGGCGTCCGGTTTGCGCATACCGATGTCCTGAGACAGGTACAGATGATCGGCGGCTTCCGCCACTTGCGGGTAGTGTTGCGGCCAGTAATTGCAGTGCAGGCGGTTGGTGTTCGACAGCACCACGACACGGTGACCTTCGCTACGCAGACGTTTCATGATGTCGATCACTTCCGGGCGCAGGGCGACAAACACCGCCTGCCAACCGGTAGCGAACTGTTCGAAACTCAGAGCGATGCCCATCTCTTCACTCAGTTGCCCGGCAAAATCTTCATCGCTGATTTCACCGCGCTCATGCTGTTGGAACAATTCGCCCATGGTGAAACGTTCGGACAAGACCGCCAGCGGCGTACCGCTTAAATTGCTCCATACACCCAGTACACGTTTGAAATCGATATCGACGATCACATTACCTAAATCAAAGATATACAGCATAGTCCTCTCCTGATGGGCCGGTGAGATTTTACTGTAGCGGGAAAAACAGAGGCTGAATAGAGAGCAGGTGGAAAAGCGTATAGCACGCGGCAGAAATGGGAAAAGACAGAGGAAAAAACTCAGGGCGCTGGACGCGCCCTAAGTGTTGCAGACT
Source organism: Serratia sp. BIGb0163 (assembly GCF_024809935.1). Taxonomy (NCBI): domain Bacteria; kingdom Pseudomonadati; phylum Pseudomonadota; class Gammaproteobacteria; order Enterobacterales; family Yersiniaceae; genus Serratia; species Serratia sp. BIGb0163. Next base: position 108,585 of record NZ_JANUDZ010000012.1, read on the forward strand.
AAATCAGCGATTAAGCTTCTTTAGGACCGCGGCTTGCACGCTTACGATCGTTTTCAGTCAGGTGACGTTTACGAATACGTACGGACGTTGGCGTAACTTCTACCAGTTCGTCATCATCGATGAATTCCAGAGCTTGCTCCAGGGACATCTTGATAGCCGGAACCAGGGTAGTCGCTTCGTCAGTACCGGAAGCACGCATGTTGGTCAGCTTCTTACCGGTCAGGCAGTTCACGGTCAGGTCGTTAGAACGTGAGTGAATACCGATGATCTGGCCTTCATACACTTCTGCACCGTGACCCAGGAACAGCTTGCCGCGATCTTGCAGACCGAACAGGGCGAATGCTACTGCCTTGCCCTGGCCGTTAGAGATCAGCACGCCGTTCTGGCGCTGGCCGATTTCACCCTGGCGCACGTCATCGTAGTGGCTGAAGGTGGAGTACAGCAGACCGGTACCGGAAGTCATGGTCATGAACTCAGTACGGAAACCGATCAGGCCACGCGCAGGGATCAGGTAATCCAGGCGAATACGACCTTTGCCGTCTGGGATCATGTCCTTAACGTCACCTTTACGCTCACCCATGGCTTGCATGACTGAACCCTGGTGCTGTTCTTCGATATCCAGCGTCACGTTTTCGAATGGCTCTTGCATGCGGCCATCGATTTTACGGTTGATAACTTTAGGACGGGAAACCGCCAGCTCGAAACCTTCACGACGCATGTTTTCGATCAGAACCGACAGGTGAAGTTCACCACGGCCAGATACGCGGAATGCATCAGCATCTTCGGTTTCTTCAACACGCAGTGCCACGTTGTGCACCAGCTCTTTGTTCAGACGGTCGAGGATCTGACGTGAAGTCACGTACTTGCCTTCTTTACCACAGAACGGAGAGGTGTTGACGTTGAAGTACATGGTTACCGTCGGTTCATCAACAGACAGTGCCGGCAGCGCTTCAACCGCGTTCACATCACAGATGGTGTCAGAGATGTTCAGCTCGCCCAGACCGGTGATAGCGATGATGTCACCCGCTTCAGCGATAGGCGCTTCGATACGCTCCAGACCCATGTGGGTCAGAACCTTGGCAACTTTACCGTTACGGGTTTTGCCTTCGCTATCAATGATAGTGATCTGTTGGTTCGGCTTGACCTTACCACGCTTGATACGGCCGATGCCGATAACGCCCACGTAGTTGTTGTAGTCCAGCTGAGAGATCTGCATCTGGAACGGTGCTTCGAGCTCAACCTGCGGTGCAGACACGTGGTCTACGATCGCCTGATACAGCGGGGTCATGTCTTCCGCCATCTCGTTGTGGTCAGTACCCGCGATCCCCATCAGTGCAGAAGCATAGATGATTGGGAAGTCGAGCTGCTCGTCGGTCGCGTCGAGGTTAACGAACAGGTCGAAGACCTGATCAACAACCCAATCAGGACGTGCGCCCGGACGGTCAACCTTGTTGATTACCACGATCGGCTTCAGACCATTAGCAAACGCTTTTTTGGTCACGAAGCGGGTTTGCGGCATTGGGCCATCCATTGCATCCACAACCAGCAGCACCGAGTCAACCATTGACATCACACGCTCAACCTCACCGCCGAAGTCGGCGTGTCCTGGGGTATCCACGATGTTGATGCGGTAGTCTTTCCAATTAATGGCGGTGTTTTTAGCGAGGATGGTAATCCCACGCTCTTTCTCCAAATCGTTGGAGTCCATTACGCGTTCGGTGGCTTCTACACGCTCTCCGAAAGTACCGGATTGTTGCAGCAGCTTATCAACCAGGGTGGTCTTACCATGGTCAACGTGGGCAATAATGGCGATGTTACGCAAATTTTCGATCACAGCTTTGCCTCAGGCATTAGAAATAGCGCGCTATTGTACACGTATTAAGCGAGGGACTAAACAAGATCACAACAGTCTCTTATAAACAACTGTGTACAGGTCAGTATGTGATCCCTTTCACGGTGCAAAAAGCAGCATCTGGTGCACTTTTGCACCATTACAGTGCTCCACCACGCATTGATTGCACCATTTAGGTGCAAACCGTCACTGATGGTGCATACTGATTCTGTGCAAAAGCCGCGCAGAAAGGCGATTAAAGCGCTTTCGCAAAGTTGGCACAGTTTTCGCTTTAGTCTTTTCAAGACAAAAAAAGCCAGTTCCACAGATTCGTTCCACGACGAAGACAATGACAAATCCGGGAGAGTTAAGTATGTCCGCTGAACACGTTTTGACGATGCTGAATGAGCATGAAGTGAAATTCGTAGACCTGCGTTTCACTGACACCAAGGGTAAGGAACAGCACGTTACCATCCCTTCTCATCAGGTAAATGCCGACTTCTTCGAAGAAGGTAAAATGTTTGACGGCTCCTCGATCGGTGGTTGGAAGGGCATCAACGAATCTGACATGGTGCTGATGCCAGACGCCAGCACGGCGGTATTGGATCCGTTCTTCGAAGAATCCACTCTGATCATTCGCTGCGATATCCTCGAGCCAGGCACCATGCAGGGCTACGACCGTGACCCGCGTTCAATCTCCAAGCGTGCAGAAGACTTCCTGCGTTCTTCCGGCATCGCGGACACCGTGCTGTTCGGGCCTGAGCCAGAATTCTTCCTGTTCGATGATATTCGTTTCGGCAGCAGCATCCGTGGTTCCCACGTAGCTATCGACGATATCGAAGGCGCATGGAACTCCGGCACCAAATACGATGGCGGCAACAAAGGTCACCGTCCGGCAGTCAAAGGCGGTTACTTCCCGGTTCCTCCGGTCGACTCGTCACAGGACATCCGTTCTACCATGTGTTTGACCATGGAAGAAATGGGCCTGGTGGTTGAAGCTCACCACCACGAAGTGGCAACCGCAGGTCAGAACGAAGTGGCAACCCGCTTCAACACCATGACCAAGAAAGCCGACGAAATCCAAATCTACAAATACGTGGTTCACAACGTGGCTCACGCATTTGGTAAAACCGCGACCTTCATGCCGAAACCTATGTTCGGTGATAACGGCTCCGGTATGCACTGCCACATGTCACTGTCCAAGAACGGGACTAACCTGTTCGCCGGCGACAAATACGGCGGCCTGTCTGAAACTGCCCTGTTCTACATCGGCGGCATCATCAAGCACGCCAAAGCGATCAACGCCCTGGCCAACCCGACCACCAACTCTTACAAGCGTCTGGTCCCAGGTTACGAAGCACCGGTGATGCTGGCTTACTCAGCCCGTAACCGTTCTGCTTCCATCCGTATCCCAGTGGTAGCCAGCCCGAAAGCGCGCCGTATCGAAGCCCGTTTCCCGGATCCAGCGGCCAACCCATACCTGTGCTTCGCAGCTCTGCTGATGGCAGGCCTGGACGGTGTGATTAACAAAATCCACCCTGGCGATGCCATGGACAAAAACCTGTATGACCTGCCACCGGAAGAAGAAGCTGAAATTCCAAAAGTTGCAGGCTCTCTGGATGAAGCGCTGGCTGCACTGAGCGAAGACCGCGAGTTCCTGACCCGCGGTGGCGTATTCACCGACGACGCGATCGATGCTTACATCGATCTGCGTAAAGAAGAAATGGACCGCGTTCGCATGACGCCACACCCGGTTGAGTTCGAACTGTACTACAGCGTTTAAGTTTTACCGCGCCGTCTGCGGACGGCGCTCAGATTTAGTTGTCTTTTTTTGTTGCCGTGGAAACTTTCTGCCCATCTTCGGATGGGTTTTTTTCTCCACCGTATTTTCTGCAAAACTATTCCGTGCCGCACGCAGGGCGGATGGAGTAGGATAGATGCACTAAAAAGGTGCAGGAGTCTGCTATATGGCAACTGGCAAGCTGCCCGATGCTGGGCAGATCCTCAATTCTCTCATCAACAGCATCCTGCTGTTGGATGACTCGCTGGCGGTTCATTACGCCAATCCAGCGGCACAACAACTGCTGGCACAAAGTTCCCGTAAACTTTTCGGTACACCGTTACCCGATCTGCTCGGCTATTTTTCGCTGAATGTCGATCTGATGCGTGAGAGCTTGCGCGCCGGCCAGGGCTTTACCGATAGCGAAGTGACCCTGGTGGTTGACGGGCGCGCGCATATCCTCTCCCTGACCGCCCAGACGCTGTCTGAAGGCTATATCCTGATCGAACTGGCGCCGATGGATAACCAACGTCGCCTGAGCCAGGAACAGCTGCAGCACGCCCAGCAGGTTGCCGCCCGCGATCTGGTTCGTGGCCTGGCGCATGAGATTAAAAATCCGCTTGGCGGGCTGCGCGGTGCGGCGCAGTTGCTGGCCAAGGCTCTGCCCGATCCGTCGCTGACCGAATACACCAAGGTGATCATTGAACAGGCCGACCGCCTGCGCAATCTGGTCGATCGCCTGCTGGGCCCGCAACGGCCAGGCCAGCACATTACTCAAAGTATTCATCAGGTGGCGGAGCGAGTCTGCCAACTGGTGTCGCTGGAGAAGCCGGATAACGTAACGCTGGTACGCGACTACGACCCGAGCCTGCCGGAGTTGGCGCACGACCCGGATCAAATCGAACAGGTGTTGCTGAACATCACTCGCAATGCGCTGCAGGCGCTGGGTGAAGCCGGTGGCACCATTACGCTGCGCACCCGAACCGCATTCCAGATCACCCTGCACGGCACCCGCTACCGGTTAGCGGCACGTATCGATATTGAAGATGACGGCCCCGGCGTACCGGCGCAGTTGCAGGACACGCTGTTTTACCCAATGGTCAGCGGCCGCGAAGGCGGAACCGGCCTGGGTTTATCCATCGCCCGTAATCTTATCGATCAGCATTGCGGAAAAATTGAATTTAACAGTTGGCCAGGACATACCGAATTCTCGGTTTACCTGCCTATTCGCCAGTGAGGTTTTCTATGCAACGAGGGATAGTCTGGATCGTCGATGACGATAGCTCCATCCGCTGGGTGCTTGAACGCGCGCTCACTGGAGCGGGTGTGAGTTGCGTGACCTTTGAAAATGGCAATGCGGTACTGGAAGCCCTGGCCACGCAAACTCCTGACGTGTTGCTGTCTGACATCCGCATGCCGGGTATGGATGGTCTGGCGTTGCTCAAGCAGATCAAGCAGCGTCACCCCATGCTTCCGGTCATCATAATGACGGCACATTCGGATTTGGACGCCGCGGTCAGCGCCTACCAGCAAGGAGCGTTCGATTACCTGCCAAAACCCTTTGATATCGATGAAGCGGTCGCGCTGGTAGAGCGCGCCATCAGCCATTATCAGGAACAGCAACAACCGGCACGCAGCCAGCCGGCCAACGACCCGGTGGCGGACATTATCGGCGAAGCCCCGGCGATGCAGGACGTGTTCCGCATCATTGGCCGTCTGTCGCGTTCATCGATCAGCGTGCTGATCAACGGCGAATCCGGCACCGGTAAAGAGCTGGTGGCCCATGCCCTGCATCGCCACAGCCCGCGAGCCAAATCTCCGTTTATCGCGTTGAATATGGCGGCGATCCCTAAAGACCTGATCGAATCCGAGCTGTTCGGCCACGAGAAAGGGGCTTTTACCGGTGCCAATCAGATCCGTCAGGGCCGTTTTGAGCAGGCCGACGGCGGAACGCTGTTCCTGGATGAAATCGGCGATATGCCGCTGGATGTTCAAACCCGTTTACTGCGGGTGCTGGCCGATGGTCAATTCTACCGGGTCGGTGGATACGCGCCGGTGAAGGTGGACGTGCGCATTATCGCCGCCACCCATCAGAACCTGGAGCTGCGGGTACAGGAAGGTAAATTCCGTGAAGATCTGTTCCATCGCCTGAACGTCATTCGCGTACATCTGCCACCGTTGCGTGAACGTCGTGAGGACATACCTCGTCTGGCGCGCTACTTCCTGCAAGTGGCGGCAAAAGAGCTGGGCGTTGAGGCGAAGAATCTGCATCCGGAAACCGAAACCGCCCTGACCCGCCTGCCGTGGCCAGGTAACGTGCGTCAGTTGGAAAACACCTGCCGCTGGTTAACCGTGATGGCCGCCGGGCAGGAAGTGCTGATTCAGGATCTGCCGAGTGAGCTGTTTGAAACCGCTGCGCCGGAAACGTCCGGCCACAGCTTGCCGGACAGTTGGGCTACGCTACTGGCACAGTGGGCCGACCGGGCACTGCGTTCCGGTCATCAAAATTTGCTGTCGGAAGCGCAACCGGAAATGGAGCGCACCTTGCTCACTACCGCGCTGCGCCATACCCAGGGGCATAAGCAGGAAGCCGCTCGCTTGCTGGGTTGGGGCCGCAATACGTTAACGCGCAAGTTGAAAGAGTTGGGAATGGAATAGTTTGCGTTGTTGATTATAAAAAACATAATCAAGCGCACAAAAAATCGACGACTTCAGGCTTTACAGCCGCTCTGCCGGCAGTATGATCGGGGCGCACACTCTGGAGGCTCTCGATGCTGGACTCATTGGTCGCATTCATTTCCCAAGGCGCGGAGCTTGGCTCTGCCGCCAGCCACACACCGCAGGCAGCCGTTGCTGCGGTGTTGTGCGCCGCACTGATTAATTTCTTCAGTTGAATTTCTAATTAAAAAAATGGCCGCTAATGCGGCCGTTTCTTTATCGATCAAATAACCCGAGAGAATTGCTGAGTGCGCGCCTGTTGTCGCAGGTAGATATCAAAACACATGCAAATATTGCGGATCAGCAACCGACCGCGCGGTGTAACGCGAATACCCTGCTCGTCACGCTCCACCAGCCCATCACGTTCAAACGGTGCCAGCAGTTGCAGGTCTTCGGCAAAATAGCCGGCGAAGTCGATAGCGAACTGTTGCTCTATTGCCAGATAGTCCAGTTTGAAATTGCAGATCAGCGTTTTGATTACCTCACGCCGCAGACAGTCGTCTTCCGTCATCGCCAGGCCGCGCCACAAGGCATGCCCCTGCTCTTCTACGCTACTGTAATAGGTCTTCAGCTCTTTCTGGTTCTGGGCATAGCTGTCCCCCAGCATGCTGATGGCGGATACGCCCAGCCCCAGCAAATCGCTGTCACCCTGAGTGGTGTACCCCTGGAAGTTGCGGTGCAGTTTCCCTTCGCGCTGTGCCACGGCCAGTTCATCATCCGGGCGGGCAAAGTGGTCCATGCCGATAAACTGATAGCCGGACTCGGTCAGCGAGGCGATGGTCTGCTGCAGGATATCCAGTTTCTGCTGCGCGCTCGGCAAATCCGCATCTTTGATTTTGCGTTGGGCTGCAAACAGGTTCGGCATGTGGGCGTAGTTAAATACGCTGAGACGATCCGGGTTGAGTTCCGCCACCCGCTGCAGGGTGTAAGCAAAGCTCTCCGGCGTCTGCTTTGGCAGCCCGTAGATCAAATCAATATTGGTGGAGTTAAAGCCCAAAGCCTTGGCGCGAGCGATCAGAGCGAAGATAAAGGTTTCATCCTGCTCACGGTTCACCAGCCGCTGCACTTCTTTATTGAAATCCTGCACCCCCATGCTCAGGCGATTAAAGCCTTCGCTGCGTAAATGATCGAGCACATCCAGCTCAATCTCGCGCGGATCGACTTCGATCGACATTTCCAAATCGGGGAGAAAATCAAAGTGTTGGCGCAGCATTGCCACCAGCTTGCTGATTTGCGACTTGCTCAGGTAGGTCGGCGTGCCGCCACCCCAATGCAACTGACCAACTTTACGCCCGGCAAACAGAGGCGCGCGCTGGGCGATTTCCTGTGCCAGCACCGCCAGATATTCATCGGCCTTGTGCGTCTGACGCGTCACCAGTTTATTGCAGCCACAGAAATAGCAGAGTTTGTGGCAGAAAGGGATATGCACATACAGCGACAGCGGACGTTCTGGATAGCGCGCAGCAGCGCGTTGAAACGCCGCTTCGTCATAGCCCTGGTTGAACTCCAGCGCTGTGGGGTATGAGGTATAACGCGGCCCTGAATAGTTATATTTCTGGATCAGGGCCAGATCCCAGACAATTGCCTGCTCTGACATGCTCACTCCTTCCGATATTTTTTTCTACCGGGCCGGGAAATGGGCAGTTGTCTACGCTGTCTGGCCGCGGAAGCGCTGCGAAAACGCGTTTTGCGTTTAGACAGCCGCCATAGTTTACCGAATAACCACAGCAGATAACACATCAAGAGTAGGGCTATTGTCAGGATCAGCCACATGACGCGTTAAATTACGTCTTTTGGGTTACCGCCTTTCAGCAGCTTCAGGATATCTTCCCGCTTCTCTTCTTCTTCTTCGTCGTCATCACCCAATTCAATGCCCAATTGCTCCATCAGGGCATCGATACGATCCAGCGTCTGATCAACATATTTCTGATCTTCGGCGCTCAGAGTCTCGCCGTCATCAATGCGATCCAGCAGTGCGTCCAGACGCTCATCGTTTTCCAGCTTGGCCAGTTCTTCTTCCGGCGTCAGACGTGGCTTAGGCTTGGCTTCAGCTTTCGGCTTGGGTTGCGGTTTGGCTTTTGGCTTATCTTCAACCACCAGCGCTACCGGCACTTTGCTGCCGATACGCGGATCTTTGGCCTGGGCCGCCGCTTTATTTTTTTGATTGGTGGACTCAACCTGGGTGCGAGAACCGGAAGCGAGACCACGGCGTTTTTTCGCACGCTTGTGTTCACGGGCTTCCTGATCGAGCTCCGCACGGCTTTTCTTTTTGTTTTTCGGCGTCGCCGCGCTGCTGCGTGGGGCGCGAGGTGCTTTTGATGGCTGGTTCATAGCGTATGCTCTTAGGTATGTAGATTCAGTATAGAGATAGATGCTATACGATTGCGGCGGAATCTAGCAGAAAGCGGACAAAGAAAAAAGGCGGCAGGTTAAACCTGCCGCCTATTTGCACCCTCTTTCGAAGGATATTCCTGCTACGCGCTCCGTGCGCACACTCAACATCCTGGTTTTTCCTTTTGCTATAAACGCATTCCCTGCCGCACTACGTCCTTCATCCTGAAAGAAAAATCGTCCCTGGCACAATCCCTGCGCATCCACTCTTCCTGAGCGCGCTTCCTGCGGGCATCCAAATTGCAGTGACTTCACCATCCTTGTGCTATTCGCAAATTCAGATGCAAATAGGTCAATTCCTTCTGGGTTCATCCTGGCACTCCAGCACTTCCTGTGCACTCCATGAGATTTATCACCCTTCCCGGATGTTCCTTAATCCTGCACAGCCTTGTGCTGCAACCTACTTTACGCTATCAGGAGTTAGGCTCAAGGTAGCTGCCGGGCAATTGGCATAACAAAAAACACATCGGAGAATTAACATTCTGTTTTTAAAGGTAAAGAATAAAAACAGCTTTCGAATAAAGCGACATTGCCCCCTATTCGAATGGCGAATGTCTCACAAGCTCGCTGAGGTCTGACTGCCACGCCCTGCTGGCCCGATGCTTAAAAACAGAGAAACACACCATTTTTACCGCTGATGCAGTTATAATCGCCAACCAGTTAGCCATCCTTGCGGAGACGAAAAATTTTGACCAGCAAGAATTACAATTATCATGTGACCCATTTCGTCACCAGTGCGCCCGATATTCGCCATCTTCCGGGGGATGAAGGTATTGAAGTTGCGTTCGCCGGTCGCTCTAATGCCGGTAAGTCCAGCGCGTTAAATACCCTGACCAACCAGAAAGGTCTGGCGCGTACCAGTAAAACGCCGGGCCGTACCCAGCTGATTAACCTGTTTGAAGTGGAAGAAGGCATTCGCCTCGTCGACCTGCCAGGTTATGGCTACGCCGAAGTTCCTGAAGAGATGAAACGCAAATGGCAGCGTGCGCTGGGTGAATACCTGCAAATGCGTAACTGCCTGAAAGGCCTGGTGGTGCTGATGGATATCCGCCATCCGTTGAAAGATCTCGACCAACAGATGATTCAGTGGGCCGTCGAAGTCGGTACGCCGGTCCTGCTCCTGCTGACCAAAGCGGACAAGCTGGCATCTGGCGCGCGCAAGGCGCAGCTCAATATGGTGCGTGAAGCGGTAGTGCCGTTTATGGGCGATATCCAGGTTGAAGCCTTCTCCTCACCGAAAAAAATCGGCGTCGACAAGCTGAGCCAGAAACTGAACACCTGGTTTAACGAGATCCCACCGGAAGTACTGCCGGAAGATGACGACACCGCCGGCGAATAACAACGCCCCAGGTGCCGCAGTAGCCGATGTGGAAACGCATCGGCTTTTTTACGTCTGCGATCCGCGAAATCAGGCCTTTTTCGTTATCTAATTACAGTTTTGACTGAAAATCATCATAAATTCTTATGACCATTTAACGATGAGAACTCAGCGGATGAGCAAATTCAGGGGATAAAACGAGGAAAAAGCGTTTCGGAGAGAATAGGAAAAACTTATGGCTTGGCTTTGTTTTTACAATAAAAAACGCCCCAGTCAATACTGACTGGGGCGGCTAAATATTCAGCCAAATCCGATTACGTGAAGTAAAAGGTCTGAAAGATAGAACATCTTACCTCTGTACCCTACGCGAGTAACTTTACATGATTTTTTCGCAGTGCAAAAGAATTTTTTGTAGTTTACTTACACAGTTTAGAGCGTAATAACGGCGAGGTTGCGGAAACAATCGCCGTATCTTGTAGCTTAATTACAAAAACTGCTTAGGTTATCGCCAGTTAGCTCTGCCATTGAAAGCTGGCTGACGAACCGCCGCATTATCAGTGCGCTTCATCCCAGTTGGCACCCACGCCAACGTCGACTTTCAGCGGCACGGCCAGCGCCATGCTGTTTTCCATCAGCTCTCGGATACGCTGATTGGATTCCTCAAGCACCGACTCATGTACCTCGAACACCAGTTCATCGTGTACCTGCATAATCATACGTACCAGCGGCTTCTCCTGAGCTTGCAGCCAGGCGTCCACTTCGATCATCGCACGCTTGATGATGTCGGCTGCCGTCCCCTGCATTGGGGCATTAATCGCCGCTCGCTCGGCCGCCTTGCGACGCATACCGTTACTGGAGCTGACATCCGGCAGATACAGACGGCGGCCATCCAGCGTGCTGACGTAGCCCTGGCTGGCGGCCTGCTGACGGGTGCGCTCCATATACTCCAGCACGCCCGGATAACGTTCGAAGTAAAGATCCATATAGCGCTGCGCTTCACCGCGTGGGATCCCTAACTGGCGCGCCAGACCAAATGCGCTCATGCCATAAATCAGGCCGAAGTTAATCGCCTTGGCGCTGCGGCGCTGCTCGTTAGTCACCTTATCGAGCGGCAGGCCAAACACCTCGGCCGCCGTGGCGCGGTGAATATCCTCACCAGCCGCAAAGGCTTTCAGCAACCCCTCATCCTGTGACAGGTGAGCCATGATACGCAGTTCAATTTGCGAATAGTCGGCAGCAACAATGCGGTAGCCTTCAGGAGCAATAAATGCCTGACGGATACGGCGCCCTTCGTCGTTACGCACCGGAATATTCTGCAGGTTGGGATCGCTGGAAGAGAGACGCCCGGTAGCCGTCACCGCCTGATGATAGGAAGTATGCACCCGACCACTGACCGGGTTAATCATCAGCGGCAGCTTGTCGGTATAGGTGGTTTTCAGCTTCGCCAGGCCACGGTATTCCAGAATTACCTTCGGTAATGGGTAATCCAGCGCCAACTCGGCCAGCACTTCTTCATTGGTCGAAGGCGCACCGCCCGGAGTTTTCTTCAGTATTGGCAACTTTTGTTTTTCGTACAGGATCGCCTGCAACTGTTTGGTCGACGCCAGGTTGAAAGGCTCTTCCGCCAGTTCATGGGCCTGAATTTCCAACTCAGCCAGGCGCTTGGTCAATTCAATGGAGTGGGTGGCCAAAATGCTTTGATCAATCAGCACCCCGGTTCGCTCGATATGTGACAACACCGGCAACAGCGGCATTTCAATCTGATTGAAAACCGTCAACAGCTCAGCGCTTTCCTTCAATTGCGGCCACATCGCCAAATGTAATTGCAGCGTCACGTCCGCATCTTCAGCGGCGTAAGGTGCTGCCTGCTCCAGTGCAATCTGGTTGAAGGTGAGCTGCTTTTTACCCTTACCGGCAATCTCTTCGAAGGTCACGGTTTTATGACCAAGGTAACGATCGGACAAGCTGTCCATATCGTGACGGCCGCCCACGCTGTCCAGCACATAGGACTCCAGCATGGTATCAAAGGCAATACCGCGCAGAGTAATGTCGTAACGCGCCAGCAGGCTCATATCAAACTTCAGGTTTTGCCCGACCTTCAACGCTTTCTCGTCTTCCAGCAGCGGCTTCAGCGCAGCCAGGACATGAGCGCGATCCAACTGCGTTGGCGCATCAAGATAGTCATGTGCCACTGGCAGATAAGCGGCTTCACCCGGAGCAATGGCAAATGACAGACCGATCAGGTTCGCCGTCAGGGTATCCAGGCCGTCGGTTTCGGTATCAAACGCGAACACTTCGGCTTTTTTCAGTTTTCCCAGCCACTCAGTGAAGGTGTCTTCATCCAGAATGGTGACGTAACCCTCTTGCGATAGCGTTGCTTCTGCCGGGGCTTTTCCGGTTTCTGCCACTGCACTGGCAGAAGATTTCGCCGCGCTGGTTGCTTTCACACCGGCACCTTTCTTGCCTTCCAGCCAAACGCCGGCTTCGACATCTGCCAGCCAGCGCTTAAATTCATACTGTTTGAACAACTGTTGCAACGTATCGACGTCCAGCGGAGACACCTGGAGATCGGCGCAGGTAATATCCAGCTCAACGTCAGTTTTGATAGTGGCCAGCTTGTAAGAGAGGTATGCCATCTCTTTGTTCTGTTCCAGTTTGGCCGCCATGGTCTTGGCTCCACGGAAGCTGAGCGTGGCGATACTGTCCAGATTCGCATAGAGCACATCCAGCCCACCCAGGCCCTGTAACAGCCCCTGCGCGGTCTTCTCACCCACGCCTGGTACGCCTGGGATGTTATCCGAGGCATCCCCCATCAGCGCCAGGAAGTCGATAATCAGCTCCGGCGGAATACCGTATTTGTCGCACACTTCCTGCGGGCCGAGAATGGTGTTGTTCATGGTGTTGATCAAGGTGACGTTCGGCGTGACCAACTGCGCCATGTCTTTATCGCCAGTGCTGATCAGCACCGCATGACCGGCCTTTTCAGCTTCCAGCGCCAGCGTGCCTATGACGTCGTCGGCTTCGACGCCGGGCGTGACCAACAGCGGCAGCCCCATGGCCTTGACCATTTTGTGCAACGGCTCGATTTGCGCGCGCAGATCGTCCGGCATAGGTGGCCGGTGTGATTTGTATTCTGCGAACAGCTCATCACGGAAGGTTTTTCCTTTGGCATCAAACACCACCGCAACATGGCTTGGCTGGTACTGCAGCAATAGGCTACGCAGCATATTCAGCACGCCGTACATTGCCCCGGTCGGTTCACCCGCGGAGTTGGTCAGCGGAGGGAAGGCGTGATAAGCGCGGTAGAGGTAAGAGGAACCGTCAACCAGGATTAGTGGGTTTTCTGCAATTTGAGCCATAGCGTTACTTTATCTTTATCGTGATCGGACATGGCGGTAAGCATGCCATAGCTGGCCGCTGGAGACGAACCTTAGAGTGCAATGAAGATGAAAATCATGCGATCTTGCGAAGCGATCCGCAAGATCCTGCCTGTGGATAACTTTGTGCATAGAAAAGACAGCAAATTATAACGATGCATTTATCGTTATAAGCGCAAATAAAATTCCTATTGAAATCACTGCGTTAAATTGCGTTATTTTAATTGAGGGTATTTATCGACTTTTACACAATTTGTGGATATATCTTGCACCCAATTTTAATCGCACTATTTATCAAATTTGGCGCCTCAATTACCATAGCACAAGATGAGCAAGTTGCACGAAAACGCAGCAAATGCCTATTTCCTCCTCTTTAAAACAGTTACTGTTAACGGGCGCTTTCCCCCTATGGTTTCTGTTAAAATATTTTTTTGTTCATGCATACCGGCATGTAACGCTGTTACCAACAACCGTCAGCCCATAACCATGCCAAGATTGTTATCCCCTGTTATTTTTATACTTTCTGCCCTGCTCGCCATTTTGGTGACCGTACTCTGTTCAGTCCCCATCACGCTGGCCGGTATCATTAAGTTACTGGTGCCCTTTCCTGCCGTCTGGCGACGTATCTCAGCCTTTGCCGATTTTATGATGTGGTGCTGGTGCGTAGGGTTGGCACTGCTATTACGCATTAATGGGCAATTGCGTTGGGATATTGAAGGGCTGGAAGGGCTGGAACGAAAAAACTGGTATCTGCTGATCAGCAATCACGAAAGTTGGTCGGATATTGTGGTGCTGTGCGTGTTGTTCCGTAACCATATTCCAATGAATAAATACTTTCTTAAGCAACAGCTAGCCTGGGTGCCCTTTGTCGGCCTGGCCTGCTGGGCGCTGGATATGCCATTCATGAAACGTTATTCACGTGCCTATTTGCTTAAACACCCAGAAAAACGCGGTAATGACATCGAAACCACGCGCCGTTCCTGCGAAAAATTCCGTAAGCGTCCAACCACCATCGTCAATTTTGTAGAAGGCTCGCGCTTTACTGAAGCCAAGAAAATTAAAACCAACTCGCCCTACCGCAATTTACTGGCCCCAAAAGCCGCCGGCATTGCTTTTACACTCAGTGCATTAGGTAAGCAGTTCGATAAAGTGTTAAACGTCACCCTGCTTTATCCTGAGAATACTGAGCGGCCTTTTCTGGATATGTTGTGCGGACGATTAAAACGCGTGGTGGTAAGAATTGAGCTGCTGCCAGTCGATGAAACCATGCATGGCGATTACTTTAACGATAAGCAGTTTAAGCGGCGCTTCCAGCTTTGGCTGAATACGCTGTGGCAGGATAAAGACCGGCTGCTGGATAAGTTGAAGCAATCGTAGAGTAAAAAAAGCCGGCTAAGCCGGCTTTTCACTTTAAATTTCGGTTACTTCTGCTCGCTGAGGAATTTAACCACTTCGGCGAATTGCTTCACGTAAGCATCCATCGAGCTGGTATCCAGGCCATCGTTTTTAACCATGTATTTGCCGTTAACAAATACTGCCGGCACACCACGCAGTTGCAGATCTTCTGCAGCTTTCTCTTGTTGAACCACCAGGGATTTAACCACGAAGCTGTTCAAGGCCCCATCATAATCAGCCGCACTCACGCCAGCCTTCACAAACACATTGCGGATATCATCCGGAGTTTGCACGGTCTGGGTTTTCTGCACCGCTTCAAACATCAGCGGGCTAACTTTATCTTCCACGCCCAGCGCCATTGCCACAGCCCAGGCCTGAGTCAGTTGTTTACCCAACGGCCCCAGGAATTCAACGTGGTACTTGGTCATTTTAGTGCCCGCAGGCAGCGCTTTTTTCACATTTTCGGAAACGTGATACACCTGCTCGAACTGATAGCAGTGCGGGCAATAGAAGGAAAAGAACTCCAGTACCTGAGGTTCACCGGTCACCGGCTTATCCAGGGTTACGTACTGAGCACCATCGCTAAATTGCGCAGCCGAGGCACTGAATGCCATTACCATGCCAACGAGTGCCAACCAAATTTTCTTCATAAGACTAAACTCTCCATTGTGTTAAAGCTTCAATACATTGGCATCAGCTGCAGAGGGGGTTCCTGTAACAGCTTAACCTGCTCGATGAATGCCGCCGTCTGAGATAACCAAAAATCAGACTCCGCCATCCACGGAAAACTTTTAGGAAACGCGGGATCTTGCCAACGACGAGCAACCCATGCCAGGTAGTACACCATGCGCATGGCCCGCAGCGGCTCGATCAACGCTAATTCACTTTGATCAAACTCGGCAAACTCGGAGTAAGCTTCCAGCAGAATATCTAACTGCATCAAGCGATCGCGACGTTCACCGTGCAACAGCATCCACAGATCCTGTATTGCCGGCCCATTTCGCGCGTCATCCAGATCAACAAACAGCGGACCATCACGCCACAGGATATTGCCCGGGTGGCAATCACCGTGCAAACGTCGCGGCTGCCAGTCCAGATGCCAATGTTGCTTAATCGCCTCAATCAACCTGTCGGTCGCATTCAGGAAATTTTCGCGCTGGGCCTTCGGCAACAGTTCACAGCTAGCCAATACCTGACGTGGCGTAGTGAGATATTCCTCAATGCCCATTGTCGGGCGCTTCACAAACAGGCTTTCACTGCCTACTTGATGAATACGCCCCAGGAAACGCCCCACCCACTCCAGTTGATCGAGATTATCGATCTCATACTGCCGCCCGCCAACGCTGGGAAAAACAGTAAAAAAGAAACCGCTGTGTGTATGCAGCGTTTGGCCCTGCAGGGCCAGTGGCGCAACTGCCGGGATCTCTGCCAGGGCAAGATCATGAGAGAACTGATGTTCTTCACCAATTTGCTCTGCACTCCAGCGTTCAGGCCGATAAAACTTCACCACGTAACGCTTACGATCTTCGTCCATAAACTGATAGACGCGGTTCTCATAGCTGTTAAGCGCTGTCAGCCCGGAATCTACGCGCAGACCAACACCCTCCAACGCGTCCATAATCAGGTCGGGCGACAGGGTCTGAAAATTAAAAGCTGAGTTGTTCATAACAACATTCGGTTTCGGTTGGTGACATCACTGTGCCGGGAATGAGAAATAGTAGCATTAATGGCAGGTTTCACGAGTAACTGGTTCACCTTACCGCACGAATGCTAATCCTTGATCACCCCACGGGCACGAAGCAATGCCGTTTTGAAGTCTTCTTCGTAATCCTTTTTCAGGCCAGGGATCTGTTCGGTGCCGGCGCTACCACGCATTTTCAGATGGTAGATCAGGATATCATCGCTCAGGTCGGCCAGATTGCCCTGAAAACCGGCTTCCTGTGCCAGCTTTTGCAAAAACGGGATCAGGTTAAGATCCGGATCTTCCTGCCAGGCCGGCTGTAGCAGCTCAATCAGCTCGTTTACGCGGTGCGTTTTCATCGCAATATCATCCAATAGAATCAATAAACACACAAAGTAACAGGCTTAACAACGCAGTGAAAGAAGCAGCTTGTCAATAAAGGTAAATCCTGATGTCGCACCCTCTTTAGCGCTACAATCAGGGCGTTAGCCATAAATTCGGGATGATAGATATGCATGAGGAGATTACCGGCATTATTTTAGCCGGTGGGCGCGCCACACGTATGGGCGGGGAAGATAAAGGCCTGATTCAGATTGCCGGCATACCTCTGTATCAGTACGTACTTTCTCGGTTACGCCCGCAGGTAAGCCTGATGGCCATCAGTGCCAATCGCAATCAGGCGCGCTATGGCGAAAGCGGTCTGCCAATCGTCAGCGATCTGACGCCAGACTTTTCTGGCCCGCTAGCAGGTATGCTGGCCGGATTGAAACACGCGGCCACCGAATGGGTCGTTTTTGTCCCCTGCGACGTCCCCGATTTTCCCGCTACGCTGGTTGATCAACTCTGGCAACAGAAAGGCAGCTCTCTGGCCGCCTATGCCAGCGATGGAGAGCGGGCACACCCCACACTGGCACTGTTGCATACCAGCCTGGCGCCTCAGTTAAAAGAGTATCTGGCCCGTGGGGAACGCAAGTTGATGTTGTTCCTGGATGCGGCAGGTGCGCGACAAATAGCGTTCAGTGGCCAACAAGCAGCATTCCATAATCTTAATACCCGGGAAGACTGCCTGCGCTGGCAGCAGGAAAAAGGACTCACCAATGAATAAGGCTCTTCCCCCCTTGCTGGCGATTGCCGCCTATAGCGGAACGGGTAAAACTACGCTGCTTAAGCAATTAATTCCTTTATTAAAGCAGCGGAAAATCCGCGTAGGACTGATCAAACATACGCATCATGATATGGATGTGGATACACCAGGCAAAGACAGTTATGAACTGCGTAAAGCGGGCGCCGACCAAACCTTGGTCGCCAGCGATCGTCGCTGGGCATTAATGACCGAAACGCCGGAACAGCAACCTTTGGATCTTCAGTATCTGGCCAGTCGTTTTGATCGTAGCAAGGTGGATCTGATTTTAGTCGAGGGGTTTAAACATGAGCCCATCAGTAAAATCATTCTCTATCGTGAAGAGATAGGCAGGCCGCTTGAAGATATGTTGGATGAGTTCGTTATCGCCGTTGCCAGCGATAAATCGATAGCGGTCAAGACAAGATCCCTGGATCTCAACCAACCGGAGAGCATTGCCGATTTCATCACCGAATGGCTGAAAGGCGCAGCGTAGCTGCGTCTGTTTTTGTCTTTTGCACACAGCAAAAAGGCCATCCTTGCGGATGGCCTCTTGGCTTAATTGATGCCTGGCAGTGTCCTACTCTCGCATGGGGAGACCCCACACTACCATCGGCG
>NZ_JANUDZ010000013.1:0-45321 GCF_024809935.1 Serratia sp. BIGb0163
ACCACTGCCAGTCTGGTTTCGAGGGAGTATTTTGGTTTTGCCATAAAAAACTGCACCTTATTCAGTTGGGTGTCCAACTTTTGGGGTGCAGTTCACTAGCCGGGCTTTTTTGTGCCTGAAATTCGGCGCTATGGCGTAACGGCAGCGAAGTCTGGCGCCGGGCAGCTATAGCCAAACTTGTTGGCCCAGGGATAACGAGACCCGGTGTTGATATAGCGCTGATACAGTGCCTGACCGGTTTTTGCATCACGTTTTATCACCCAACCGGCGGCATTGCACAGCACGGCGGCATAGGCCTGGCTTTTTGGCGGCAGCAAATCGGCAGCCTGCTGGGCCAGGGTGACGGCCTGCCAACGATAGTGCAGGAAGCGATTGTCCTGTGGCGGCAGTGCTGCTTTGGCCCGTGCCGCTTCCGCGCTGCTGATCCAACTCTTATGTTTGAGTTCGCGAGTATCAAACGCATCTCCCAGATAGGAATAACCTGCGTCATAAATCGCGTAATCCGGCGTCATCTCATAGCCGGTGAAGGTTAGCCCTTGTGTGCGCAGTAGCGTGGCCGCCTGATAATAGGCTTCGGCGCGCGCCAGTTTGTCGGCGGTTTTGTCCTGCGCCGTTTTCAGCGTATCGGCGTACTGCTGCGCCACCTGACGATAGTTAGGGATGTCGAAATAGCCCATGGCCTCTTGAGGACGTCCGGCGCGCATCAGACGCCGCGCCAGCAGTTCACGCAGTTGTACTTCCGGCGTAAGTGGCTGACCGTTGTACTCGTCCGGATTGACCGGTTTTAGCGGCGTAGTTGGTGCTGGCGCATGTTTATCGACAAAGCCTTTCAGCTCGTCGACGGTCAGCACCCGTTCGGCTACGTCGGCGACGTCAGCCCAATAAATCTCTTTACCGCGATACAGGAAATCCATTGCCTGTAGATAGTCACCGCGATCAAGTGCCAGGATCGCCTGCTCACCCGCCACCCGACACTCGGGCACAATGGTTTCTTGCACAAAGTCGGCATTGCGTTGCTCGCCCCAGCTTTCACTGGATGGGAAAGCGGCCGCCGCTTTGGCGTAGTTTGCGGTGGCGGCTTTAACATCCCCGTCGCGCAGCGCCATCTTGGCGCGTAGCCACCAGGCCAGGCCACTGTCACCGGCGTGTTTCAGCAGGCTGGCTGCCATCGGATATTGCCCGGTGCGGTAGGCCAATGCTGCCAACCGGTCGCTGCCGCTGAAACCGTTTTTCACCGAGGCGTCCAACAGCGTCAGAATTTGGCTGATAATCTGCGTTGAGCGGCTACCGGTGCCGTCGGTGTCGGCCATTTGCAGATTACTGCTGCGGGCGAACAGTTCGATAGTGACCAATTGCTGGATCAGCGGATCGGTAATCGCCTGTTTTAGCGTATCGAAGTGGTCAGGATTGACCAGATAACTGGAAACGTACTGCAACGACAGTCCGCCGTTTTGATCGCCCTGAGCCGCCTGCTGGGCATACAGCCGCGCCGCTTGAGTCACGTCATTGAGCCACAGGTGGATACGTGCCTGCTGGCCGAGACTGCTCAGCGCCAGTTGATCCGGATCGGCCGTGCCGCTTTTCACTCGCTCAATCACCTGCTGGAAAGCCGCCAGCGCTTGCTCCAGCTGCGGTTTTGCCGGGTGTTTGGCCGTCGCAGCCGGTTCGCCACTTTCGTTCTCTGGCGTGCCGTGATCGCCCATCAGCAGTCGGCCGAGTGAGTATTGCGCTCGTAGCCCCCAATCGCCCTGTTCTGCAGCGGGTAGCGCCAATACCTGCTGGAAGTATTCGCCGGCCCGCGGATCCTGGCCGGCAAAGGCCACTGCGCCCAGTTGGTACAGGCGAGCGGCATCAGACAACCCCTGAGTATTGACCGCATCGGCCTCTTCAACGGTTTTTGCCGCGCGCATTTTGCCGATGATGATGGTTTCTGGCGACAGGGGCATCGGTTTCGGCGGCATGGGCGGCGGTGGCGCTTTCCATTGCGGTAGTTGCTTATCTATCGCGACCAGGCGGCCGGCTTCAAAGGCAAAATTGCCTTCCGGCATATACAGCAGTGTGCCATTGCGATCGACCAGCAACCGGTTAGGGAAATCCGGCCCGCAGGCGTAGCCGTTAATCGGCAGCGCCAATGCTGAGCCGATCAGGGCCGCCAGTGGAAGAGTGCGAGCATTAAGGTGTGACAAGGGTGCCTCCTGGCGTCAGTTGTTGGCAGCGCAGCCAGCCCAGTGGCCGGGATTGCCCGGCACGTAATTGGTCGCCGCTAATCAGGACAAAGCGTTGCCGTTGAGGCTCACTTTCCAGCCGGTAGTTGCCCGCGGCATCCGCCGCCAGACAGTCGCTGGCGGTGATGACAATTTCATGGGGCAGCGGGGCATCAATCGGCCCATTATTGTGAAGTATCAGATCATTGAGCCCATTTTGCTGTGGCTGAGGACTAATTTTTACCAGCCAGTTGACGCTGAGCGGTTGGTTTTCAATCACTGCCCGCAGCGTCGTCAATGACCAGGCGCGACGATCGTCCGCCAGCGGCAGCCGGAACCAGATAATGCCACGCAGGTGCGGTGTGGTTTGCGCGTTCAATTGATGCAGAAAATCAGCTATCTGCTGCGGCGCGACCGTCAGCTCTCGCGAAGTCCCGGCCACGCGCAGCGAGGTTTCGCTTTCAACCTGCGCGCCCTGCTCATCAAACCCCACCAGACCCATGCCATAGGCGGGCAAGGCCACCCGGAAGGGCTTCGGCGTCATTTTCGCGTACTGCTTTACCCAGCGCAGTGCCAGCGGGCCGGAAAATAACCCTTGCTGCGGCGACAGCACCGCATGTACCTGCAGTACCGAACTGTCCACCTGTTGTAATACGCCGGGCAGCGTCGCTGAGCCGATCCAGGTCGGTAAGGCGGTAATACCCAGTTGCAATGAGCGAGGCAGCTGCTGGCGCAGTTGTTGGAGGAAATGCTGATAGTCGGGCAGGCGAGCGGTGGCGGCGTCGTGATCTATTTCAACGCCGATGACCTGCAACCCGGCGGCCTGCCACTGCTGCACCTGCTTTAGCAGGCGCTGGCGAATGGCGGATTCGTCCAACTGCGCCAACTGCCCATCCAGACGCACGACCAGCCACAGCGGGCGGCCATCTTGTTTCAATAATGGGAGATTAACCGGGATTTCACGCCAGCCTTCGCGCGGATGTACCTGCAAGCCCAGCACCCGCAACGCAGAGAAAAGATCGCGGCTTTGCGCCAATGCCGCAGCATGTTGCGGCGTCCAGACCCGTTGCCAAACGTAGGCCTGGTTATCCCAGGCTTGCTGCAGTTGCAGTGCCTGCTGGCGGCCACCGAACCAGGCGATGAATGCCAGTACCAGCATTAATAGCGCCATTAGCCCGCGTTTCATTGCTGCCAGAGTTCGCCTTGCTGAGTGAAACCGCAGGCGCGCATAAAGTTATCCACTTCACCGCGTTCGCGCGCTGTCAGACCGGCGGTTGAAAGCTGCCAGTGCGTTATCTGCGGCAGTTGACGCTGGGCGTCCTGTACCAGATACAGACCAACGCCGCGACGGCGTGTCACCTCACGCACCAGTAAATCTTGCAGTTGGGCATGCTTACCGTTCAGCTCGATTTTCACCGCACCGAGCAGCCGTTCGTTGAAGCGGGCTGCGAACAGGGCTTTATCGCCGCTCAACCCGCTTTGCCACTGCTCCGGCTGCTGATGCGGCCAGATTTTGCCAAGATCGATAAGGTCTTGCGGGGACAGTGTGGTTAATCGTTCTATAGTTAATTTCATGCAGGATTTCCGAACGGCTAATCGATGCCGACAGTGTAATAGATCTTGCACAGAGCGTTGTGTAAGTTTTTCTGTACGATTACTGCGCGAAATGTTTTTTGCAAGACGCATTTTCCGAGTAAATATGTAGTAAAGCGATCCGGAACCAGCATAACGCGCTGCGCCTGATGCAAAACAGCGCAGATTTAATCCGGATTTTATGCTGTTTACACCGCTTGTTCCTGATTGTGCAAGTTGATTTGCAGCAGAAAATTCCTGTTTAATGGCATGAAAAATAAAGTCTTATTAGAAAATATTGCCGCGAAAACACCTAAATCATTATTACTTATGAATAAAAGCAGTAAATAAGGGTCAGGTGCAGGCAAACACAACAGGTACGTTCACAACGACAGATGGGGATTTGCGGATGAAATTAACAAAAGGTAAGGCATTGTTGGCTGGCTGTATCGCGATGGCAATCGGGCATGCGGCAATGGCAAAAGACATTAAGGTGGCGATCGTCGGGGCGATGTCCGGCCCGGTCGCACAGTATGGCGATATGGAGTTTACCGGTGCCCGTCAGGCAATTGCCGATATCAATGCCAAGGGTGGCATCAAGGGCGATAAGTTGGTTGGTGTGGAATACGACGATGCCTGTGACCCGAAACAGGCGGTAGCGGTGGCCAACAAGGTGATCAACGACGGTATCCGTTATGTGATCGGCCACCTGTGTTCTTCCTCGACGCAGCCGGCTTCCGATATTTATGAAGATGAAGGCGTGATCATGATTACCCCGGCGGCCACTAACGCCGATCTGACCACCCGTGGTTACAAGATGATCATGCGTACCACCGGCCTGGACTCCGATCAGGGCCCGACCGCAGCCAAGTACATCCTCAGTGAAATCAAACCCAAGCGCATTGCCGTGATCCACGACAAGCAGCAGTATGGCGAAGGCCTGGCACGCTCGGTACGCGACAGTCTGAAAAAACAGGGTACCGACGTGGTGATGTTTGAAGGTATCACCGCCGGCGATAAAGATTTCTCCACTCTGGTGGCACGCCTGAAGAAAGAGAACGTCGATTTTGTTTATTTCGGCGGCTACTACCCGGAAATGGGCCAGATCCTGCGCCAGGCCAAACAGGCCGGGCTGACCACCCGCTTTATGGGGCCAGAGGGGGTGGGCAACTCCTCACTGTCTAACATCGCCGGTGCGGCTTCCGAAGGCATGCTGGTGACCTTGCCGAAACGCTACGATCAGGTTCCAGCCAACAAACCTGTGGTTGATGCGCTGAAAGCCAAGAAACTGGATCCGACCGGGCCGTTTGTCTGGACCACCTACGCCGCACTGCAATCTCTGACCACCGGGATGGAGCGCAGTGGCAGCCAAGAGCCGGCCGATATCGTCAAGGATTTGAAAACCGGCAAGCCGGTGGACACCGTGATGGGGCCGCTGAGCTGGGATGACAAGGGCGATCTGAAAGGCTTCGAGTTCGGCGTGTTTGAATGGCATGCAGACGGCACATCAACACCAATCAAATAAGCCATAATCATCAGGGTAGGGTGCAGTTCTGCTGCGCCCGCGGGCCGGCTTGCCGGCTCCGTATCCCTTTACCTGAATGCTCTTCGCATTCAGGTTTCGCAGCCAAGGGTTAGAGTATGTCAGAGCAGGTTCTCTATTTTCTGCAGCAGATGTTCAACGGCGTCACGTTGGGCAGCACCTATGCATTGATCGCCATCGGTTACACCATGGTCTACGGCATCATCGGCATGATCAACTTCGCCCACGGCGAGGTGTATATGATCGGCAGCTATGTCTCCTTTATTGTTATCGCCGCCCTGATGATGGTGGGCATCGACGTGAGCTGGTTGCTGATTGGCGCCGGGTTCCTGGTGTCGATCGTCATTGCCAGCGCCTACGGCTGGAGCATTGAGCGGGTAGCCTACAAGCCGGTGCGCAACTCAAAGCGTCTGATCGCGCTGATCTCCGCCATCGGGATGTCGATATTCCTGCAAAACTACGTCAGCCTGACGCAAGGCTCGCGCGATTTGGCGCTGCCTAGCCTGGTCACCGGCCAATGGGTGTTGGGTGAAAGTAACGGTTTTGCCGCCACCATCACTACCATGCAGTTGATTATCTGGGTCGTCACCTTCCTGGCGATGCTGGCGCTGACGATATTCATTCGTTATTCCCGCATGGGCCGCGCCTGCCGTGCCTGCGCGGAAGATTTGAAAATGGCCAGCCTGTTGGGCATCAATACTGACCGGGTTATCTCGCTGACCTTCGTGATTGGCGCGGTGATGGCGGCAGTGGCCGGCGTGCTGCTGGGCCAGTTCTACGGAGTGATTAACCCATACATCGGCTTTATGGCAGGCATGAAAGCCTTCACCGCGGCGGTGCTGGGCGGGATCGGCAGCATTCCCGGCGCAATGATTGGCGGCCTGGTACTGGGCGTGGCGGAAGCGCTGACCTCGGCCTATCTGAGCACCGAATATAAAGACGTGGTGTCGTTCGCGCTGCTGATCGTGGTGTTGCTGATCATGCCAACCGGCATCCTTGGGCGTCCGGAGGTTGAGAAGGTATGAAACTCAATCTGCTCAATGCGTTGATCGCCACGCTGGTGCTGTTTGTGATGGCTTCGTTCCTGATGGGGATGCAACTGAGTCTCGACGGAACCAAACTGGTGGTTCATGGCGCGGCGGAAGTTCGCTGGATGTGGATCGGCATTGGCTGTGTCATCGTGTTTTTCTTCCAATTGTTGCGTCCGTTGATGCAGCAAGGGCTGAAAAAAATCTCCGGCCCGTCATTCGTCTTACCGAGCTTTGATGGCACCACCGCGCGCCAGAAGCTGCTGGCCGCGGCGATCATTGTCGCGGCGGTCGCCTGGCCGTTCCTGGTATCGCGCGGCACGGTGGATATCGCCACCCTGACGTTGATCTACGTGATGCTGGGTCTGGGCCTGAACGTGGTGGTCGGGTTGTCCGGCCTGCTGGTGCTGGGTTACGGCGGTTTTTACGCCATCGGCGCCTACACCTATGCGCTGCTGAACCATTACTATGGCCTCGGCTTCTGGGAAAGCCTGCCGCTGGCGGGCATCGTCACCGCCATCTTCGGTTTCCTGCTCGGTTTCCCGGTGCTGCGTCTGCGCGGCGATTACCTGGCGATTGTGACCCTGGGCTTTGGTGAGATCGTGCGTATCCTGCTGCTGAACAATACCGAGATCACCGGCGGGCCGAACGGTATCAGCCAGATCCCAAAACCGACCTTCTTTGGGCTGGAGTTCAACCGCAGCCTGCGCGACGGCGGCTGGGACACCTTCCACAACTTCTTTGGCCTGAAATACGATCCGAGCGATCGCATTGTGTTTTTGTATTTGGTGGCACTGCTGCTGGTGGTACTGACGCTGTTTGTGATCAACCGCCTGCTGCGCATGCCGCTGGGCCGTGCCTGGGAAGCGCTGCGCGAAGATGAAATCGCCTGCCGTTCACTGGGCCTTAACCCGACCAAAATCAAGCTGACCGCCTTTACCATCAGCGCCGCCTTTGCCGGTTTTGCCGGTACGCTGTTTGCCGCACGTCAGGGTTTTGTCAGCCCGGAATCCTTTACCTTTGTCGAGTCGGCCTTCGTGTTGGCGATCGTGGTTTTGGGTGGTATGGGGTCGCAGTTTGCCGTGATCCTGGCGGCTATTCTGCTGGTGGTATCGCGTGAAATGATGCGCGATCTGAACGAATACAGCATGTTGCTGCTGGGCGCCCTGATGGTGTTGATGATGATTTGGCGGCCGCAAGGGTTGCTGCCGATGAAGCGGCCACAGCTGAAGCTGAAAGCGGCGGATATCCACGCGGGCAAGGGGGAACAGGCATGAGTATGCAACCTTTGCTGAAGGTCGAAGGGTTATCGATGCGTTTCGGCGGCCTGCTGGCGGTCAATAACGTGGCGCTGGAACTCAATGAAGGCGAGATCGTTTCGCTGATCGGCCCGAACGGTGCCGGAAAAACCACGGTCTTTAACTGTCTGACCGGTTTCTACCGCCCAACCGGCGGCACCATTAAACTGCGCGAACGTCATCTGGAAGGGCTATCCGGCCAAAACATCGCTCGCATGGGCGTAGTGCGGACTTTCCAGCATGTGCGGCTGTTCCGTGAAATGACGGTGATCGAAAACCTGCTGGTTGCGCAGCACCAGCATCTGAAAAGCGGCGTTTTCGCCGGGCTGTTGAAAACGCCGGCCTTCCGTCGCGCCGAAGCCGACGCGCTGGAACGTGCGGCGGTGTGGCTGCAGCGGGTTGGCCTGCTGGAGATGGCTAACCGCTCTGCGGGCAACCTGGCATACGGCCAGCAGCGGCGGCTGGAGATTGCGCGTTGCATGGTTACCCGGCCGGAGCTGCTGATGCTCGACGAGCCTGCGGCGGGTTTGAACCCGAAGGAAACCGACGAGCTGGATCATTTGATTGTCGAGCTGCGTAATCAGCATAAGGTATCGGTGTTGTTGATCGAACACGACATGAAGCTGGTGATGGGCATTTCCGACCGCATCTACGTGGTGAACCAGGGTACGCCGCTGGCGCAGGGCACTCCGGCAGAAATCCGCAACAACCCGGACGTGATCCGGGCTTATCTGGGCGAATAAATTATGTTGTCATTTAATCAGGTATCCGCCCATTACGGCAAAATCCAGGCGCTGCATCAGGTCAGCCTGAATATTAAGCAGGGTGAGATAGTCACGCTGATCGGTGCTAACGGCGCCGGTAAAACTACGCTGCTCGGCACGCTGTGCGGTGAACCCCGTGCCAGCGAGGGCAGCATCACTTTCCTCGATCAGGATATTACCCAGTGGCAGACCTCGCGCATCATGCGTGAGGCGGTGGCTATTGTGCCGGAAGGGCGACGGGTATTCTCGCGCATGACGGTGGAAGAAAACCTGGCGATGGGCGGTTTCTTTGCCGATCGTCAGCAGTATCAGCAGCGTATCGAAAGGGTTTTCGGCCTGTTCCCGCGCCTGCTGGAGCGCCGTGCCCAACGTTCCGGCACCATGTCCGGCGGTGAGCAACAGATGTTGGCTATCGGCCGTGCGCTGATGAGCCAGCCAAAGTTGCTGTTGCTCGACGAACCTTCCCTTGGGCTGGCGCCGATCATTATTCAGCAGATTTTTGACATTATTGAGCAACTGCGCGAAGAGGGAATGACCATCTTCCTGGTGGAGCAAAACGCCAATCAGGCGCTGAAACTGGCCGATCGTGGTTATGTACTGGAAAACGGCCGCGTGGTGTTGGAAGATACGGGAGCCGCATTGTTAGCAAACGAAGCAGTTCGATCCGCTTATCTCGGTGGATAGTTTGTCCCAGTAACTAATAATAATCAGGAATGAGAAGAAGAAATGAACACAGAAGGGTTACTCGCGCAGCGCATCGTAAAAGTAAAAAGCTCGGCAATTCGTGAATTGCTCAAGCACAGTAAGATGGAAAACGTCATTTCGCTGGCGGGCGGCATCCCCTCTGATGCCCTGTTTGATTTCGAAGGCTTGAGCATCGCTACTCATCAGGCGATCACCGAGCAGCCGAAAAGCGCTTTCCAATATGGTTTGACCGAAGGCAGTCCGGTGCTGCGTGAGCGCATCTGCGAACTGTGCGCCCAGCGTGGTGTTTCTGCCACTGCCGAAGAAGTGATGGTCACGGCCGGTTCCCAGCAGGCGCTGGATCTGGTGATGCGTGCCATCGTCAACCCGGGCGATGTGTTTGTGGTGGAGCGTCCGACCTATCTGGCGGCGTTACAGACGCTGGAGTTGGCGGAAGCCAACATCATGTCGGTGTCGTCTGACAGCGATGGCATGGTGGTCGAAGAGCTGGCCGAACTGCTGAAAACCCAGCGCATCAAGGGCGTGTATGTGGTGCCGAACTTCGGCAACCCCAGCGGTATCACCCTGAGCGCACCGCGCCGCGAACTGTTGGTGAAACTGGCGGCCGAGCACAATTTCCTGATCATCGAGGATGACCCGTACGGCGAACTGCGCTTTACCGAAGAGCGCAACGCCACGCTGCACCAGATTTCGCAGCAGGTGCTGGGTCATACCGATAACATTATCTACACCTCGACCTTCTCCAAGATCCTGGCACCGGGCCTGCGCCTGGGCTGGGCAATTTTGCCTGAGTTCCTGCTGCATAAAGTGGCGATCATCAAGCAGGCGGCGGATCTGCACGCCAGTGCGCTGTCGCAGAGCATCGTCGAATGCTACCTGGGGTTGGATCGTCTGCCGGCGCAGATCGAAAAGATCCGCGCGGCCTACAAGCACAAGGGCGAGATCCTGGCCGGGCTGGTGGAACAAGAGTTGGGCGACCATATCAGCTTCGATATGCCGAAGGGCGGTATGTTCCTGTGGGCGCGTTTCCGTCAGCCGTTTAACGCTACCGAATGGCTGAAAACCACCCTGCAGCAGGGCGTGGTATTCGTGCCGGGGGAATACTTCTTCTCAGACAACCCGGATCGTTCGACTTTCCGCCTGTCGTTCGCCACCGCGACCGAACAGCAAATGCAGGAAGCGGTCGCTCGACTGCGTCGTTCACTGTAATACCCACGGCGGCGGGGCAGTTCTCCCTGCCGCCGACATCAAACAGCAATCTGCACTTCACTCTCCCGTCACACGGCTGTCATCTGGCAGTTATATTTCTGTCATCCGAGCATGGCATGTTAGCTACCGAACAAAAAACTGATTCTTTTCGCTCACGCGCTTATTACACCAGCTTTTTTCAGGAGTTAGGCATGCTCACCTACGCTATTCGCAAAACTACGCTGTGCGTCGCGTTGACCCTGGCGGTCAGCACTCAGGCACTGGCGGCAACCGAGATCCCGTTCTGGCATTCGATGGAAGGTGAATTGGGTAAAGAAGTGGATTCCCTGGCGGATCGCTTTAACCAGTCTCACACCGACGTCAAAATTGTCCCGGTTTATAAAGGTAACTACGAACAGAGCCTGGCGGCGGGCATTGCGGCCTATCGCTCAGGCAAAGCGCCGGCAATTTTGCAGGTGTACGAGGTGGGTACGGCAACCATGATGGCCAGTAAGGCGATCAAGCCGGTGTATGAAGTGTTTAAAGATGCCGGTATCAACTTTGACGAGTCGGTGTTCGTGCCGACGGTGGCCGGTTACTACACCGACAACAAGAGCGGTCACCTGCTGTCTCAGCCGTTCAACAGTTCCACTCCGGTGCTGTATTACAACAAGGACGCCTTCAAAAAAGCCGGCCTGAACCCGGACCAGCCGCCAAAAACCTGGCAGGAACTGGCGGCGGACACCGCCAAACTGCGTGCAGCCGGTATGAAGTGTGGCTACGCCAGTGGCTGGCAGGGCTGGATCCAGCTCGAGAACTTCAGCGCCTGGCACGGGGTACCGTTCGCCACGGAGAACAACGGTTTCGGGGGAGCCAGCGCCAAGCTGGAGTTCAACAAGCCGCTGCAGGTCAAGCACATCCAACTGCTGGAAGAGATGAACAAGAAGGGTAATTTCACCTATTTCGGCCGTAAAGACGAATCCACCGAGAAGTTCTATAGCGGTGATTGCGCCATTACTACTGCGTCATCCGGCTCTCTGGCGGATATCAAGCATTACGCCAAGTTCAACTACGGCGTGGGCATGATGCCGTACGATGCGGATGCCAAAAATGCACCGCAGAACGCCATCATTGGCGGTGCCAGCCTGTGGGTGATGAACGGCAAAGATACCGCCACCTACAAAGGGGTTGCCGAGTTCCTGCAGTATCTGGCCCAGCCGGAAATTGCCGCTGAATGGCACCAGAAGACCGGTTATCTGCCGATCACCACCGCGGCCTACGATCTGACCAAGCAACAGGGCTTCTACGACAAGAACCCGGGCGCCGATGTGGCGACGCGTCAGATGCTGAACAAGCCGCCGTTGCCATTCACCAAGGGCCTGCGTTTGGGCAACATGCCGCAGATCCGTACCGTGGTGGATGAAGAATTGGAAGGCGTGTGGACCGGCAAGAAAACGCCACAACAGGCGCTGGATGCCGCCGTGCAGCGCGGTGACGTATTGCTGCGTCGCTTCGAGTCCCAGACCAAGTAGCGTCAACCGGGACTCCGTTCCGGCGAACGACACCGATTTCACCCCCTCTCCCCTGGGAGAGGGCCGGGGTGAGGGGCTCAGTCAGCCCTCTCCCCACATTAACGGTTAACCCCTATGTCATCTTCCCGTCCCGGTTTCGGCTGTAGCTGGCTGCCCTATGTATTGGTGCTGCCGCAACTGTTGATCACCGCAATCTTTTTCCTGTGGCCTGCCGGCGAAGCGCTGTGGTATTCGGTGCAGAGCCTCGATCCATTCGGTCTGTCCAGCCAGTTTGTCGGCCTGGATAACTTTACCCAGCTGTTCCAGGATCCTTACTACCTCGATTCGTTTTACACCACGCTGATTTTCAGTTTCCTGGTGGCGGGTATCGGGCTGGTAGTGTCGTTGTTCTTCGCTGCGCTGGTGGATTACGTGCTGCGCGGCAGCCGGATTTACCAGACGCTGATGATCTTGCCTTATGCGGTAGCTCCGGCGGTGGCGGCGGTACTGTGGATCTTCCTGTTCAACCCCGGCCTGGGGCTGATTACTCATTTCCTTAACGGACTGGGCTACAACTGGAACCACGCACAGAACAGTGGGCAAGCGATGTTCCTGGTGGTGCTGGCTTCGGTCTGGCAGCAAATCAGCTACAACTTCCTGTTTTTCCTGGCGGCATTACAGTCCATTCCCCGATCGCTGGTGGAAGCGGCGGCCATCGACGGTGCCGGCCCGGTGCGGCGTTTCTTCAATCTGGTGCTGCCGTTGATCACGCCGGTGAGCTTCTTCCTGCTGGTGGTCAATTTGGTGTACGCCTTCTTCGACACCTTCCCGGTGATCGATGCCGCGACCGGCGGCGGGCCGGTGCAGTCCACTACCACGTTGATCTACAAGATCTACCGCGAAGGCTTTGCCGGTCTGGACTTGTCCAGCTCTGCGGCGCAGTCGGTGATCCTGATGCTGCTGGTGATTGGCCTGACGGTGATCCAGTTCCGTTTTGTCGAACGTAAGGTGCGTTACCAATGATTGAGAACCGACGCGGGCTGGATATCTTCAGCCACGTAATGCTGATTATCGGCGTGCTGGTGGTGTTGTTCCCGCTGTACGTGGCCTTTGTCGCCGCCACGCTGGATGACAAACAGGTGTTTCAGGTGCCGATGACCCTGATCCCGGGCGGCCACCTGTGGGAAAACATCAGCAATATCTGGCAGGGCGGTGTGGGCAACCTCAAGGTGCCATTCTCGCTGCTGCTGCTCAATAGCGTGATCATGGCGCTGGCCATTACCTGCGGCAAAATAGTGGTATCGGTGTTGTCGGCCTATGCCATCGTTTATTTTCGTTTTCCGCTGCGCAGCCTGTTTTTCTGGCTGATTTTCATGACGCTGATGTTGCCGGTGGAAGTACGTATTTTCCCCACGGTGGAGGTGATATCCAACCTCAACCTGCTGGACAGCTACACCGGTCTGACGCTGCCGTTGATGGCCTCGGCAACCGCTACCTTCCTGTTGCGCCAGTTCTTTATGACCTTGCCGGATGAACTGCTGGAAGCCGCGCGGATTGATGGTGCCGGCCCGATGCGCTTCTTCTGGGACATCGTGTTGCCGCTGTCGAAGACCAACCTGGCGGCGCTGTTTGTCATCACCTTTATCTACGGCTGGAACCAGTACCTGTGGCCGATCCTGATCACCAGCGATGCCTCAATGGGCACTGCGGTGGCGGGCATCAAAAGCATGATCTCCACCTCCGGCGCGCCGACCCAGTGGAATCAGGTGATGGCGGCGATGATTCTGACTTTAATCCCACCGCTGGCGGTGGTTCTTCTGATGCAGCGCTGGTTTGTACGCGGCCTGGTTGATAGCGAGAAGTAACGAAATGGCAGGTTTAAAACTACAGGCAGTCACCAAATCCTACGACGGTAAAACGCCGGTGATTAAGCAGATCGATCTCGACGTGGCGGACGGTGAGTTTATCGTGATGGTTGGCCCGTCCGGCTGCGGTAAATCGACGCTGCTGCGCATGGTCGCCGGGCTGGAACGTACCACCAGCGGCGATATCTATATCGACAGCCAACGCGTGACCGATATGGAACCGAAAGATCGCGGCATTGCGATGGTGTTTCAGAACTACGCGCTGTATCCGCACATGAGCGTGTATGACAACATGGCCTATGGCTTGAAAATTCGCGGCTTCGGCAAACAGCATATCCAGCAGCGGGTAGAAGAAGCGGCGCGCATTTTAGAGCTGGAGCCGCTGTTGCAGCGCAAGCCGCGTGAGCTTTC
Source organism: Serratia sp. BIGb0163 (assembly GCF_024809935.1). Taxonomy (NCBI): domain Bacteria; kingdom Pseudomonadati; phylum Pseudomonadota; class Gammaproteobacteria; order Enterobacterales; family Yersiniaceae; genus Serratia; species Serratia sp. BIGb0163. Next base: position 14,090 of record NZ_JANUDZ010000013.1, read on the forward strand.
CGGCGGCCAGCGTCAGCGGGTGGCGATGGGGCGGGCTATCGTGCGTGAACCGGCGGTGTTCCTGTTTGATGAACCCTTGTCCAACCTCGACGCCAAGCTGCGGGTACAGATGCGTCTGGAATTACAACAGCTGCATCGCCGATTGAAAACCACCAGCCTGTACGTAACGCACGATCAGGTGGAGGCGATGACGCTGGCGCAGCGGGTGATCGTAATGAACAAGGGCGTGGCAGAGCAGATTGGCACCCCGAGTGAGGTCTATCAACGCCCGGCGTCGCTGTTTGTCGCCAGTTTCATTGGTTCACCGGCGATGAACCTGTTGCCAGGCACCCTGAGCGCCGACGGCAGCCAACTGCAACTGGCGGACGGTATGACCTTGAATTTACCGCAGGCGAAGGCGCACTGGGGCGGACGCCGGCTGACGCTGGGTATTCGTCCCGAGCATATTCAACTGCTCCCCGATGGGCAAGGTGGCGTGCCGCTGGTGCTGCAAACGCTGGAGCTGCTGGGCGCGGATAATCTGGCGCACGGGCAGTGGGGCGGCCACGGGGTCATTGCGCGGCTATCGCATGAAACTATGCCGACGGCAGGCAGCACGCTATATTTACAACTGCCTGCACAGGCGCTGCACTTTTTTGATACCGATAGCGGATTACGGATGGAATGATGACCACAGCCTGGCCTTACCCTCATATTGTTGCCCACCGCGGCGGTGGCTCTCTGGCACCGGAAAATACCCTGGCGGCGATCGACGTTGGCGCACGTCACGGCCACAAAATGATTGAGTTCGACGCCAAGCTGGCGCAGGACGGGCAGATTTTTCTGCTGCACGACGATACTCTGGATCGCACCAGCAACGGCTGGGGCGTAGCGGGCGAGTTGCCGTGGGACAAGCTGGTGCAGCTCGATGCCGGCAACTGGTATAACTCCGCCTACAAAGGCGAACGCTTACCCTTGCTGGCGGAGGTCGCGGAACGCTGCCTGCAGCACGGTATGATGGCGAACATTGAAATCAAGCCCACCACCGGTAGTGATGACGAAACCGGCCGGGTAGTGGCGCTGGCGGCACGCCTGCTGTGGCAGGGGCAGACCGATCCGCTGCTCTCTTCGTTCTCGGTTGAAGCGCTCGCAGCAGCAAAACGTACCGTGCCTGAATTGCCGCGTGGCCTGTTGCTCGATCAGTGGGATGACAACTGGCTGGCGCTGACCGAACGTCTGGATTGTGTGTCTTTGCACATCAACCATAAAGAACTGACCGCCGAACGGGTGGCAGCACTGAAAGCGGCGGGATTACGCATTCTGGTTTATACCGTTAACCAGCCGGCGCGGGCGCGCTTGTTGTTAAACTGGGGCGTTGACTGCATTTGCACGGACCGAATAGATTTGATTGGCCCCGATTTTCCCAATGGCTAACCTCGGTTGACCGGCGTCGGCAGCGGCGCCTGAGGTACCGCAGGCGTGGTGCGATCGAACGGATTGCGTGGTTGGTTGCCATTTGGCAGCAGTTGCCCGCCGTTCGGCGAATTTCGCAGCAGTTGTTGCTGGTTATTGTCGAACTGCCGCTGTTGTTGCAGACGGCGCTGATCCAACTGCTGGTTATTCAGCATGCGCTGTTGCTGCGCCTGTTGACTGCGTTGGTTGAGAAACTGCTGCTGCGAGCTAAGCTCGGTAACCCCGTTGGCCGCAGTAGCCAACCCGGACAGCAACAACAGACCGTAGAGCAGATGATAAGTCTTCATGATGTTTACCTCGCTTTTTTATTAAGCCTAACCCACCGGTGAATTTTTTGCCGATAGTTTGTATTTCGCACAGATGTAAACTGCCTTTTCGTCACGACCTATCCCGCCTTCCGTTACAATCGCCCTTTGTGAATTTTTAGGATGAACCCATCGTGCTGCTTCTGGTGATTACTACCATTTTGTGGGCGTTCTCTTTCAGCCTGATTGGCGAATATCTGGCGGGCCAGGTCGACAGCTGGTTCTCGGTGCTGATGCGCATTGGTCTGGCGGCATTGGTGTTCCTGCCTTTTCTGCGCTGGCGCAATATCAAGCTGAAAGTGATCCTGATGTACATGCTGGTGGGGGCTTGCCAGCTCGGCATCATGTACCTGTTCAGCTTCCGTGCTTATATGTACCTGACGGTGCCGGAATTCCTGCTGTTTACCGTGCTGACGCCGCTTTACGTCACGCTGATTTATGACCTGATCAGTGGGCAGCGCCTGCGCTGGAGCTACGTATTCAGTGCGTTGCTGGCCGTTTTGGGGGCGGCGATCATCCGTTACCACCAACTTAGCGAGCATTTCTGGCTGGGGCTGCTGCTGGTGCAGGCGGCGAATATCAGCTTCGCCATTGGCATGGTCGGTTACAAGCGGCTGATGGAAGTGCATCCGTTGCCACAGCACACCGCGTTTTCCTGGTTCTACCTGGGCGCGTTGGTGGTGGCGGTGGTGGCCTGGTGCCTGTGGGGCAACCCGCAACAGTTGCCGACCACCAATCTGCAATGGGGCATTCTGGTGTGGCTGGGCGTGGTCGCTTCCGGGCTGGGATATTTCATGTGGAACTACGGTGCCACGCAGGTGGATGCCGGCACGCTGGGCATCATGAATAACATGCATGTGCCTGCCGGGCTGCTGGTGAATCTGGCCATCTGGCAGCAACAGCCGCACTGGCCAAGTTTTATTATCGGTGGGGCGGTGATTGTTGCTTCGCTGTGGGTACATCGCCGTTGGGTGGCACCCAAAATAATCAGTAAATAAACCGGGCCGCCCAAGCGCAGGCAGCCCTGGTCGTCAGGGTTGTGAGGCCAGCGGTTTGACGCTGGCAACACCGGCGCTTGGGCGGGCGGCGTCCCGGACGAACGGCAGATGATTGCAGGCGTGCTGGCGTGCCGAACGGATAAAGGCTTCGGTTACCGCCTGGCGCTGCTCACCATCGCGAACTGCGGCATACAGACGGCTCCACAGGCCATCGCCCAGGGTTTTGGTCACCACCAATCCCTGGCGCTCAAAACTCTCCACCACCCAATGCGGTAACGCCGCAATCCCCATCCGCGCGGACACCATCTGGATCAGTAGCAGGGTGTTATCGACGTTTTTCAGCGCCGGGCTGATGCCCGCCGGCTGCAGGAAATGACGCCAGATATCCAGCCGTTGACGCTGTACCGGATAAATCATCAGCGTTTCATCGATCAAATCTTCGGGTTCAATATGCAGCTTGCTGGCCAACGGGTGATCCGGCGCCAGCACCAGTCGCACTTCAAAATCAAACATCGGTGAATAATGCAGACCGCTGCGCGGCAGAATATCGGAGGTCAGCACCAGATCCAGCTCGCCTTGCTGTAAGGCCGGTTGCGGATCAAAGGTGACGCCGGACTTAAAGTCCATCACCACCTGCGGCCAACTCTGACGGAAGTTATCCAGCGCCGGTGTCAGCCATTGAATACAGCTGTGGCATTCAATGGCGATACGCAGCGTGGCCTGATGCGGTTCGTGGCACGTCTGCAATGCCTGCTGAATTTGCGGCAGAACCTGCTCTGCCAGCTGTAACAGGATCTCTCCCTGCGCGGTAAAGCGCAGCGGTTGGCTTTTACGAACGAACAGCTTGAAGCCCAGGCGCTGCTCCAGATCGCTGAACTGATGCGAAAGAGCAGACTGCGTCTGATGGAGTTGGGCCGCCGCGGCCGCCAGCGAACCGGTATTGCGCAGAGCCTGCAGCGTCCGTAAGTGTTTCAGTTCGATCATGAGAGTCCTTCACAGTGACAGTGAATAAATTGCGCTTGTGGTTAATACAGTACCTGCGGATTATGGATGTGTAAACATCTGGACGGCTAAATGGGGAATATGACGATGGCAATTCTAAATCACACACTGGGTTTTCCTCGCGTTGGGCTACGACGTGAACTGAAAAAAGCTCAGGAAAGCTACTGGGCAGGTAACTCAACGCAGGAAGAACTGTTGGCAGTTGGCCGCGAGCTGCGCGCTCGCCATTGGCAACAGCAACAACAGGCCGGGGTGGATTTGGTGCCGGTCGGCGATTTCGCCTGGTACGACCATGTATTGACCACCAGTCTGCTGCTCGGCAACGTGCCGGCGCGTCATCAAAATGCGGACGGCACAATCGATCTCGATACGTTGTTCCGCCTGGGCCGTGGCCGCGCACCGACCGGTGAACCGGCAGCAGCGGCGGAAATGACCAAATGGTTTAACACCAACTACCATTACATGGTGCCGGAATTCCATAAGGGCCAGCAGTTCAAACTGGGCTGGACCCAATTGCTGGACGAAGTTGACGAAGCGCTGGCGCTGGGCCACAAAATCAAACCCGTGCTGCTGGGGCCGGTCACATACCTGTGGCTGGGCAAAGTGAAGGGTGAGCCGTTTGACCGCCTGTCGCTGCTCAACGATATCCTGCCGGTTTATCAGCAGGTGCTGGCCGAGCTGGCAAAACGCGGCGTTGAATGGGTGCAGATCGACGAGCCTGCGCTGGTGCTGGAATTGCCGCAGGCGTGGCTGAACGCCTTCAAACCGGCTTATGACGCGCTGCAGGGCCAGGTAAAACTGCTGCTGACTACCTATTTCGACAGCGTTGGCCACAATCTTGACACTCTCCGTGAGTTACCGGTGCAGGGGCTGCACGTTGACCTGGTTGGCGGTCACGACGATATCGCGGTATTGAACAAGGCACTGCCGAAAGAGTGGCTGCTGTCACTGGGGGTAATCAACGGTCGCAACGTCTGGCGTGCCGACCTGAGCAATTGGTTTGAACGTTTGCAGCCATTAGTGGGCAGTCGCCCGCTGTGGATCGGCACTTCCTGTTCACTGTTGCACAGCCCGATCGATCTGAGTGTGGAAACCCGGCTGGACGAAGAAGTGAAGAGTTGGTTCGCCTTCGCCCTGCAAAAATGCGGCGAACTGGCGTTGCTGAGTGCGGCGTTGAACGCACCGGGCGCAGCAAAACAGGCTGAACTGGACGCCTACAGCGCGCCAATCCGTGCCCGTCGTCAGTCCAGCCGTGTGCATAATGCGCAGGTCGGTCAACGCCTGGCTGCTATTACCGCGCAGGACAGCGAACGTCAGCGTCCTTACGCCGAGCGTGCTCAGGCACAGCGTGAACGCTTTAACCTGCCGGCCTGGCCGACCACTACCATAGGTTCATTCCCGCAAACCACCGAAATTCGCGGCCTGCGTCTGGACTTCAAGCAGGGGCGTTTGGACGGCAACAACTACCGCACCAGCATTAGCGAGCACATCAAACAGGCGATCGTTGAGCAAGAGCGTCTGGGGCTGGACGTATTGGTGCATGGTGAAGCCGAGCGTAACGACATGGTCGAATACTTCGGTGAAAACCTCGACGGCTTCGTCTTCACCCAAAACGGCTGGGTACAGAGCTACGGTTCCCGCTGCGTAAAACCGCCGGTGATCATCGGCGATATCAGCCGACCGGAAGCCATCACCGTAGAGTGGGCGAAGTATGCTCAGTCGCTGACCGACAAGCCGGTGAAGGGCATGTTGACCGGCCCGGTAACCATTCTTTGCTGGTCATTCCCGCGTGAAGACGTGACCCGTGAAGTGATTGCCAAACAAATCGCCCTGGCGCTGCGTGATGAAGTGGAAGATCTGGAAAAAGCCGGCATTGGCATCATCCAGATTGACGAACCGGCACTGCGTGAAGGTCTGCCGCTGCGTCAATCCGACTGGGCTGCCTACCTGAATTGGGCGGTGGACGCGTTCAAATTGAATGCCGCCGTGGCGCAGGATGATACTCAGATCCACACCCACATGTGTTACTGCGAGTTCAACGACATCATGGATTCGATTGCGGCGCTGGATGCTGACGTGATCACTATCGAAACCTCGCGTTCCGATATGGATTTGCTGGAAGCCTTTAAAGAGTTTGAATACCCGAACGAAATCGGTCCGGGTGTGTATGACATTCACTCGCCAAACGTGCCAAGTGTGGAATGGATCGAAGCGCTGCTGCGTAAAGCCGCGCAGAACATCCCGGCAGAACGCCTGTGGGTTAACCCGGACTGCGGCCTGAAAACCCGTGGCTGGCCGGAAACCCGTCAGTCGCTGGCCAACATGGTGCTGGCTGCACAGCGCCTGCGCGAGCAGCAGGCCTGATTGCCGCCGTGGTGCAATGATGTTTTGATCTGACAATCTGGGCGCTTCGGCGCCCTTTTTTATGTCGCAGGCGGCTGTCTGGTCAGGCAGCCGTGAGGTGAGGTTTACTTAACGCCCGGAACGCCATGTTGGGTGAACCATGCCAGCATGCGTTGCCAACCGTCGGCGGCCGCTTCGGCATCATAGCTTGGCCGGTAGTCGGCATTGAAGGCATGGCCGACGTCGGGATAGACCACGATCTCGGCATCGGCGTTGGCCGCACGCAGCGCCTGACGCATGCTTTCCACCGTATCCAGCGTGATACCTGTGTCTTGCCCGCCATATAATCCCAGCACCGGCGCAGAGAGTTGGGTAGCGACATCGATCGGATGTTTTGGCGAGTTCAGCGTTTTTTCGCCCACCAGTTTGCCGTACCAGGCGACGGCCGCTTTCAACTGCGGATTATGTGCCGCATACAGCCAGCTAATACGCCCGCCCCAGCAGAAACCGGTAATCGCCAGCTTGCCGGCATCGCCACCGTGGCGCGTGGCCCAATGAGCGGCATGATCCAGATCCGCCAGCACCTGACGATCCGGCACTTTGGTCACCAGCTTTTGGAACAGTTCGCCGATGTCGGTGTAATCCCGGGCATCTCCCTGACGGAAATACAGTTCCGGTGCTATCGCCAGATAGCCCTGTTTGGCCAGGCGACGACACACGTCCTGAATGTGCTCATGCACGCCAAAAATCTCTTGTACCACCAGCACCACCGGGAAGGGGCCGCTGCTATCGGCAGGTTTGGCGATATAGGCCGGCAGATTGTCACCCTGTGAAGGAATGGTGGTTTCCCCGGCATGAATGCCTTGTTCGTCGGTGATAATGGTTGAAGCAGCCAAGGGTGTAACGGCCGGGGTGAATCCCCCCTGGGCCTGTTTTAATGTCATCACTTGATCGGTTTTCATTGCGGTCTCCGTGCAATCGAGAAAAGCGCTGAGATTAACTATAGGAAAGATTACCCGTTATTGGCACCGGGTGGAGCATTTTCGGCCAAGTCTGTAAAAAACGAATAATTATCTGGCTTTAGCGCGTTTTTGTTGCCTTTTTATCATGCTATTACGCATGTTGACCTGCATTAATACCATAAGGTGCGTTAGCTCCCTTTATTGTGGCTAAGTCACCGATAAAATAAGGTTATTTTCTGTGGCGGCGTCAATAGTTTCATCAGGAAATCAGCTCTGCGCTCAGGAGACAGGGTGAAAAACGGCGGTGCATTTTGTCGACTAGACTTGGGGCATCTGAGACAACCATTCCAGCTTCTGGTGTGTTTTTGTGACTTTAATCACAAAAGTTATGTAGATTGCATTCTGTTTCTTTATTCATAGTGATGGTTGTCACGAAATTGAATGGCAATTTTCAGTAGAGTACTTTTTTGTTCCTCCCAATAAACATGATCCATGAGGAGTCTCGCATGTCCCAATCTGACGTTTTTCATCTCGGCCTCACTAAAAAAGATTTACAAGGGGCCCAGCTTGCCATCGTTCCTGGCGATCCACAGCGCGTAGAGAAAATTGCCAAGCTGATGGAAAATCCGGTGCATCTGGCTTCCCATCGTGAATTTACCTCCTGGCGTGCAGAGCTGGACGGCAAGGCGGTGATCGTCTGCTCTACCGGCATTGGTGGCCCGTCTACCTCTATCGCCGTTGAAGAACTGGCGCAATTGGGGATCCGTACCTTCCTGCGTATCGGCACCACCGGTGCGATCCAGTCGAACATCAATGTCGGCGATGTCCTGGTCACCACCGCCGCGGTTCGTCTCGACGGTGCCAGCCTGCACTTCGCACCGATGGAGTTCCCGGCCGTGGCTGACTTTGCCTGTACCACGGCACTGGTCGAAGCCGCCAAGGCTGCCGGCGCCACCACGCACATTGGCGTGACCGCGTCTTCTGATACCTTCTACCCTGGCCAGGAACGTTACGATACCTTCTCCGGCCGCGTCGTCAGCCGCTTCAAAGGCTCGATGGAAGAATGGCAGTCGATGGGCGTGATGAACTATGAAATGGAATCCGCTACCTTGCTGACCATGTGTGCCAGCCAGGGCCTGCGTGCCGGTATGGTTGCCGGTGTGATTGTTAACCGCACCCAGCAGGAAATCCCGAACGCAGAAACCATGAAAAACACCGAAAGCAAAGCGGTGCAGATCGTGGTTGATGCAGCGCGCCGCCTGCTGTAATTACCTCGCAGTTCAACGGGTCGCCGACGCGGCCCGTTTCTCCATTCGGCCGTAATCTGTTACGGTTAACCTCATCAGCGCCATCTTTCTGGCCGCCTCTTTACCCGTTGAGCCCGGTTTTTCCGCTGCTCTCAGGTTGCGTTTTTCAGACAATAACCACGAGGACGTCTATGACTGCCCAGATCCTGCTTCATCCTTCATTGGCGCCGCTTGATGGCGGCATTAACTTTCGCGATCTTGGCGGCAATAGCGTCGCCGATGGCCGCCGTATCAAGCGTGGTCTGCTGTTCCGCTCAGGCTCGCTGGAGCGTCTGACCGAAGACGACTGCACCTTCCTGGCCGGTGTGCCGGTGCGTTCGGTGCTGGATTACCGTGACGCCGATGAAGTTCAGGCCAAGCCTGATGTCCTGTGGAACGGCGCCGATTATCATCATTTCCCGGCCAATCCGTTGAGCAATGAGGTGAATGCCAACCTGGAAAAACTGACCAGCGAAACGCTGGCCGGTTTCGACGCACAGGCCTTTATGCTGGAACTTTACCGTCGACTGCCTTTCGGTAATGCGGCGTATAAGCAGTTGGCCCAATTGCTGAGCAATGTCGATAACGGTGCCATCGTCCAGCACTGCGCGGTAGGCAAGGATCGTACCGGGGTCGGTTCGGCGCTGGTGTTGTTTGCGCTGGGGGCAGATGAAGCGACGGTAGTGGAAGATTACCTGCTGACCGAAACCACGCTGGCGACCTTCCGCGAACAGATGCTGGATCAACTGTCGATTCGCCTTAACGCTTCGGCACTGGGGCAATTTGCCTATGTGCTCAGCGCCCGTGAAGAATTCCTGATGACCGCCCTGAACTGCATCCGTGACCAATATGGTTCAACCGATCGCTGGCTGGAGGCCGAGTACGGACTGGGCCAAAACCAGCGTGAAGCACTGCAGGCGTTCTACCTCGAGTAAACTGCACGGGTGTTTAGCCGGGGTTTAATCGGCCCCGGCCGGCATTGCGTATCCTTGGGGCCATAAATCCCGCATCAGGAGCCCATATTGAGCCTCAATGACATTATCCACTGGGTCAGCGACACCGTGCGGCAGCATGAAGCCTGGGCCATCCCGATTATCTTCTTCCTGGCGTTCGGTGAATCGCTGGCATTTCTGTCGCTGCTGTTGCCGGCCACGGTGATTCTGCTGGCGCTGGGAGCCTTGATAGGCGAAAGCGGCATTGCATTCTGGCCTATCTGGGCCGCCGCCGCAGCCGGGGCCTTTTTCGGCGACTGGCTCTCTTACTGGATTGGCTATCACTATCAAGACCGGGTGGCGCATATGTGGCCCCTTTCCCGCAATCCACAGCTACTCACGCGTGGCCATGCGTTTTTTGAACGCTGGGGCGTACTGGGCATTTTCATCGGCCGCTTCTTCGGCCCGTTGCGCGCCGTGGTGCCATTGGTTGGTGGCATTTGCGGCATGCCCCAGCGTTATTTCCAGGTGGCGAATATCACTTCAGCGATGATCTGGGCGTTTGGCATTCTCGCGCCGGGGGCGTTTGGCATCAAGTGGTTAAGCCAGTGGTTTGGCTAGTTCTGGTCTGACTTGCGTAGCGTTTCGCAATTTTGCGCCGTTGGGGCAAAAACAGACTGGACATCCATACAGCATCCCCTTAACGTGACGGGCAACAGGCGCATAAAACGCCGGAACGGTCAGGTGTAACAGGAGGCAGGGTGGATACCAGTTTGGTTTACGGTATGGGCGGGGTGGCAATTGGCCTGCTGTTGGGGTGGCTAATTGCCAGTTTGCGTGTGCAGCAGGCGCAGGCACAGCATGAAACCGAGCAACGGCTGCTGGAACAATCGCTACAGCAGGCGCAGCAGGAAACAGCAGCCCGGCAAGAAACGCTGCAGCGTAATGAACAACAAATGCGACAGACCGATCTGGAACTGCGCAATTTGCACAGCCAGCTGGCCGCCGGGCACGAAAAACTTCAACAGCTCAATCACTGGCGCAACGAATGCGAGTTGCTGAATCAGGAACTGCGCGCCCAGCGTGAGGTTAACAGCGCTCAGGAGGCCGAGCTGCGTGAGGTGACTATCCGCCTGGAAGAGACCCGTATGGCGGCAGAAGAGAAACAGCGTCTGCTGATTAACAGCGAACAGCGCCTCACCACCCAGTTTGAAAATTTGGCCAACCGCATTTTTGAACACAGCGGGCGCAAGGTTGACGAGCAGAATAAGCAAAGCCTGGACCGCATGTTACTGCCGCTACGTGAGCAACTCGATGGTTTCCGCCGCCAGGTACAGGACAGTTTTGGCCAGGAAGCGCGTGAACGCCATACGCTGACCCACGAAATACGTAACCTGCAGCAGCTCAATGCACAAATGGCACGCGAGGCGATTAACCTCACCAAGGCCCTGAAAGGGGATAACAAAACTCAGGGTAACTGGGGTGAGGTGGTGTTAAGTCGGGTACTGGAAGCCTCCGGCCTGCGCGAAGGACACGAATACGAAACCCAGGTCAATGTGCGGCTGGATCATCAGAGCCGTATGCAGCCCGACGTCATCGTTCGTTTACCGCAGGGTAAGGACGTGGTCATCGATGCGAAAATGTCGCTGGTGGCCTACGAACGTTACTTCAACAGTGAAGATGAAGTGGAACGCGAGGCGGCGCTGAGTGAGCATATTGGCTCGCTGCGTGGCCATATCCGCCTGTTGGGACGCAAGGATTACCAGCAGTTGCCCGGCCTGCGTTCGCTGGACTACGTACTGATGTTTATTCCGGTCGAGCCGGCTTTCCTGCTGGCCATCGACCGTGAGCCGGAGCTGATCAGCGAAGCGCTCAAACACAACATCATGCTGGTCAGTCCGACGACCTTGCTGGTGGCGTTGCGCACCATCACCAATCTTTGGCGCTATGAGCATCAGAGCCAGAATGCCCAACGCATTGCCGACAGAGCGGCGCGGTTGTATGACAAAATGCGGCTGTTTGTTGACGATATGTCGGCGCTGGGGCAGAGCCTGGACAAGGCCCAGGGGAGTTATCGCCAGGCGATGAATAAACTGAGCGAAGGCCGTGGTAATCTTATCGGCCAGACCGAGGGGTTCCGCGCTTTGGGGGTTGAGGTGAAAAGACCGATTAACCCGCTGCTGGCTCAGCAGGCCAGTGCGCAGCATGATGAAGAATGCGAGGCGACGGGCTTTGATGAAGTTGACGCGTTGCCCGGGGCGGAAGACGACGACTCCGCAGAGGAACCCCGCTCCGCATCGCAGGCATGACAGCGGCTGCGAGGTGGGGTATTGCGTAGGGTTCTGGTACACTCATCCACACTAAATTGACTGAATAGCAGGCAGGACAATGGCAGATCAACCGCAGGAAACCACCGACTTCGGTTTTCGCACCGTAGCTAGAGACGAGAAGCAGGCCATGGTGGCAGATGTTTTTCATTCGGTAGCTGCAAAGTATGACGTGATGAACGACCTGATGTCGTTTGGTATCCACCGTATCTGGAAGCGTTTTACCATTGACTGCAGCGGCGTTCGCCGTGGGCAGCGGGTGTTGGATCTGGCCGGTGGTACCGGTGACCTGGCCGCCAAGTTCTCCCGCATGGTCGGTGAGCAGGGGCAGGTGGTACTGGCGGACATTAACGATTCCATGCTGAAGATGGGGCGCGAGAAGCTGCGCGACCGCGGCATTATCGGTAACGTCAACTATGTGCAGGCCAATGCCGAAGCGCTGCCGTTCCCGGATAACTATTTTGACTGCATTACCATTTCCTTCGGCCTGCGCAACGTGACCGACAAAGACAAGGCGCTGCGTTCCATGTTCCGCGTGCTTAAGCCGGGCGGCCGTTTGCTGGTGCTGGAGTTCTCCAAGCCGCTGCTGGCGCCGTTAAGTAAAGCCTATGACGCCTACTCGTTCCACGTGCTGCCGAAAATCGGGGAGCTGGTGGTGAAGGATCCGGAAAGTTACCGTTATCTGGCTGAGTCTATCCGCATGCATCCCGATCAGGAAACCCTGAAAGGTATGATGGGGGCTGCCGGCTTTGACAACGTGACCTATTTTAACCTGACCGGCGGCATTGTGGCCCTGCATCGCGGCTTCAAGTTCTGATATGGACATGCCGATGCTGTTAACCCCGTTGTTGACCGGCGTGCTGGAAACATCGCTCAACAGCCTGCTGTTCCGCGATCGCAGCATGAAAGCCGCCCGTTTGCGCCTGGCGGGTAAGGTTCTGCGTATTGAATTGCAGGAGCTTTCCTCACCGTTGGTGTTGCTGTTCAGTGAGCAGCGTGTCGATGTGCTTGGTCAGTCTGAAGATACTGCTGACTGCACGGTGCGCAGCCGCATCTCGGTGTTGCTGAAGCTGCGGGATCGCCAGCAACTTTCGCCATTGATGCGCAGCGGTGAACTGATTGTCGAAGGTGATATTCAGGTGGTTCAACAACTGGTTGGGCTGCTCGATCTGGCAGAGTGGGATCCGGCTGAATGGTTGGCCCCCTACATCGGCGATATTGCCGCGCAGGGTATCACGCAGGCGCTCGGTAAGGGCGCGAATCTGCTGAAGACAGGCTTTCAGCGTCAACAGCATTATGTAGCGGAAACGCTGACGGAAGAGTGGCGCGTGGCGCCAGGCCCACTGGAAGTTGTGTGGTTTAACGAGGAAGTTGATGCCACCGTTCGCAACCTCGAAGCGCTGATTGCTCGCATGGACAAGTTGGAGGGTAAACGATGACCCCTGGCGAACTACGCCGCCTGTATTTGATCGTCCGCGTTTTTCTCAGCTATGGCCTGGATGAACTGATCCCCCAGATGCGCTTGACGTTGCCGCTGCGCGTGGGGCGCCGTCTGCTGTTCTGGATGCCAAACCGCCATGCAGACAAACCGCTGGGTGAACGTCTGCGTTTGGCCTTGCAGGAACTGGGGCCGGTATGGATCAAGTTTGGCCAGATGATGTCAACACGCCGCGATCTGTTCCCACCACAGATCGCCGATCAACTGACTCTGTTGCAGGACCGGGTTGCCCCCTTCGATGGTGCACTGGCGCGCAAGCATATTGAGTTGGCGATGGGCGGCCCGCTGGAAACCTGGTTTGATGATTTTGACCAGCAGGCGCTGGCTTCGGCATCGATAGCTCAGGTGCATACCGCACGGCTAAAAACGACCGGGCAGGAAGTGGTTCTGAAGGTGATTCGGCCCGATATTCGGCCGATCATCAAGGCTGACGTCCGCCTGATGTATCGTTTGGCGGCCTGGGTGCCAAAGCTGATGCCGGACGGCCGTCGTTTACGTCCGCGTGAAGTGGTGCGCGAATATGAAAAGACCTTGCTGGACGAGTTGAACCTGCTGCGTGAAGCGGCCAACGCCATCCAGCTGCGACGCAATTTCGACGGTAGCCCGATGCTGTATGTGCCGGAGGTTTACTCCGATTACTGCCGCGAAAGCGTGTTGGTCATGGAGCGCATCTACGGAATTCCGGTTTCGGATATTCCAACGCTGGAAAAGCAGGGCACCAACATGAAACTGTTGGCCGAACGCGGGGTTCAGGTGTTCTTTACCCAGGTGTTCCGCGATAGCTTCTTCCATGCGGACATGCATCCCGGTAATATTTTTGTCAGCTATGAGCATCCTGAAGATCCCTGCTATATCGGCATTGACTGCGGTATTGTCGGCTCGTTGAACAAAGACGATAAACGCTATCTGGCGGAAAACTTTATTGCCTTCTTCAATCGTGACTATCGCAAGGTTGCAGAACTGCACGTTGATTCTGGCTGGGTACCGCGCGACACCAACGTGGAAGATTTCGAATTCGCTATTCGCACGGTGTGTGAACCCATCTTCGAAAAGCCACTGTCGGAAATTTCGTTCGGCAACGTGCTGTTGAACCTGTTCAATACCGCACGCCGTTTCAATATGGAAGTGCAGCCCCAACTGGTGTTATTGCAGAAGACCTTGCTGTATGTTGAAGGTCTGGGCCGGCAGCTCTATCCACAGCTGGATTTGTGGACCACTGCGAAGCCGTTCCTGGAAAGTTGGATGCGCGATCAGGTCGGTATACCGGCAGTGATCCGCGCACTGAAAGAAAAAGCGCCGTTTTGGGCCGAGAAACTGCCCGAACTGCCTGAATTATTTTACGATAGCCTGCAGCAGCATAAACTGTTGCAACAAAGCGTTGATAAGCTGACCAATCAGATGCAGGCCCAGCGCGTTCGCCAGGGACAATCGCGTTATTTGTTTGGCGTTGGCGCTACACTGTTAGTAAGCGGTACGATTTTGCTGTTGGGGGATGTTGAAGTGTTCCCTGCGTGGCTGATAGCGGCCGGTATCGTATCCTGGGTGATTGGCTGGAAGCGAACCACCTGAATTGATTCGAAACTCTGGTAAAATCTGCCGTATAATGCGACGGATTTTGAAAAAACCCTGTAAAAATAGAGGTAATTGCAATGGGCGGTATTAGTATTACGCAATTGTTGATCATCGCAGTGATCGTGGTGCTGCTGTTTGGTACCAAAAAGCTCCGTACGCTGGGCTCTGATCTCGGTGCATCAATCAAAGGTTTCAAAAAGGCTATCGGCGATGACAACACGCCGCCGACCAACACGGCTGAAAAAAGCAGCCTGGATGACGCTGACTTCACGGCCAAGCCTATCACCGATAAGCAGCCGGAAGTGAAAACGGAAGAGTCGAAGAACAAAGAGCAGGTATAAACCGTGTTTGACATTGGGTTTAGTGAACTGCTGCTGGTTCTGGTTATCGGCCTGGTGGTACTCGGGCCGGAACGGTTGCCGGTAGCGGTAAGAACAGTTTCGGGCTGGATCCGCGCGCTGCGTTCGCTTGCGGCTTCGGTGCAGAACGAACTTTCTCAGGAACTGAAGCTGCAGGAATTGCAGGACAGCCTGAAAAAGGTAGAGAAGGCGGGCATGCAGAATTTGTCGCCGGAGCTGAAGGCGTCGATGGATGAGCTGAAAGACGCGGCGGAATCGCTGAAACGTTCTTATCTGGGTGACAGTGACAACAAAACCGAACCTGCTCACACCATCCATAACCCTCTGGTCACCGATCCTGAAGCCATTCATGACGGCGTGACGCCGGCAGAGGCTGCGGCCGTGGCATCGTCCCCGGCTGTCGTGCCGGAGCCGGTGGTTTCGGTAACGCCGCCGGTTGCACAACCCGTGGTCGAGCCGGTTAAACAACCGGTCGTTTCGGGCGTTCAGGCAACCCCAGAACCTGTTGCGGATAAAACCCCAGCGTCTCACCAACCTAGTGGCGATCGTTAAAACATGGCTGTTGAAGATACCCAACCCCTTATCAGTCACCTGATAGAACTGCGTAAGCGGTTGTTAAACTCGATTATCAGCATACTGGCGATCTTCCTGGTGCTGGTTTTTTTCGCCAATGATATTTACCAACTGGTGTCAGCACCGCTGATCAAGCAGTTGCCCGCCGGGGCGAGCATGATCGCCACCGACGTGGCTTCACCGTTCTTTACCCCGATCAAATTGACCATGATCGTTTCGGTGTTTGTGTCTGCTCCGGTGATCCTGTATCAGGTGTGGTCCTTCATCGCACCGGCGTTATACAAACATGAACGTCGCCTGATGATGCCTTTACTGGTCTCCAGCAGCCTGCTGTTTTATCTCGGCATGGCGTTTGCCTACTTTATCGTTTTCCCGCTGGCGTTCGGCTTTTTTGCCAAGACCGCACCGGCCGGGGTAATGATAGCGACCGACATCAATAACTATCTCGATTTCGTCATGGCGCTGTTTATGGCGTTTGGCGTGGCCTTTGAGGTGCCGGTTGCCATTATTCTGCTGTGCTGGAGTGGCGTCACTTCACCGGAAGATCTGAAAAAGAAACGACCTTATGTTCTGGTCGGCGCTTTCGTGGTCGGTATGCTGTTGACCCCGCCGGATGTGTTCTCGCAGACCCTGCTGGCGATCCCGATGTATCTGCTGTTTGAAGTGGGCGTGTTCTTTGCCCGCTTCTACACCGGTAAGCGTCGTCCGCAGCCAGAAGAAGAAGACGAGGGTGACGAACCCCCGGCACCTTAATTTCTGTTTGTTTCTAAGCCGCCCGATGGGCGGCTTTTACTTTGGGAACATCATGTTTGATATCGGCGTAAACCTCACCAGCTCACAATTTGCCAAAGACCGCCCGGCGGTGGTGGAGCGCGCCCGTGCTGCAGGAGTAACAGGGCTGCTGATTACCGGTACCGATCTGCAGGAAAGCCTGGCTGCCAGTGAACTGGCGCAACAGCATGCGGGTTTTTGCTGGTCCACCGCCGGTGTGCATCCTCACCATGCCAGCAGTTGGGACGAGCGAGTCGCAGAACAAATCTGCGAGTTAGCCTCCCGGCCACAGGTCGTGGCTATTGGTGAATGTGGACTGGATTTCAACCGCAACTTCTCTACTCCAGAGCAGCAGGAGGCGGCATTCAGTGCACAGCTGGCGCTGGCGGCAGAGTTGTCGATGCCGGTTTTTCTTCATTGTCGTGATGCACACGCACGTTTTGCAGCGCTGCTGGCGCCGTGGTTGGATAAACTGCCCGCGGCCGTGGTGCACTGTTTTACCGGCACCGCCGAAGAATTGGAAAGCTGCCTGTCGTTAGGCCTGTCGGTGGGTATTACCGGTTGGGTCTGCGATGAGCGGCGTGGCCTGGAACTGCGCGCGTTGCTGCCGCAGATCCCGGCGGACCGTCTGTTGCTGGAGACCGACGCCCCCTATCTGTTGCCCCGGGATTTACTTCCGAAACCCACATCTCGCCGCAACGAACCCTGTTTTTTGCCTCATATCGTCCGGCAGGTGGCCGCCTGGCGACAAGAAGATCCCGAATGGCTGGGGCAAAAAATCGATGAGAACGCCCGCCGGCTATTCCGGCTGGAATGAGTTAGGAGAAAACTATGAGCTATGCATTTCCGGGCACCTTCCCAGGTCGCCGTATGCGCCGCGTGCGCCGTCATGATTTCAGTCGTCGCCTGGTGGCGGAGAACCAACTGACGGTTAACGACCTGATCTACCCGGTATTTGTCATGGAAGGTAGTAACCGTCAGGAAGCCGTGGCATCCATGCCTGGCGTATCGCGCATGAGCATCGACCTGCTGGTTAAAGAAGCGGAAGCCATCGCCAAGCTGGGCGTGCCGGTGATCTCCCTGTTCCCGGTGATTGAGCCTGGCCTGAAGTCACTGCACGCAGAAGAAGCTTATAACCCGGACGGTCTGGTGCAGCGTACGGTACGTGCGTTGAAAGACGCGGTGCCAGAGCTGGGGATTTTGACTGATGTGGCGCTCGATCCTTACACCACCCACGGTCAGGACGGCATCATTGACGAGCAAGGTTATGTTATTAACGACATCACCAAAGAGATTTTGGTGCGTCAGGCACTGTCCCATGCTGAAGCCGGTGCGGAAATCGTGGCGCCAAGCGACATGATGGATGGCCGTATTGGTGCGATCCGCGATCAACTGGAGCATCAGGGCCTGATTAACACTCAGATCATGGCTTACTCTGCCAAATATGCGTCTTGCTACTATGGCCCGTTCCGTGATGCGCTTGGTTCCAGCGGCAATCTGAAAGGTGGCAACAAGAAAACCTACCAGATGGACCCTGCCAACAGCGACGAAGCGCTGCAGGAAATTGCGCAGGATCTGCAGGAAGGCGCAGATATGGTAATGGTGAAGCCGGGCATGCCGTATCTGGACGTGGTACGCCGGGTGAAAGACACCTTTGGTGTGCCGACTTTCGCCTATCAGGTGTCCGGCGAATATGCGATGCACATGGCGGCGATTCAAAACGGTTGGTTGCAGGAACAACCGGCGGTGATGGAGTCGTTGATGTGCTTCAAGCGTGCCGGTGCCGATGGTGTGCTGACCTACTTCGCCAAGCGGGTAGCTCAGTGGATGCATGACGACGCGATGCAGCGCTAAGGCGCGAGTATCCAATGATAAAGGCGCCTTGGGCGCCTTTTTTACATTACAGTTTTTGGAACTGTCGGTTGTCCACGCTTTGGCTGACCTGTTTGTTGATCAGGTTGAGCAACAGCATTGAGCGCGCTTCGCCGTCCGGCTCGGTGTAAATCGCCTGCAGCCCTTCGAACACCCCATCGACGATCAACACACTATCGCCGGGTTGCGGCGTTTCCGGGTCGACATAGGTTTCGCAGGTGTGTGTCTGCAACTCTTCGATTACCTTCTGCGGGATAGTGGTCGGCGTCGAACCAAAGCGCACGAAGTGGCTGACACCACGTGTTGCACTGATGGTGGTGGTATGGATACGCTCCGGATCGAATTCCACAAACAAATAGTTGGGGAACAGAGGCTCGCTGACCGCGATGCGTTTGCCGCGAACGATCTTTTCCAGCGTAATGATCGGGCTAAGGCAGTTCACTTCCTGCCGCTCGAGATGTTCCTGCGCCCGTAAGAGCTGGCCGCGTTTGCAATACAATAGATACCAGGATTCCATAATTTCACATGCCTTTCTGTCAGCCGGTAAGCATATCAAAAGCCATTACGGATACATAGTGATGCAAGTTTCAGCATGTAACAGCCGCTATCTGCATGAATCTTTGGCAATTAGCGAGGGGTCACACACTTATCCGCACGGCTTGGGTATAACAGAGGGCTAAAAATTTGCTACCGTCGCAGTATGCCTTGGGGCGCTGTCGCCTGATGTGACGGTATTCATCGTTTTTGATTGAGGGGGAGAAATGGAGTTATTTCTGTTGAGCAACGGCAAACTGTCCGGTGAGAGTGAACTGCTGGGCTATGCCAAGAGCCATCTGTTGGCGATGATCGCCCGCCGTGGCATCACGTCCGCCGTCTTTATCCCCTATGCCATGATCCGTAGTGATTACGATCAGCGCGCGCAGGAACTGGCGCAAACTCTGGGCATCAAGGTCACCAGCATTCACCATGCCGAGTCCCCAGCTGCGGCGATTGAACAGGCGGAATGTATCCTGGTCAGCGGCGGCAATACCTGGATGCTGAACCAAATGCTGCATGAAAAGGGCCTGATTGTCCCGATCCAGCGGGCTGTTCGTGAACGTAGCGTCCCCTATGTTGGCTGGAGCGCCGGTTGTAACGTGGCTACGCCAAGTATCCGTACCACCAATGATATGCCGGTACGCAACAGCGTAGTGTTGCCGGCGTTGAGCCTGTTCCCGGTGCAGATTAACCCGCATTACATTGACGCCCATATCAGTGGCCACATGGGCGAAACCCGTGATGAGCGCCTGGCGGAGTTCTGTGCAGTTAATCCGAGCGAATCTGTGGTGGCGCTGCGCGAGGGCAGTCTGTTGCACGTTGAGGGCAATGACTTGCGTTATTTCAGTGCCAGAGACCAAGGCTTCAAGGTGTTCCGCCACGGCGTAGAGACCCAAGAGTATCAGGATACGCAGGCATTACGCCCGCTGGTGCCGTTCACGTGCCACTGAGTGCCGGTAAGGTCTTTACCGGTGTTTAACAAAAGTGCAGCAACAACCGTGAAGAGGGCTTATAATGCCCTTCTCACTGGCCGTTATAATGATCAGCATGAAATACCGTGACTTACGCGATTTCCTCTCGTTGCTGGAAAAGAGAGGGGAACTAAAACGCATCAGCCAGCCGATTGATCCCTATCTGGAAATGACAGAAATTGCCGATCGTACTTTACGTGCGGGCGGCCCGGCGTTGCTGTTCGAAAACCCGAAAGGGTACGACATGCCGGTGCTGTGCAATCTGTTCGGTACTCCTGGTCGCGTAGCGATGGGGATGGGCCAGGAAGACGTCAGCTCGTTGCGCGAGGTCGGCAAGTTGCTGGCGTTCCTTAAAGAGCCGGAGCCGCCAAAGGGCTTTCGCGATCTGTTCGATAAACTGCCGAAGTTCAAGCAAGTGCTGAACATGCCGACCAAGGTGTTGGGTTCAGCGCCTTGTCAGGAGCAGGTATGGCAGGGGGATGACGTCGATCTCAGCCGTATCCCGGTGATGCACTGCTGGCCGGAAGACGCCGCACCCTTGATCACCTGGGGCCTGACCGTGACCCGCGGGCCACAAAAAGAGCGGCAGAACCTGGGTATTTATCGCCAACAGGTGCTGAGCAAGAATAAAGTCATCATGCGTTGGCTGTCGCACCGCGGCGGCGCGCTGGATTACCAGGAATGGTGCCAGGCGCATCCCGGTGAGCGTTTCCCGGTTGCGGTTGCGCTGGGCGCAGATCCCGCCACCATTCTCGGCGCGGTCACGCCAGTGCCGGATACCCTGTCTGAATATGCCTTTGCCGGGCTGCTGCGCGGCAACAAAACCGAAGTGGTCAAGTGTATCTCCTGCGATCTGGAAGTGCCCGCCAGCGCGGAAATCGTATTGGAAGGCTATATCGAACCGGGAGAAATGGCGCCTGAAGGCCCGTATGGCGATCACACCGGTTACTACAACGAAATTGACCACTTCCCGGTATTCACCATCACCCACATCACCCAGCGTCGTGATGCCATTTATCACTCGACCTATACCGGCCGTCCGCCGGATGAGCCGGCGGTGTTGGGCGTGGCGCTCAATGAAGTCTTCGTTCCTATCCTGCAAAAGCAGTTCCCGGAAATTGTCGATTTCTATCTGCCGCCTGAGGGTTGCTCATATCGCCTGGCAGTGGTGACTATCAAGAAACAGTATGCCGGTCACGCCAAGCGCGTAATGATGGGGGTCTGGTCGTTCCTGCGTCAGTTTATGTACACCAAGTTTGTGATCGTCTGCGATGATGACGTCAACGCACGCGACTGGAATGATGTGATTTGGGCGATCACCACCCGAATGGATCCGGCAAGGGATACCGTTTTGGTGGAGAATACGCCGATCGATTATTTGGACTTCGCCTCACCGGTTTCCGGTTTGGGATCGAAGATGGGGCTGGATGCCACCAATAAATGGCCGGGTGAAACCCAGCGCGAATGGGGCCGTCCGATTCAGATGGATGAAAAGGTGCGTGCGCGCGTCGATGAAATCTGGGATGAGCTCGCAATTTTCAGTGACAGAGAACCG
The DNA here is from genome assembly GCF_024809935.1 of Serratia sp. BIGb0163. Classification (NCBI taxonomy): domain Bacteria; kingdom Pseudomonadati; phylum Pseudomonadota; class Gammaproteobacteria; order Enterobacterales; family Yersiniaceae; genus Serratia; species Serratia sp. BIGb0163. The sequence goes on from NZ_JANUDZ010000013.1 coordinate 35,405, forward strand.
ACGCTTTAGCGCCAGGCTTTGTTCTCAGTTTTGCATTGATGACCCGACAGAGGGAACGCATGACAATATTGAGCTGTAAAGTGACCTCCGTAGAGGCCATTACCGATACGGTTTATCGGGTACGCTTGGTGCCTGAGGCACCGTTTTCTTTCAAGGCAGGACAGTATCTGATGGTGGTGATGGATGAGCGCGACAAGCGTCCGTTCTCACTGGCCTCCATTCCGTCAGACCAGGATTACATTGAGCTGCATATTGGCGCTTCGGAGCTGAATCTGTACGCCATGGCGGTAATGGATCGCATTCTGAAAGAGCAGGCGATTACCGTTGATATCCCACACGGTGACGCCTGGCTACGTGAAGAAGGCAGCCGTCCGCTGGTGTTGATCGCCGGCGGTACTGGTTTCTCCTACGCGCGCTCGATTCTGTTGGCCGCGCTGGAGCAGCAGCCGGATCGTGATATTTCCATCTACTGGGGCGGACGCGAACTGAAGCATCTGTATGACTTGAGCGAGCTGGAAGCGCTGTCGTTACGGCATCCTAATCTGAAAGTCATTCCGGTGGTTGAACAGCCGGAAGAGGAGTGGCGCGGCCGCAGCGGCACAGTGCTCAGCGCGGTGCTGCAGGACTTCGGCACGCTGGCAGAGCACGACATTTATATTGCCGGCCGCTTCGAGATGGCCAAAATCGCTCGCGAACGTTTCTGCGCCGAACGTGGCGCGCTGGAAGCGCATATGTTTGGCGACGCCTTCTCGTTTATCTGAGGCGCGAAGCAGTAGCAAACGGGGTGGCCAATGGCTGCCCCTTTTTATTGGGGCGTCAGTAGAATTCAGGCATAAAAAAACCCGCCCCTGACAGGCGGGAAGTACGGCAACTAAACTTGGTGGAATGCTGCGGTTTGAAGTGTTGACGCAGTCATCCCTAATAGACACAGCTAAACGCGTTCAAAAACGGTAGCAATCCCCTGACCCAAACCGATACACATGGTCGCCAAACCAAACTGTACGTCGCGGCGTTCCATATTGTTCAGCAGGGTAGTCGAGATACGTGAGCCCGAGCAGCCTAATGGGTGGCCCAGAGCAATGGCGCCGCCGTTCAGGTTGATTTTGTCGTCGATGCTGTCCAGTAGTCCCAAATCCTTGATGCACGGCAGTGACTGGGCGGCAAAGGCTTCATTCAGTTCAAACAGGTCGATGTCCTGTACGCTCAGGCCGGCACGTTTGAGCGCCAACTTGCTGGCAGGCACAGGGCCGTAACCCATGATGGAAGGGTCACAACCGACAACGGCCATTGAACGAATGCGGGCACGGGCTTTCAGGCCAAGCGCTTTGGCGCGTGATTCACTCATCAACAGCATGGCAGAGGCACCGTCGGACAATGCCGAAGAAGTCCCGGCGGTCACGGTACCGTTGACCGGATCGAAGGCCGGACGCAGTGCTGCCAGGCTGGCAACGGTGGTTTCCGGGCGGATGACTTCGTCGAAGTCATAGCGGGTCAGCACACCGTCGGCGTCGTGGCCGGTGGTTGGGATGATTTCATTCTTGAAATAGCCGGCCAGGGTGGCAGCATGTGCGCGTTGGTGCGAGCGTGCTGCGAACTCATCCTGCATCTGGCGGCTGATATTGTGCATCTTGGCCAGCATCTCGGCGGTCAGCCCCATCATTCCGGCGGCTTTTGCCACGCTGCGACTCAGACCCGGGTGGAAATCCACACCGTGATTCATCGGTACGTGGCCCATATGTTCTACGCCACCAATCAGGCTGACGTGTGCATCGCCGACCATAATGGCGCGTGCGGCATCGTGCAGTGCCTGCATGGAGGAGCCGCACAGCCGGTTGACGGTGACCGCCGGAACACTGTGCGGGATCTCGGCCAGCAGCGAAGCGTTACGGGCAATGTTAAAGCCCTGCTCCAGCGTTTGCTGCACGCAACCCCAGTAAATGTCGTCAATTTCGGCGGCATCCAGCGACGGATTACGGCTCAGTACGGCGCGCATCAGGTGAGCGGAAAGATCTTCAGCACGTACCTGGCGGAAGGCGCCGCCCTTGGAGCGGCCCATCGGCGTGCGTACGGCATCAACAATAACTACGTTTTCCATCTTTATGACCTCATGCCGGTTGGCCAGTGGAGACATCGGACAGCGGCGCTGCCACCGGGTAGTAGCTTTCATTATGTTCGGCTTTGGCGCGCAGGCCGGCAGGCACCTGATACAAAGCGCCGAGATGCGCATAACGCTGGGCCAGTTCGACATAATTGGCGGTGCCAAGCGTATCCAGATAGCGGAACGCCCCGCCGTGGAACGGAGGGAAACCGATGCCGTAGACCAGCGCCATATCGGCTTCGGCCGGGCTGGCAATAATGTTTTCTTCCAGACAGCGCACCACTTCGTTAATCATCGGGATCATCATGCGGGCGATAATTTCTTCGTCGCTGATGGTCTGACGCGGTTGGCTGACTTCGGCCAGCAGCACATCGGTTTGCTCATCGTTGTCTTTACGCGGCTTGCCTTTGTTGTCCTGGCTGTAACGATAGAAGCCCAACTGGTTTTTCTGACCAAAACGCTGGTTATCGAACATCACGTCGATGGCGTCGCGGTAATCTTTACCCATGCGCTCAGGGAAACCGGCCGCCATCACCGCCTGGGCGTGGTGCGCGGTATCAATCCCCACGACGTCGAGCAGATAAGCCGGGCCCATTGGCCAGCCAAACTGTTTTTCCATCACTTTGTCGATCTGGCGGAAGTCCGCACCGTCGCGCAGCAACATGCTGAAACCGGCAAAATACGGGAACAGTACACGGTTGACGAAGAACCCTGGGCAGTCGTTAACCACAATCGGCGTTTTGCCCATACGGCTGGCATAGGCCACCACGGCCGCGATGGTGCTGTCGCTGGTCTGCTCCCCACGGATAATTTCCACCAGTGGCATGCGGTGTACCGGATTAAAGAAGTGCATGCCGCAGAAGTTCTGTGGGCGCTTCAGCGATTTCGCCAGGTGATTAATCGGAATGGTCGAGGTATTGGACGCTAGTACGGTATTTTCACCGATCAGGCCTTCCACTTCGGACAATACTGCCGCCTTAATCTTTGGATTCTCGACCACGGCTTCGACGATCACCTGAGCGCGTTCGATACCGGCGTAATCCAGCGTCGGTTGAATGGTCGATAGCACCTGGGCCATCTTCATGCCGTCCAGCTTGCCGCGTTCCAACTGCTTGTTCAGCAGTTTGGCGGCTTCATTCATACCGAGAGTCAGGGATTTGTCGCTGATGTCTTTCATGACAACCGGCACGCCTTTCAGAGCCGACTGGTAGGCGATACCGCCACCCATGATACCGGCGCCCAACACCGCAGCCTGTTTCGGTGCTTCAATACCCTTCGCCAGCTTCTTCGCCTGACCTTTCACAAACTGGTCATTGAGGAAGATGCCGACCAGCGCGCGCGCCTCTTTGGAGCGGGCCAATGGCACAAAGCTGGCGGTTTCCAGTTTCAGTGCTTCATCACGGCCCAGCCTGGCGGCGGCCTCAATGGTTTTGACCGCGGTCATCGGCGCCGGATAATGTTTGCCAGCGGTTTGCATCACCATGCCTTTGGCGGTGGTGAAGCTCATGGCCGCTTCGATTGGGCTGAGTTTCAACGGCTCGAGCTTTGGTTGGCGATAGGCGCGCCAGTCCAGTTTGCCCTCAATCGCCTGTTGCAGCATTTTCAGCGCGGCTTCCACCAACTTTTCTGGTGCGACGACCGCATCCACCAGGCCGACTTTCAGTGCATCTTTGGCACTGACGTCCTTACCGGCGGCAATAATTTCCAGTGCGCTGTCGTTACCCAAAAGGCGTGGCAAGCGAACGGAACCGCCGAAGCCCGGCATAATACCCAGTTTGGTTTCCGGCAGGCCGATACGCGCATCCGGAGACGCAACGCGGAAGTCGGTCGCCAGAATACATTCGCAGCCGCCGCCGAGTGCATAGCCGTTAATGGCCGAAATGGTCGGCACCGGCAGATCTTCCAGCCGGTTAAAGATCGCATTGGCGAAGTTCAGCCACTCCTGCAGCTTTTCAGCCGGGGCAGCAAACAGCGAAAGGAATTCGGTGATGTCGGCGCCGACAATAAAGGCGGCCTTGGTAGAACGCAGCAGCAGGCCTTTCAACTCGGTCTGCTTTTCCAGCACCGCGAGCGCTTCGCCCAGGCTGGCAACGGTGCGGGTATCGAGCTTGTTTACCGAGCCTGGGGCATTGAACACCAGCTCGGCGATGCCGTTGTCGAGCCAGTGCAGTTGTAATGTTTCGCCTTGGTAGAGCATGTCTATCTCCTGAATCAGCGTTTGATCTGGTATGACCAGATGATGAGGAGTGTGGTTTTTATGTTAACAATATGCAAACAAGAGATTGCATTTTTGCTGGTCTGATCACATGACTCTGAGTTAGTGTTTTGATTTAAAACGAAGTTATATTTTATGCTTTATGGTGATTTGTCGGCGTGTAAAAGCACTCATACACTTGCCAGAGCAAAGCGCTGCCCACGCAGAGGTGTGAAATGAGTAAAGCGGTATGTGTAAAACACAGTGGTTTCTGGAGTATTCCCGCCAGAACCATGACGCTGGCTTGTCTGCTGGTGTTTATGGCTCAGATGGCGACGACGGTGTATTTGCCTTCATTACCGACGGTGATGCAGGAACTGGCAATGACGCGCCGCGCCACCGAACTTTCTATATCGATATTCGTGATAGGAGCCGCCTTGCCGGTGTTGTTCTGGGGGGCTGCGGCCGATCGTTTTGGCCGTCGCCTGCCGCTGACATTGTCTCTGGCGTTGTTTATCAGTTGCAGTGCTCTGCTGGCATTTTGCAGTAACGGTACTCAGTTATTAGTGCTGCGGGCACTGCAGGGGGTTGCCGCCGGTGGTGCTGCAATCATCGCGCGCATTATTGTTCGTGATAACTGGAGCGGTGATGAGCTGGCAAGGCGCCTTTCGGTGCTGTCGATAGCCTTTATCGCCGCGTTGGGCGGTGGGCAGTTTATCGGTGGGCTGCTCAGTCAGTATTCGCACTGGCAAATGGGGTTTGTGGTGATGGGGCTGACCGGGCTGGCGATATGGTTACTGATGCTGACGTTGCCACTGGAAGCGGGCCGCGGAGCAGGCAGGCGCCCGGCCATGGCGGCAACCTATTGGCACATTCTGCGTCGTCCGGGGTTCTTCTGGCCTGCCATTGTCGGTGGATTGGGGTTTGCTACCACCGTCACTCTGCAGGAAGTGAGTCCGTTTATCATGCAGCAGGGGTTTGGCCTGAACGTTACCGCCTTTGGGGCTCTGGGGCTGGTGATCGGCGTGGCTTACTTTACTGGAGCAATGACGGTAAACCGGACGGTTGCGCGCTTTGGCGGTAAGCGGCTGATGCAGGCGGGGACGAGTATCGTTGCCGTTGCCACTGCTGCAATAATGGTGCTGTGGTGGAGCGGTGTACTGGTGGGGCTTTCCGGTACGACAGTCTTCATCGCTTTGTATTGTTTGACGATTTTTGGCCAGGCGGTGTTGTTTCCCAATAGCATGGCGATGGCGGTCAGCGATGTTAAACAGCAGGGCGCCTACGCCATGGCGTTATGCGGCTTTCTGCAACAGTGTCTGGCAGGCATAGCTGCAGCCGGCGCGGTTCTACTCGAACATCACGGCCTGTGGGCGGCTGCTATCGCGTTGCTTGGTCTGATCGCCTGGTTAATTGTTAAGCTAAGGATGTAACGACGTTTACAGCGATTTGCGAACCGCTCCGCATGCCAGAGCTGATGGGGTTGGTGCACCTGAACGGTGTGCTAAGATGACTCATTCCGTTCTAATGGTATGTATAAGGGTATTGTGATGGAAACGCTGGCTTCTTTGTATAACGACCACCTGGCAGAACTGCAAAAACGGGCGCGTGAAGTGTTAACGCGCAACAAACTGGATGCGTTGCTGATTCACTCTGGGGAACTGCAACGGATATTCCAGGACGATCGCAGCTATCCGTTCAAAGTGAATGCGCACTTTAAGGCCTGGGTGCCGGTTACCTCGGTACCCAACTGCTGGCTGTGGGTGGATGGCGTTAACAAACCGAAGCTGTGGTTCTATTCGCCGGTCGATTACTGGCATAGCGTTGAGCCACTGCCGGAGAGTTTCTGGACCAGGTCCGTTGAACTGATGCCGCTGGCCAATGCTGATGATATCGTGCAGCAGCTTCCTGCCCAGCGTGAGCGTGTGGGCTATATTGGTTATGCGCAGCAACGTGCCCGCGATCTCGGTATCCTGGCAGAAAACGTCAACCCGAAAGCGGTATTGAATTACCTCGATTTCCATCGCTCTATCAAAACGGGCTACGAGCTGGCCTGCATGCGCGAAGCGCAGAAAACTGCTGTTATGGGGCACCGTGCCGCTCATGAGGCTTTCCTGTCCGGCATGAGTGAGTTTGATATCAACCAGGCTTACCTCACCGCCACGGGGCATCGCGACACCGATGTACCTTATGACAACATTGTTGCGCTGAATGAGCATGCGTCGGTGCTGCATTACACCACGCTGGATCATCAGCCTCCGTCCGAAATGCTAAGCTTCCTGCTTGACGCCGGTGCCGAATATAACGGTTACGCCGCCGACCTGACTCGCACCTATGCTGGCCAGAGCGGCAGTGATTTCGCGCAGCTGATAAAAGATCTTAACGGTGAACAACTGGCACTGATGGATACCATCAAAGCCGGTGTGCGTTACACCGATTACCATGTGCAAATGCATCAACGCGTCGCCAAATTGCTCAAGAGTCACAAGCTGGTGACCGGCATCAGTGAAGAGGCCATGGTTGAGCAGGGGCTGACCACGCCATTCCTGCCACACGGTCTGGGCCATCCGCTAGGTTTGCAGGTGCATGACTCTGCCGGCTTTATGCAAGATGAACAGGGCACCCATCTGGCCGCCCCTTCCAAATACCCTTACTTGCGCTGCACCCGCGTGTTGCAACCTGGCATGGTGTTAACCATTGAGCCCGGCATGTATTTTATTGATTCCTTGTTGGCGCCATGGCGCAGCGGCGAATTCAGTCAACATTTTGCCTGGGATCGCATCGATGCGCTGAAACCTTATGGTGGTATCCGTATTGAAGACAATATCGTGATCCACGAAAAGCGTATCGAGAACATGACGCGCGATCTGAACCTGGCCTGATGCAGCCTTACCCGATCCCGGCAGGCCCCGTCAGTGTCAGCGAAGAAATAAAGAAGAGCCGTTTTATCACCCTGCTGGCACCGACCAGTGGGGTTGATATTGCAAAGGCGTTTATTCAGCAGGTTCGTGATGAACACCCTGCGGCCAGGCACCATTGCTGGGCATTTGTCGCAGGATCACCGACTGACTCACAACAGTTGGGCTTTTCCGACGACGGCGAACCTTCCGGCACGGCTGGTAAACCCATTCTGGCCCAACTGATGGGCAGTGGAATCGGCGAAATCACCGCCGTGGTAGTGCGTTACTACGGCGGTATCAAGTTGGGCACCGGTGGTTTGGTGAGAGCCTACGGCAGTGGCGTGCAGCAGGCATTAAAGCAATTGGCCGTGAGCTACAAAATCCCGCAGGCCGAATATACTTTGCAATGTGACTATGCGCAGTTGGCATTGGTAGAGAATTTATTGCAGCAAACTGAAGGGCGGATAGTGCAGGGGGAATATGGTGCTTCCGTCATGCTGCATTTGGCTTTACCGGTCACCGGCGTTGAAGCGTTTGGGAATAAATTACGTGATCTTAGTCGCGGTAATTTGCAATTAACCCCCATTTCGCAATAATTCCCCCAACTGAATTGCTAAGGATCGTGCTGAAATGCATTTTCGCGCTATAACCCGTATCGTTGGTTTGCTGGTCATCCTGTTCTCCGGGACGATGTTTATTCCTGGTCTGGTGGCATTGATATACCGCGATGGGGCGGGGCGGGCATTCAGCCAGACCTTCTTTGTGGCGGTAACCATCGGCCTGATGCTGTGGTGGCCTAACCGTAAACAAAAGCATGAGCTGAAGCCACGAGAAGGTTTTCTGATTGTAGTGCTGTTCTGGACGGTGCTGGGCAGCGTCGGGGCATTACCGTTTTTATTTTCGGAGCGGCCTAATCTTTCGCTGACCGATGCCTTCTTCGAATCGTTTTCCGGTTTAACCACCACCGGGGCTACCACGCTGGTGGGGCTGGACTCACTACCCAAAGCCATTTTGTTCTATCGGCAGATGCTGCAATGGATGGGCGGGATGGGGATCATTGTGTTGGCAGTGGCGATACTGCCGATCCTCGGCGTCGGTGGCATGCAGCTGTACCGCGCAGAAATGCCAGGCCCGCTGAAAGATAATAAAATGCGCCCACGCATTGCCGAAACGGCCAAAACCCTGTGGCTGATTTACGTTCTGTTGACTATTGCCTGTGCGCTGGCGCTTTGGGGGGCCGGCATGTCAGTGTTTGACGCCATCGGCCACAGTTTCTCGACCATCGCTATTGGCGGTTTCTCCACCCACGACGCCAGCATCGGTTATTACGCCAGTCCGACCATCAACACTATCATTGCTATTTTCCTGCTGATTTCCGGTTGTAACTATGGCTTGCACTTCGCCTTGCTGAGCGGCCGCAGTCTAAAAGTGTATTGGCGTGATCCTGAGTTTCGCATGTTTATTGCCGTGCAGTTGACGCTGGTGGTGGTGTGTACCGCCGTGCTGTGGGGGCATGGTGTCTACAAAACCGGAATGGAAACGGTCAATCAGGCGTTCTTCCAGGTGGTGTCGATGGCGACAACGGCGGGCTTTACCACCGACAGCATTGCCAAATGGCCGCTATTCCTGCCGATGCTGTTGCTGTGTTCTGCATTTATTGGTGGCTGTGCCGGCTCGACCGGTGGCGGCCTGAAGGTGATTCGCATTCTGCTGCTGTATTTACAGGGCTCGCGTGAGCTAAAAAGGCTGGTGCACCCTAATGCGGTTTACACTATCAAGTTGGGTAACCGCGCGCTGCCGGAACGTATCCTGGAGGCGGTATGGGGGTTCTTCTCTGCTTATGCGCTGGTGTTTATCGTCAGCATGCTGGCAATTATCGCCACCGGCGTTGATGATTTCTCTGCCTTTGCTGCCGTAACGGCGACGCTGAACAACCTTGGACCAGGGCTGGGAGTGGTTGCGGATAACTTCACTACTATGCCTGCACCGGCGAAGTGGATCCTGGTTCTGACGATGCTGTTCGGGCGCCTTGAGGTCTTTACACTGCTGGTTCTGTTTACGCCGACGTTCTGGCGTGAATGATCCTGATAGAAGGAGTAACGCCGTGAAGGCACTGATTCTTTATTCTAGCCGTGATGGGCAAACACGTTCTATTGCTTCTTATATAGCAAACAAATTGCAGGATACGCTGCGTTGTGACGTGATCGATTTACTACAGGCGGACAATGTCGACCTCAGCCAGTATCAGCAGGTGCTGATAGGTGCCTCAATACGCTATGGCCATTTCCATCCGACGTTGGAAAAGTTTGTTAAGCGCCATGCTGAGCAGTTGAACCAGATGCCGAGCGCGTTTTTTAGCGTTAACCTGACCGCCCGTAAGGCAGACAAGCGTTCGCCACAGACCAACGCCTATACCCGCAAGTTCCTGTTGTCCTCTCCCTGGCAGCCCAAACACTGTGCCGTGTTTGCCGGCGCGCTTCGCTATCCACGTTATCGCTGGTTCGATCGAGTCATGATTCAACTTATTATGCGTATGACGGGGGGCGAAACAGATACCAGTAAAGAAGTGGAGTACACAGACTGGCAGCAGGTGGACCGTTTTGCCCAGGAGTTTGGTCATATTCAGTATGAAAAGTGACGAAAACGCTGACTTGTGCAGCGCTTTGTTGAAATAATCCGCGCTTGAAAAGTTTTTTGCATTTAGGGGTTGCGGCCTTCTGAGAAC
>NZ_JANUDZ010000014.1:0-32591 GCF_024809935.1 Serratia sp. BIGb0163
CAACCCCTAATTTTCAGGATTTTTTCTCTTCGAACCCCGGAGACTCTGTGAAGTTGTTCACATGTTCCGTGTCGATGGAGGCGCATTATAGGGAGTTCTCAGGAGGCCGCAATAGGTATTTTCGACAAAAACGATCGTTTGCTGCATTCCACAGCAAAACCCCGCTTTATACCCTGTTGTTAACAAACTTATCCACAGAAGTGATTTGCCCGGAAATTTTACGAGCGCCACGCAAACGTTTTCGCTACAATTCCCCGCGACGAAACGCTCCCCTTTTTACGGGGGCGTTACCTGAATCTGTGCCTGATTACCCCTTTATAGAGAGAAAAACCTTTCCTTATAAAGAGTAGAAGGTGGAAATTCACGTAACGCTCTTTTATTGCGACTCCAAAGCCAAGGGATAAAACCATGCAACAACCTCGTCCAATCCGCCGGGCCCTGCTCAGCGTCTCTGACAAAGCCGGTATCGTTGAATTCGCCGAAGCGCTGTCCCAGCGTGGCGTTGAACTGCTCTCCACCGGTGGCACCGCCCGCCTGCTGGCAGATGCCGGCCTGCCTGTTACCGAAGTTTCCGACTACACCGGCTTCCCGGAAATGATGGACGGACGAGTAAAGACCCTGCACCCCAAAGTACACGGCGGTATTCTCGGCCGCCGCGGCCAGGACGACGCCATCATGGGTCAGCATGACATCAAGCCGATCGACATGGTGGTGGTAAACCTCTATCCGTTCGCCCAGACCGTGGCGCGCCCGAACTGCTCACTGGAAGACGCGGTCGAGAACATCGACATCGGCGGCCCAACCATGGTGCGTTCCGCGGCCAAGAACCACAAAGACGTCGCCATCGTGGTAAAGAGCAGCGACTACGCCGCTATTATTACCGAGATGGATAACAACGACGGTTCACTGCAATACACCACCCGTTTCGATCTGGCCATCAAAGCCTTCGAGCACACCGCCGCTTACGACAGCATGATCGCCAACTACTTCGGCGCGCTGGTTCCGGCCTACCACGGCGATACCGAACAACCTGCCGGTCGTTTCCCTCGCACCCTGAACCTCAACTATATAAAGAAGCAGGATATGCGCTACGGTGAGAACAGCCACCAGCAAGCAGCCTTCTATATAGAAGAGAACGTTCAGGAAGCCTCTGTCGCCACCGCGGAACAACTGCAAGGCAAAGCGCTGTCCTACAACAACATCGCCGACACCGACGCCGCACTGGAATGTGTGAAGGAATTCGCCGAGCCGGCCTGCGTGATCGTCAAGCACGCCAACCCATGCGGTGTGGCGATCGGCGATGATATTCTGTCTGCCTATGAGCGCGCCTATCAAACCGACCCGACCTCTGCTTTCGGCGGCATCATCGCCTTTAACCGCGAACTGGACGCCGCTACCGCACAGGCCATTATCAGCCGTCAGTTTGTGGAAGTGATTATCGCGCCGAGCATCAGTCAGGAAGCTCGCTCCCTGTTGGCAGCCAAACAGAACGTGCGCGTACTGGCCTGCGGCCAATGGCAGCAACGTATTGCCGCTCTCGACTTCAAACGTGTCAACGGTGGCCTGCTGGTGCAAGACCGCGATCTGGGTATGGTGAGCGAAGGCGACCTGCGCGTGGTATCTGAACGTCAGCCGACCGCGCAGGAACTGCGTGATGCGCTGTTCTGTTGGAAAGTCGCCAAGTTCGTGAAGTCCAACGCTATCGTCTATGCACGTGACAACATGACCATCGGCATAGGCGCCGGGCAAATGAGCCGCGTTTACTCTGCCAAGATCGCCGGGATCAAAGCCGCGGACGAAGGCCTGGAAGTCAAAGGCTCCGCCATGGCGTCTGACGCTTTCTTCCCGTTCCGTGATGGCATCGATGCCGCCGCAGCGGTGGGCATCAGCTGCGTGATCCAGCCAGGCGGTTCGATCCGCGATGATGAAGTGATTGCCGCCGCCAATGAGCACGGCATCGCAATGATCTTCACCGACATGCGCCACTTCCGCCATTAATCCCTTTTGTCGCGTGCGCTACGGCGCACGCTCTGCGTGGAGCACCTGATGAATATTTTAATTATCGGCAACGGCGGGCGTGAACACGCGCTGGCCTGGAAAGCCGCTCAGTCACCGTTGGCAGATAAAGTCTATGTGGCGCCGGGCAATGCCGGTACCGCATTAGAAAGCAATCTCGAGAACGTCGCGATCTCCGCTACCGATATTCCGGCGCTGGTTGCCTTTGCCCAGAGCCATGACATTGGTCTCACCATCGTCGGGCCGGAAGCGCCGCTGGTGATTGGCGTGGTTGATGCCTTCCAGGCCGCCGGCCTGAAAATCTTCGGCCCGTCCCAGGCAGCGGCCCAATTGGAAGGCTCTAAAGCCTTTACCAAAGACTTCCTGGCGCGTCATAACATCCCAAGCGCCGAGTACCAAAACTTTACCGAGGTTGAACCGGCGCTGGCTTATCTGCGCAGCAAAGGCGCACCTATCGTCATCAAGGCCGACGGCCTGGCTGCCGGTAAGGGCGTGATCGTCGCCATGACCCTGCAGGAAGCCGAAGACGCGGTGCAGGACATGTTGGCCGGTAACGCTTTTGGCGATGCGGGTCACCGTATCGTGATAGAAGAGTTCCTTGAAGGTGAAGAAGCCAGCTTTATCGTGATGGTCGACGGCGAGAACGTGGTGCCGATGGCCACCAGCCAGGATCACAAACGCGTCGGTGACGGTGATACCGGCCCGAACACCGGTGGCATGGGTGCCTACTCCCCGGCACCGGTAGTCACCGATGAAATCCACCAGCGCGCCATGGATCAGGTCATCTGGCCTACCGTACGTGGCATGGCTGCGGAAGGTAATACCTACGTCGGTTTCCTTTACGCCGGGTTGATGATCTCCGCCGACGGCCAGCCAAAGGTGATTGAGTTCAACTGCCGCTTTGGCGATCCAGAGACGCAGCCGATCATGCTGCGCCTGCGTTCAGATCTGGTCGAGCTGTGTCTGGCCGGTGCGGAAGGCAAGCTGGGCGAGAAAACGTCCGAGTGGGATGAACGTCCTGCGCTGGGCGTAGTGTTGGCAGCCGGTGGCTATCCGGGTGATTACAACAACGGTGAAGTCATCCAAGGTCTGCCACAGCAGGAAAGTGCCGACGGTAAAGTGTTCCACGCCGGTACCCGCATGCAGGGTGATGACGTGGTCACCAGCGGTGGACGCGTGCTGTGCGTAACCGCACTGGGTGAGTCGGTGGCTCAAGCGCAACAACGCGCCTATCAATTAGCGGAAGGTATTCAGTGGCCGGGGAGTTTCAGCCGCAAAGACATTGGCTACCGTGCGATTGCGCGCGGCAAATGATCTGAACACCGCAACGCTCTTGGGCTCCGCAATGCGGGGCCTTTTTTATAGCTGGTCTTCTTTCGGTTCCCAGCGGCAAAAATCGTCGTTCGCTACCAGCAGCAGCTCACGCCCTTCCGGCGCATCCAACCAGGCTATATTCACCGGCTGGCTGTTATTACGGGCACGTCGCGCGATCCAGGCTTCGGCACTGCTATCCAGATCCGGTTTCAACGTTTGACCATCACAGGTTTGTACTACTCCCTGCTGCCAACGCCCCTGCAGCAGCTTCACCTTACCGGCGCGCAGCGCATTGCTTAGTTCCAGCACGCGTCGTGCCTGATATTGATACAGCGCGATTTCATCGGCGGTCAGTTGTTCACGCCGCGTAGCCAGTTGGCGCTGCATAAAGCTTACTCCGCCGTCATCGGCAAAGCGCAATTGAATGGAGTCTTGATCGCCATCGGCGTCAGTGCGTTTGATTTGGCGCAGCTTGCCGTCTTGATATTCGTACAGCGTGGTAACGGTGCCCGGACCACGATAGGGACTGTAGACGCTCATCAACACCAGCGGGCGGTGCCGCTCGTCATCTTTACGCCACAGGCGCATAACGCCCTGGTCGGCCACATAACCGCTGGCACTAAAGGAAGGAAGATCTGAATGACTGCTGCAGGCGCTCAGGCCAGCGGCAATGCCGATGACCATAAGCGCCTGTCGGATAAACAAAAGGGGCACAATTGCCCCCCTGTTTAATCTTTTCACCAACACGCAGTATTACTTAACTGCGTCTTTCAGTGCTTTACCAGAAACGAACGCAGGCACGTTAGCAGCTGCGATTTTGATTTCTTTACCAGTCTGCGGGTTGCGACCAGTGCGCTCGTTGCGGTGGTTTACCTTGAAAGTACCGAAACCAACCAATTGTACTGCATCACCTTCTTTCAGAGACTCAGTAATAGCAGCCAGGGTGGATTCCAGAGCCAGTTTAGCTTGTGCTTTGGAAAGGTCAGCCTTGTCCGCGATTACATCAATCAGTTGAGTCTTGTTCATAAGTTATCCTTACAGTGTGTTTATCGTTTGCAAAGCATCGAGTGCGACGGATATGCCGATGTACAGCACTCCCTGCATACACGCACCGATAGCCACTTTTTTTCCGCCCCCCAAATGTAGACCAGACAGGGTGCGGATGTGAAGCCTTAAGGCACGACAAATGAGGCGTTAAATCACGTTTTCTTGCCTTATTGCGTTAATTTTATCCCGATATTACTAACCGCGGCCTCGCGGAGGTCAGAACGCAACCCTTTGATCAGTTCTAAATCGCGCTCTTCGCAGTCAGCCAACAGGCGGAAAATTTCCCATTGGATGTCCCATTCTTCCTCTACCGCAGGCAGAACCTTGAGCTCATCGTCGGTCATTTCTTTACCGGCCTGAGTCATTTCCAACATCGCCACGGTGCGAATAGACGTTTCGCTGATGGCGATGGCGTGCTCTAGCGTCTCCCCGCTGAGTCGCGAATGGATCAGTTCCCCTAATGCGATACAGGCGTCAATCGCCGGGTAAACGCCGTAAAGATCGTAATCTTCTGCCGCGGGTATCGCCTCTTCCAACTTCTCCAGCTGGCTGTCAAAGTTGACCTTGGCGTCCTTGACCACCAGAGTTTCCCACACCAAATCCAGAATGCGGCGGTAAATTGCCGGTTCGCCGAACTCGGTTTGCAGGCAGAACATCTGGTAATTCGGATACATACGCTCGCACAAACTGGCCATAAAGGTCAAATGTTGCCAGCTTTCAAGCTTTTCCAGACGTAAATGAATCGGGTTACGTAGCATTATTCACTCTCTTACGCGTTATCTGCGCCGCAGTGTACCCGAAATCGGTCATTGCGACACCTCTGGATGCTGCTGCAGCCAGCGCTGGAAGGCCGGGCGGCGCGAGGCGATGGCGTCGGCCCAACGTGTAGGCTCCGGCAAACGGTAGCCCGCCATGCAACGTTGCACCCACGCCAGTGCACTGTCGGCACCGACGCGGTGGCCGGTGGAGATAAACAACGGATTACAGCGCGCCTTACTGCGCCATACCCAACCCAGTTGCTCGCCTTTGTCCTCCAGCGGTGCCAGCGCACCTGTAGCCTCGTCCAGCGGGGCGAACTTACCGCACAGGCGCTTTTTGGCTACGCCAATGGTCGGCACGTTGACCAGCAGGCCAAAATGGCTGGCTACGCCCAGACGGCGCGGATGCGAAATGCCATGGCCGTCAACCAGCACCAGATCCGGCTTTTGATGCAGTTGCTCCCAGGCTGCGAGCAACGCTGGGTATTCACGGAACGATAAGAAACCGGGGATATAGGGCATGGTGGTGGCCACTCGTGCCACCTGGTATTCCACCAGCTCCAGCGACGGATAGCGCAGGATGGCGATAGCGGCGCGAGTCACCGCGCCCTCCTGCTCAAAGCCCACGTCGGCACCGGCGATAAAGGCCGGTGGAACGACCAGGAAATCATCCTGGCGAATGACTTCGGAGGCGCGCAGCCGTTGTTCTGCACGCAGGGCTTGAGTATCTATCACATCCAATCCTTAACGATGGTATTTCCCCGACTGCGCGTGGACTGCCTCAACAAAGGCACCGGCGTTCTCCGGCGGCACGTCCGGGTGAATACCGTGGCCCAGGTTGAACACATGCCCTTCGCCGTGGCCGAAACCGGCCAGAATGGTTTCCACTTCCTGGCCGATGCGCTCCGGTGACGCATACAGCATCGAAGGGTCCATGTTGCCCTGCAGTGCGACTTTGTCGCCCACGCGGCGGCGTGCATCGGCAATATCGGTCGTCCAGTCAAGACCCAGTGCGTCACAACCGGTTGCCGCCATCGCCTCCAGCCACTGGCCGCCACCTTTGGTGAACAGCGTGACCGGCACACGGCGGCCGTCGTTTTCACGCAGCAGGCCGTCAACAATCTTGTGCATGTAATGCAGTGAGAACTCGCGGTAGTCACGACCGGTCAGCACGCCGCCCCAGGTATCGAACACCATCACCGACTGCGCGCCGGCTTTAATCTGGGCGTTAAGATACAGAATGACGCTGTCTGCCAGCTTATCCAACAGCAGGTGCAACGTCGCCGGCTCGGCGTACATCATTTTTTTCAGTTTGGTGAAGGCCTTGCTGCTACCGCCTTCCACCATATAGGTCGCCAGCGTCCACGGACTGCCTGAGAAACCGATCAGCGGCACTTCGCCCTTCAGCTCACGACGGATGGTACGCACTGCGTTCATCACATAACCCAGCTCCACTTCCGGGTCGAACGCCGGTAGCTTGTCGACATCGGCACGACTGGTGATAGGCGAGGAGAAACGCGGACCTTCACCGGTTTCGAAATACAGGCCCAGCCCCATGGCATCGGGAATGGTGAGGATATCGGAGAACAGGATCGCCGCGTCCAGTGGGAAACGGCGCAGCGGCTGCAGCGTGACTTCACAAGCCAGCTCCGCGTTCTTGCACAACGACATGAAATCCCCGGCCTGGGCGCGGGTGGCCTTGTACTCCGGCAAATAACGACCGGCCTGACGCATCATCCATACAGGGGTCACATCCACCGGCTGACGCAGCAGTGCGCGCAGATAGCGATCGTTCTTCAACTCATTCATTTATGGGGCTCCCTTATTCATCTGCCGGTATTGTAGCGATTTATTGCTCACGGCATAAGGCTACGGTGTCCTCTATCAGGCGACGCGCTACCGTGCCGGGCGGCGGTAATAGCGGCAACCGATCGTAGCGGTACCAACCGGCGTTAAGCAGCTCTTTCGGATCGTGGCGGATCTCGCCGCGGTGGTAATCGGCCATAAAGGCCATCATCAACGAGTGCGGGAACGGCCAGGGTTGTGAGGTGACATAACGCAGGTTTTTGATTTCAATATTACTTTCTTCCATCACCTCGCGTGCGGCCGCCTGCTCCAGCGTTTCGCCAACCTCGACAAAGCCGGCCAGTACGGTATGAATACCGCCGCGATGGCGCACATGTTGTGCCAGCAGGATCTCATCGTCACGCCGAATGGCAACGATCACGCAGGGGGCGATCTGCGGGTAGTAACGTTCCCGACAGTGACCGCACAGGCAGGCACTTTCGGTGCGGCTGAGATGCATTTCATGGCCGCAGTAACCGCAGTAGCGATGGGAACGGTAAAACTCGGCCAGTTGTACGCCCCGTCCGGCAAGCTGGAACAGCCCGCGATCCAGTTCTAACAGTTGGCGTACCGATCCCATCTCCTGCGGCATTGCGTGGCGCACCAGCCAGACCGGCAATCCTTCCCATTCGCCAATAACACGAGCCATTCTTCCCAGCAGGGAAAATGACGCGGCCAAACCGCACGGCAATTCACCGTTCGGTAACCAAAGTTTGCTTTCATGGCTGACGATCCACCAGCCATTTTCATTACCCGTTAATGCAAGTTCCATATCGTTGTTGCACAACCTCAGCTTCACTGGCACTCTACAAATCGGCCTTGTTACATTTTAATAACTTACTGTTACGTTTTATTACTTACGGAGTCAAACATGCTCAACCGTTTGGAAAGCCTGACTCAGCGCGTTGGTGGTAGTAATGAATTAGTAGATCAATGGCTTCAGGCACGCAAGCAGTTGCTGGTCGCCTATTGTGCCCTGGTGGGCATTAAACCTAACAAAGAAAAGCATACGCCGCTGAATGAAAAAGCGCTGGAGAACTTTTGCCATAATCTGGTGGATTATCTCTCCGCCGGCCATTTTCATATCTATGACAGAATAATCAAGCAAGTGGAAGGCGCATCCAGTCCGAAAATGTCTCTGGCGGTCAACATCTATCCCAAGCTGTGGGCCAATACCGAGCAGATCATGGCTTTCCACGATCGCTATACCGAAGTGGATATCGATCAGGACCTGTGTCTGGAATTACATCAGGCGTTGTCCGACATCGGTGAAACGCTGGCGGCTCGTTTTACCCTTGAAGACAGGCTGATCCAACTGGCGGCTGAAACCTGGCAGCAGGCTGAGCCGGACAAAACGCTGGATCCAGCCGGCTAAAATTTTGTAGTCTTTTTTATTATCCCTCCTATACTGGAGGGCATCTTGTCGGAGTGCCTAGCGCCTGATTTGTTCATCAAATTGGCCAGGCTGAGACCGTTAATTCGGGATCCGCGGAACCTGATCGGGTTAATACCCGCGAAGGGAACAAGAGTAATCTATCGCCACAGGCAGGTGACCCCGATTTGGGATAATCCTGCTTTGCCGGCCAGCATCATTACTCCCTCCGAGCTCCAGACAAGCAACTTTCCCAACCCAACACACTGGTAGGAACTTGCTATGTCTAACGTTAACAAACCCCGCGCTCGTAAAGAGCAACGCGAAGAAGCCCAGCAGTTTATCAACACCCTGCAAGGCGTTTCCTTCCCCAATTCACGCCGGATCTATCTGCAGGGCTCACGTAGTGACCTGCAGGTGCCAATGCGTGAAATTCAGCTCAGCCCGACGCTGATCGGTGGCGATAAGGACAACCCGAAGTACGAGCCAAACGAAGCGATTCCGGTGTACGACACTGCCGGCCCTTACGGTGATCCCCAATCAGAACTCAACGTGCATAGCGGCCTGGCGAAGCTACGCGCCGGTTGGATCGCTGAACGCGGTGATACCGAAGCGCTCAAGGGCGTCAGTTCAGGTTTCACCCAGCAGCGCCTGGCCGATGAAGGCCTGGATCACCTGCGCTTTGAACATCTGCCGTTGCCGCGCAAGGCACAACCGGGCAAACGCGTGACCCAGTTGCACTACGCGCGTGCCGGCACCGTCACCCCGGAAATGGAATTTATCGCCATTCGCGAAAACATGGGGCGCGAGCGCATCCGTGGCGAGGTATTACGCCACCAGCATCCTGGCCAAAGTTGGGGGGCCAACCTGCCGGAGAACATCACACCGGAATTCGTTCGCCAGGAAGTCGCCGCAGGGCGCGCCATCATCCCCGCCAATATCAACCACCCGGAATCCGAACCGATGATCATCGGCCGTAACTTCCTGGTGAAGGTTAACGCCAACATCGGCAACTCGGCGGTGACCTCCTCGATCGAGGAAGAGGTCGAGAAACTGGTGTGGTCCACCCGCTGGGGCGCGGATACCGTGATGGATCTGTCTACCGGCCGCTATATCCACGAAACCCGCGAATGGATCCTGCGTAACAGCCCGGTGCCAATTGGCACGGTGCCTATCTATCAGGCGCTGGAAAAGGTGAACGGCGTGGCGGAAAACCTCACCTGGGAAATGTTCCGCGATACGCTGCTGGAGCAGGCGGAGCAAGGGGTTGACTACTTCACCATTCACGCCGGCGTGCTGCTGCGCTACGTGCCGATGACCGCCAAACGCCTGACCGGTATCGTTTCCCGCGGCGGTTCGATCATGGCCAAATGGTGCCTGTCACATCATCAGGAAAACTTCCTGTACCAGCACTTCCGCGAAATCTGTGAGATTTGCGCCGCCTATGACGTTTCTCTTTCCCTCGGCGACGGCCTGCGGCCGGGCTCAATTCAGGACGCCAACGACGAGGCACAGTTCGCCGAACTGCACACTTTGGGTGAGTTGACCAAAATTGCCTGGGAATATGACGTGCAGGTGATGATCGAGGGCCCTGGCCACGTGCCGATGCAGATGATCCGCCGCAACATGACCGAGGAGCTGGAGCACTGCCACGAAGCACCATTCTATACTCTTGGCCCACTGACCACCGATATCGCTCCGGGTTATGACCACTTTACCTCCGGCATCGGGGCCGCGATGATCGGCTGGTTCGGCTGCGCCATGCTGTGTTACGTCACGCCAAAGGAGCATCTCGGGCTGCCGAACAAAGAGGACGTCAAGCAGGGGCTGATCACCTACAAAATTGCCGCTCACGCCGCCGACCTGGCAAAAGGCCACCCCGGTGCGCAGATCCGCGATAACGCCATGTCCAAGGCGCGCTTCGAATTCCGCTGGGAAGATCAGTTCAATCTGGCGCTTGATCCAGCCACTGCTCGCGCTTATCACGACGAAACCCTGCCGCAGGAGTCCGGCAAAATCGCCCACTTCTGCTCTATGTGCGGGCCAAAATTCTGCTCGATGAAAATTTCGCAGGAAGTTCGCGACTATGCCGCCGCGCAAGAAGCGGCCAAACCGATAGCAGTGCAGCTAACCGGCATGGAAAAGATGTCGGCCGAGTTCCGCTCACGCGGCAGCGAGCTGTACCACAGCGCCGGTAACCTGCAAGAGGAATTAAGCAATGACTGATATCACCACGCCCTTCCCCGCCACGCCTCACAAGTTGGGGTTATACCCGGTGGTCGACAGCGTTGAATGGATTGCCCGTTTGCTGGACGCAGGCGTCACTACCCTTCAACTGCGGATTAAGGATCTGCCGGATGAACAGGTCGAGGACGACATTGCCGCCGCTATTGCCCTCGGCAAGCGCTACAACGCCCGATTGTTTATCAACGACTACTGGCAACTGGCGATTAAGCACGGTGCCTATGGCGTACATCTCGGCCAGGAGGATTTGGACACTACCGATCTGGCCGCCATTCACCGCGCCGGGCTACGTTTGGGGGTTTCCACCCATGACGATAGTGAACTGGCCCGCGCCATTGCGGTAAAACCTTCCTATATCGCACTGGGGCATATTTTTCCGACGCAAACCAAAGACATGCCTTCTGCCCCACAGGGTCTGGTGGAGCTGAAACGCCATATCGCCGGGCTGAGTGACTACCCAACGGTGGCGATCGGCGGGATCAGTATCGATCGCGTGGCGGCAGTGCTGGATTGTGGCGTCGGTAGCGTCGCCGTGGTCAGCGCCATTACCCAGGCCCCGGACTGGCGCGCAGCGACTGCACAGCTGCTGCAACTGATCGAAGGCAAGGAGTGATGCCATGTTGAGCGATCAAGAGTTCCTGCGCTACAGCCGCCAGTTGCTGCTGGAAGACATCGGCCCCGCGGGCCAGGAGAAACTAAAACAGTCGACGGCACTGATCGTCGGGTTGGGGGGGTTAGGCTCCCCCGCCTCGCTTTATCTGGCCGCCGCCGGTGTCGGCACCCTGCTGCTGGCCGATGACGATAGGCTGCACGTCACCAATTTGCAGCGTCAGATCCTCTATCGCAGCAGCGACGTTTCCCAAAGCAAAGCCGCTCTGGCAAAGCACCAGCTACAGGCGCTGAACCCGATGGTCGAATCCATTGCGCTGGAACAGCGTCTGCAGGGGGAAGTGTTACAGCGCGCCGTACAACGCGCCGATTTAATTTTGGACTGTAGCGATAACATGGAAACCCGCCATGCGGTGAACGCCGCCTGCATCCAGGCCGGTAAACCGCTGATCAGCGGCAGTGCGGTGGGTTTCAGCGGTCAGCTGCTGGTGATAGAACCTCCCTATGCCCACGGCTGCTATGCCTGCCTGTATCCGGAACAAACTGAACCCCAACGCAACTGCCGTACCGCTGGCGTACTCGGCCCGGTGGTCGGCGTCATTGGCACGCTGCAAGCGCTGGAAGCGATAAAAATGCTGGCGGGCCTGCCTTCCGCCATCAGCGGCAAACTGCGGCTGTTCGATGGCAAACAACAAAGCTGGAGCACCTTGCAACTCAGTCAGGCCAGCACCTGTCCGGCGTGCGGAGGGACAGCATGAAAATTCGGCTTAATGACCAGCCGCTGGAGCTGGCACAACCGCTGAGCGTCAGCGCCCTGCTCGAGCAACTGGAACGCCAGCAGCCGGGCACGGCACTGGCTATCAACCAAATCATCATCCCGCGCACCGACTGGGCTAACCACCTGGTGCAAGACGGCGATGACATTCTGCTGTTTCAAGCGATCGCCGGAGGCTGACATGCTACAAATCGCCGATACCACTTTTACCTCACGCCTGTTTACCGGCACCGGTAAATTCGCCACCCCAACGCTGATGCTGGAGGCATTACAGGCCTCCGGCTCGCAGCTGGTCACCATGGCAATGAAGCGTGTTGACCTGCGCGGCGGTAATGACGCCATTCTGGCGCCGCTGCAGCAACTGGGCGTACGCCTGTTGCCGAATACTTCCGGCGCCAAGACCGCGGCAGAAGCGGTGTTCGCCGCCCGGTTGGCCCGTGAGGCGCTTGGCACCCACTGGGTGAAACTGGAAATCCATCCCGATGTGAAATACCTGCTGCCGGACCCGATCGAAACCCTGAAGGCGGCGGAAATATTGGTGAAAGAAGGTTTTGTGGTGCTGCCTTACTGCGGTGCCGATCCGGTGTTGTGTAAACGCCTGGAGGAAGCGGGCTGTGCCGCGGTCATGCCGCTGGGCGCACCTATTGGTTCCAACCGTGGGCTGCGCACCCGCGACTTCCTGGAGATCATTATCGAGCAGGCCAGGGTGCCGGTGGTGGTCGACGCCGGCATCGGTGCGCCAAGCCATGCGCTGGAAGCCATGGAACTGGGTGCCGATGCCGTGTTGGTGAATACCGCAATCGCCGTGGCGCGCGACCCGGTGCAGATGGCACGGGCCTTTCGCCTGGCGCTTGAGGCCGGCGAACTGGCACGTCAGGCGGGATTGGGCAGCAGTCAGCGTAATGCGGTTGCCTCCAGCCCGCTGACCGCTTTTCTCAGCCAGACAGGGGAGACATTGTGATGGCTGATGACTTCAGTGGCCGCTGGCAACAGTTGGATTGGGACGATATCTCGCTGCGTATTAACAGTAAAACGGCGCGTGATGTCGAGCATGCGCTGAATGCGGAAAAACTGTCGCGCGAAGACTTTATGGCACTGATTTCCCCTGCCGCCGCGTCCTATCTGGAGCCACTGGCGCAGCGTGCGCAGCAGATGACGCGTCAACGTTTTGGCAACGTGGTCAGCTTCTACGTGCCGCTGTACCTGTCCAATCTGTGCGCCAACGACTGCACCTACTGCGGCTTTTCGATGAGCAACCGCATCAAGCGTAAAACCCTGGATGCCGCCGAGATCGAACGCGAGTGTCTGGCGATTAAGGCGTTGGGCTTTGAGCATTTGCTGTTGGTCACCGGTGAACACCAGACCAAGGTCGGCATGGACTATTTCCGCCAGCACATTCCCGCGATCCGCCGCCATTTCAGCTCGCTGATGATGGAAGTACAACCGCTGGAGCAGCAAGAGTACGCCGAATTAAAGGCTCTGGGGTTGGATGGCGTGCTGGTGTATCAGGAAACCTATCATCCCGCGACCTACCAGCAGCATCATCTGCGCGGTCAGAAACAGGACTTTCACTGGCGGTTGGCCACACCGGATCGCCTGGGCCGCGCCGGGATCGACAAGATCGGCCTCGGGGCCCTGATCGGGCTTTCCAACAGTTGGCGTACCGACTGCTACATGCTGGCTGAACACCTGTTCTACCTGCAACAGACTTACTGGCAGAGCCGCTACTCGATCTCGTTCCCGCGCCTGCGCCCTTGTGCCGGAGGTATCGAACCGGCGTCGATCATGAGTGAACCGCAATTGGTGCAGCTAATCTGTGCCTTCCGGCTGTTCGCCCCCGACGTGGAGCTGTCTTTGTCGACGCGTGAGTCGCCGTTTTTCCGCGATCATATGATCCCGGTGGCGATCAACAGCGTCAGCGCCGGCTCCAAAACCCAGCCTGGCGGCTATGCCGACGATGTGCCGCCGGAGCTGGAACAGTTTGAACCGCACGATGGCCGAACCCCACAGCAGGTGGCACAAGCCATCAGCGACGCTGGTTTACAGCCGGTGTGGAAAGACTGGGACGGCTACCTGGGGCGCAGCCCGCAGTAATCTGCAAGCTTTGCAACGCCGTTGAAAAAACGAGGGAAGCGTTGCGCAGAAGCTATCGACACCGCTGGCGGGGCAGATCAGCCCCGCTATAGTGGCGATGCTGGTTGCCAAACCCGGTGCCAGCCGGAGCCGTCACCTACCAGACGGTTTCGCCTTACCCTCTCCCGGATCACGTCGGATTACCCTCCCGCGTGACTCCGGGACCTCAGAATGTTGATGCCCCCTGTAACTCCTCTCCCGGCCCGGTTCGCAGGCAAAAAAAAACCGCCCCCGAAGGAGCGGTTTATCTGGTCAGGGCCCGGCAATGCCGAACCCCAAGGCGCATTCAACGATTAATCGTTGTTGCCGCCACCCAGGTTGCCTGCATTGAGCAGTTCAGCCAGGTTAGCCGTTGCTTCTTCCGCGCTCACCTGCGGAACAACTGGCGTTTCACCCTGTGCTTTACGGCGCATGCGGTCCTGATGATAAGCGTAACCGGTACCGGCTGGGATCAGACGGCCCACGATGACGTTCTCTTTCAGGCCACGCAGTTCATCACGCTTACCGGCAACAGCCGCTTCGGTCAGAACGCGCGTCGTTTCCTGGAACGATGCTGCGGAGATGAAGGACTCGGTCGCCAAGGAAGCCTTGGTGATACCCAGCAGATCGCGTGAGAAGGTTGCCTCGATTTTGCCTTCAGCAGCAAGCTGACGGTTGGCAATCTTAACGCGAGACACTTCAGCCTGCTCGCCTTCCAGGAACTCGGTGCCACCAGCGCTAACGATGGTGCCTTTACGCAGCATCTGACGAACGATAACTTCAATGTGTTTATCGTTAATCTTAACGCCTTGCAGACGGTAAACTTCCTGCACTTCGTTGGTGATGTAGCGAGTAACCGCATGCACACCACGCAGACGCAGAATGTCGTGTGGAGATTCTGGGCCGTCAGAAACAACGTCACCACGTTCCACAACTTCACCTTCGAACACGTTGAGCTGACGCCATTTTGGAATCATCTCTTCGTACGCATCGCTGCCGTCCAGTGGAGAGATTACCAGGCGACGTTTGCCTTTGGTCTCTTTACCGAACGAGATAATCCCGCTGATTTCAGCCAGGATTGCCGGCTCTTTCGGACGACGTGCTTCGAACAGATCCGCAACGCGTGGCAGACCACCGGTAATATCCTTGGTACCGCCGGATTCCTGAGGAATACGCGCCAGGGTATCACCCGCACCGATCTGAATGCCGTCTTCCAGCTGTACAATCGCTTTACCTGGCAGGAAGTATTGAGCAGGCATATCAGTACCTGGGATCAATACGTCGTCGCCTTTGGCATCAACGATTTTCAGTGCCGGACGCAGGTCTTTACCGCTACCGGTACGCTCTGCGCTGTCCAGTACTACCAGAGAAGACAAACCGGTCAGTTCGTCGGTCTGGCGGGTAATGGTCTGGCCGTCAACCATATCAGCGAAGCGGATGAAACCACTCACTTCGGTGATAACTGGCATGGTGTGCGGATCCCAGTTAGCAACGGTTTCGCCGCCGTTAACTTCCATACCGTCGCCTTTGCCCATCACGGAACCGTAAGGCACTTTGTAGCGTTCTTTAGTACGGCCGAATTCGTCGATCAGCTTCAGTTCGGTGTTACGAGAGGTGATCACCAGCTTGCCTGCGGCGTTCATTACGAACTTCACATTGCTCAGCTTCAGAGTACCCTTGTTTTTCACCTGGATGCTGGATTCAGCAGCCGCACGAGATGCCGCACCACCGATGTGGAACGTACGCATCGTCAGCTGTGTACCCGGCTCACCGATTGACTGTGCCGCGATAACGCCGATAGCTTCGCCTTTGTTGATGATGTGACCACGTGCCAGGTCGCGACCATAGCAGTTTGCACACACACCAAAGTCGGTTTCACAGCTAACGACGGAACGGACTTTAACGCTGTCGACAGAGTTTTCTTCCAACAGGTCACAAGTCTTCTCGTGCAGCAGGGTGTTACGTGGCACCAGGATATCAGCCGTACCCGGCTTGATGATATCTTCTGCTGTCACACGACCCAGAACACGTTCGCGCAGTGGCTCTTTAACGTCACCACCTTCGATAACCGGAGTCATCATGATGCCGTTGTGAGTACCACAGTCGTCTTCGGTAACCACCAGATCCTGCGCCACGTCAACCAGACGACGGGTCAGATAACCGGAGTTAGCCGTTTTCAGTGCGGTATCCGCCAAACCTTTACGAGCACCGTGCGTGGAGATGAAGTACTGGAGTACGTTCAGACCTTCACGGAAGTTCGCGGTGATTGGCGTTTCAATGATGGAACCATCCGGCTTGGCCATCAGGCCACGCATACCGGCCAGCTGACGAATCTGTGCTGCAGAACCACGCGCACCGGAGTCGGCCATCATAAAGATACTGTTGAAGGAAACCTGCTGTTCAACAACACCGTCACGGTTGACGACGTCTTCAACAGACAAGTTTTCCATCATTGCCTTGGCAACACGTTCGTTCGCTGCGGCCCAGATATCGATCACTTTGTTGTAGCGTTCGCCGGCGGTAACCAAACCAGACTGGAACTGCTCCTGGATTTCGGCAACTTCGGTTTCTGCTTCTTCGATGATCTCTGCTTTCTTGGCAGGGATTACCATGTCATCGATACCTACTGACGCGCCTGAACGGGCAGCGTAAGCAAAACCGGTGTACATGATCTGGTCAGCAAAGATAACGGTCGGCTTCAGGCCCAGGATGCGGTAACAGGTGTTCAGCATCTTGGAGATAGCTTTCTTGCCCAAAGGCTGGTTAACGATCGAATACGGCAGACCGCGCGGTACGATCATCCACAGGATGGCGCGACCAACGGTAGTGTCGACGATCGAAGTCTGGTGTACAGACTCGCCTTCGGTGTTTTTGATCTCTTCGGTGATACGCACTTTGACACGCGCATGCAGAGAAGCCAGACCGGCGCGGTAAATACGCTCCGCTTCTTTCGGGCCACTCAACACCATGCCTTCGCCTTTGGCGTTAACACAGTCACGGGTCATGTAGTACAGACCCAATACAACGTCCTGAGAAGGAACGATGATTGGCTCGCCGTTCGCTGGTGACAGGATGTTGTTGGTAGACATCATCAGCGCACGCGCTTCCAGCTGAGCTTCAAGCGTCAGTGGAACGTGTACTGCCATTTGGTCACCATCGAAGTCGGCGTTGTATGCCGCACAAACCAGCGGGTGCAGCTGGATAGCCTTACCTTCGATCAGAACCGGTTCAAATGCCTGGATACCCAAACGGTGCAGGGTTGGTGCACGGTTCAGCAGTACCGGGTGTTCGCGGATAACTTCGTCCAGGATGTCCCAAACGACAGCTTCTTCACGCTCAACCATTTTCTTGGCGGCTTTGATGGTGGTGGCCAGGCCACGCAGCTCCAGCTTGCCGTAGATGAACGGTTTGAACAGCTCCAGTGCCATTTTCTTAGGCAGACCGCACTGATGCAGACGCAGGTATGGACCTACGGTGATTACAGAACGACCAGAGTAGTCAACACGTTTACCCAACAGGTTCTGACGGAAACGACCCTGCTTACCTTTGATCATATCGGCCAAAGATTTCAGAGGACGCTTGTTGGAACCGGTGATGGCACGACCGCGACGGCCGTTATCCAGCAGGGCATCTACCGCTTCTTGCAGCATACGCTTTTCGTTGCGCACGATGATGTCAGGCGCAGCCAGATCCAGCAGGCGTTTCAGACGGTTGTTACGGTTGATCACGCGGCGATACAGATCGTTCAGATCTGAAGTCGCGAAACGACCCCCATCCAACGGCACCAGCGGACGCAGATCCGGTGGCAGTACCGGCAGCACGGTCAGGATCATCCACTCTGGCTTGTTGCCAGACTGTACGAACGCTTCCAGCAGCTTGATACGCTTGGTCAGCTTCTTACGCTTGGTTTCGGAGTTGGTTTCGTTCAGCTCTTCGCGCAGAGTTTCACACTCTTGCTCCAGATCCATGTTTTTCAACAGGGCCTGAATAGCTTCCGCACCCATCTTGGCGTCGAATTCATCACCGAACTCTTCCAGCGCATCCAGATACTGCTCTTCAGTCAGGATCTGACGACGCTCGAGGTTAGTCATACCGCCTTCGATAACCACATAGGATTCGAAGTACAGTACACGTTCGATGTCACGCAGCGGCATATCCAGCAGCAAACCGATGCGGGATGGCAGCGATTTCAGGAACCAGATGTGCGCAGTTGGTGAAGCCAGCTCGATGTGCCCCATACGCTCACGGCGTACTTTGGTCTGGGTCACTTCAACGCCGCACTTCTCACAAATCACGCCGCGGTGTTTTAAGCGCTTGTACTTGCCGCACAGGCACTCGTAGTCTTTTACCGGCCCAAAGATACGGGCACAGAAAAGGCCGTCACGTTCTGGTTTGAACGTACGGTAGTTAATGGTTTCCGGCTTCTTGACTTCGCCGAACGACCAGGAACGGATCATGTCTGGCGATGCCAGAGCAATCTTGATCGCGTCAAACTCTTCGGTCTTGGTTTGCGCTTTCAGAAACTTTAATAAGTCTTTCACGGATTGGCTCCTGTCGGAGTTAAACCTGTTGGGCGCACGCTGACAAATCGCGCGCCCGTGTGACCTGAACAACCACCCTCAGGCTCCCTAAGGCCGGGAGCCTGAGCCGGAAAAACGATTACTCGCCTTCCAGTTCGATGTTGATACCGAGCGAGCGGATTTCTTTCAACAGTACGTTGAAGGACTCCGGCATGCCTGGTTCCATGCGGTGATCGCCATCCACGATGTTTTTGTACATCTTGGTACGGCCGTTAACGTCATCCGACTTAACGGTGAGCATTTCCTGCAGGGTATAAGCTGCGCCGTATGCTTCCAGTGCCCACACTTCCATCTCACCGAAGCGTTGACCACCGAACTGCGCCTTACCACCCAGCGGTTGCTGAGTAACCAAGCTGTAAGAACCGGTTGAACGGGCGTGCATTTTATCGTCAACCAAGTGGTTCAGTTTCAGCATGTACATATAGCCAACGGTAACCTGGCGCTCAAATTGCTCACCGGTACGGCCATCGAACAGCGTAATCTGACCCGAGGTTGGGATCCCGCCCATTTCCAGCAATTGCTTGATTTCACTCTCTTTCGCACCATCAAACACCGGCGTTGCGATTGGCATACCTTTTTTCAGGTTCTCTGCCAGACGCAGTACTTCGTCGTCGGTGAAGGTGTTCAGGTCAACTTTCTGGCAGACATCGTCGCCCAGATCGTAAGCCTTCTGAATGAACTCACGCAGCTTGGCCACTTCCTGATGCTGCTTCAGCATTTGGTTGATCTTCTCACCAATGCCTTTCGCAGCCATACCCAAGTGGGTTTCCAGGATCTGACCGATGTTCATACGTGATGGTACGCCCAACGGGTTCAGTACGATGTCAACCGGCGTGCCGTTTTCATCGTAAGGCATATCTTCGATCGGGTTGATCTTGGAGATAACACCCTTGTTACCGTGGCGGCCTGCCATCTTGTCACCCGGTTGGATCTGACGCTTAACAGCCAGATAAACCTTAACGATTTTCAGCACGCCTGGTGCCAGATCATCGCCCTGGGTGATCTTACGACGCTTGGCGTCCAGCTTCTTCTCGAAGTCGGATTTCAGCTCGTCGTACTGCTCTGCCAACTGTTCCAGCTGGTTTTGCTTTTCTTCGTCGGTCAGGCCCAGTTCCAGCCAGCGATCGCGTGGCAGTTTGCTCAGCTTTTCAGCTTCAACACCGCCGGCAACCAGCACCGCATGGATACGTGCGAACAGACCAGCTTCCAGGATCTGCAGTTCTTCAGTCAGGTCTTTTTTCGCCTGCTTCAGCTGCATCTCTTCGATTTCCAACGCACGCTTGTCTTTTTCCACGCCATCGCGGGTAAAGACCTGCACGTCGATAATCGTACCGGAAACGCCGTTTGGTACGCGCAGAGAGGAGTCTTTAACGTCAGACGCCTTCTCACCGAAGATCGCACGCAGCAGCTTCTCTTCTGGCGTCAGCTGGGTTTCACCTTTTGGTGTTACCTTGCCAACCAGAATGTCGCCACCGGTCACTTCAGCACCGATATACACGATACCGGACTCATCCAGTTTGGAGAGCGCAGCTTCACCCACGTTAGGGATGTCGGCAGTGATCTCTTCAGGCCCCAACTTGGTGTCGCGAGACACACATGCCAGTTCCTGGATGTGGATGGTAGTGAAGCGATCTTCCTGAACGACACGCTCGGACACCAAGATGGAGTCTTCGAAGTTGTAGCCGTTCCATGGCATGAATGCCACGCGCATGTTCTGGCCCAGCGCCAGTTCACCCAGGTCAGTGGATGGGCCATCTGCCAGCACGTCGCCGCGCTCGATTGGCTCACCCAGATTCACACACGGCATCTGGTTGATACAGGTGTTCTGGTTAGAACGGGTGTACTTGGTCAGGTTATAAATATCGATACCTGCTTCGCCCGCGAGCATCTCGTCTTCGTTAACTTTAATAACGATACGGGAAGCATCCACGTACTGGATCACACCGCCACGTCGAGCTACGGCAGTAACACCGGAGTCAACAGCTACAGCACGTTCCATACCGGTACCTACCAGCGGCTTGTCAGCACGCAAGGTTGGAACCGCCTGACGTTGCATGTTCGCACCCATCAATGCACGGTTGGCGTCATCGTGTTCCAGGAATGGAATCAGTGAAGCACCAACGGATACAACCTGCTGGGTTGATACGTCCATATAGTCAACCTGGTCGCGGCTGAACAGGCTTGATTCGCCTTTGCTACGACAGGTGACCAGGTCTTCTACGAAGCGGCCGTCATCATCCAGGTTGGAGTTCGCCTGAGCGATAACGAAGTTGCCTTCTTCAATAGCAGACAGATAGTTGATTTCATCGGTAACCAGGCCGTCACGCACGCGGCGGTACGGAGTTTCCAGGAAGCCATACTCGTTGGTCTGTGCGTACACGGACAAGGAGTTGATCAGACCGATGTTTGGACCTTCCGGCGTTTCGATTGGGCACACGCGACCGTAGTGAGTCGGGTGTACGTCTCGAACTTCAAAGCCGGCACGTTCACGGGTCAGACCGCCTGGGCCCAATGCAGAGATACGACGTTTGTGCGTAATCTCGGACAACGGGTTGTTCTGGTCCATAAACTGAGACAGCTGGCTGGAGCCGAAGAACTCTTTCACCGCCGCCGAAATCGGCTTGGCGTTGATCATGTCCTGTGGCATCAGGGTGTCCAGATCGCCCAGGGACAGACGTTCTTTAACCGCACGCTCAACACGCACCAGACCTACACGGAACTGGTTCTCAGCCATTTCGCCGACGGAACGGATACGACGGTTGCCCAAGTGGTCGATATCGTCCACTTCGCCTTTACCGTTACGGATACCGATGAGCTTCTTCATCACTTCAATGATGTCGTCTTTGCTCAGGATGCCCGAACCTTCGATCTCGTCACGCAGCAGAGAACGGTTGAACTTCATACGACCAACCGCAGACAGATCGTAGCGGTCTTCAGAGAAGAACAAGTTCTCAAACAGGTTTTCAGCAGCTTCGCGCGTTGGCGGCTCACCAGGACGCATCATGCGGTAGATTTCTACCAGTGCGCTCAAACGATCGCTGGTTGGATCGACACGTACAGTCTCAGAGATGTATGCACCGTGGTCCAGATCGTTGGTGAACAGCGTTTCGATACGCTTGTGGCCTGACTGGCTCAGTTTGGCCAGCAGATCCAGCGACAGCTCCATGTTGGCTGCGCAGATCAGCTCACCGGTATTGGTATCGATATAGTCCTTCGCGACCACTTTGCCCGCGATGTACTCAACCGGTACTTCAATACTCTGAATTTCGTCTTTTTCGAGCTGACGGATATGACGAGCGGTGATACGACGGCCTTTCTCAATGTAGATCTTGCCGTTGGCTTCGATATCAAACGAAGCAGTCTCACCACGCAGACGTTCTGGAACCAGCTCCATCTGCAGCTTGTTATCACGGATCTCGTAAACTACTTTCGCAAAGAACAGGTCAAGGATCTGCTCAGTGGTGTAGTTCAATGCACGCAGAATGATGGTCGCAGGCAATTTACGGCGACGGTCAATACGCACAAACAGGTTGTCTTTCGGGTCAAACTCGAAATCCAGCCATGAACCGCGATAAGGGATGATACGTGCGTTATACAGCACTTTACCCGAAGAGTGGGTTTTACCCTTATCGCTGTCAAAGAATACGCCAGGACTACGGTGAAGCTGAGATACGATAACCCTCTCAGTACCGTTGATCACAAAGGTGCCGTTTTCGGTCATGAGCGGAATTTCGCCCATATAGACTTCTTGTTCCTTGATGTCTTTGACCGTGCCTTCCGGAGCTTCGCGCTCATAGATTACCAGGCGCAGTTTTACGCGCAGCGGTGCAGAGAACGTCACACCACGGATCTGGCACTCTTTGACGTCGAAGACCGGCTCACCAAGACGGTAGCTAACGTATTGCAGCTCCGAATTGCCACTGTAGCTCTGGATAGGGAAAACAGAACGGAAGGCGGCTTCTAGGCCGTGCTGCCCTTCTGGATCTTGCTCGATAAACTTCTGGAACGAATCAAGCTGGATAGAAAGGAGATATGGTATGTCCAAAACTTGTGGACGCTTACCAAAATCCTTACGAATACGTTTTTTCTCGGTATAGGAGTAAACCATAGGGTTCCTCAGCTCGCTGGAAAGTCGAACCTATTGTCCGTCCGGATATAGGACGGTTCACGCAACACCATTTTGTCGACCGGAAAGCGGGAACACTCTCCGCAATACTCGTTTCTATCACGCTTAAATCATTTCGTTGCGTTGTGCGGCAGATTTTGCTGCGGCAGGGAAGGCAATATATTAAGTCGTCGATAGAAAGAAATATTGGGGTTAGCCAGTAGCCAAACAGTGTGAAACTCTACTGACGCCCTACAGCGCAAAAAGGCTGGTGACCAAAAAGTCACCAGCCATCAGTCTGTTAGTTAAAACAGACTGCACTCAGAAAGCAGTGGCTTATTTAACTTCAACTTCAGCGCCAGCTTCTTCCAGAGCTTTTTTCAGTGCTTCAGCGTCGTCTTTGCTGATGCCTTCTTTCAGTGCTGCTGGTGCAGACTCAACCAGGTCTTTAGCTTCTTTCAGACCCAGGCCAGTTGCGCCACGTACTGCTTTGATTACTGCAACTTTGTTCGCGCCGATACCTTTCAGTACAACGTCGAATTCAGTTTTTTCTTCAACAGCTTCAGCAGCAGCAGCAGGACCTGCAGCTACAGCAGCAGCAGAAACACCGAACTTCTCTTCCATAGCGGCGATCAGTTCAACGATTTCCATTACAGACAGAGCTGCAACGCCTTCGATAATTTGGTCTTTAGTGATAGACATAACAAATGTTCCTAAAATTCAGAAATAGTTTAAATACGTAAGCAACGGATAAGAAAAAGGGCTTATGCCGCTTCTTTCTGATCGCGCAGTGCAGCCAGAGTGCGAACCAATTTGCCGGCAGCGGCTTCTTTCATGGTTGCCATCAGGCGTGCGATTGCTTCATCGTAAGTAGGCAGAGTTGCCAAGCGGTCAATTTGTGCCGCAGGGATCATCTCACCTTCAAAGGCCGCAGCTTTAATCTCGAACTTTGCATTCGCTTTCGCGAAATCTTTGAACAGACGAGCAGCAGCGCCCGGGTGTTCATGAGAAAATGCAATCAAGGTAGGACCGACGAACGTGTCTTTCAGGCATTCGAATGGAGTGCCTTCAACTACGCGACGCATCAGGGTGTTACGAACAACACGCATGTAAACGCCAGCTTCACGACCTGCTTTACGCAGTTCAGTCATTTTATCAACGGTAACGCCACGGGAATCCGCAACAACCGCAGACAGCGCGCCTTTGGCTACTTCGTTGACTTCAGCAACAATCGCTTGTTTGTCTTGAAGATTTAATGCCATTAGCTCTTTGCTCCTGGATTTAGCCGGGGGAAATCCCCGGCACTCACATCACTCAACACCTTGTGATAAATCACGCAGTGAGAGCGTTCAAACACGGTGAGCAGAATCCAGCAAAGACTATTCTTTTATAAAAAGAAAAAATTTCTTTAGGCTCTGTCACCGTCTACGCAGGAAGGATTAAGTACCTTTCGATACACCTGCGGTCTTGGACGGAGGCCTGG
Organism: Serratia sp. BIGb0163; assembly: GCF_024809935.1. Taxonomy (NCBI): domain Bacteria; kingdom Pseudomonadati; phylum Pseudomonadota; class Gammaproteobacteria; order Enterobacterales; family Yersiniaceae; genus Serratia; species Serratia sp. BIGb0163. Next base: position 24,261 of record NZ_JANUDZ010000014.1, read on the forward strand.
ATAGGCCAGGCTCCAACCGAAAAATCTTTGTTTCGCTGTGGCTATGGCCAATAGCAAAACCTTGGGGCATAAGATTCTAGACAAATCTTCGCCCCAAGTCAAAGCGATAATCGCAGGGCGATTAGTTCGCTACAGCAGTCAGGCCGCTTTGATCGATAGCAACGCCAGCACCCATGGTGGTGGAGAGGCTAACTTTCTTGATGTACACGCCTTTAGCCTGAGATGGTTTTGCTTTTTTCAGCGCAACCAGCAGAGCTTCCAGGTTTTCTTTCAGCTTGTCTGACTCGAAATCAACCTTACCGATAGTGGTATGGATGATGCCGTTTTTGTCGTTACGATAACGAACCTGACCTGCTTTAGCGTTTTTCACAGCTTCAGCAACGTTCGGAGTAACGGTACCCACTTTCGGGTTTGGCATCAGGCCACGTGGACCCAGGATCTGGCCCAGTTGACCAACAACGCGCATTGCATCAGGAGAAGCAATAACAACGTCGAAGTTCATTTCGCCTTTCTTGATCTGGTCTGCCAGATCTTCCATACCTACCAGCTCTGCGCCAGCAGCTTTAGCTGCTTCAGCGTTAGGGCCCTGGGCAAATACGGCAACGCGAACGGAACGACCGGTGCCGTTTGGCAGAACGGTAGCGCCACGAACGTTTTGGTCAGATTTACGAGCGTCGATGCCGAGGTTAACAGCAACGTCAACGCTTTCTACGAATTTAGCGGTGGCCAGCTCTTTCAGCAGAGCAACAGCTTCGGTGATGTCATACTGTTTAGTAGCATCAACTTTGTCACGGATCACGCGCATGCGCTTGGTCAGCTTAGCCATTTCTTAATCCTCCACTACCAGGCCCATGGAACGAGCAGTACCTTCGATGGAGCGAGTCATCGCTTCAACGTTGGAACCAGTCATGTCCGCAGCTTTGGTTTCTGCGATTTCACGTACCTGAGCACTTGTCACTTTACCTACTTTGTCTTTGTTCGGCTTGCCTGAACCAGACTTGATACCAGCCGCTTTTTTCAGCAGAACTGCTGCTGGCGGGGTTTTGGTAACGAAAGTGAAAGAACGGTCAGAATAAACAGTAATAACAACCGGAATCGGCAGACCTTTCTCAACGCTGTCAGTCTTAGCATTGAACGCCTTACAGAATTCCATGATGTTAACACCTTGCTGACCCAGAGCTGGACCAACTGGCGGACTTGGGTTCGCCATACCGGCTGCAACTTGCAGCTTAACGTAGGCTTGTACTTTCTTGGCCATTTACAATTCCTCGGTTTGGGTAATAACGCCTCGCAAAAGGCTCCCCGTGTATCACCTCACTCTAAAGAGCAAGGCCTATAAAAACAAAAGGCGCGAAATTATAGTTCAATTTCGCGCCTCTGACAAGCGGCAAAAGCCACTTATTGCTGATTAATTGATCAGCCCTTCTCAACCTGAGCGAAGTCCAGTTCCACCGGCGTTGCACGGCCAAAGATGGAAACGGAAACTTTCAGGCGACTCTTCTCGTAATCCACTTCTTCAACAACACCGTTGAAGTCAGCGAACGGACCATCGCTAACGCGGACCAATTCACCCGGTTCGAACAGCGTTTTCGGACGCGGCTTATCACCAACCTGCTGCAGGCGGTTCATAATCGCATCGACTTCTTTGTCGCTAATCGGCGCCGGACGGTCAGAAGTCCCGCCGATGAAACCCATTACGCGTGGAACGCTGCGTACCAAGTGCCAGCTGGCATCGTTCATCACCATCTGAACCAGTACATAGCCAGGGAAGAATTTACGTTCACTTTTACGACGTTGGCCGCCACGGATTTCAACAACTTCTTCCGTAGGAACCATGACTTCGCCGAACAGTTCTTCCATATCATGCAGTTTGATGTATTCACGCAGCGATTGCGCTACGCGACCTTCAAAACCGGAAAACGCCTGAACGACGTACCAACGTTTTTTTGGAGCTTCAGACATTTTAGAACCTCAGGCCAGTAATAAACGATACCAGACGGACCAGAATACCATCCAGCCCCCACAGAATCAGTGACATCACGGCAGTTACCGCGGCAACGATCAACGTGGTATGTAGCGTTTCCTGACGAGTTGGCCAGATCACTTTACGTACTTCAGTACGCGCTTCGCGTGCAAACGCAACGGTGGCTTTGCCTTTGGTCGTCATCAGCGCCACAGCGCCTGCAACAGCGATAACCACTACAACGGCCAGCGCGCGTAATGGCAGGCTGAAATCACGGTAGAAATAGTTACCGACAATCGCTACAACCAACAGAACAGCGACGATAAGCCATTTAGCCGTTTCCAGGCCGCGCCCGCTCCCTTGAGCCTCGGTATTCGCACTCATAAACCAACCTGTCACAATGAATTCAGAACAGACAACTTTGCCTCGCACTGCAAGGCAAACCAAACCGATCAGATGCTGCTCGGCAGCATTTCGGTGTTTTACGCTATGACGTATTTCAGTCAATACGCTTTAAGAGCCCATCTCACCAATGATTATGACTGCAAAATCGCTGATGAGATAGGTTCTAGTTCACAGCGTAGAAAAAGGGCATCAAATGATGCCCTTTTACCGCGTGTCGCGTCAAACGTTATCAGCGATTAAGCGATAACTTTGGCAACAACACCAGCGCCAACAGTACGGCCGCCTTCACGGATTGCGAAACGCAGACCGTCGTCCATCGCGATTGGGTGGATCAAGGTGACTTTCATGTTCACGTTGTCACCAGGCATTACCATCTCAACGCCTTCTGGCAGTTCGATGGTACCGGTCACGTCAGTGGTACGGAAGTAGAACTGTGGACGGTAGCCTTTGAAGAATGGAGTATGACGACCACCTTCATCTTTGCTCAGGATGTACACTTCTGAATCGAACTGAGTGTGCGGCTTGATAGAACCTGGTTTAGCCAGTACCTGACCACGTTCGATGTCTTCACGCTTGATACCACGCAGCAGAACACCAACGTTCTCACCAGCACGGCCTTCGTCCAGCAGTTTGCGGAACATTTCAACGCCGGTACAGGTAGACTTAACGGTGTCTTTGATACCAACGATTTCAACTTCTTCGCCAACTTTAACGATACCGCGCTCAACACGACCGGTAACAACAGTACCACGACCGGAGATGGAGAATACGTCTTCGATTGGCAGCAGGAACGGCTTGTCGATAGCACGCTCTGGTTCTGGGATGTAAGAATCCAGGTAGCCAGCCAGCTCGATGATTTTAGCTTCCCACTCAGCTTCGCCTTCCAGTGCTTTCAGCGCTGAACCACGAACAACCGGCAGGTCATCACCAGGGAAGTCATAAGCAGACAGAAGTTCACGAACTTCCATTTCTACCAGTTCCAGCAGCTCTTCATCATCAACCATGTCGCATTTGTTCATGAATACGATGATGTAAGGAACGCCAACCTGACGACCCAGCAGGATGTGCTCACGGGTCTGAGGCATAGGGCCGTCAGTCGCAGCAACAACCAGGATAGCGCCGTCCATCTGAGCAGCACCGGTGATCATGTTTTTAACGTAGTCGGCGTGCCCTGGGCAGTCAACGTGCGCGTAGTGACGAGTCGGGGTGTCATATTCAACGTGAGAAGTGTTGATGGTGATACCACGAGCTTTTTCTTCTGGCGCGTTATCGATCTGGTCGAAAGCACGTGCAGAACCGCCGTAGGTTTTAGCCAGAACGGTAGTGATTGCTGCAGTCAGGGTAGTTTTACCGTGGTCAACGTGGCCGATAGTACCGACGTTAACGTGCGGTTTTGTACGTTCAAACTTTTCTTTAGACATCGATTGTCCCTCTAAGACACGGATAAATCGGTGGTATCACCACATCAACCAAGCATTTGCCTGTTGAATCCAGAACAGAAAGAAAATCAGGGGGCGAGATTATAAGAAGTGGTGCTGATAGGCAGATTCGAACTGCCGACCTCACCCTTACCAAGGGTGCGCTCTACCAACTGAGCTATATCAGCACATCTTGGAGCGGGCAGTGGGAATCGAACCCACATCATCAGCTTGGAAGGCTGAGGTAATAGCCATTATACGATGCCCGCATCCTGGAACTCGGCTACCTGACTTTTCTGTAGAATTTTTAGGTGGGAGAAGGATTGTTCGTCGCTTAACTCTCACCCTTCGGGCCGGCTGCGCGATGCGCTGCACAACTCGAACCTTGCTGAAGACTTTCGCCTTCCCCTTCCGCAATTTAACCGTTGCGAGTTTATCGCTGGCCAGTTAACTGCCGAAGGCAAGATATGGTGGTGGGGGAAGGATTCGAACCTTCGAAGTCTGTGACGGCAGATTTACAGTCTGCTCCCTTTGGCCGCTCGGGAACCCCACCAGATTTTAACTATTGTGACTTGATTGGTGCCGGCTACCGGAATCGAACTGGTGACCTACTGATTACAAGTCAGTTGCTCTACCAACTGAGCTAAGCCGGCATCAAGTGCAGCGCATTCTAGGTAGACCGGACGGGCTATGCAACAAAAAAATTGCGTTAACTGCACTTTCGCTCACAAATCGCCCAATTTTGCCCACTACCTGGCAATTCACACTGTAAGGCGTGCAAAAATTCATCAATCACAGTCAGCACTCCCTACACTGTAATTGTTCTTTTGCCAGTGTCGCCCACATATTTTACCTAAACAGCAGTTTCACCCCATTCGGCAAGCTGTGAATTGAAGTAAAAATACGCCTAAAGCGACTTCCGCCTACTGCGCGCCGCTTCGCACAATTGAGATAAACTCATACTAATCGCCAACTTTTGCGAAAAAAGTCTACGTCAAAAACGAAGCTGTCTATAATATGCAGCTTGATTATTATCTGGAGTTGGCGTCCGGCGCCTTTCCCAACCTGCGTTAACAGGCAGAATTTGGCTTATGATAAAAAGAGATCAATCTTTAGCGACGCCCTATCTTCAGTTCGATCGTACCCAGTGGGCTGCGTTACGGGATTCGGTGCCGCTGACACTGTCAGAAGAAGAGATTGTTAAACTGAAAGGGATTAACGAAGATCTCTCTTTGGAAGAGGTAGCACAGATTTATCTGCCGCTATCCCGATTGTTGAACTTCTATATCAGTTCGAACCTGCGCCGTCAGGCCGTACTTGAGCAATTTCTCGGTACCGATGGACAAAAAATCCCCTACGTGATCGGCATTGCCGGCAGCGTTGCCGTAGGTAAAAGTACCACGGCACGTTTGCTACAGGCATTGCTTAGCAGTTGGCCGGAACATCGTAGCGTTGAGTTGATCACCACCGACGGTTTCCTGCATCCGAATAAGGTGTTGAACGAACGCGGGCTGATGAAGAAAAAAGGCTTCCCACAGTCTTATGATATGCACAGCCTGGTGAAATTTGTTTCTGAAGTGAAATCAGGCGCTAAGCGCGTGACCGCTCCGGTCTATTCCCATCTGATTTACGATGTTGTTCCCGAAGGGAATAAAGTCATCGAGCAGCCGGATATTCTTATTCTTGAAGGGCTAAACGTATTACAGAGCGGGATGGATTACCCTCACGATCCGCATCGTGTATTTGTTTCTGACTTTGTTGATTTTTCAATATATGTCGACGCACCTGAAGAACTGCTGCAATCCTGGTATATCAATAGATTTCTTAAGTTCCGTCAGGGTGCATTTTCCAATCCTGACTCTTATTTCCATAACTATTCCAAGTTACCTGAACCAGAAGCTATCAATATAGCATCTCAACTATGGAATGAGATTAATGGATTGAATTTACAAGAAAATATCTTACCCACCCGCGAACGCGCCAGTCTGATCATGACGAAGAGTGCTAATCACGCGGTTGAAAACGTACGTTTAAGAAAGTAATTTAATAATAAGCAGGGGCTTACCGGCCCCCTTATATTTAATGATAATTACTCGGCGCTGCGCAGAGAGATTTCCCCGCCAATGAACGGTTTAATCACACCGTCCTGATCGAGCAATAATGCCCCTTGTTGATCAATGCCTCGTGCTATACCAAAAATTTGTTGTTCACCAATTAATAGTTTAACCGGCCGATCGATAAAGTTGTCCAAAGCACGCCAGCGCGCAATAAATGGCGCTAAACCATCAATCTCAAATTGCCGCAGCGATTGGCGCAATTCATTGAGTAAGGTGGCGGCCAATTCATTACGATCGATATTAATCCCCGCCTCCTGCAGGTTTATCCAGCCTTGATTAATCGCATTGGCATTGGTTTCACGCATTGCCAAATTGATACCGGCACCAATGACCAGTTGTGCCGCATCACCGGTTTTTCCTGTTAATTCGACCAAGATACCAGCTAACTTGCGATCGTTAAGGTATAAGTCGTTTGGCCATTTAACCCTGACATCTTGTGCCCCAAGGTCTTTGAGCACCTCGGCCATCACGATGCCAATCACCAGACTCAGCCCCATTGCGGCTGCAGGCCCCTGATCCAGACGCCAAAACATGGAGAGATACAGATTGGCGCCAAATGGTGAGATCCATTGACGACCGCGACGGCCACGACCGGCCTGCTGGTACTCAGCAACACAGGCATCGCCAGATTGCAGTTCGGTAATACGATCCAGCAAATATTGGTTGGTGGAGTCCACAACCGGCAGCACAGTGACACGTTTATCAACCAGTTGGTCAAGAATACATTCAACATCCAGTAACTGGATCGGGCTCGGTAGGCTATAGCCCTTTCCGGGCACGGTAAACACATCCAAACCCCATTCGCGGATGGTCTGGATATGTTTATTAATAGCGGCACGACTCATGCCCAGCAACTCGCCAAGATGCTCACCAGAATGGAAATCGCCATCGGCCAGTATAGAAATGAGCTTAAGGGGAACTTTGGTGTCCTTCATGAAAGAACCTCTACGGCATTCAACTCACCAACCGCACCGATAAAGCGAACTTCCGGCTCAAGCCATACGTCGAATTTTTTCGCTACGGTATTACGTACATGCCGTGCCAGCGCCACCACGTCCTGACTGGTGGCATTATCCGTATTAACCAGCACAAGCGCCTGTTGATTATGTACCGCCGCACCGCCAATTTGGTGTCCTTTTAGCCCACACTGATCGATCAACCAGCCTGCAGCCAGCTTCACCTGACCATCCTGCTGCGGATAATGCGGTATGCCAGGATATTCGGTGGTCAACTCAGCGGCTTTTTCACTACCAACCAGTGGGTTTTTGAAGAAGCTGCCTGCATTACCCGTCACTTTAGGATCGGGCAATTTGCTGCGGCGCATTGCACATACAGAGTCAAATACCTGACGTGGTGTCACCGTTTCAGGATCCAGCTTTGTCAGATCGCCATAATTCAGCATCGGTTCCCATTGCTTGCTAAGGCGCAGGCCTACACCAACAATGATATGCCCCTTCTGAAAATGATGTTTAAAAATACTTTCTCGGTAGCCAAAGCCGCAGTCAGATGCGGCAATGCGATCGATGGCACCCGTAGTCAGATCCAATAGATCAACGTAGTCACATACGCTCTTGAGTTCGATACCATAGGCACCGATGTTCTGAATAGGTGCAGAGCCGACCAGGCCGGGGATTAACGCCAGGTTTTCCAGCCCGGGAATGCCGATTTCCAGAGTGCGACAAACCAAACCATGCCAATTCTCACCAGAGCTAACGTGAAGAAACCAGGCATCTTTCTCTTCTCGGATGTCGATACCTTTTAATTGATTGATCATTACCGTACCGGAAAAATCATCAAGAAACAGGACGTTACTCCCTTCTCCAAGTACCAGTAGCGGCTCTTGACGCTTCTGTGTTTTCTGCCAAACCTTGATCATTAATTCGATTGTTTCTGCAATGACCAGATGCGCTGCGTTGACCGGGAGCGCAAAAGTATTGTGTTTTTTTAATGACGCGCTTTCAGTAGACATAACGATAAATACCTATACGGAAATGAACCTGCACCTAGTCTACTCGATTCGGCACGCCAGGCTAATATTTGTTTTCATCGATAGGGCTTTTATCTGGAGAACATCCATCGGGGGAATGCGTTCGATTGTTTTATAAGGTATTTTCTATATAAATGAATTAAGTAATAAGTTCTAGATAGAAACCAAAATGATTAATACCGGCATTTCCTCATAACTGAGTCTTATTAGCACAAATTCAAACACTCCTCCTAAATTGGATTATATATATTTGAAGTTATTTATCATTTTTAAACATTGTTGATATTTATATATTAAAGATAGCCAGTTGGCTTTTATTCGGAGGATATTGTGATGTGGATGCTTCAAGGCGCAGCGTAGCTGCGTCTGTTTTTGTCTTTTGCACACAGCAAAAAGGCCATCCTTGCGGATGGCCTCTTGGCTTAATTGATGCCTGGCAGT
>NZ_JANUDZ010000015.1:0-22162 GCF_024809935.1 Serratia sp. BIGb0163
ACCAGTACTAATGATCCGTGAGACTTAACCTTACAACACCAAAAGTGTTTTGATTTGAGAGATTTTCAGCGCGTTCCGAGATTGGTTCTGGTGGTTACTGAGGTAACGGCCGGAATGAAACAGAATTTGCCTGGCGGCAATAGCGCGGTGGTCCCACCTGATCCCATGCCGAACTCAGAAGTGAAACGCCGTAGCGCCGATGGTAGTGTGGGGTCTCCCCATGCGAGAGTAGGACACTGCCAGGCATCAATTAAGCCAAGAGGCCATCCGCAAGGATGGCCTTTTTGCTTTGCCTGCTATAAATAAATGACCGTTATCACACCAATTTTCATATCACTCTTCAATGCGCATCACATAAATCACGCTATATTTCTCATCCGCTATTTACCTGTTCTCATATATTCATCTGTAGTGTGAGTTCCCACACTACAGGGACAAGTTATAACCTTATATTCACCATGGTATTGTCTGCTTGTTTTAAAAACATTATTTAAAATAGGCGGAAAATATGAACAATGAATATACAAAAACGGTATTTGAAGGTAATACTGCCGACAAAGCCGATACTTTGCTGGCAAGGATAGACTTCAATAAGGAAATTAACGATATCTCAGGGAGTGATAATATAGAGAAAGTTGAGGGTAATATCATTCTGGTTAAAAACAATATTGGCCAGAATGGTTATTTCGAAAATGGCACTATTTCACTGGTCAGGGATAGTTTTTTATTTTCTACAGATCGTGATTTTAGCCTATCGTTCTGGATTAAATCTGGATCATCAAGTGATGGCGTGATTATCTCTAATAAAGATTGGGGTAAAGGCTCAAATATCGGCTGGTTGGTGGGTATTAATCATGATTATCTGGTCTGTAATTGGAAAGGGGTCTCTGGTTCACGTTTAGATGTCGGCGCTGAACAAAATATAAAAGTTGCTGACAATCAGTGGCATCACATTGCAGTCACTTTTGACCGTCAGGGTGACGCTATTTTTTATAAAGATGGGGGGCAAGTATATAACATTAATATTTCTAACTCGGGCAGTATTGATAGTGGATATACAACGGTTATCGGTGCGGATGCTCTGGGTCAATATCCTTTAAAGGGCTGTCATCTGGATGAGATTGAGATCCACGATAAAGTATTAACTCAAGAAGACATTAAGCAAAGATTTTATGATCTGAAAGATAAACTGCAGAAGCCACTGACCGTCTTCATGAACTTTGAAGGGGATCTCAAAGACAGTTCAGGCCAAAGCAACGATGGTATAGCAACCGGGGATATTGGCTTTGTTCGTGGTTTTGATGGACTGGCAGCTAAATTAGACAAATCGTATATTACGCTACCACAAAGTGAGTTATTTCCCGCTTTGGATGGTGACTTCAGCGTTTCTTTCTGGGTAAAGGCTAACGCACAATATGAAGGGGTTATATTTTCTAACAAAGATTGGCGTGTTGGCGGGAACATTGGTTGGGTAATAGGGATTAGTGGTAAAAGCCTAAGGTGGAATTGGCAAGGTGCTTATGGTCGCCGGTTGGATATGGCGGATATCCCTATCGCCGATTTTAAATGGCATCATGTTGCTATTGCACACGATCGTTCCAGAGACGCTGTTTTCTATCTCGATGGTCAGGAGCAGTCCCGGGTCACTATTGCCAACAGTGGACACACTAACACCCATTTTGATTTTAATATCGGCGCGGATGGTCGAGGTGAATATCGATTGGCAAACACTTTTCTCGATCGAGTAAACATAACCAACACCATTATTTCCGCCCAGCAAGTCCAACAAGAATATGACGAGTATTATGAGAAACTCACTCCGGCACCTATCTCGCTGCATTATGACTTTAATGATCATTTAAATGATGCCTCGGTTAATGGCTACGATGCAGTCATACATGGCAAGGAGGAATATGTATCCGGTTTTGCCAACAGTGCATTTTTGTTCAATGGCGATAGTTTTATCACCATTCCTAATCCAGAATTACAAAATGATTTGTCAGGTGATTTTAGCCTGTGCTTTTGGATCAAGGCCCCTACCGGCAATAAAGAGCAAACGATTATTTCGAATAAAGACTGGAACAGTGGGGGCAATCCAGGCTGGCAATTAGGGATCCATAAAAATGCACTGAGTTGGAATTGGAAGGGGGACAGCGCCGGTCGTTATGATCTTGCTGATGACTATCCTATTTATGTGGCAGATGGCCGCTGGCATCAGATCACGGTGAGTCACGATCGCTTTGGCAATGCCTGTTTCTTTAAAGACGGTGTGCTGAAACAACAGATTGATATTCGTTTTTCGGGGGATACCGCAACTGCGTTGGATATCGCTGTTGGTGCAGATGCTATGGGCCAGTATCGCCTAAGCAACGAAACAATGATTGATGAGCTACGGATTATCAACCGGGCTGTAGACAGGCAGGAAGCACTGGCACTCTATGAGGAATATCGCGATCTCATTGTTAAACCCTTGACCGAGAAATTTAGCGGTAGCTTGAAATTCGTTGGGGCGGAACAGACGGTGATGGGCTCTGCGTTTACGCTGAATCTGCATTTACGCACCAACGATATGGTGAATGTCATTGATGATTGCACCAGCGAACTTCATTATGATTCATCCTTATTTGAATTTATTGAGGCCGTTGGTCGAGATATTTCTGCACAGGTTACAGCAAGCGGTGTTTTGAAAGTCAGCGTATATGGCGGCCGTACCTTCAACAATACTGCCCCTTTAGACTGGCAAAAAACAAAAGTGGGGGAACTGCGGTTCAAAACCACTGCAGCAGCGGGTGCCGGTGAGTTCTCTTTGTCAAATTGTCAATTCTACGAGAATGGTCGTTTATATCAGATTGATTCGCTGGATGTGGAAACACATCATCTGACGATCAACGAGGCATTATCCCTGGACGCTAACCAGGATGGTGTGATCACATTAGGCGATATTATTGGCCTTCCCCATGATCGGCAAGTCCATGTTGCAGAGCAGCTTGCTTTTATGCCTTATAAGCGCGTGCTATTTATTGGTCTGGATGGTGCGGGTGCCGGTGTCAGCATGCAGGCTCCCTATTGGCCTTCCGTGGAGTCGAAAAAAGAAACGGTTGGCGAACGACTACATATTCCGTATTTACGAAAAATGATTGAACAAGGCGCGGTGACCTACACGGCGCAATCGGTCATGCCGTCCGACTCTGCCCCAAACTGGGGGGCGATACTTACCGGTGTAGATACGAGTAAACACGGGGTAACCAATGGTGTCGCTGCCGAATACTACTATCCGGAAAACAGCCTCTATCCGACCTTATTTAAACGGCTGCGACAGGCCATGCCAAACCGCAAGCTTGCCGCTTACGTTTCCTGGGATGCCATTGCCAATAGCCTGATTGAGCCTTCGCTTGGGGTGGAGTGCGTCAAAGATTATGATGCGGCTATCGTGGAAAAAGTCACGGCCTATATTGCCGGCGGCAAGATGAAAGATACTGCATTCATGATGGTCCATCTAAGCAATATCGATCTGGCCGGACATTCAAAGGGATACTACGGACCGGACTATTACCGGGCAATGACCACGGCAGATGGGCAAGTCGAGAAGATTATCAGTGAGCTGGAACGGCAGGGCTTATGTGAAGATACTTTGGTGATTATCTCCCCCGACCACGGTGGCGGTACCGAGCAGGCGGACGGGACTCAAACGCAGAACTTTAGTCATGGGCAAAACTCCGCATTGGCGCGAACTGTCTTTATCGCGGCGAATGGTCGAACCGTTGCCAGAGAGACGGTAGGTGAAAAAACGCTGTTGGGCGGCTCCACGAAAGATATTGCCGCTATGGTGTGCCATGCATTGAATATCCCACAGACCAGTGATGAAGTGGGTTTACGCAATATGTTCATGAGGCAAGATGAGCTGTCAGATGCAGACTTGCCTGAATGGGTGATGACCCAAGTGGTTAATACGCCGTCGAACAGCGTCGGTAGCTATCAATTAATGCTGGCAAACGGCAGCGATGATATCTGTGCCGCCGATATTACGATTGAGGTGGATAATACCCAGGTAGAACAGGTTATTCCCCTACTGGCCGACATCAGGCTGTTACGCAAAGAGTTTGCCGCGGAAAAGTTACGCCTGGTATTTGTCTCCGACCAGCCATTACCGGCCGGGCAGGCATTGTTTACCTTTACGACGCGAAGACATTCCCCGCAGTATGGCCTGCAAATCAAGGATGCGATGGTTGCCAATCAGCAAGGGCATGAGACCCTGCCTGGATTGACGCAGCAAACACTGATGCAAGGCGATCCGCTCGGCATCACGCTGAATCAGGAAACGGTCACGTTGGAGGTGGGCAAGCAGTTTACCTTGATCGCGGGTATCAAGGGAGTACAGGCCGATGATTTGAAATGGAAAAATACGCGCCAAGATGTGGTCATCCTGCAAGCGAATGAAACTATTTGCACCGTTAATGCGCTTAAACCCGGCTTCACGAAGATCACCGTCGAAAGTGTAGATGGTGCATATTCCGCTGAGTGTGACGTCACGGTGATAGCGCCTCTCACTTTGGATAATGAAGGTTTCACCGACAAGAGCCGTTGGTTGATGGGTTCGGCGACCCCGGGGAGTAAGCTCGAAGTAACCACTGAAAACGGGGCGTCGATTTTCGGCTCGGTGGCAGACGATGGACGTTTCCACCTTGAACTGCCGTCGTTGTTGGAACATTCCCAGTTTTATATCCAGGAAACCTATCCTCAGGGCACTAAAGGGGAGAGACATAGTTTTGAGGTGCGTCCTAGTTACAACCTGTTGTGGGATATCAATGCCCAGGCCAGTGCCAGCAGCGTTTGGTTCAAACAACCGCAGTATGGGGCTGATAAAGCCATTGATGGTGATGCTGGCAGCCGCTGGGCCTCTCATAACGATCCGCTTCCGGCGTGGCTTGTGGTGGATTTGGGCGCTGAAATTGATTTCGATCTGGTGAGAATCAAAGAGTATGAGTCTCGGATTGCGGCCTTCACGCTTGAAGCCCTGCAAAATGGGCAGTGGTTGCCGGTTTATCAGGGGACGACCCTTGGCCAAAACGCCGAGCTTTATTTCCCTCGCGTTAAGGCATCGCAAATCAGGCTGAATATTACGGCTGCGAGCGATTCTCCTACAATCTACGAACTGCAAATTTTTGATACGGCCAATCCTCCGGTACGCGAGATCAGCGATTCCGCGTTGATTGCGTTGGAAACCAGAAAAAGTTTCAATTTCTTCTGGGAAATGGCCAATAGCGATCCTGCCAGCCCCGGCTACGGTTTGGTTAGCGACGCGAAGCCCTCGGCGATCTGCAATGTGGCGCAGGTCGGTTTTGCCCTGTCGGCGATTCCAATTGGCGTTAACAACGGTTGGATCACCTGGGATGAAGGGGCGGCACGCACCCTGGGCACGCTGAATATGTTGTTGAATAATGTCGATCAACACCGGGGATTCTTCTACCACTTCCTGAATAAGTGGACGGGGAAACGGGCCTGGAACTCTGAACTTTCAACTATTGATACCACACTGGCGTTGAATGGCGTGATTGTTGCCGGGGAGTTCTTCGGGGGTGAAATCAAACAAATGGCGGACCAGATTTATCACAAAGTCGACTGGGAGTGGTTCCGCGATCCTATAACCAATCAGTTTTATATGGCGTGGTACCCGGAGAATGGCGGTGGATTCAATGAGTACAAATGGTCCGGCCCGGTTGAACAGGCCAGCATGTATGTACTGGCGGCAGGCTCTCCGACGCATCCGGTCAATGGCGATATGTTCTACAGCATAAATCGTGCTAAACGATCGTACCGCGGGAGTGAGCCGGTGTTTGATACCTGGTTTGGCTCCAGCTTTACCAACCAGTTTTCTAATGCCTGGGTCGATTTCCGTGGCAAGGTCGATAAGCTGGGTGATGACTGGTTTAACGATGCGGTGCTCAACTCGCAAATCAGTCGCCAATACAGCATTGATGAACAGGATAACTTCAAGACGTTCGGTCCTGATTCATGGGGACTGTCGGCGGCGCCAGGCCCAGATGGCATCTATCATGGCACCTATGGTGCGCCACCGGCGACGGCGGCCAGCACGGATGGCACTATGGTGCTTTCCGGCGCAGTAGGCGCCATTGTATTCACGCCACAAGCATCACTGGCGGCGATGCAAAACTATTACCGGAACCACCCTTATACCTGGGGCAAGTACGGCTTTAAAAGCGGTTATAACCTGGATGTTAAGCCGTATTGGTACTCTTCATCAGTTAATGGGCTGGAAAAAGGGATTAGCGTCGTCATGCTCGAAAATTATCGCACAGGCATCATTTGGCGGTTGTATATGCAGAATGAGGCGATTAAGCGAGGTGTGGCCGCCATTGGCCTGACTGCGCGCAATGAGGTTAGCGGAGAGTGACGTGACTGACAGACAGTTAGGGGCAGTTTTTTGCTGTCAGTGATAATAAAAAGTGGGTTCAGCATGCTGAACCCACGGTTTTATTTTAATGCGAACTGCCCTGGGAAATCCCCAGGCCGGTTTGCGAACGTACAAATTGGAAACGGAAGCGCTCACGCTCCTGCTGCCCAGCCAATGAGCTGTCGGTGACCGAGAACAGCCAGGTGCCGACGAACGCGACAATCATCGAGAACAACGCCGGATATTCATAAGGATAAATGGCCTTCTCATGCCCCAGGATCTGCACCCAAATTGTCGGGCCGAGGATCATCAGGATCACCGCCGTCAGCAGACCTAACCAGCCGCCGATCATGGCACCGCGCGTAGTCAGGCGTGACCAATACATCGAAAGAATGATAATCGGGAAGTTACAACTGGCAGCAATCGAGAAGGCCAGCCCGACCATAAAGGCGATATTCTGTTTCTCGAACAAAATCCCCAGTGCAATGGCCACGATCCCCAGGATCACCACGGTAATTTTGGAAACCCGCAGTTCATCACGCTCGGTCGCCTTACCGTTTTTAATCACGCTGGCGTACAAGTCATGAGATACCGCAGAAGCTCCTGCCAGCGTCAGGCCGGCAACCACCGCCAGAATGGTGGCGAAGGCGACCGCCGAAATAAACCCGAGGAAGAAGTTACCGCCGACGGCGTTGGCCAAATGCACCGCTGCCATATTGGTACCGCCCAACAGCGCTCCGGTAGCGTCTTTGAATGCCGGATTAGGGCCGACTAACAAAATTGCGCCGAAGCCGATAATAAAGGTCAGGATATAGAAGTAACCGATAAAGCCGGTGGCATAGAACACACTCTTGCGGGCTTCTTTGGCATCGCTGACGGTAAAGAAGCGCATCAGGATGTGCGGCAGACCCGCAGTACCAAACATCAGCGCCAGCCCCAATGAGAGCGCGGAAATAGGATCGGACACCAGTCCGCCCGGGCTCATGATGGCGATGCCTTTCGGATGCACTTTCACGGCCTCGGCAAACAGGGTATTGAAGTCAAAATTGACCGATTTCATCACCATCAGCGCCATAAAACTGGCACCGGCCAGCAACAATACCGCTTTGATAATCTGTACCCAGGTGGTTGCCAGCATGCCGCCGAACAGCACGTACAGCACCATTAAAATACCGACCAGGATCACCGCCACATGGTAGTTAAGACCAAACAGTAACTGGATCAGCTTACCGGCGCCAACCATCTGTGCAATCAGGTATAGCGCGACCACCACCAGTGAGCCGCAGGCCGAAAGGGTACGGATTGGTTTCTGCTTAAGTCGGTAAGAGGCCACGTCAGCAAAGGTATAACGGCCCAGATTTCGCAGGCGTTCTGCAATCAGGAACAAAATGATCGGCCAGCCGATCAGGAAGCCGATGGAATAAATCAGTCCGTCATAGCCAGAGGTATACACCAGTGCGGAAATACCCAGGAAAGAAGCGGCTGACATAAAGTCGCCGGCAATCGCCAGGCCGTTCTGCAGGCCGGTGATTTTGCCGCCTGCGGTGTAGTAATCCTGGCGTGAACGAGTTCGTTTGGAAGCCCAGTAAGTGATGTATAGCGTGGCACCGACAAACAGTACGAACATCACGATCGCCTGAATATTCAGCGGCTGGCGATGAACTTCGCCACTAATGGCATCAGCAAAAGCCAGGCCCGGCAGCATCAGTAGGGCGGCGACAGACAATAAAGGCTTCATTTCTTCACCTCACGCAAGACTTCTGCAGTCAGGCGATCGAACTCGCCGTTGGCGCGGAATACATAGATCCCGGTCAACACGAAAGAGATCACGATCAGGCCGACGCCGACCGGGATCCCGCGGGTAATGGTCGATCCTTCAGCGATCGGTGTGCCCAACCACTGTGGATCGAAAGCGATCAATAAAATAAAGCTGACGTACAGCGCCAGTGTAATCAGTGAAAGCAGCCAGGCGAATCGGCTACGTTTTCGCACCAGTTCTATAAAGCGCGGGTTTTCCTCAATCCCTTGATAAATGGTGTCATTCATCAGAGCATCTCCAGTAGGTATTGATAGAGTACGCCGCGCTTGATGCCGATCACCGGGTTATTTTCCCGCTGATCGGCCTGAGGCGGCGGAAATTACGACGGAACTTTCATTGATTGTTTTTCTTCCAACAGCTTGTCGACTACGGCCGGATCCGCCAGCGTTGAGGTATCTCCCAAATTGCTGGTATCACCGGCGGCAATTTTGCGCAGGATGCGACGCATGATCTTGCCGGAACGCGTTTTTGGCAGAGAGTCTGTCCAGTGCAGCACGTCCGGCGTGGCGATCGGTCCTATTTCTTTACGTACCCAGTTACGTACTTCGGTATATAGCTCAGGCGTCGGTTCTTCACCGTGGTTCAGCGTGATATAGGCGTAAATCGCCTGGCCCTTGATGTTATGAGGGATGCCGACCACCGCCGCTTCGGCGATTTTCGGGTGGGAAACCAGGGCCGACTCGATCTCGGCGGTGCCCAGACGGTGACCGGAGACGTTAAGCACGTCATCGACACGGCCAGTGATCCAGTAATAGCCGTCTTCATCACGGCGTGCGCCGTCACCGCTGAAATACATGCCCTTAAAGGTGGAGAAGTAGGTTTGTTCGAAACGATCGTGGTCACCGAACAACGTGCGAGCCTGGCCTGGCCAGGAGTCGGTGATCACCAGGTTGCCTTCACAGGCGCCCTCCTGCACAGTGCCGATATTATCGACCAGTGCCGGTTGAACACCGAAGAACGGCCGCGTAGCGGAACCGGCTTTCAACTCGGTGGCACCGGGCAGCGGAGTGATCATAAAGCCGCCGGTTTCGGTCTGCCACCAGGTGTCGACGATCGGGCATTTAGCGTTGCCGATTTTATTGTAATACCACTCCCAGGCTTCCGGGTTGATCGGTTCGCCGACCGAGCCCATGATGCGCAGCGAATCGCGTTTGGTGCCTTCGATCGCCTTGTCACCTTCGGCCATCAGGGCACGAATGGCGGTAGGGGCGGTATACAGGATATTGACCTGGTGCTTGTCGATCACCTGTGACAGACGGTTAACGCCAGGGTAGTTCGGCACCCCTTCAAACATCAGGGTAATGGCACCGCAGGCCAGCGGGCCGTACAGCAGATAGCTATGGCCGGTGACCCAACCGACGTCGGCGGTACACCAGTACACGTCGCCGTCGTGGTAATCGAATACGTATTTAAAGGTCATGGCGGCATACACCAGATAACCGCCGGTGGTGTGCAACACGCCTTTGGGTTTGCCGGTTGAGCCGGAGGTATAAAGGATAAACAGTGGGTCTTCCGCATTCATCTCTTCTGGTGGGCAGTCGGCGGAAACCCCCGCAGTCAGTTCATGCCACCACAGATCGCGGCCTTCCTGCCAGTAACCCGGTTTGCCGGTACGCTGGAATACCACCACGTTGGTGATGCTTTTCACGCCTGGATTTTTCAGCGCGTCATCGACGTTTTTCTTCAGCGGAACGGCACGCCCGGCGCGCAGGCCTTCGTCGGCGGTGATAACCAGTTTAGAGTTGGAATCGATAATACGTCCGGCCACGGCTTCCGGCGAGAAACCACCAAAGATCACCGAATGCACGGCCCCGATACGGGCGCAGGCCAGCATGGCGACAGCGGCTTCCGGCACCATGGGCATATAGATAGCCACGACGTCGCCTTTCTTGACGCCCAGCTTTTTCAGCACGTTGGCGAATTGGCAGACATCGTGGTGCAGTTGTTTGTAGGTCACCTGTTTTGACTGGGTGGGATCGTCACCTTCCCAGATAATGGCGGTTTGGTCGCCGCGTTCGGCCAGGTGGCGATCGAGGCAGTTGGCCGCCAGGTTAAGGGTGCCGTCTTCAAACCAGCGAATGCTGATATGGCCTGGATCGAACGAGGTGTTTTTCACCCGGCTATAAGGTTTTATCCAGTCCAGGATTTTTCCCTGCTCGCCCCAAAACGTTTCCGGGTCTTGCACAGACTGTTGATAATATTGTTGATATTGCGTCGGATTAATCAGGGCGTGTTCTGCAATTGCAGAAGGAATAGCGTGTTTATGCACTTGGCTCATGGCTTTTCTCCTTGAAGTTGTTAATAATATGTCAACTAGAGGTTAAGTATAGTTTGCTCCGATTCTTTGTTTCTTTTTTGGGCGGCAGATCACGCAACGAAGATATTGATTTGTAATAGTTCTGCCTCATTCGTGTGGGGCATCTGCCTGCTTGGTGGGAGAAAGCGGTTAAATAGGAAGTTTTAGTCAGAAAACGCTATCTAAAGAACTAAAAAGAATAACCAACTCGGCAATAACTCCGCTTTTTATCGGTATTAGTTAATATAAAATGCCGAGATTAAAATCTCTGTTAAACCTTTTCGGACCGTAGAGCACCTTTAATATTCGATGTCGATATTAATAGCCAAACCGTCAGCCAAGAGTGCTAATAAGGAAAAAATTTCGGAATCATCCTATTAAATAGGAAGCCTGTGAGGCCCGGATATTTTCATTTTGAAAACTTTAATGTAACAGAATACAAACATCTCTATCAGACTAAATATGCAAGATTAACGAAAGTTAACGCATTTTCATCATGTATCAAACTCAAGATCCCAGGTGCTATTGTGATTCACCTCACATAAAATTAAGCTTTTAATAACAATAAATTATGCCTGTCGACACTGAAAATCAAATCACGTGAGTTCGTTTTTTGCACAAAACCCAGATAAAACAAGGCTTGCAGAGTATGCCTGCCAAATGGTAAAGATTTAAACAGCGTCACACTAAGGGCAGGTGAACGCTTCCTGGTCATTAACATAAGCCTGTATTAAATGATTAAGTATTCTTTTCGGCGCGTTATTATAAATGTGCCGAAAAGAGTCTTTGAGGACTTTTTGGGTATGAAGAGTGTAAAAATCAGTCTTGCCTGGCAAATTATGATTGCATTGGCGTTGGGCATTATTGTTGGGGCGGTGCTCCATAATCAAACTGAATCACGAGAGTGGTTAGTCAGTAATATTCTAAGCCCGGCCGGTGATATATTTATCCGCCTGATTAAGATGATTGTGGTACCTATCGTTATTTCTACGCTGGTGGTGGGGATTGCCGGCGTGGGGGATGCGAAGAAGTTAGGCCGTCTCGGGTTGAAAACCATTATTTACTTCGAGGTGATCACCACTATCGCCATTGTGGTGGGGCTGACATTGGCTAATGTTTTTCAACCCGGCCACGGTATCGACATGTCGACGCTGACTGCGGTGGATATCTCGCAGTATGAAAAAACCACGGAGCAGGTGCAAAGTGGCTCACACAGCCTGGTTGCCACCATTCTGTCGTTGATCCCGTCGAATATTTTCGCCTCGATGGCGAAGGGCGACATGTTGCCGATCATCTTCTTCTCGGTGCTGTTTGGCCTGGGCCTGTCGTCATTGCCGAAAGAAACCAAAGAGCCGCTGCTGAAGGTATTTAAAGCCGTTTCCGAAAGCATGTTCAAAGTCACGCATATGATCATGCGCTATGCGCCGATTGGGGTGTTTGGTCTGATTGCAGTGACGGTTGCCAACTTTGGTTTCGCCTCATTGCTGCCCCTGGCCAAACTGGTGCTGCTGGTGTACTTCGCGATTGCCTTCTTTGCGTTGGTGGTGCTGGGGGCGGTCGCACGCATCTGTAACCTGCGTATCTGGACGCTGATCCGTATTCTGAAAGATGAACTGATCCTGGCCTTTTCCACCGCCAGTTCGGAAACGGTGCTGCCGCGCATCATCGAAAAGATGGAGGCTTACGGCGCGCCGAAGGCGATCACCAGCTTTGTGGTACCGACCGGTTACTCCTTCAATCTGGACGGCTCAACGCTGTATCAGAGCATTGCCGCCATCTTTATCGCGCAGTTGTATGGGATTGAGCTGTCCCTGGGCCAGGAGATTGTGCTGGTGGTAACGCTGATGCTCACCTCGAAGGGGATTGCCGGCGTGCCCGGAGTTTCCTTTGTGGTGCTGTTGGCCACTCTGGGTAGCGTGGGGATCCCGTTGGAAGGCCTGGCGTTTATTGCCGGCGTAGATCGCATCCTGGATATGGCGCGTACCGCACTGAACGTGGTGGGCAATGCGCTGGCGGTGCTGGTGGTAGCTAAATGGGAACACCAGTTCGACAGTAAAAAGGCGCTCGCCTTTGAGAAAGAGTTCTTGTCCGGCAAAGCCAGGCAGATAACAGACTCTTAACCGCTTTTGGACGAGATTGATTTGACGACTAAACCCGCCTGATGGCGGGTTTAGTCGTCTTGGGATCAGCAGGAGGGGGCAGAGCCCTGGGCCGGCAGGAAGCGCAGCGGATCCAATGCGGTAGCACGATAACGGATCTGGAAGTGCAGCATCACCTTGTCGGTACCTGTGCTGCCCATGGTGGCAATCTTCTGCCCGGCTTTCACTTCCTGAGCATTGCGCACCAGCAGAGTGTTGTTGTGGGCATAGGCGCTGATGTACTCATCATTGTGTTTGATCATAATCAGATTGCCATAACCCCGCAGTTGGTTGCCAACGTACACCACCCGCCCTTTGGCTGCGGCAAATACCGGTTGCCCACGGTTACCGGCGATATCGATGCCTTTATTGCCCCCGTCGGCCGTCGAATACTTGCTGATAATGTTGCCCTGGGTTGGCCAGCGCCAGCATTTGATACTGCTGCGGATCGGCGGTGCAACGGCTGCAATCTGGCTGGTTGACTGTGTTTTGCGTGTCTTGCCTTTCTTTGCCGTCGCGTTATTTAACGCCAGCTTTTGGCCAATCTCGAGGTTGTAGGGTTTAGGGATTTTATTGCGTCGCGCCAACTCACTGACTTCGCTGTTGGTGATCCAGGCAATGTAGAACAGAGTATCGCCACGTTTGACGGTATAGGTGTTGCCGTTATAACTGCCTCTGGCCAAGCGATCATAATCACGGTCGTAGCTGTTCGATTTCTTTCCGGAGCCGCACCCCAGTAATCCCAGACTGATTACGCACACGGCAATCAGCCGCCATACAGCGAATGTGCTTCCCATACTCAAATATCGTCCTTAAACGTCGTCGCGCTCTATTGTGATCTGCCTATAGTAACATCAACGGTCAGGTGGTCAAAAACGCCCCCGTGGACTAAATTTTGCCGGGCGAAGGCAGAAGGTTTTACCTTTTGGCTCAAAATGTTCATGGATTGGGAACAGCAAATATGCAAGAAACCTTAACGCTCTCCGGTTATCTGGTGCTGGCAGCCACACTATTAGTGGCTTATGTGATCTTCGGCATCGCCGGTTTTGGTTCCGCGTTAGTCGCCAGTCCGATAATGGCGCTTTATATGCCGGTGGCGAAAATCGTCCCGTTGCTGGCACTGCTGGATATGTGCGCGGCGATTGTTAACGTCAGTCGCGACGGGCGGAATGCTCAATGGCCTGAATTAAAAAGGCTGGTCCCACTGATGATTATCGGCAGCCTGTTGGGGGCGGCGATCCTGTTGAAGACTCGACCAGAAATTCTGTTGCTGGCGCTGGGGATTTTTGTGGTGTTTTACGCGCTCTATTCACTCAGTGGTTTAAAGCCCGCTCGGCAATTTTCACCCAGGGCGGCGGTGCCTTTTGGTTTGGTGGGGGGGATATTCAGCGCACTCTTTGGTAGCGGTGGCTTTATTTATGCCATCTATCTCAGTGGCCGGATTGAGAAAAAAGAAGCTTTCCGTATAACCCAAACCACTCTGATTGGTATGAGTACCCTGACTCGGGTGGTCATTTTTGCTCTGGCCGGTGTTTATCTGGACGTTGACTTATTACTGCTGGCGCTAGTGCTGGTGCCGGGCATGCTGGTGGGGATTACCCTGGGCCGTTACTTCACGTTGAAGATGTCGCGTGAGCAATTCCTCAAGCTCATCAATGTGATCTTGTTGGCTTCCGGCGCTATGTTGATTATTAAGTACTTTAGTTGACGAAGATGGCGGGGCGAAGCTAAACCCCCAACGGTTATAGTTCACCAGGATTGCCCTCGACGACATGTCAATGGATGGGTATTTGAGGCAGAAAACAATTTCCGAATGTCGTTGAGTATTCGTATGAAAATTAGATGGATAATTGTTTTTAGACTGAATGCTGGATTGTGCAAATAATATTATTCTATGGATATTTTTATACATAAGTAATGTATGAATCGGTATCGATTATTTTTGTTGTTTGGCAAGTAGATAATGCATCACCTATAACTAACTGGGTGTTTAACTTATAGCATTGTAAGCGTGCTAACAATTCATAATCCATTAATATCCAATTGATAGAGTATTTATTTAAGGACGGAGTTAAATCTGAACTGGCAGTGATTGAAAAAGTCGAGCATGAACTTTTGGATAAGGTGCGTCGCCTTTTTTATTTTAAAAATACAGTAAAAATAGTGTGTTGTGTGTAAATTGCTTGGGGTGGGTAGGGGTGTTATAAGCCTTGATTTTATTATTGTAAATAATGAGGCGATCTTGTTTTTCCTGCTTTACCCGTAATTCTAACCGCTTGAAAATAATATTTTAACCGGTGATGAGGTGGTGTGGAATTAGGGTTGTGAGGGGGCGATTCGCGTGAGGATATATCACCGAGTTAATTCTGAAACGGAATTTGCACTTTTAAAATTAGATTCTAGTCTGAATTAGAACCTAATTTAACATCTCCACTACTTCCTATGGGAGAGTGTCATGAGCAAACCGATCAAGAATATCGTCATCGTGGGCGGCGGCACTGCGGGCTGGATGTCCGCCTCGTACCTCGTCCGGGCGCTCCAACAGCAGGCGAACATTACGCTCATCGAATCTGCGACGATCCCCCGGATCGGTGTGGGCGAGGCGACCATCCCGAGTTTGCAGAAGGTGTTCTTCGACTTCCTCGGGATACCGGAACAGGAGTGGATGCCCCAGGTGAACGGCGCGTTCAAGGCCGGCATCAAGTTCGTGAATTGGAGAACCTCTCCCGACCACTCGCGCAACGATTACTTCTACCATTTGTTCGGCAATGTGCCGAGCTGCGACGGCGTGCCGCTTACCCACTACTGGCTGCGCAAGCGCGAACAGGGCTTTCAGCAGTCGATGGCGTACGCCTGCTACCCACAGCCCGGGGCGCTTGATGGCAATCTGGCACCGTGCCTGCATGATGGCACCCGTCAGATGTCCCACGCGTGGCACTTCGACGCGCACTTGGTGGCCGATTTTTTGAAGCGCTGGGCCGTCGATCGCGGGGTGAACCGAGTGGTCGACGAGGTCGTGGAGGTTAACCTGAACGAGCACGGCTTCATCTCCAGTCTGTTCACCAAAGAGGGCCGGAAGCTGGAGGCGGATCTGTTCATCGACTGCTCAGGCATGCGGGGGCTCCTGATCAACCAGGCCCTGAAAGAGCCCTTCATTGACATGTCCGACTACCTGCTGTGCGACAGCGCGGTCGCTACTGCCGTACCCAACGACGACGCGCAAGTGGGGGTCGAACCCTATACCTCTTCGATCGCCATGAACTCGGGGTGGACCTGGAAGATTCCGATGCTGGGTCGGTTCGGCAGCGGCTACGTCTTCTCGAGCAAGTTCACCTCCCGCGACCAGGCCACCACCGACTTCCTCAACCTCTGGGGCCTCTCGGACAATCAGCCGCTCAATCAGATCAAGTTCCGGGTCGGGCGTAACAAGCGGTCGTGGGTCAACAACTGCGTCTCTATCGGGCTGGCGTCGTGCTTTTTGGAGCCCCTGGAATCGACGGGGATCTACTTCATCTACGCGGCGCTTTACCAACTCGTGAAGCACTTCCCCGACACCTCGTTCGACCCGCGGTTGGCCGACGCGTTCAACGCCGAGATCGTCTACATGTTCGACGACTGCCGAGACTTTGTCCAAGCGCACTATTTCACTTCGTCACGCGAAGACACGCCGTTCTGGCTTGCGAACCGGCACGATTTGCGGCTCTCCGACTCCATCAAAGAGAAGGTTGAGCGCTATAAGGCGGGGCTGCCGTTGACCACCACGTCGTTCGACGATTCCACTTACTATGAGACCTTCGACTTCGAATTCAAGAACTTCTGGTTGAACGGAAACTACTACTGCATCTTTGCCGGGCTGGGCATGCTGCCCGACCGGTCGCTGCCGCTCTTGCAATTGCGACCGGAGTCGATCGAAAAGGCCGAGGTAATGTTCGCCCGCATCCAGCGTGAGGCCGAGCGTCTGCGGGCGAGCCTGCCGACGAACTATGACTACCTGCGGTCGCTGCGCGACGGCGAAGTGGGGCTGTCTCGACCCGGACCGACGTCCGCGTCGCCGGAGAGCCGGTAGTGGAGCGCGCCCTGGACCGGGCATGCGTATTCGCTGCCACGCACGCTGCCGTGGCAACCTGCGATCCGCTGCAGGCTCGCTCGTTCGTTTTGCAACTGCCGGGTCTGAACCGTAACAAGGACGTGCCCGGTATCGTTGGCCTGCTGCGAGAGTTCCTCCCGGTGCGCGGCGTGCCCTCCGGCTGGGGCTTCGTCGAAGCCGCCGCTGCGATGCGGGACATTGGGTTTTTCCTGGGGTCGCTCAAGCGGCACGGACACGAGCCCGTGGACGTGGTGCCCGGGCTCGAGCCGGTGCTGCTCGATCTGGCGCGCATGACCGACCTGCCGCCGCGTGAGACGCTCCTGCATGTGACGGTCTGGAACCCCGCGGCGGCCGACGCGCAACGGAGCTACACCGGGCTCAGCGACGAAGCGCACCTGCTTGAGAGCGTGCGCATCTCGATGGCGGCCCTCGAGGCGGCCATCACGGTGACCGTCGAACTGCACGACGTGCCCCTGAGGTCGCCCGCGTTCGCGCAAGGGTGCGACGAGCTGGCAGCCTATCTGCAAAAAATGGTCGAATCGATTGTCTACGCGTACCGCTTCATCTCGCCGCAGGTCTTCTACGACGAGCTCCGCCCCTTCTACGACCCGATTCGCGTCGGGGGCCAGAGTTACCTTGGCCCCGGTGCCGTAGAGATGCCCCTCTTCGTGCTGGATCACGTCCTGTGGGGTTCGCAATCGGACCACCAGGCTTATCGAGAATTCAAAGAGACGTACCTGCCCTATGTCCTTCCCGCGTACAGGGCGGTCTACGCTCGGTTCGCTGGGAGGCCGTCGCTCGTCGACCGCGCGATCGGGGAGGCGCGAGTAGGTGCGCAGGGCGAATCCGTCCGGGCCGGGCTGGCGGCTCTCAACCGGATCTTCGTGGTCCTGCTGCGCTTCCGGGCACCTCATGTTCAATTGGCGGAGCGGGTGTACGAAGCCGGGCGAAGCGGCCCGGCAATCGGCAGTGGAGGGTACGCGCCCAGCATGCTTGGCGATCTGGCCACGCTCACGCTTGCCGCGCGCTCCCGCATTCGCACCGCTCTCAACGAGTTCTGACGCGCACGGCCATCTGTTCCATCTCATTAAGGAGATTTGCCCTCATGACTCAGAACAGCCCCGCGAACGGGCGCGATAGCAACCACTTCGACGTGATCATCCTCGGCTCGGGCATGTCCGGCACCCAGATGGGGGCTATCCTGGCCAAACAGCAGTTTCGCGTGCTGATCATCGAGGAGTCGTCGCACCCGCGGTTCACGATCGGCGAATCGTCGATTCCCGAGACGTCTCTAATGAACCGTATCATCGCCGATCGCTACGGCATTCCGGAGCTCGACCACATTACGTCGTTTTACTCGACGCAGCGTTACGTCTCGTCGAGCACGGGCATTAAGCGCAACTTCGGCTTCGTGTTCCACAAACCCGGCCAGGAGCACAACCCGAAGGAGTTCACACAGTGCGTCATCCCCGAGTTGCCCTGGGGACCGGAGAGCCATTATTACCGGCAAGACGTCGACGCCTACCTGTTGCAAGCCGCTATTAAATACGGCTGCACGGTCCGCCAGAAGACTAAAGTGACCGAATACCACGCCGATAAAGACGGCGTCGCGGTGACCACCGCCGAGGACGAACGGTTCACCGGCCGGTACATGATCGACTGTGGAGGACCCCGCGCGCCGCTCGCGACCAAGTTCAATCTCCGCGAAGAGCCGTGTCGCTTCAAGACGCACTCGCGCAGCCTCTACACGCACATGCTCGGGGTCAAGCCGTTCGACGATATTTTCAAGGTCAAGGGGCAGCGCTGGCGCTGGCACGAGGGGACCTTGCACCACATGTTCGAGGGTGGCTGGCTCTGGGTGATTCCGTTCAACAACCATCCGAAGTCGACCAACAACCTGGTGAGTGTCGGCCTGCAGCTTGATCCGCGCGTCTACCCGAAAACGGACATCTCCGCGCAGCAAGAGTTCGACGAGTTCCTCGCGCGGTTCCCGAGTATCGGGGCGCAGTTCCGCGACGCCGTGCCGGTGCGTGACTGGGTCAAGACCGACCGCCTGCAGTTCTCGTCGAGCACCTGCATCGGCGATCGCTACTGCCTGATGCTGCACGCGAACGGGTTCATCGACCCGCTCTTCTCCAGGGGGCTCGAGAACACTGCGGTGACCATCCACGCGCTCGCAGCGCGCCTCATCAAGGCGCTGCGCGACGATGACTTCTCCCCTGATCGCTTCGAGTACATCGAACGCCTGCAGCAAAAGCTTTTGGACCACAACGACGACTTCGTCAGCTGCTGCTACACGGCGTTCACGGACTTCCGCTTGTGGGACGCGTTCCACAGGCTGTGGACCGTCGGCACGATCCTCGGGCAGTTCCGGCTCGTGCAAGCCCACGCGAGGTTTCGTGCTTCGCGCGACGAGGGCGACCTCGATCATCTCGACAACGACCCCCCGTACCTTGGGTACCTGTGCGCAGACATGGAGGGGTACTACCAGTTGTTCAACGACGCCAAAGCCGAGATCGAGGCCGTAAGCGCCGGGCTCAAGCCGACCGGGGAGGCCGCGGCGCGGATCCACGCCCTCATCGACGAACGAGACTTCGCCAAGCAGATGTTCGGTTTCGGGTACTGCATCACCGGGGACAAGCCGCAGCTCAACAACTCGAAGTACAGTCTACTGCCGGCGATGAAGCTGATGCACTGGACACAAACCAGCGCGCCGGCAGAGGTGAAAAAGTACTTCGACTACAACCCGATGTTCGCGCTGCTCAAGGCGTACATTACGACCCGTATCAGTTTGACTCGGAAGAAGTAATCGGCCGTCGAGGACACAAAAATGATGAGCGACATTCAATGGGTTCAAGCGAGCATTGAGGAGCATCCTTCTAGGGTGTACGACGCGACCACGAGCGTGGCCGCGAGTTGGTACGTCGCGATGCGCTCGGACGACCTCAAGGATAAGCCGACGGAGTTGACGCTCTTCGGCCGTCCGTGCGTGGCGTGGCGCGGCACGATGGGGCAGGCCGTGGTGATGGACCGCCACTGCTCGCACCTCGGCGCGAACCTGGCCGACGGGCAGGTCAAGGACGGGTGCATCCAGTGCCCGTTTCATCACTGGCGGTACGACGAGCAGGGCCAGTGCGTTCATATCCCCGGTCACAACCAGACGGTGCGCCGGCTGGAGCCGGTGCCGCGATCGGTGCGCCAGCCGACGTTGGTCACCGCCGAGCGATACGGCTATGTGTGGGTTTGGTACGGCTCCCCAGAGCCGCTGCACCCGCTGCCCGAAATCGCCGCAGCCGACGTCGACAACGGCGACTTTATGCACCTGCACTTCGCATTCGATACGACGACGGCTGTCTTGCGGATCGTAGAGAACTTCTACGACGCGCAACACGCGTCCCCCGTACACGAGCTCCCGATCTCGGCCTTCGAGCTCAAGCTGTTCGACGATTGGCGCCCGTGGCCGGAGGTTGAGTCTCTGGCACAGGCGGGCGCGTGGTTCGGTGCCGGGATCGACTTCACCGTGGACCGGTATTTCGGGGCCTTCGGCATGCTGGCACGTGTGCTCGGCCTGAATATGTCGCAGATGAACCTGCACTTCGATGGCTACCCCGGCGGGTGCGTCATGACCGTTTCCCTGGACGGAGACTTCAAATACAAGCTGCTCCAGTGTGTGACGCCGGTGAGCGACGGCAAGAACGTCATGCACATGCTCATCTCGATCAAGAAGGTGGGGGGCGCCTTGCGCCGCGCGACCGACTACGTGCTGTTCGGGCTGCAGACCCGACAGGCAGCGAAGTACGACGTCAAAATCTGGAACGGGATGAAGCCGGACGGCGGCGGCGCGTACAGCAAGTACGATAAGCTCGTGCTCAAGTACCGTGCGTTCTACCGGGGCTGGGTCGACCGCGTTGCGAGTGAGCGGTGATGCGTAAGTCGGCGGCCCTAAACGAGCCGCTCTCGGACTGGTCGTTCCGCCAGGCGCTCGCGGCCAGCACGTTCGTGTCGGTACCGCTTTTTCCGAGGCATTCATGACTGTCTGGCTGTTGCAACTGGTGCTGGTGATCGCACTCTGCAACGTCTGCGGCCGCATTGCCGAACGGCTCGGCCAGTGCGCGGTCGTCGGTGAGATCGCAGCCGGTTTGCTATTGGGTCCTTCGCTGTTTGGCGTGATCGCACCGGATTTTTACGATGCGTTGTTCGGCCCACACACGCTGTCGGCGATGGGGCAAGTCGGTGAAGTCGGCCTGATACTGCTGATGTTTCAGGTTGGTCTGCATATGGAGTTGGGCGAGACGCTGTGTGACAGGCGTTGGCGCATGCCCGTTGCGATCGCCGTGGGTGGGCTCGTCGTACCGGCCGCGATCGGCATGATCGTCGCCACTGTCTCGAAAGACATGCTCGCCAGCGATGCGCCGGCGCTGCCCTATATACTATTCTGCGGTGTCGCGCTTGCGATATCAGCGGTACCGGTGATGGCGCGCATCGTCGACGACCTGGCGCTCAACGCCATGGTGGGCGCACGGCACGCCATGTCTGCCGCGATGCTGACGGATGCGCTCGGATGGATACTGCTTGCAACTATTGCTTCGCTATCGAGCGGGCCTGGTTGGGCATTTGCGCGCATGCTCGTCAGCCTGCTCGCGTATCTGGTGCTGTGCGCGTTCCTGGTGCGCTTCGTGGTTAAACCGGCGCTTGTGCGGCTCGCATCGACTGCACATGCGGCGCGTGACCGCTTGGCCGTGTTGTTATGTTTCGTAATGGCGTCGGCACTCGCGACGTCGCTGCTCGGATTTCATAGCGCATTTGGCGCACTTGCGGCGGCGCTGTTCGTGCGGCGCGTGCCCGGTATTGCAAATGAGTGGCGGGAGAACGTCGAAGGTTTTGTCAGGCTTGTGCTGATGCCGGTGTTTTTCGCGTATGCGGGGCTGCATGCGTCGATCGGTACGATCGACGACGCGGCATCATGGATGTGGTTCGGCGTATTCCTCGCGGGCGGATTCATCGGCAAGTTCGGCGGCAGTTATCTGGGCGCGCGTGCCACCGGGCTTGAGCCACGCGATGCGATGTTGGTGAGCTCGCTGATGAATACGCGCGGCTTGATGGAGCTCATCGTCCTATCAATCGGTCTGCAGATGCAGATCCTTCCGCCAAAGGTCTATACGATCCTCGTGGTGTTCGCGCTGGTGACGACGGCGCTGACAGTACCGCTGGTTCGATTCACGCTGCGCGTGCAATTGCGCTCGACGCCGGCAATCCCGGACGCCGATAAGTGACGCGCATCTGGTAATCGAACTTGTTCGATGAAGAGTCCCACCCCTGAAAAGCAAAAAACCCGCCATAGGCGGGTTCTTCTAAATATGGTGCCCGGACTCGGACAACCGGCGTTTACGCCGAGTTGAACAACGCTTCA
>NZ_JANUDZ010000016.1:0-4669 GCF_024809935.1 Serratia sp. BIGb0163
CTGGGGGTTAGCGTGGCCCTGTGGTGGTGTGTGGCAGCCGGCTTGCTGACCTCGGATGTGAGTCGTGGCGTGTTGGTATTGACGGCGGGGGCGTTGGTGTTGATTGCCCTCATCAATGCCGGCCGGAGGGCGTCATTGCCGGTGTTCCGCTGTGTCTGTCTGAGCGCCTCACTGGGGGCGGGACTGATGCTGTGGCTGCTGATGGCAGTGCAGTTGTGGGGCGTGGTCAACCCCTAGCCTGGGCCACGAGGACGATAAACAGGACATCCACAACCGCATCCTGTGCGCAGAGCCCATGATGCATGACCGGGGGCGGTTCTCCCCCACCCGCTTATCAGGAGGAAATGACTATGTCAGACAAGGACCAACACACACGCATGTCAGACAGCCCCGCACGGCTCGCCAGGCGAGACCGGGAGGCACAAGAGGCCCTGACATGGCGTGTGGCTGTCGTGGACAGCTGCAGCTACGGGCGAACAGGGCTGGTGAGCGCATTGCAGGGGGCCGCGCCACGCAGCGGACTGACCTTGCGAGTGAGGGGGACCCATGGCCTGGAGATGCTGAGCACGTTATTACTGTCCGGCCTGACGGCACCGGAGGAGATGTTTCGTCTTGACACGCTGGTCGTTCGTCTCCCCACCGAGCCGCGGGCGGCACTGAGCCTGCTGTTGCAGTTGGGGGGGCCTGATGTCCCCCCGACCGTCACACGGCGTCTGGTGGTGCTGTCTGCACTGGCCCCGGAAACGATTTACCGGGTGCTTGGTCAGGTCGGCGTCAGACAGCGGGTTCGGGTGATGGATGACCGCTTGCCGCTCGCCACGCTGTGTCAGGCAGTTGGCCCATCGGACAAGGAAAACGACCCGCTGGCACGGGCTGACTGGAACGGTACGCTGGCGGGGGTGGCGTTATCTGACAGCGAGAGCAGGGTGTTGTGGCAGTGCCTGCAGATGGTCTCCATTCGCGTATTGGCCCAGCGCCAGTCGGTCAGCGCGAAGACGTTGTACAACCAGCGGCTGGGGGCGATGAACAAGCTGGGTGCCTCGCACCTGCAGGCGTTGCTGGACCGGTTTCGGGTTCCCGGGCCTGTGCGGCGGTGGCGCCTGTCCACGCATAACAACACCTGACAGATGAACAAGTGCAGAGGAGAAGACCATGAAAAATACAGTCGCAATGAGTAAAGGGGAGCGCCGCTGGCGCCGGGTGGTGTTGTGGATCATATTGCCGGTGTTGGTGGGGTTGTTGTGGGGATTATTGGTGAGCAGTGACGCCCCTTCGCCCTGAAGGCAGGGCATACCCAACGGACAGCGCGAATAACCCACAACAATCATCAGACTGAGACAGGAGTGAAGGGATGGCGAAAGAACACGATCAGAGGCAGGCGGATGACCTCGCGGAGGAGCACGGTGATGCTGCCGTCTCCATGGCGGTGCTGTTTGCGAAGCCGACGATGCGGGAGCAGTACCGTGCAGCAAGCCGGTTGGCGGCGACGCTGGAGCAAGACAAGCATTATCTCACGGCAGCACAACAGTGGGGGCTGGCGTCGGGTCTGGCGCCGGCCGGGGTCGAGCGTCACTGGTGCGAGTCTCGTGCCCATTGGTGTGAGCGGCGCGCGGGGCTGGTCAGTCAGACGGAGTGAAGGGGGGAAGGGCGTAATGAAAACGCAAGAGCACAATACCGGTACGGTGGTCGCCCCCGCACAGACTAACTACGGCGAATATACGTTACCGCCCACGCTGACAGGTCTGGACGATTTACCGCTGTACATGGTGGTGGCGATATGGGGCTGGCAACGGGGGCGCCCCTTCTGTCGGGAGGACCTGGCGAAGGCGTTCCGGATCACACTGAAACAAGCAGGCGATGTGATGTCGTATATCCGCCGTGCAGATCAGAAGAAAATACAAAGCCGCCAGGGTTATGAACGGCTGATGAAAGGGGTGCGGTGCCGGTACATGCAAATTGTGGCGGAGCCAGACAGAACCGTGAAGAAGGCGTTGAGAGGGAAACCCACGTCGGTCATGGACACCGATTTACCGCAAGACAGCGGGCCCTTGTCGGATGCGGGCTTGCAGGCATTGCGGCGATGGTTCCTGACCCGCCCCAATCCCGGGTGAGCCTCTGTGATGAGAATAATGGGCAGTCAAACACGCTTACTGAGAGGGGGATATCATGGTGTTGAGTTTATCACGATCGCGCAGATACGCTGCATGGATGTGCAGCCGCCGGGGTGCCTGGATGGTCATGGTGTTGGCGTGTGGGCTGTTCTGGGGCCTGATGGGCATGGTGGTGACCCAGTGGTTACTGACGGTTGAGGAGGGCTATGTCACGTTTGTGTTAGCGCCCCTGTTGATTGTCGCCGTTGTGCTCATCGGTGTGCAGTATCCCGCCCTCAGAGACGCCATAACGCGTTATTGGGTACGCCAGCTGCGACGGGCCCTGGCCCGTGGCGATATCCGGGCCTGGTATCAACCGAGGGTGATCGGGGAACAGGGGCACGTCAGTGGGTGTGAGGTATTGGCGCGTTGGCATTTGCCTGGCGGACGTATTCGTGGTGCCGACCGGTTTATTGCCCTGGCGGAAGACAGCGGCCTGATTGCGCCGATGACCCGGTTGCTGGTCCGTCAGGCCTGCCGGGACCTGACGCGAATACAGGCCGGGTTGCCGGTGGGGTTTACGGTGTCGATCAATGTGAGCGCGGCCCATGCAGGGTCAACCCAGTTTTTGCAGGACTGTCGGCGGTTACAACGCGCGCTTGCGGGGCGAGACGTTAGGGTGGTGGCGGAGGTCGGGGAGTGGGCCGCCTTTTCCTGCACGACCGTTGAACGCCAACGGCTCATGGCGTTGCGGAATACCGGTGTTCGGGTGATGCTGGATGATTTTGCGACAGGGTACCCAGGATTAGAGGCGCTCGATATTCTGCCGGTGGACGGGTTTAAGCTAGGCCGGAAGCATGTGCGGGCGCTGTTTGATGGCAGTGCGGTGTCGATGGCCGCACTGATGATCCGCCTGGGGCATTTGATGGCGCTTGAGATTGTGGCTGAGGGTGTCGAGACCCGGGAGCAGCATGAAGGGTTGCTCGCGCATGGCGTCACTCAGCAGCAGGGATATCATTTTTCGCCGCCCCTTGCGGCGGCAGGGTTCGCCGTGTATGTGGCGAGCGGAGGGGGAATGAAAGGAGCAACAGTATGATCCGCCACATTGTGTTTATCGCCTTTCACGCCTCTGCGGCTCAGCAGCAAATAGATGCTGTCAGGCATGCCTTCTTAACCATTCCGCGCAGGGTTGAGGGTGTGCTCGAGGTGGAGTGGGGACAAAACGACAGTCCGGAGGGCAAAAATGCCGGCTTTACCCATGCTGTCCTGATGACGTTTGCCGACGACGCGGCGCGTCAGCGGTATCTCCCCCATCCGGCCCATGAGGCGCTGAAAGCGATACTGACACCTGTACTCAAGGACATTATCGTGCTGGATTATATCCTGGCGGCCACGCACGCTCTCTTTAAGGGCAACAGACGATGAGGAAAAGGATCACCATCATGCTGGTCGCCGCGCTTGGGCTGACCTCGTTTGCGGGCGTGGCGAGTGACCCCAGGCTGCGTTTCCCGGCCGCGGGCGTCATCTGTGACGCCTATTTCTGTGCTGATGTTTTCGGTGTCTCCGACAGACTGACAAATCGATACCTGGGGGAAAAGAAAGGACGGCAATTGACGGTGCAAGGCCGATTTGACCGCACGGCCTTCACCTTTGACAACGGCATTTTCTGCCGTGTACGGGAGAGGGAATGCCGTAACAATCGTTACTTTGGTGCAGGTGGCAAGCATGCCGGTGCTGTGGACAGGGTAACCACCGAGTGGCTCTTCAGGCGGTAGTAGTAAACTGACGTCTGGCATTGACACAAACCACTACCCGATGAGATGACCGATGTGGCGTCTTCTCTCGATGTGCGGGGGGATATCTCTCCCCATGGTTACAGGAATTTTAGGTTATCCCCGGTATCAAGGCGCTGCATCTTTGATATCAGGGGGAACGTTGACGCTCTTAAAGAGGTTTATTATGTCATCCTTATTACAGCTAATTCAGGTCATAGGGGTTGGGTTGGTGTTGCTGTTACCTCTTGCTAATCCGTTGACGACGGTGGTTCTGCTGCTTGGACTTTCCGGCAACATGACGACTGAGGAACGAAACCATCAGTCCCGTATGGCGGCAGTGTATACATTTGCTGTCATGACGGTTGCCTTTTATGCAGGGCAATGGGTAATGAATACGTTTGGAATATCTATTCCTGGCCTGCGTATGGCGGGTGGGCTTATTGTTGCGTTTATCGGCTTTCGCATGTTGTTTCCCCAGCCGCAGACTCCCGACGTGGTGGTAGAGGAAAACCCTGTCCATAAGTCGCGAGCACGTACTGAAACGAATATTGCCTTTGTGCCATTAGCGATGCCGAGCACGGCTGGGCCGGGCACCATTGCAATGATTATCAGTTCAGCGTCCAGTTTCTATAAGAACTCTTATGGGTTAGCTCCCTGGGTAATGCTTGTTGCGCCGGTTGCCATATTTTTTGCCATAGCGTTGATTTTGTGGTTATGCCTGCGCAGCTCAGGCGCAATTGTGAGGCTTGTTGGCAAGGGCGGTATTGAAGCCATCTCTCGTTTGATGGGGTTCTTGCTGGTTTG
>NZ_JANUDZ010000017.1:0-3558 GCF_024809935.1 Serratia sp. BIGb0163
GCGCAAACGCGCAGCCCCGCAGGTACACGCACGGGTGTCGATATACCGCAAGCGGTGGACAATATGGGCTGGCGCTCTCATTGGGTTAGCATCCCTACATGGGATGGCGGCCGACGGACCCCTCCTCGTCATGGGCCTATCCGGTCCATCACAAACCGGATCGCTAGGAGCCGGATTCACATCAACTGGGGTCGCCACCGGGTCGATATCAGCCGGCGACTACGGTGGAATATGTGTTAGCAACATTGTCTCATCGTGCAACGGAGGGGGCAAATGGGCTGCTCGTGCGACCCCTATCGGCTGGGGGGTAGAGAACAAGCGTCAGCGGGACGGACTGGTTTTGGTCGTGTCCGGCATCGCGACATTGGAATGTCTTGGGACCATCGCCTGCGATCAGGATATGGTGAAAACCCTAAACCTTGCTACGGGGCAGGCTACCACGCAAGACGGCAGGAGTTATACGGCCTGCGAGCCTGTAGATGG
This sequence comes from Serratia sp. BIGb0163, assembly GCF_024809935.1. NCBI lineage: Bacteria > Pseudomonadati > Pseudomonadota > Gammaproteobacteria > Enterobacterales > Yersiniaceae > Serratia > Serratia sp. BIGb0163. The sequence goes on from NZ_JANUDZ010000017.1 coordinate 484, forward strand.
CGACTCGCAAAACCGGTCGACTTGGTACACGCTCAGCATCCGCTCCAAATGCCCACGCAATACCAGTATAACCGTAGCGCAGAGCATGCAAACAACCCTAAACTATCATGCTGTCCTGGTACCGTACGCACTAACCCCCCAGGCCGCTGGCACCTTTACACTCGACACTCTGCTGCTCGGAGTCCACTCATACGACGACTATTCGGTCGCGGTCTCCAAGCCCAATGCGATCGTCTTCACCGGCCTCATGTGCACATTCGCCGGCAAGACGAACTACGACTTGGGGCTCATCGAGGCCTCGACGGTACCGGATACGCCCGCTGCTATAGTCAACCTCGCTGCCAGTGGACTGGCCGTTACCTGCACCGGGTCGAACACATCGGGACAGTCCGTGCCTATCAGTTATACGTTGCAACCAGCCGGTGCCAACGCAGTGACCAATAACACCCAACTCACCAACATCCAGCAGCCCTCGTTCTATATGCTCTTTACGAACGATGGATCGGCTTCCTGCAACATCAATGACCCAAAAGCCATTCCGTTAAACGGCGTGACACCAACAAAAATCATCGACGTCAAGCCGGGCGATCCCATGGCATCGGCACCCGTGCCTTTGGGGGCCACGCTTTGTACCACAGGGATCACTTCCCAAAAGCCGGGGACTTACGACATGGCCGTCACTGCCTCGATCGTGAGCTACTGATCGGGAGACTCGACGTGAGGGACGTGACTGTCCTGCAGCAACATGCAGCTGTCGCGCTTGCACGACCCCGTCTACCGCTGCGGGCCGCCCTCGGAGGGGAGCTCTCGATGGCCTACGAACGTAACGAGGCCGACGAAGGCGTGACACGTGCCCAGGTCTGTGCCGGGGTCTGTTTAACACGGCTTTACCGTGGCTGTGATAATTGGGGCCGCAGGTGCCGAAAAAATACAATACCAGACAGAGGAAGTGAGAATGAAAGTAAACAAACCGGGGGCACGTGCACCTTTGCGGCCCCTTCGCCTGGCCGCGCTGACCCTGGCCCTATTGAGTGCAGGGGCGCTGACGGTCGCGACCGCCGGTAATGCGCTACCCACGAGTGCAGCCACGGTGGCGCAGGCGGAGGGTGAGGAGGTCGGCACCGCCGTGCAGCCTGCCGACCAGGCGGCCACCCAGATTGCGACCCTGCAAAAACAGTTAAGCGAGCAGCAGGAACTGCTGCGCTCCCTGCAGGAGCGCATGACCCACACCGGGGTCGCCACCACCGCTGAGACCCCGGTTGCCGTATCGGTACCGCCGGCAGCAGCGACTGTGGTGCCCGTCGCGTCGTCCGCTGTGGCTGCACCACCCGCGTCAGCGCTGGCTACCGTCTCTCCGGCCGTTGTGCCGACGGAGGCACCTGCCCTAGCGGCGGCGCCCAAGGCGCAGTCCGTTGCGCCGGATGCTGCCCCCGTGGCCGAACAATTGGGCAACCCGCAGACCACCGCCCAGCGGCAGGCCTACGCCAGTGGGGTGTCGGTGTGGCGCGAAATCCAGTCCTCGATGACCGCCCAGCGCAGCATGGGCATTGAGCTGGACCCGGCCTGGGTGATGCAGGGGCTGCAGGACATGGCGGAACGTAAGCCTTTGCGCATGAGCCGCGAGTCGGTGGATACCATCATGGTGACCCTGAATGAGCTGTATCTGGAGAAGGCGGGTGAGGAGCGCAAGCGTCAGCAGACCGAAGGACGCGCCTTCCAGTCTGCGTTCATGAAGGAAAAAGGGGCGGCGCGTGATGCCGGGAGCCTGTACCGCATTGTGAGCGCCGGGAAGGGCAAACGCATTACGGCCTCCGACGTGGTGACCGTCACGGTCACCGGCACTCTGCCGGATGGCACGGTGTTTGATGCGAGCGGGCAGAACGGGCAGACCAAAACCGCCAAGGTCGGCGCGCTGATGCCGGCGGTGGCGATTGGCCTGCAGAAGATTTCTCGCGGGGGCCATATCAAGGTGGTGGTGCCGCCGGAGAAAGGCTACGGCGATGCGGGCCTGCCGCCGACCATTCCGGGCGGGGCGACGCTCATCTTTGACATCGCAGTGGCAGACGCGGGGTAAGTGGTCACCTGCGCATTCAGGAGGAACTGAATAAAGGCAGATTGTTAATTCAGTAAGACGTCGCACAGCGGCACTGACACACAGCACGAATTATTTCAGTCGAGGTGGGCTTTTAAATACGCCCTTTTCGGCCGGGGACGCGTGCGCCCTTTTTCCGGGCGGACGGGATTTTTATTGCGGCTGAGTGAATACTCAGGTTGCTGAAAATAATGAAGAAAATAGGTTCTCTCGCGGCCGTCGGTCGCAGGGGAATAACGGGGGAGCGCCGTCGTGAATAGCGGCTGCGTCTGCATAAACATGAATGACATGATTAATGACGTTAAGGAAAAAAGAATGAGCACGAAAAACGGAACCCCTGCGCTGCACGGCATTTTGCTGGCGGCCAGCCTGATGGTCGGTGCGCCGCTGGCTGCCCAGGCGGCGGCCCCGGTTGATGAAGCTGCCGGTACCCCGTCGCCCGCGCATGCTGCCTCGGCCTCATCCCGTCACGCGACCCCGTCCCTTCAGGTGGGCGCCGGTGTGGCGGTGAACCCGCTGTATGAGGGGTCTTCCCGCTATGAGGCCTTCCCGTCCCTGGCGCTCAAGGCTGTCATGCCGACCGCCCATTGGGGCACGTTCACCGCCGCGTTTCCTGAAGGCTTGCGTTGGGACCTGCCCAGCAGGTCAGCCTTCGGCGTGGCCTTACTGGTCGGTTATGACCCGGGCCGCAAGGAAAAAATCCGCACCTTTGGGGGTAACAACAGCTACCTGAAAGGCATGGGCGACCTGGACAGTACCGCCCTGGTCGGGGCGGAGGCGTATCTGAACTTGTCGGCGGGCCGTCTGTTTGTGCGTGGGTTGCAGGCCACCAGTAAACGTGATTACGGCGGCGATGATCTGGGTCGCACGGCGTATCTGGAAGCCGGTGCGGCCAACTCACTGCCACTGGCCGCCAACATGACGCTGGATTCTGCCCTGTACGGCACCTGGAGCGACAGCCACGACATGATGGCGCGCTTTGG
>NZ_JANUDZ010000018.1:0-2554 GCF_024809935.1 Serratia sp. BIGb0163
GCGCAAACGCGCAGCCCCGCAGGTACACGCACGGGTGTCGATATACCGCAAGCGGTGGACAATATGGGCTGGCGCTCTCATTGGGTTAGCATCCCAACCTGGGATGGCGGCCGACGGACCCCTCATCGTCATGGGCCTATCCGGTCCATCACAAACCGGGATGCTTGGTAGTGGTTTCGCAAGCACTGGGTCCACCAGCGGGTGGACGCAATCGAATGACTACGGGGGCATCTGCCTTAGCAACTCAAGCCAAGCGTGCGACGGAAAGGGGGTCTGGGCTGCTCGTGCGACCCCAATCGGCTGGGGGGTAGAGAACAAACGTTCGCGGGCCGGACTGGTTTTGGTCGCGAGCGGCATCGCGTCAATGGAATGTATTCCGACCAGCTCCTGCGATAAGGATATGGTGAAAACCCTAAACCTTGCTACGGGGCAGGCTACCACGCAAGACGGCAGGAGTTATACGGCCTGCGAGCCTGTAGAAGGCAACTCGGGAAAACGATCGGCTTGGTACACATTAAGCATCCGCTCCCAATGCCCTAACAATACCGGAAACATCATGCCTAGCGCGCAAACCACCCTAAACTATAATGTTATCCTGGTTCCGTACGCACTAACCCCCCAGGCCGCTGGAACCCTTAACCTCGACACTCTGCTGATCGGAGTCCACTCAATAGCCGACTATTCGGTCGCGGTCGCCAAGCCCAATGCGATCGTCTTCACCGGCCTCATGTGCACATTCGCCGGCAAGACGAACTACGACTTGGGGCTCATCGAGGCCTCGACGGTACCGGATACGCCCGCTGCTATAGTCAACCTCGCTGCCAGTGGACTGGCCGTTACCTGTGCCGGGACGAACACGTCGGGACTTTCCGTGCCTATCAGCTATACGTTGCAACCAGCCGGTGCCAACGCAGTGACCAATAACACCCAACTCACCAACATCCAGCAGCCCTCGTTCTATATGCTCTTTACGAACGATGGATCGGCTTCTTGCAACATCAATGACCCAAAAGCCATTCCGTTAAACGGCGTGACACCAACAAAAATCATCGACGTCAAGCCGGGCGATCCCATGGCATCGGCACCCGTGCCTTTGGGTGCCACGCTCTGCTCGACAGGGGTTACCACCCAAAAGCCGGGGACCTATGAGATGGCCGTCACCGCCTCGATAGTGAGCTACTGACCGTGAATATCCTCGTGAGGGCCGTAACTGTCCTGCGGCAACATGCAGCTGCTTCACTTTCACGACCTCGTCTAAAGCCGCGGGCCGCCCTCGGAGGAGGACTCTCTCGATGGCCTACAAACGTGACGAGGCTGACGAAGGGAGCGACACTGCGCCCAGGTATGTGCCGGGGTCTGTTTAACACGGCTTTACCGTGGACTGTGATAAGGGGCTGCGGGTGAAGAAAAAAATACAATACCAGACAGAGGATGTGACGATGAAAGAAAACAAACCGGGGGCACGTGCACCCTTACGGCCCCTTCGCCTGGCCGCGCTGACCCTGGCCCTATTGAGTGCTGGGGCGCTGACGGTCGCGACCGCCGGTAATGCGCTACCCACGAGTGCAGCCACGGTGGCGCAGGCGGAGGATGAGGAGGCAAGCACCGCCGTGCAGCCTGCCGACCAGGCGGCCACCCAGATAGCCACGTTGCAAAAACAGTTAAGCGAGCAGCAGGAACTGCTGCGCTCCCTGCAGGAGCGCATGACCCACACCGGGGTCGCCACCACCGCTGAGGCCCCGGTTGCCGTATCGGTACCGCCGGCAGCAGCGACTGTGGCGCCCGTCGCGTCGTCCGCTGTGGCTGCACCCGCGACAGCGCCGGCTACCGTCTCTCCGGCCGTTGTGCCGCCGGAGGTACCTGCCCCGGCGGCGCCCAGGGCGCAGTCCGTTGCGCCGGATGCTGTCCCCGTGGCCGAACAGTCGGGGAGCCCGCAGACCACCGCCCAGCGGCAGGCCTACGCCAGTGGGGTGTCGGTGTGGCGCGAAATCCAGTCCTCAATGACCGCCCAGCGCAGTATGGGCATTGAGCTGGATCCGGCCTGGGTGATGCAGGGGTTGCAGGACATGGCGGAACGTAAGCCGTTGCGCATGAGTCGCGAGTCGGTGGACACCATCATGGTGACCCTCAATGAGCTGTATCTGGAGAAGGCGGGGGAGGAGCGCAAGCGTCAACAGACCGAAGGGCGCGCGTTCCAGTCTGCGTTTATGAAGGAAAAAGGGGCGGCGCGGGACGCCGGGAGTTTGTACCGCATTGTGAGCGCCGGGAAGGGTAAGCGTATTACGGCCTCCGACGTGGTGACCGTCACGGTCACCGGCACCCTGCCGGATGGCACGGTGTTTGATGCCAGCGGCCAGAACGGGCAGACCAAAACCGCCAAGGTCGGCGCGCTGATGCCGGCGGTGGCGATTGGGCTGCAGAAGATTTCCCGCGGCGGCCATATCAAGGTGGTGGTGCCACCGGAGAAAGGCTACGGCGATGCGGGCCTGCCGCCGACCATTCCGGGCGGGGCGACGCTCATCTTTGACATCGCAGTGGCAGACGCGGGGTAAGT
>NZ_JANUDZ010000019.1:0-1911 GCF_024809935.1 Serratia sp. BIGb0163
GCGCGCGTGCAGCGTGCGGGGAACGCCGTTCACGGTCTGGTGTTCCGCCCGGAGCTGAGGACGTGGGACTACCGACGCATTGTGGCAGGGACCTCCCTGTCCATGCCCCTGGTCTTCTCCGTGATTTACGACTGACAGACCGCAATGCTAACGCGGCCATGAAGCCGCGCTTGCGCGGTCAACGAGACGGGTAAAAAAAACAGGTATGACAAAGAACACAGTAGTAACAACAGGTTGGCGTGCCCTGTGCAGCCTGCCACTGGCCCTCGCGACGCTGTTCATGACGGTGTCACCGGCCCAGGCATTTATGTTATCGGGCACCCGGGTGGTCCTTCCTGAAGGGAAGCCCGTTTCCGTGGGGGTTATCAGCGGAAAGAATGAGGGGGTGCTGCTTATCCGTTCACGGGTGACCGCCAGTCTGTCATCGGATGTGCCGGTAAAAAATGTGATGATTTCGCCCCCGCTGTTTCGTCTGGAGAAGGGGGGGCGCGGAACGGTACGCCTGCAGTCGCTGCCCGCACCGGGTCTTGCACAGGACAGAGAGAGCGTGTTTTACCTGTCAGTCGCGGGTATCCCTTCCTCGACGCCCCTGAGTCCGGGGACGGACAGGGTAGCGGCGGGGATGGTCATCGGCACCGGCCTGCAGGTCAAGGTGTTCTACCGGCCGCACAGCCTTGACAATGTCGCGGCAGAGCCCTGGAAGGCATTGACGGTGTCACGGGTGCCGGGGGGCATCAAGGTCAGTAACCCCACCGCGTTTCATCTGACGTTTTCACGTTTGGACGTGGATGGCAAGCCGGTCACCTTTGATGCACAGCACCCGACCATGGTACCGCCCTTTGGCAGTCAGGTGTATGGCGCGGCCAGTACGGTGAAAAAGACGCTCCACTGGACGGCGGTGAACGACCTTGGCGGGAGTGAGAAAGGCACGAATGTCATCCAGTAAAGAGACAAGGGGCGCAATATGCTGATGAAACGAACACCACCCGGGGGGATGCGGCATAGTGGCTGCAGCGTGGCTTTTTTGCTGGCGCTGTTGACGGTGGCCGGGCATGCCGACGCCAGTGTGACCGTGCATGCACTGGGTAATCTGACAGCGGGCAGCTGTAATATCGTACTGGACACCCGGGATGACAAGCTACAGATGCGAGGTGTTCTGGCCAGTGAGTTCGATACACAACAGACCGCGTCAATCATGCCCTTTCAGATGATAGTGGAAAACTGTAACGGAACGCAGGTCGGCGGCACGTTTGATGTCACGGTCAGCGGGAAGACCCTCACCACCGGCGCGAATGTGTTTAATGATAATTCTGCGGAGGATGTGGGGTTCATGCTGAAGGAAAACGGTAACGCCACGCCGAATTATTGGGCGGGAACACTGCAGGGTTATTACACCGCCGCGGGTACTGTTGTACCCGGTATACCGACGCAGACGACCGTGTTGCAGGAGGCTGACCCGTTGTCGACGCGCCTGAACTACTTTTTGGGGTTTGTGACACCCAAGATGGGGGGCGGTGTCGATGCTACGCCACGACACGTAACGGCAACCATTGAATTTAACGTTAATTACCACTGAGGCTGATTATGTGGAACAAGATAACGCGATGCACCGGCGTTCGCTATCGCCATGTGCTCAGCGGACCTGCTCTGACGCTTTCTGTGTTCCTGCTCATCAGCGCGAGCGGGATGAGCACAGGATATGCGGTCGGGAACGGGAACCAGGCGAAGGTGAGCGGTCTGGTCCTGGAAAGCAGTTGTGATGTCCAAGTGCTGGATGACAAGCAAATACCCCAGTCGGAATACCGGGCAGTGATTGAAGACCAGTCGGTAAGCACCGTGCAGGGCGGGGGTGTTTACGGATTATGGCCCGTCCGTATCCAACTGTCAGGTTGCCAGGGGGTGGTGTTGGAC
>NZ_JANUDZ010000020.1:0-1616 GCF_024809935.1 Serratia sp. BIGb0163
CTGGTGTCCTGGAGCTCCACGCCATCCGGCAGCGTGGTGGTGTCCGGCATGACCTGGTTACGCTGGTAGGTCTGCAGGTACGGCACCACCGCGTAGCCGCGGCTGTCGGTGGTGGTGTTGCCCACCTTCACGCCCGCCGCGCCCGGGGCCTCAACCAGCGCCATGGCATCGCCCAGCATGCTGGTCAGCGTCACGCCGTGCTGATGGACCACCACGCCGCCGCTGGCCGAGCCGTTAATGGTTTTGGTGTTCGGGCCGTAGCCGTAGCCGCCGCTCACGCTGCCGCGTCCACCACTCCAGCCCAGTGACAGGTTACCGTTGGTACCGCCGCCCTGATTATCATGCCCCTGACTGGCACTCCAGGAGAGCTTGTTGTCAATAAAGGAGCCGCTGATACCGGCCTGCTGCGAGGTGCGGCCGTGGTTGTCGTTGGACACGCTGTAGTTGGCGTTCATGTTGCGCACCCCCTCCCATGACGGGTTAAACAGGCTGAACGGCACCGACACGTTCAGCGAGGCCTGGCGGTTCACCGGCCAGGAATCGTCGCTGGCACGGGTGTGGTCTTCGTCGTAGCTCAGGGAATAACTCACCCCCTTGATGCTGCTGCTGAACCCGGCCCCGACGGTGTTCACCACCCGGGTGGAGTTCCAGTAGTCATCACGCGAGGCACGCAGGAATACCGACCCCATCCCGCCCAGGGACTGGCTAAGGTTGGTCTGCCAGGAGCTGCGGCGGCGCTCGTTCAGCCAGGGTGCCTGGCCATCCTGCAAGCCATACCCGCTGGTGACCGCGTCCTGGAAGCTCAGAAAGTCACGGGTCGCGTAACGCCAGGCCGCGACATTCAGCGAGGTGCCGGTTTCATCCACCGTCTTGGCAAACTGGGCGCGGAACGCCGCCCCATTCTTCGTCTCATCAGGCTCACCGTGCCCCTCGACACGGGCGTGCGCCAGCGTACTGTCCAGCGAGACGGCACCGATGATGCCCAGCGACACCGCAAGGCCGACCGCCAGGGACTGGTAGTTCTGCGCCCCCAGCACGCCGCCATAGACGGTCATGTTCATCGGCAGGCCGACAGTGGCGGTCGCCAGCGCAAACAACGGGTCACGGCTGCCGGTGTACACGCCGTTGTTGCCGGAGTAACGCCCGGCGGTCACCTCATACTCCACCGCCCCCGGGCGCTTCATGACGCTCAGGGTGCTGATATTCTGGGTTGAGACATGCTTGGTGCCGTCGGCCTCGGTGACCGTCACCTCCAGCTCACCGCTGCCGGCGTTATACAAGTCGGTCAGGCGAAACGGCCCCGGCGGCACCGTGGTCTCGTAAATCAGGCTGCCGTTCTGACGCACGCTCACGCGCGCCGTCGAGGAGGCAATCCCGGTCACCACCGGTGCAAAGCCGCGTTTGGAGTTCGGCTCCATGCTGTCGTCCGAGGTCAGCTGCACCCCGCGAAACGGCACCGAATCAAACACCGTCCCGCCTGTGGAGCTTTCACCCGCGCGCAAGGACGCGCGCAGACGCTGAATATCACGCTGCACGTAGGTGTTGCTGAAATCCGTGGTGCTGGTCGTGGTGTCGTTGCCATTACCGCTGTTTTTGTACTGGCTGGCCGTCATGGT
>NZ_JANUDZ010000021.1:0-1462 GCF_024809935.1 Serratia sp. BIGb0163
AACCCTGAGGCGTGATGACGATGCACTACGGTGCAGAAGTAGTTGATGCCAAGCTTCCAGGAAAAGCCTCTAAGCATCAGGTAACACAGAATCGTACCCCAAACCGACACAGGTGGTCAGGTAGAGAATACCAAGGCGCTTGAGAGAACTCGGGTGAAGGAACTAGGCAAAATGGTGCCGTAACTTCGGGAGAAGGCACGCTGGCGCGTAGGTGAAGAGACTTGCTCTCGGAGCCGAAGCCAGTCGCAGATACCAGCTGGCTGCAACTGTTTAATAAAAACACAGCACTGTGCAAACACGAAAGTGGACGTATACGGTGTGACGCCTGCCCGGTGCTGGAAGGTTAATTGATGGGGTCAGCCGCAAGGCGAAGCTCTTGATCGAAGCCCCAGTAAACGGCGGCCGTAACTATAACGGTCCTAAGGTAGCGAAATTCCTTGTCGGGTAAGTTCCGACCTGCACGAATGGCGTAATGATGGCCAGGCTGTCTCCACCCGAGACTCAGTGAAATTGAACTCGCTGTGAAGATGCAGTGTACCCGCGGCAAGACGGAAAGACCCCGTGAACCTTTACTATAGCTTGACACTGAACATTGAGCCTTGATGTGTAGGATAGGTGGGAGGCTTTGAAGCGTGGACGCCAGTCTGCGTGGAGCCAACCTTGAAATACCACCCTTTAATGTTTGATGTTCTAACTCGGCCCCGTAATCCGGGGTGAGGACAGTGTCTGGTGGGTAGTTTGACTGGGGCGGTCTCCTCCCAAAGAGTAACGGAGGAGCACGAAGGTTAGCTAATCACGGTCGGACATCGTGAGGTTAGTGCAAAGGCATAAGCTAGCTTGACTGCGAGAGTGACGGCTCGAGCAGGTACGAAAGTAGGTCTTAGTGATCCGGTGGTTCTGAATGGAAGGGCCATCGCTCAACGGATAAAAGGTACTCCGGGGATAACAGGCTGATACCGCCCAAGAGTTCATATCGACGGCGGTGTTTGGCACCTCGATGTCGGCTCATCACATCCTGGGGCTGAAGTAGGTCCCAAGGGTATGGCTGTTCGCCATTTAAAGTGGTACGCGAGCTGGGTTTAGAACGTCGTGAGACAGTTCGGTCCCTATCTGCCGTGGGCGTTGGAAGATTGAGAGGGGTTGCTCCTAGTACGAGAGGACCGGAGTGAACGCACCACTGGTGTTCGGGTTGTCATGCCAATGGCATTGCCCGGTAGCTAAGTGCGGAAAAGATAAGCGCTGAAAGCATCTAAGCGCGAAACTTGCCTCGAGATGAGTCTTCCCTGGGAACTTGATTCCCCTGAAGGAACGTTTAAGACTAAGACGTTGATAGGCTGGGTGTGTAAGTGCAGCGATGCATTGAGCTAACCAGTACTAATGATCCGTGAGACTTAACCTTACAACACCAAAAGTGTTTTGATTTGAGAGATTTTCAGCGCGTTCCGAGATTGGTTCTGGTGGT
>NZ_JANUDZ010000022.1:0-1447 GCF_024809935.1 Serratia sp. BIGb0163
TGAACTGCACCCCAAAAGTTGGACACCCAACTGAATAAGGTGCAGTTTTTTATGGCAAAACCAAAATACTCCCTCGAAACCAGACTGGCAGTGGTCAGCCACTACCTCTCCGGCAAAGATGGAGCACAACGGACCGCAGCACGTTTTGGTGTCGAAAGAACGTCAGTTCGTCGCTGGGTAAGAGCCTGGCAACTCCACGGTATTGATGGCATTACCTGGAAAAATGACCGCCATTCTCCTGAGTTCCGGCTGGTTGTCGCCCGGACAACTCTCAGTGAAAAACTTTCGATGCGTGAAGCTGCTGCACGGTTTAATATCTCAAATGAAACCGTTGTCCGGCACTGGGTTAATGTCTACAAAGACACTGGTGAGAAAGGACTTCTGAGCATAAAACCAGGTCGGAGCATGGACATGACATCCCCCCAAAAAAAATCTCCACTTACCGATGCAGCGCTGGAAAAGTTATCGCCCGAAGAACTGCGGGCTGAACTCCGTTACCTGCGTGCAGAGAATGCCTATCTAAAAAAGCTGAAAGCCTTGGTTCAAGACGAGAGAAACGGCAGAAAGCCAGAGTAATCAGTGAGCTAAGGCGGGAGCATGCACTCAGTGACCTTCTGCGTGCAGCGGGTATGTCCCGCAGTACGTGGTACCACAATATGAATGCGCTGAAGCAAGTGGACCGGCATGCCGGGCTGAAAGACAAAATCAGAGAGATTTATCACTATCACAAAGGGCGTTATGGTTATCGCAGGGTCACGCTCTCCCTGAGAAAGCAGGGGTTGCTGGTGAACCATAAAGCAGTACAGCGACTGATGGCAGAGCTGTCGCTCCGGTCTCTGATAAGGGTGAAGAAATATCGCGCCTGGAAAGGAGAAACGGGCATGGCCGCGCCTAACATCCTGAGCCGGAACTTCGGTGCCTCAAAAGCCAACGAAAAGTGGGTTACGGATGTGACAGAGTTCTCGGTGCAGGGTAAAAAGCTTTACCTGTCGCCGGTTCTCGATCTGTTTAACCGAGAGATTATCTCCTACAGCTTGTCGGAAAGGCCGGTGATGGAGATGGTTAATACGATGCTGCACGATGCGTTCTCGAAGCTCAGTCCAGAAGAGACCCCGCTGTTGCACTCGGATCAGGGCTGGCAGTATCGAATGGCAGGTTATCAGGCCAGGTTAAAGGCACAGCGCCTGACGCAAAGTATGTCGCGTAAAGGAAACTGCCTGGATAATGCGGTGATGGAGAACTTCTTCGGTACGCTGAAATCGGAGTGTTTTTATCTGAGGCAGTTCAGCAGTGTCAAAGAACTAAGGGAAGCGATAGAGGACTATATCCATTATTACAACAACGAACGGATAAGCCTGAAATTAAAAGGCCTGAGTCCGGTAGAATACCGAACCCAGGCCCTGAAAGCCGCTTAATATGAACCGTCCAACTTTATGGGGTCAGTCCA
>NZ_JANUDZ010000023.1:0-1423 GCF_024809935.1 Serratia sp. BIGb0163
CATTTCCAGCTGGCGAAGGGGTATCTGACCCCGGAGAGCCTGCCACTGCGGCTGGCCCTGCTGGGTGGCCCACCAAAACCGGATTCTGCGGCATTCGCCCGTGATGAAGAAGCCCGGCGGGCGGCACTGGCGTTACGCGGGACCGCCCGTGAAAAACTGGCGGCCACGGACGCGGAGTTGACCTTCCCGGCCCCGGCCAGTGCGTTCTCCTGCGCGCTGGGCACGGACATCAGCGTAAAAACCACGCCGCACCTGTACACCCTGATGCAGCGCGTGTTGACGGATGCGGGCGGTTCAACCTATGTCGGCAAGAATGCCTATAACCGTACCCGACCGTTTGTGGTGCATGACGAAGGAACCTGCCGTAAAGACATGGAGCCGGTGCTGCGCACGGACGGCTCCTGGCCCTCCGGCCATTCGGCTGCGGGCTGGGCCTGGGGACTGACCCTGGCCGAGGTGCTCCCGGCGCGGGCGACCGAAGTCCTGGCGCGTGGGCTGGCCTTTGGGCAGAGCCGGGTTATCTGTGACGCCCATTGGCAGAGCGACGTGGATGCGGGCCGCATCATGGGGGCGGCCACGGTCGCCGCCCTGCACGATAACCCGGCCTTCGTGGCGGACCTGGCTGCGGCGAAGGTGGAAGTGGCTGCGGCCCTCTCCGCCGGGCAGGCACCGACGCAGGACTGCCCGGCCGAACAGGCCGCGCTGTCTCTGTCACAGCACTGAGAGAGGGAACGTTATGCCTCAATGTAACGCGTTGCGCGCACCGCCTTCCTGCCACAGGGCGAGTGTCCTGGCTGCCCTGGCGCTGACCTGTGCCCCGCTGTACGCCCTGGCCGCACCGGGCACGGCTGACATCTCGCCGCCCCCTGCGCCTGCGGACCGGGTTCTGCCGGTGACCGCCTGGCCGGATGCGCCATTGCCGGTGTCGCCGCCCCTCGCGCTGTCGGCGGCGGATGAGTGGCACTTTACCGGGGGCCCCTACCTGTGGGCGGCCGGGTTGCGGGGGGATGTGGGACACCGCAGTACGGGGACGGCGTTTGTGAAATCGAACTTCAGCGACATCGCGCACGACCTGGATGTGGCGATGATGGCGATGGGGGAGTTTCGTCGGGGGCCCTGGAGCGTCCTGGTTGATGTGATGTTCATCGACACCACGACGCATTCCCGTCTGCCCGACGGCGCCCCCGCCGGACAACTGACGCTGGACGACCGAACGGTCTCCGGTTTTGTGGGGGGCGGGTACAGCCTGTGGTCCACGGCGTCGTCCCGCGTGGACGCGGTCGGCGGAGCCCGACTCTGGTACAGCAGCACCCACCTGAGTCTGCACGACGGTGATGCCGACGGCGTGTCAGGCTCTGACCGGGCGACCTGGGTGGACGCCCTCGCCGGGGTGCGCGGGAAAGTCGATTTAGGGACGCGCACC
>NZ_JANUDZ010000024.1:0-1400 GCF_024809935.1 Serratia sp. BIGb0163
TCCGCGCAGCGGGGGAATCCGTTGAGCTGAAGTTCAACTACACCGTGCTGCAGGGGACCTGTGAGGTGAGCGTTGGCAGCGACGGGCTCGACGGGGTGCTTGATTTTGGCCACATCAGCACCAGTGGCCTAACGACGAAAAACTGGGACCCGTTGGTCGCTACCGGGGCGAGAAAAGTGTTCAAGGTGAAGCTGAGCAAGTGTTCGGGAACGCCGGACTTGAATACCCAGCCCGGTATCACGCTGTCCGGTACCACGGATACGGGGACACAAAATGCCAATAACAAGGCCTTTCTGTTTGTCGACTCGACCTCCACGGCAAAGGGTATCGGGTTTGCCATCTTCAAAGACAGTTCCTCCTCGGGACCCGGCAACGTGGTGGCGGAGATAACGTCCTCTGTGACTGGCCAAAAATACATACCCGTGGGAACGGGGGCTGGCTCGGTGGTGAACAAAGACACAACCATTGATCTGAGTGCGATGGTGACCTGCGGGGGGACGTGTGCAATTGGAGATCGGCCAAAGATGCGGGCGGGTGCCCTGTCTGCCAGCGTGACATTCAACTTTGTGTACTACTGAATCGTGGCGGGAGAATGACGATGTTGTTTAGAAAACAGGCCTCGACCGGGCATTCAGGGTCACAGGGTGCAGTACGTCGCATGATGTGCCGGTATGGCCTCTGTCCGGTGTTATGCCTCGCGCTACTGCCTGGCGTGGGATTGGCCACACCGATACTAAAGATGAACGCCATCATTGAGCAGAGCGCGTGCACAGTGGATGTCGATCAGCCCAAAGGAGATTATACCCTCACGCCCACCAAAGCATCGGATATCTGGGGGACCCCGGCTTATATCCAGCCCGCGTTGACGAAAATCACGCTGACGCTGAGTAATTGCGGCGTGGGGGATGCGCAGAAAACGCCTGCCGTGACGGTGAGCGGACCTAAACCGCTGGCGGGAGAGATTAAGAAGCCGGGTAACAACACCTTTCGTGACATAGGGGCGGCCGGTGGCGATGCGAAGGAATTTTTCATCGGCATTGCGAAGACGAGTTCGCCCAAGATATGGCCGACGGACTTCTACAGCAACCTGGATACCATTAATTTCACCCCTGCCAGTGCCAGTAAGGTTGTGATGGGGCAAAGTGGTGAGGGGGCGACCGCGGACGTGTGGGTGGGGGTGGCAAGTGGCAAGCCTGACACCGATACGGATAAGGCAACGGCGCGGGCGGGAGCAGTCAAGGCGACGCTGACATTTACCATGGCATATCAGTAAGCCGCCCGCCGCAGGGGTAAACCAGCGCACGCATCGCCGGTCATGATGGCGTGACAAAGACAGCATAAGAATGAGGATGGAAATGAGGGTAAAAATGAATGTGAGAGACCGGTTTATCGTGGGCTGC
>NZ_JANUDZ010000025.1:0-1298 GCF_024809935.1 Serratia sp. BIGb0163
GCGGCCAACTCACTGCCACTGGCCGCCAACATGACGCTGGATTCTGCCCTGTACGGCACCTGGAGCGACAGCCACGACATGATGGCGCGCTTTGGGGTGACGGGCGAGCAGGCGGCACGCACCGATTTTCGTGAATACCATGCCGGCGGCGGTATGCGGGATGTGACGCTCAGAACGGCGCTGACCGTGCAGGTGCAGCCTCACGTGGCTCTGCAGGGGGGATTCAAGCTGTATGCCCTGACCGCCGGCGCCCGCCACAGCCCGCTGACGGATGACACCGTCGGGGCCGGGGCGTTCCTGAATGCCCTGTACCGCTTCTGACGGCGTAACGACCCCCATGGCCATGCGCTTTTTGCTGATGACGGACAGCCCGGTGCTGGCACACCACTTTGCGGTGGTGTGCGCCGGGCGAGGGAACGTGTCGGAGACGCCCTGCGGGCCATTGGCGTCGCAGGCCGGGCTGCAGCGGTGGCTGGCCGAGCGTCGCCCGGATGCGCTGTTGCTTGACCTGAGGACGGTACAGCGTCCACGTGCGGTGGCGGTGCTGAACCAGTGGCGAGCGCGGTGTCCCGGGGTGCCGGTGATGATGGTGCTGGCCGACGGCGGCCTGCCTGACACCCTGGCGCTGCTGCGGGCCGGGGCGGACGGTTGCCACCGCGAGGCGGCGGATGTGCGGGTACTGGTTGCCCGGGTGGAAGCCCTGGTGCGCCGGTATCAGGGGTTTTGCGGCCCCCGCCTGGAGTGCCCGCCGTTTTGTCTGGAGCCGCAGGCGCAGCGGGTGAGCGTGGAGGGGCAGCCGGTCCCGGTCACCCGGTATGAGTTTCAGGTACTGGAAGTGCTGGTGCGTCATCGCGGCCAGGTGTTGAGTCGGGCCGACATTCTCTCCCGGGTGGGGCCGGACGCACTGGTGAACGAGGGCCGATGTCGCTCACTGACCGTGATTTACTGGCGACTGCGCCGCCGGTTCTCGGCCTACCCCGAGGCCAGGGCCATGTTGCAAACCCGCCGGGGTGACGGCTTTGTGCTGGATGTCCGGCCCCCTGTCATGACTGACCGGTCGCCGCGCGCGACCGCTACATGCTAAATGAGGATAAGACCATGAAACACCTTACCCGTCGTTGCTGTCTGGCCGCCCTGTTGCCGAGCCTGTTTGGGGCCGGCCTGGCGTGCGCCGACACGCGCCTGCCCACCGTCACCGACCCGCATTTCCAGCTGGCGAAGGGGTATCTGACCCCGGAGAGCCTGCCACTGCGGCTGGCCCTGCTGGGTGGCCCACCAAAACCGGATTCTGCGGCATT
>NZ_JANUDZ010000026.1:0-1250 GCF_024809935.1 Serratia sp. BIGb0163
TCACAGGGTGCCATGGCGGGTACCAAGTCCTCCACGGTGGACTTCCGTGCGGTTGTAAAGCCGACGTCATGTAACGTGTCTGCAGGCAACACGCCGGGCACGGCGGTAAACGTGGCGTTCGGCACTATCACGAAGAGCGAGTTCGGGACCGGGGATGATAAAACTGTCGGGACCACTCAATACAACCTTCTTCCGTCCAAGTTGCCGTCGGTTATGCTGGAGGTGTCAGGGTGCAAGGGGGCTGAATTGGCAGCCAGTGGAACGATGGGGCTGACGGCGATCGGTAGCGGGGCAACAGGGGCGGCGGATGACCTGTATGGTGACAGCAGTACAGACCAGGGCTTTGGTTTTGCGCTGGGCTACACGCTGACAGATAACAGCGTCGATGACAACGGCGGCAAGACTAATAACGGCGCCACTCCTCCCCCGGCTACTGGGTTTATAACACCGGCTAAAAACACGCTCGCGCTTTATGAGGCTACTGCCCCGGCAACGGCAGATATGCTGAGTGATATTAAATTCAATGTGGAAATCAAACCTCAGGTGGGTTCATGGGGCAGTAGTCAGCAGACGGTCAGCCTTGTCACACCGGTGACCTTCAACGTCGCTATGAACTGATTGAACAAAGTCGTGCAACAGGGAGGGAGAGACCCCCTCCCTGACTGCGGCGCTGTGAGCCGGCACCATCGGAAAGGGATAAAGATGAATTTTGTGCGTTACCGCCTCTGTGCACCCATTTTTATGGCCCTGGTGGCAACTGCTGCCCAGGCATCAGATGCGCTGACCATGACGCTTTCCGTTTCGGTCAGTAAGTCGACCTGTGATATGCGACTCAGTAACGATGGCGGGGACACATCCCGCTCCGTGCATGAGGTCAATCTGGGGCATTTTTCCCGGGCCGACTTCACCAGTAACAGGGTGAGACTCACGGGGGACAATGCGCTGATGATGTATTTTCCTGAGCAGTTATGTGCCGGCAGAAGTCTGCGTGTGAAGGTGGACGGGCCGGCAGCCAGAGGCTCTAAAGGCCGTAACTGGGGGGATCCGCACCGTGCACTGGCATGGGGGATGCGCCTGAACTGGTCGGAGAATGGTCAGTCAGGGCAGCACCCGCTGACGCCACGGTATAACACGGTAAGCCTGACAGTGCCGTCGGCGCGCGTGCAGCGTGCGGGGAACGCCGTTCACGGTCTGGTGTTCCGCCCGGAGCTGAGGACGTGGGACTACCGACGCATTGTGGCAGGGACCTC
>NZ_JANUDZ010000027.1:0-1144 GCF_024809935.1 Serratia sp. BIGb0163
TGTGAGTTCGATGAGTAGGGCGGGACACGTGACATCCTGTCTGAATATGGGGGGACCATCCTCCAAGGCTAAATACTCCTGACTGACCGATAGTGAACCAGTACCGTGAGGGAAAGGCGAAAAGAACCCCGGCGAGGGGAGTGAAATAGAACCTGAAACCGTGTACGTACAAGCAGTGGGAGCCTACTAGTTGGGTGACTGCGTACCTTTTGTATAATGGGTCAGCGACTTATATTTTGTAGCAAGGTTAACCGTATAGGGGAGCCGTAGGGAAACCGAGTCTTAACTGGGCGAATAGTTGCAAGGTATAGACCCGAAACCCGGTGATCTAGCCATGGGCAGGTTGAAGGTTGGGTAACACTAACTGGAGGACCGAACCGACTAATGTTGAAAAATTAGCGGATGACTTGTGGCTGGGGGTGAAAGGCCAATCAAACCGGGAGATAGCTGGTTCTCCCCGAAAGCTATTTAGGTAGCGCCTCGTGAACTCATCTTCGGGGGTAGAGCACTGTTTCGGCTAGGGGGCCATCCCGGCTTACCAAACCGATGCAAACTCCGAATACCGAAGAATGTTATCACGGGAGACACACGGCGGGTGCTAACGTCCGTCGTGAAGAGGGAAACAACCCAGACCGCCAGCTAAGGTCCCAAAGTCATGGTTAAGTGGGAAACGATGTGGGAAGGCATAGACAGCCAGGATGTTGGCTTAGAAGCAGCCATCATTTAAAGAAAGCGTAATAGCTCACTGGTCGAGTCGGCCTGCGCGGAAGATGTAACGGGGCTAAACCATGCACCGAAGCTGCGGCAGCGACGCTTAGGCGTTGTTGGGTAGGGGAGCGTTCTGTAAGCCGTTGAAGGTGGCCTGTGAGGGTTGCTGGAGGTATCAGAAGTGCGAATGCTGACATAAGTAACGATAAAGCGGGTGAAAAACCCGCTCGCCGGAAGACCAAGGGTTCCTGTCCAACGTTAATCGGGGCAGGGTGAGTCGACCCCTAAGGCGAGGCCGAAAGGCGTAGTCGATGGGAAACAGGTTAATATTCCTGTACTCGGTGTTACTGCGAAGGGGGGACGGAGAAGGCTAGGCTAGCCGGGCGACGGTTGTCCCGGTTTAAGCGTGTAGGGGGAGTGACCTGGTAAATCCGGT
>NZ_JANUDZ010000028.1:0-1113 GCF_024809935.1 Serratia sp. BIGb0163
ATATCACGCTGCACGTAGGTGTTGCTGAAATCCGTGGTGCTGGTCGTGGTGTCGTTGCCATTACCGCTGTTTTTGTACTGGCTGGCCGTCATGGTGGAGCGCAGGCGCCAGGCGCCCATGTTCAGCCCGCCGTTCAGGGTGCCGAACAGGCTGCTGGACGTGGAGTCATCCGAACCATACTGCCCATCCATCTTGGTTTGCGAGCCGCTCATCATGTAGCTGAACATGGCCGCCGGCACCCCCTCGTCCCACAGGGACGGATCCACCGTGCCGTCCGCCTGCTCCAGCATATCGACCTGTGGCACGGTCAGGTCCAGACGCAGTTTCGCCATACTGAAGGTCACGGTCGCCCCGGGGATCACCGTTTTCAGGTCACCCACGGGTTTATCAGCCGGGAGCGCCTTCAGGGTTTCAATACGGTCGATTGCCACGCCCATCCCCTTGAGCATCGCCGGCGTCAGTTCCGGGATAACGTCACCGTTGGCCGCCTTGCTAAAGCGCACCTGGCGGGTGCTGGCCTGCCTGTCGTTCATCCAGATGTCCACCAGGTAGCTGCCCTCCGCCACGCCGCCGGCGGTTTCATACGCCGACAGGTCAATGGTCTGGCCGCTGCCGTCGTCCAGGAACGCCGGGTTAAAATACTCTTTCGCCTGCGCCACGCCGCAGCTCCCGGAGAGCAACAGCAACAGCAGGGCCGGACGAACACGAAAACACACCGGCAGTCCGGTCAGGGGGTGCGTCGCTGTCGGTACCCGGCGCCCGGCGCGGGACTTTGTGGCGTGAATGCTCTTCATTTTTTTATCACTCTGCTCTGTGTGTCGTGTGTTGACGTGGTGCATGTCTGTCGCGTCGGTGTTGGTTATCTGCCTGTTCACGTGCACCTCAAGACAGCGGCTGGTGTTTCAGGTCGGTCATCAGACCGAACTCATCAATCACCTGCCAGGTCACTTCTCCCGACGGCGTGCCGGCCGGGAGAGGGTAAGACTGCTCCCCCTTCGGCGGCACCATCACGCGCCGACTGTCCGCATCCACCTGTTTGCCGGCCACGGTCAGTTGACCGAAGGTGATGTGATACGGTGTCGGGTTGGTCACCATCAGGCGGTCACCGCGGCG
>NZ_JANUDZ010000030.1:0-1012 GCF_024809935.1 Serratia sp. BIGb0163
CAGGCCTGGCAGTGGCTGTGCGAACAGCGCACGGCGGCCCCGGACAATGCCGACGTCTGGCACATCCGCTGGGCGCACCTGAACACCGGTGAAGGCTGGCTCACCGCGCTCACTGACCGTCTCCTGCGCGGTGACTACCGCCTGACCCCGCTGCAACTGCAGGGCCAAAACGAAAGCCGTAAAGCGGTCTGGGGCGCACAGGATGCGCTGGTCCTGAAATGGGTTGCCCTGTGCCTGCAGCATCAACTGCCGCTGCACCCGTCCTGCGAGCACGTCACAGGCCACGGTGGCGGCAAG
The DNA here is from genome assembly GCF_024809935.1 of Serratia sp. BIGb0163. NCBI lineage: Bacteria > Pseudomonadati > Pseudomonadota > Gammaproteobacteria > Enterobacterales > Yersiniaceae > Serratia > Serratia sp. BIGb0163. Next base: position 298 of record NZ_JANUDZ010000030.1, read on the forward strand.
CAATCCATTGAGACACTGCATCATCTGCTGACTGACAACACCGACGCACACGAAAAAAAAACTGACGACAGCAACGCCCGAGGCTACACATGGGTGTGCCGCACCGATATTCGGGGCTATTACCGAAACATCAATAAACAAACCCTGATAAATCAGGTAAACCAGCACGTCACCAGCCCGGCACTGCGGGGCCTGGTGCACCAGTACATCCATTACACCGTGGAAGACGGCGGCACGTTCCACACGCCGGAGCAAGGCATCAGCCGCGGCTGCCCGCTCAGCCCGCTGATGGGGGCGCTGCATCTCTATGACATGGATGAACACTTCAGCCAGCAGCCCAATATTCACTACGCCAGGTACATGGATGACGTCATCATCCTGGCCAAGACACGCTGGCAACTGCGTAAACACACCAAACGGCTGATGCAGTGGTTTGGTGAGTATGGGTTTGAGGCACACCCGGACAAGACCCAAATCGGACGAACCGAAAAAGGGTTTGACTGGATGGGTGCCTGGCTGACGTCTGATGGCGTGACGGATATCGCGCCACGGGCGAAGGCCAACCATCGCGAGAAGGTGCGGCGGCTTTATGAGCAGCTCGCGCGAGTACCAATGTGGAAGCGCAAACGCGCAGCCCCGCAGGTACACGCACGGGTGTCGATATACCGCAAGCGGTGGACAATATGGGCTGGCGCTCTCATTGGGTTAGCATCCC